>DBTT01000015.1:4616-4885 GCA_002307185.1 Bacteroidales bacterium UBA1309
GGTTCGAGTCCCGTTTTTCGCTCAACGAGCGACGGAGGTCGCTCTTTTAGTATAAAAGATAATGCTCAGGTGGTGAAATTGGTATACACGCCACTTTGAGGGGGTGGTGGGCGGATCGCCCGTGTGAGTTCGAGTCTCATCCTGAGCACGCCTTTTATTTATACAACATGCCCTTTTTAAATTTGCCCAAATGGTGAAATCGGTAGACACGCTAGTTTCAGGGACTAGTGGACGCAAGTCTGTGCAGGTTCGAGTCCTGTTTTGGGCAC
>DBTT01000032.1 GCA_002307185.1 Bacteroidales bacterium UBA1309
GTGAGTTCTTTAGTGAGATGTGGCGCCGCAACGACTTGATCCGTTTTGGTCAGTTCGAAAATGACTGGGGTTTGAAACATGTTGTAAATCCGAATGCCGCAACAGAGACATGGCGCCGTATATTTCCAATTCCAACAAGTGTTATGAACTCTAACACCAATTGGACACAAAACACCGGATACTAAGTAAATAGAGGTAAGGCCATCGTGCCGTGTTCTTGGGGAGAAGGTAATAAATTGTCTTATTGCTATACGTGTAAAGATATTCATCCTTCTCCCCATTTTCTATGCTTGATCTTGGCTCTACTTTTAACTCTATGAACAACAGGAAGTGCTTTTTCTTATTTTTTTTGTGTTGCTTGTGTAATAGAACGACTTCGCAGGAGTTGTTAGGACAATATGTCGATACTCGCGTGGGAACAGCTGCAAGCGTAACCCAAACAGCAGGCAAGTTCGGCAAGCACTCAGAAGAATATGGGCAGACTTTGCCCGCTGTGCTGGTACCTCATGGAATGAACTTCTGGACACCGCAGACACAGGATACTGAACAAAAATGCATTGCTCCGTATTACTACAGGGATAGCAAATTGCAGGGATTCCGCAATTCGCACTGGATTGTGGGAGGATGCACGCAGGATTACGGCAGCATGACTTTGATGACAATTTCGGGAGAATTGAAAACGACTCCCGCAGAAAGAGCTTCTACCTTTTTTCATGAAAAGGAAACGGCAACTCCTTCCTATTATTCGGCTTATCTGGAGGATTATCACGCACAGGCAGAAATGACCGCCCAATCCCATTCTGCTTTGTTTCGTTTTACTTATGATGAAGCGGGAATGGCTTATCTGATAGTGAATCCCAATAGCGATCAAGGGGAAGGGTATATAGAAATAGATTTGGAAAAACGTGAGATTAGGGGATACAATCCGGCTCATCGTATTTATCAAGGGTGGGGCAGGCCCACCGGATTTAGTGGCTATTTTGTTCTACGGTTCGAAAAAGAACCTTCAACCTATGGCGTTTATCAGGATAGCCTGGTTTATTCAAAACAGAAATCAATTGGGAAAAAATGCAATATCGGTGCTTTTATCGGCTTCAAGGTTGCTGCGCATGAAAAAGTGATGGTGAAAGCAGGTTCCTCTTTTACGGACATGAAAGGTGCCTTGAATAATCTGGATGCAGAGATTCCGCATTGGAACTTCGATCAGTGCAGAAAGCAACTTGAACAATGCTGGGAACAACAGCTATCTAAAATAAGAGTAGAAGGTGGCAGTAGGGAAGAAAAGGAGAAATTCTACGGAGCTTTATACCGGTCGTCATTTTTGCCCAGGGTATTCAATGATGTGGATGGCCGTTATCCTTCTTTTGCAAAAGGCACACCAATTTGTCAGGTGGAGAATGGTGATTATTACGATGATTTTAGCATGTGGGACACCTATCGCGCTTTGCATCCTCTGTTGACAATAATTGATCCGGAACGCGAAGGCAAGATGGTCCGGTCGTTGATCGAAAAATACAAGCAAGGCGGTTGGTTACCCATTTTTCCCTGTTGGAACAGTTACACGGCCGCCATGATTGGCGATCATGCCATTTCGGTTATCGGAGATGCTTATATAAAAGGTATAAAAGGGTTTGATATAAAGGCCGCATATGAAGCAATGCGCAAAAATGCATTTCAATCGCCGGCTTCGTCCGAAGATTATAAAAACGGTATGGGCCGCAGGGCCTTGGCTTCTTATTTGAAGTACGGGTATATTCCGTTGGAAGATTCTGTGCTGGAAGCATTTCATACGAACGAGCAGGTTTCCCGTACATTGGAATATGCGTATGATGATTACGTGTTGGCGCAAGTGGCCAAGCAACTTGGGGAGATTTCAGATTATAAGTTGCTTGCTAAGCGTGCAAAGAACTGGCAAAATGTGATTGACCAACGAACCGGATACGCCCAGGGAAGGCATGCCGACGGCACATTCCTTGATGCTGACAATGCATTTGGCTTCGCACGGTTCATTACGGAAGGGGCGCCTTGTCACTACACGTGGTATGTTCCGCAGGATGTGCAAGGATTGGTTGAATGGATGGGAGGCAAGAATAAGTTTGTAAGCAAGCTCGATTCCATGTTTAGCGAATTGCGCTACTGGCATGGTAATGAGCCTTGCCATCAGATAGCATACTTATACAATTATGTGGGTATGCCCTGGAAAACCCAAAAGCAGGTTCGCCATATCCGCAACACAGAATATGTGAATGCTCCGGGAGGATTGTCGGGTAATGACGATGCCGGCCAGATGTCTGCCTGGTATGTGTTTTCTGCAATCGGTTTTTATCCTGTTTGTCCCGGAAATCCATATTACGTAATTGGCTCTCCTGCATTTGAAAAGACGACTATCCGCCTTGAAAGCGGTAAAAAGTTTGTCGTGAAAGCTCATGGAGTCTCATCCGGGAACATTTATATCCAGTCGGCTACGTTGAATGGAAAAAGATTCGAAAATAGTTACATAGCTCATAAGCAGGTGCTTGAGGGTGGAATCCTTGAATTTGTGATGGGGGCTGTCCCGAATAAAAGTTGGGCTGTGAAAAAGGAGAATTGGCCGCAATCCATTCTGGAATAAAGAGCATATGGTTGATGAAGAAATATATTTGCATAATAATCTTTTTGCTATTTACCATCCCTACTGTATGGGGCCGGGATTACAATATTGTAACTCACGGGAAAGCGATCCCTGATGGTAAAACGCTGAATACTATAATTATTCAGCAAGTGATAGACCTGTTAGGCAAAAAAGGAGGCGGGAGAATTGTTTTTCCGAGAGGTGTTTATCTTACCGGCTGTTTGCAATTGAAGTCGGGCATTGAGTTGTATCTCGAAAAAGATGCAGTTCTATTGGGAAGCACAAATCCTGACGATTATTATCCTTTAAATAAAGATGAAAATACAACGGAAAAAAGCGATAACTCAAAGCTGGCTTTGATTCTTGGGAACAAGGTGAAAAACATTGCCATAAGCGGTGAAGGTACAATCGATGGACAGGGACTGGCTTTAGCTCTGAATATAGACAGCTTGCATAATGCCGGAGTGCGCATAGATCCAAATTATAACGTTCGAAGAATGCGTCCGAATGAAACTGCTCGTCCAAAACTGTTTTTTCTGTACGGGTGCGAGAATATATCTGTTACAGGATTGCATCTGACGAACAGTGCTTGTTGGGGCATCACGTTTGGTCTTTGTTCTGATTTATCGATAGACCAGGTTTCGATGACAAACAGGGCCTATTGGAACAACGATGGAATTGACATAACGGATTGCCGCAGGGTAAAGATTACCCGCTGCAATATAAATTCCGCAGACGATGGCATTTGCCTGAAGTCCTACCATCCGAATGCCTGCAACGACAGCATTTATATTGCCGATTGCGAGGTGCGCAGCAGTGCTAGCGCCATTAAATTCGGAACAGCTTCCTGGGGAGGTTTTAAGAATATTACGATCGACAACATTCGTGTGCTCGACACCTTTCGTTCGGCTATTGCAATTGAGTCTGTTGACGGAGGTGATATTGAAAATGTTAAAGTGAGCCGGATTACGGCCAAGAATACAGGGAATGCTATTTTTATCCGTTTGGGGCATAGGGCCGGCGGACGTGTCGGAACAATAAAGAATATATCTATCAAGGACATGTACGTGGAAATCCCGTTTGGCAGGCCCGACATCAACTACGATCTGCGTGGGCCGGAGGTAGATTTTTTCCACAATCCGTTTCCCTCGTCTATCACAGGCATACCCGGCCATTGCATAGAAGACGTTCGTCTCGAAAATATTGAAATAACTTGTCCGGGAAGGGCAACCAAAGGAATGGCTTATATACCATTGAACCGTTTGGATCAAGTTCCCGAGCAGATCGATAAATACCCGGAATTCAGCATGTTCGGCGAGCTGCCTTCGTGGGGGCTATATATCCGTCACGCCAAGGATATTACATTGAAAAACGTCACACTGAAATTGGCCGAACCAGATTATCGCCCGGCTATCATAATGGACGATGTAGCGGGCGAATCACTTGAACGGGTATTTCTCCCATTAGATAAAAAAGAACAAATTATAAGAGTTAACAACTAATGAACAGAATATGATGAGACTAAAGCTTTTGGCGGCCCTTTTAGGAATAGGGCTTATGACATCCTGCCACACTGGCAAAACAAGAGATTTCAACATTTGCGACTATGGGGCAAAAGCAGACAGCCTCACGGATAATGCCAAAGCCATACAGAAGGCGATAAACGCATGCAACGAAGCTGGTGGAGGACGGGTGATCGTTCCTGGCGGAGGAGTATATATAACAGGACCTTTCACCGTAGCTTCTTTTGTGGAGCTTCATGTGGAGGCCAATGCAACCCTGCTGGCGAGTCCGGATGAAAAACTATACACCAAAAGCGCCTTCGGGGAAAACAAGGGGGAAGGGATGATGTGGATCAGCGGAGAAAACATCAAACAATTCGCCATCTCCGGACAAGGGAAAATAGACGGAAACAGTATCGCCTTCATGGGCAAAGAGCTGAGCGATTCCTACGAATTGAAGCCCGTCCACGAATTTGACCCGCGCCCGCATCTCTTGACGTTGATCAAGGGGGAGAATATCCGGATCAAGGATGTGACCATCTGCAATTCGGCCTATTGGGCCGTGCATCTGGTTGGATGCAACGACGTGGCCATAGACGGGATCAGCTTGCTCAACAACCTGAAAGTGCGCAACGGGGACGGCATCGACATCGACCATTCCCGCAATGTCAGGATAAGCAATTGCCACATCGAATCGGGAGATGATTGCATATGCCTCAAAAACAGAAGGGAATATGCCCAGTACGGGCCTTGTGAAAATGTCACGGTCACCAATTGCGTGATGACTTCTCGCTCGTGTGCCATCAAGATCGGATCGGAAAATATGGACCGCATCAGCCACGTGGTCTTCGACAATTGCATCATCAAGGATAGCAACCGGGGAATCGGCATTCAAAACCGGGACGAAGGGGTAGTGGAAAATATTGTTTTTTCCAATATATTTGTAGATTGTAAACTCTATTCGGACGTATGGTGGGGGAAATCGGAACCAATTTATGTCACCGCCTACGTTCGCAAAGGGGGAGACCATAAGGATGCCGGGTGGCGTTTTCCCAAAGGAATGGCCGATTACAACGTGGGAGTTGTCTCGAACATCTATTTCAGCAACATCAAATGCGAAAGCGAAAATGGTGTTTTCGTCGGAGCTGACCATAGCGACAGGATACAGAATGTCTATTTCGACCAAGTGGATATGCTGATCTGCAAACGGACTAATTTCGAAGGCGGCATATATGACAAGCGTCCATGCAACGGGGATGAATTCATCAAAGGAAAAACGTATGGCTTCTATTTAGAAAATGCAACCAATGTGAAAATTCGGAATTCCTCTGTACGCTGGGGAGATACCCGCCCCGCCTACTTTGCTTCAACCTATTTTCAAAAAGGGGTAGAAGGACTTGATCTTGTAAATTTCAAATAACCAATCCGATGAAAAGATACCTGCTTTCTAGTTTGTTTTTGATTTCCATGAGCATCCACACATGGGCAGCACCTCATGCCCAGCCCAAAAAGAAAGACAAGTGGCAAATAGCAGTTATCTCGGATCCCCATATTCAGGATACAATCCATTTGCGGAGCATGGACGACCAGTTGCATTCCACCCGGCTATTCAACGAAAACTACTTTGCTTTCATCGCAGCATTGAACGATGCCGCAGCCAAGCAGATCCGCTGGGTATTGCTATCTGGGGATATGACCGACAATGGCCAACAACTAAATATTCAATTGCTTCACCGTATCCTTGCCGAATATTCGGCAAGGTATGGGATGCACTTTTTTGCCATGACCGGAAATCACGATCCCTCCCGTCCGTTCACAACCAACGACTCGCTTGGGGAAATGAAATGCTGGGGATACCAGGAGATCATGGACGAGCTTTCGGATGCGGGATTCTATCCGCGAAAGGAATACATCTATTGGGAGTCGCCTTTCAGCTCTTATACTTACACAAACTATTCCTACGATTTGGCTATCGCTGAATCGGGAACTACCAAAAGAAATTATTCTTGGAAAAACTTAAAGCCGCACATCCCGGATGCGAGCTATCTCGTGGAACCTGTCAAAGGGCTTTGGCTTCTGGCACTCGATGCCTCCGTGTATCTTCCGCAAAAGGTCGTTGGAGATTCCATTTTCTCTTTCGGGGGCGCAAGGGTGGGATATACCCAGATTTTTCAAGAGAAACCCTATTTGCTTCCCTGGATCCAAAAAGTTACGCAAGAAGCAAAAAGGCAACACAAGACACTCATCGCGTTCAGCCATTACCCGATGCTCGATTACAACCACGGTGCCACCGGATATATCCGGAAAATGGCTGCCCCGGGAGGATTTGACCTCGAACGCCTACCTTCGCCCGGAATTGCCGACACCTTGGCAGATGCGGGAATCAGCTTGCATTTTGGCGGGCATATCCATCTCAACGACGAGGCTGTTCACGTCTCCAAAAAGGGAAACCGGTTGACCAACATACAGGTGCCTTCGACCGCAGGCTATATCCCTGCCTATAAAGTGGTCAACATCGAGAATGGGAAAGTAAGCGCAATAGAAACAGTGGTTCTCGATTCTGTGCCTTCTTTCAATCATTTTTTCGGAAAATATCAACTGGAACACGATTCGCTGGTATCGATAGGAAAGAAGCTTGTTTGGGACAACGCTATCCTCACTTCGACAAATTACAAACAATTTTGTGCTTTTCATTTGAAAGAGCTGGTTCGCCTGCGCTATGTGAATGATTTCATCCCGATAGTGAGGGAGAAATTCATTGCGATGACAGCCAATGAATTATTCAAATCAGTAGGAATAACATGCAGCAAAACAATGGATTGGAATGGAATGGACTTGCTGGTGGATTTCTTCAAACTGCGTTTCGGAGGTAAATTGGGAAAAAAGGAGATACAAGACTCTCGATTAAAGGAATATCAGTACCTGATGAAGCAGGCAATGACCATAGAGCCTAAGACCGAGTTAGAAAAATTTCTACACGATTTTTCCAATGCCTTCACTTTGTTACTAACAGACGAATAACCTGATGAAAACTCTCATTCGATTCATACTAGCAACGGCACTATGCGCATCCAATTTTCCGATGCTTTGTAGTCAACAAGCTGACAACTGGGGGCAGTACGTCGATCCCAGAATCGGCTCCGAGGGTTTGGGGCGGGTCTTCGTAGGCCCTTCCGCCCCTTTCGGCATGGTGAAGCCGGGACCCGATTGCAGTTGCAAACCAAACAGCGGCTGGCTTCCGATGCCCGAAGCTGTCACCGGATTCTCACAAGTGCATGTGAGTGGCACAGGAGGAGGCCCCAAATACGGTAACATATTGATACAACCTTTTTGTGGCGAGTTGTCAGCAACATCCCACGAGGCTCATCGCGAATACGAAAAGATGGAGCTAGGGTATTATGAAACAAGCTTTCAGGAAAATGGGATCAAAGTGCGACTAACCACTTCCGAACGGGCATCTTTCTACCAGTTTCATTACCCGGCCTCTTCAAGCAGGGCCTTGATGATAGACGCCGGATTTTTCCTGGGGGAAAATAAAATTCCGGATGCCCGCGAGGCACAACAATTTGTCGGTTCCGAAATTGAAATTATTTCTGATACCGAAATCCGCGGATACAGCCGTATTCGGGGAGGCTGGAACAACGGAAAGGCATACCCTGTTTATTTTTATGCCGTTGCCGATCGGCCTTTTGTGAAAACACGTACATGGAAAGGCGATGCAATGTCCGATGTGTTGAAATCCCAGTTTGATGAAGGGGAAAAGACGGGAGCATTGGTGGCATTCGGACAAGAGAATCAGGCTACTACGATTCAATTCAAAGTGGGAATCTCCTTTCTCAGTTCCCTCAAGGCTCAAGCAAATGTGCAACAAGATATTCCCCACTGGAATTTCTCGGGTCAATTGTCGGCCCTACGCGCCAAATGGGAAACCTTTTTCGGGCGAATTGCCTTGCAAGGGAATGCTTCCGCCGCACAAAAAAGAATGTTCTACACCGCAATCTACCACACGCTGCTGATGCCGGTAGATCGTTCGGGCGAAAATCCACTGTGGACAGACCCTGTTCCTTACTACGATGACTTTTATGCCATCTGGGACACCTATCGTACTTCCAGCCCGTTGATCACATTGCTCAATCCCCAACGGCAGACTGACATCGTGAACTCTCTGGTGAACATATACAAAAGGGATGGATACATGCCCGACGCACGCAGCGGCAACAGCAACGGAAGGACACAAGGTGGCTCCAATGCCGAAGCGGTGATTGCCGACGCATATGTGAAAGGGTTGAAAGGGATCGATTATACATTGGCTTTACAGGCCATGATCAAGGATGCAACCGTTCCGCCGGGAGGCAACGAGGAGCAAGAGGGGCGTGGCGGGCTCATCGAATACAACAAACTCGGCTATGTCCCCTACGGCATAGACCGGGCAGGCAATAGGACAGTGGAATATGCCTACAACGATTACAACATTGCCACTCTGGCAAAAGGCTTGGGCCGAGAAGATCTCTATCGGGAATACATCCGCAAAGCCAATAATTGGAAAAACCTATGGCGCGACGACTGCCGGCAGGATGGTGTCCGCGGATTCATTATGCCTCGCTCCGCCGATGGGGTATGGCTCGATTCGCTCCCTTTCGGTAAATCGAAGGTTCAACATCCGACTTTTGTTTACAAACCAGATACCCGTGAATCTCCTTGGTATGTGGCTTGGTGGAGTGCCTTCTTCTACGAAGGCATTTCTTGGGAATATTCCCTGAGCATACCACACGACATCCCGGGACTGGTTGAGAAGTGTGGTGGAAAAGAGGCTTTCAGGAAACGATTGGATATATTTTTTGATAAAGGATATTACAATGTCAACAACGAACCCTCTTTCCTGACACCTTGCCTCTATCATTGGATTGGAAGGCCTGATCTGAGTTCAATGCGGATTCGGGAAATCGTGAAACAGAATTACAGCGACCTTCCTGGCGGGCTACCGGGAAATGACGATTCGGGAGCCATGTCCTCTTGGCTTGCCTTCCACATGTTGGGGCTTTATCCGAATGCCGGCCAATCTTATTACCTGATAAATTCACCCTTGCTCAGTGAATACACGATCGGTATATCCCGGGAGAAAAAATTCAACGTTCAAGCCTTGAATTTATCGGAGGACAATCGCTTTGTCCAGAGTGCTACTTTGAATGGGGTGAAAATAGAGCGGGCATGGCTCGAACATGCTGAATTGGTGAACGGAGGTATTCTGATCTTGAAAATGGGAAACAAACCGTCCGATTGGGGAACGCGCATATTGCCTCCATCGAATTAAGGAAAGTGAGTTATGAAAATAAAAGCCACGATTTTAGGAACTTTACTATTGCTTTGTACAGTGGTTGCCGGGCAGACTGCCCTGCTGGATGGAAAGTTTGTATTTACGATGCACCAGCAAACGAGGTCCTATCAGGTGAAGATCGTTGAAGAGGGTGACAGCGTGCATGTCCACTGGAAAATCTACCACAACTTTCATTGGCAAGCAGGCAAGTATGCGATGGGAAAAACATCGATAGAAAACGGAGATGCCTTGAGCTGGCTACAGCCAGTAGATGGGAGAATTGAAAATCTCAAGAAGAATGAAACATTTGGATTTGTTTCCCGCCAGGCCTTGAAAGATTTGCATGCCAAAGGATGGTTTCTCTACAATCAAACGGTCTATCGATTGAATACTCAAAATGCTGAAAAGCAGACATTCAGAGGTATGACCCTTCTTGCTGTTATTGCTGATATTGATCCCACGCAAATGTGGATAGTGGACAACGAAAGTTTGCCCTTGATCGCACGATTGTCCAACAATCCGTTGGGAATCGATTGGTTGGTTGAATAAATGAATATTTAATACTATTTATATAATGATGAAAAGATATATCACCTTGGTTTTGATCAGCCTGTTTTCTTCGGCTGTGTTTGCTAATCCCATCGCGGATATGCTGGAACGGATTGATCCGGGAGCATCCAAAAAGTTTGCAATAGAAGTAGCCAAAGACGGGAACAAAGATTATTTCGAATTATCACAAAAAGGGAAACGAGTCTTGATCCGAGGGAACAATTATGTCAGCATTTCGGTAGGGATCAATTGGTATTTGAAATACTATGCAGGCATACACTTGTCTTGGAACGGAATGACTGCAAAATTACCTGAAGTGTTGCCCGCAATCCCTAAAAAAGAACGCCACAGCACCGATTTGAAGCTGCGTTATGATTTCAACTATTGCACCTTTTCCTATTCCATGGCTTTTTGGGATTGGGATCGTTGGCAAAAAGAGATCGACTGGATGGCGTTGCACGGCATCAATTTGCCTCTGAACGTGATCGGAGAAGAATGCATCTGGAATAATATGCTGAAAAAGCTCGGATACAACAAGGATGATATTGGCAGCTTCATTGCCGGCCCGGCTTTCCTGGCTTGGTGGGAGATGAACAACCTCGAAGGTTGGGGTGGCCCCAACCCAGATTCTTGGTATAAGCAGCAGGAAGCACTTCAAAAGAAGATATTGCTCCGGATGAAAGAATTTGGAATAGAACCGGTATTTCCAGGTTATTCAGGGATGATGCCGCACAATGCAAAAGAAAAGCTGGGATTAGAAGTGGCTGATGCCAAATTGTGGAACGGATACAAACGTCCCACTTTCTTGTTGCCAACCGATAGCCGGTTCGAGGAAATTGCTTCGCTCTATTACAAAGAACAGGAAGCTCTTTTCGGAAAGGCCAATTATTATTCCATGGATCCATTCCACGAAGCCGAAGGAATGGACAAGATAGATTTCGATGCAGCTGGAAAAGCCATCATGCAAGCGATGAAAAAAGTGAATCCAAAAGCAGTTTGGGTGATTCAGGGTTGGACAGAAAATCCCCGTGAAGAAGTAATTCAAAACCTCCGGCAAGGAGACTTGCTGATTCTCGACCTGTTCAGCGAATGCCGGCCAATGTGGGGCATGAAACCATCGCTGTGGTACCGTGAGAAAGGTTATGGAAAACACAATTGGCTATTCTGCATGCTTGAAAACTTTGGCGCGAAAGTGGGGATTCACGGACGGATGGATCAGTTGCTCGAAAACTTTTATGAAACCAGAACCAATCCTTTGGCTGCACAGATGAAAGGGATCGGCCTCACCATGGAAGGGATAGAAAACAACCCGATGATGTTTGAACTGATGACCGAATTGCCTTGGCGAGAAGCACAAGTAACCAAAGAGAGCTGGCTGAAAGAATATTTGTTTGCCCGATACGGAAAAAAGGACGAAACCATTGAAAAAGCCTGGGGCATTCTGGCAAATAGCATCCTGAACTGTCCTCGCGGCAACAACCAACAAGGGACACTGGAATCGATCCTTTGCGCACGCCCTTCGCTCAATGCGTTCCAGACATCGAGCTGGGCAAAGCTCGAAAACTATTACGACCCGGTGACAACCCGCGATGCTGCCAAACTGATGCTTAGCGTGGCAGACAAATACCGGGGAAACAACAACTTCGAATACGACCTAGTGGACATCGTGCGTCAGTCTATTGCCGACCATGCCCGCGAAGTTTATAACCACACGGTGGCCGACTTCAAATGTTTCCACAGGGAAGGGTTTGAGAAAGGATCCAAAAAGTTTCTCGACCTCATCCTCTTGCAAGACAAACTCCTCGGCACCCGGAAAGAATTCCGTGTAGGCAACTGGATTCAACAAGCACGCAGCTTGGGAAACAACGACGAGGAGAAGAACCTTTACGAATGGAATGCACGTGTGCAAATCACCACGTGGGGAAATCGCATTTCGGCAGACGATGGCGGGCTGCGCGACTATGCACACAAGGAATGGAACGGCATTCTGAAGGATTTCTACTACAAACGCTGGGACGCTTACTGGAAAACGTTGAATGATGTCTTTGATCGCAAACCATTAGTAACGCTGGATTATTACGCCATGGAAGAACCCTGGACGAAGGCAACAAATCCGTATTCCGCAGAGCCAGAAGGGGATTGTGTGGAAACGGCCAAAGCCGCATATGCAGAAGCTTTCAGTAAATATTAATCTCAACGACCACATAGAAACGATAAAATATGGAGATAGCTGAAAAAAAGCAACGCTTATTGTCGCTGGATGTCTTGCGGGGACTAACAGTGGCGGGCATGATCTTGGTAAATAATGGAGGCCCAGCGTCCTATGCCCCTTTGCGGCACGCGGCATGGAATGGCTTGACAATCGCCGACCTGGTGTTTCCATTTTTCTTATTCATGGTGGGAATCTCCACTTACATTTCACTCCAAAAATTCGAGTTCAAAAGCTCCGCCTCCACCGTTAGGAAGATTCTGAAAAGGACCCTCATCATTTTGTTGCTTGGTTGGGGGCTCTATTGGTTCGAAAGTTGTTTGAAAGGAGATTTTTTCCCATTTGACCACCTTCGCATACCTGGCGTTCTGCAACGGATAGCTTTGTGCTACGGCATTGTTTCTTTGCTGGCTATAAGTGTGAATCACAAACGGTTTCCGTGGCTCATTTGTGTGCTGCTGGTGGGATATGCCATCGTGTTGCTGGTGGGCAACGGATATGTGTGTGATACCACTAACATATTGTCAATCATAGATAAAGGTCTGCTGGGTGAAGCGCATGTCTATCACAAGAGTCCTGTGGATCCAGAAGGCTTATTGGGGATACTCCCATCCATTGCCCACACGCTGATTGGTTTTTGGTGTGGGAAACTGCTGATGCAATTCAAACGCTTGGATGAAAAAATGCTGCACATTTTCTTGTTTGGGTTCATCCTGATGGCAATCGGGCTTGCACTTTCTTACGGCTTGCCTTTCAACAAACGCATTTGGTCTCCCAGCTTTGTGCTTTTCACTTGCGGTTTATGCACCAGCCTTTTGGCATTCCTGATCTACGTCATCGATTTCAAGGGAAATACGCAGTGGACATCGTTCTTCATCGTGTTTGGAGTCAACCCGCTATTCATCTATATTCTGAGCGAAATTTTGGCGGCAGTTTTCAACGAATACCGGGTTTCAAAAGTTGCCTGCGAAATGCTTGCAAGCGCGATTCCCGATCCCTATTTTTCATCTTTGATCTATGCCGTCTCCTTTGTTTTGCTTAATTGGTTGGTGGGCTATCCGCTCTACAAAAAGAAGATTTACATCAAGATTTAAGGCATACCACTTGGCCAAAATAAAAAAATAGAAATTCACAGGCATGCACAAAATATGGGATTAGAGAGATTGCAAATAATTATCCATGCGGAAGACATTCGTACCCTTGGTTATTATTCATATAGGATGGGTGTTAAAAGCAAACCTAAAACGCCATACATTTGCAATGTAATAGAATTATGATTCTTATTAGCACTGCTTTTTGCAGTTTTCTTTTCAATATAACAGCTAAATATATATCTTCGTAACAATTATGTTATCCAAGTAAGATAACTGATATCTATGAAAAGAAATGAAGATTGCAAATGTATAAAATTCAGAAATCCAGTCCGGCGAACGATTTTTTTGTGGATAAGCATATGGGGGCTAATAACATCAACTGTAGCCCAGGTTTCATTTAAGAGCATTATTGAGCATTACAATTTTTCGGCCATCACGATCAACGACGGCCTTCCGCACAACTACATTGACAACATCTACAAAGATAGCCAAGGATTTCTTTGGCTATGCACCCACAACGGGCTGTCTCGTTTCGATGGGACTAATTTTGTCAATTACAACATATCATCGGAAGGGATAAGGTTGCGGTCTAATTTTGTAAACGGAGTGTGTGAAGATGAATTTCACCGCTTGTGGATTGCCTCGGAAGCTGGTCTGGATCTCTTGAATTTGAAAACTGGACGATTCGAATCCATCGATTATTCGGTGTTCCAAAGCGAGGATTTATCTAAAATCCCCATACTATTTCTATTGAAAGACAGAAAAGGGAATCTATGGATAGCTACCCAAACAAATCTTTACCAGATCCAGTTGGGTAAGGATGGGAAAATAAAAAGGTCAGCCTTGCTTTTCTCCACTTATGACAAGCATTCTGCACCTATCACGGCGTTGGGCGAGGTGGGAAACGAAGTATGGGTGGGATACGACCGCAATGTTTACAAAGTGGAAACAGCAGGAAAAAACAAAATGTCTCTTCGCCCCATATTTGACAAAACAATTTTCGATGAGCAGAGCCGAATTCATTGTTTCTGCGTCTATAACAAAGAAATATGGATTGGAACCAACAGGGGATTGTATCGCTACAATCAGAAGAGCTATCAGCACAAACACTACACGCCCAACGACGAAAAAGCTTATTCCTTGACTGAAAGTTACATCACAGGACTTGCTGTGACGGCAAACAATGAACTGGTGATTTCAAGTCTCAAAGGAATCAATTTTTACAATCCCAAGAGCGATAACTTTGTGCAAATGGAATCTGCTGGAGAATTTTCGGGCAGCAGCATCAATTTCAATTTGATGAATTGCCTGCTTGCAGACGGAGCAATTCTGTGGATTGGCACAGAGCTCAATGGCCTGATCAAAATGGTGCAGCGTAATCTGAATATCGAATTGCTCACTTACGGGCTAAACCAAGCCGAAAACCGGGGAACGACTCCTGTTGGCTGCGTTTTCGAAGACACTAACGGCAATTTATGGATCAGCAATATTGGAAAGGGGGTGGGTGTTAAAATTCATGGAAGCGATTCTTTCATCCGTATTTACCAAGATTTCAAAAATCCGAACTCTTTGAGCCACAACTCGGTCAACGACATCAAAGAAGATGATCGAAACCAATTATGGTTTGCTACTTGGGGGGGAGGCCTAAACAGCCTGAAGATGGATCGTTTGATATCGCCAACCTTTACACGCTACAACGTGGGGAATAGCTCCCTCAAAAGTGATTTTATAGGTTCTTTGTGCTTTGATAATTTGAATTTGGGCATGTGGGTGGGCACGGCCGAAGGCTTATCTTTTTTTGACCTGCAAAAACAAACCTTTACTAATCTTGCTCTTCCAACAGACAGGTTGCCAAACAATTCGCTCGTGGGAATGCTGATTGATCGGAAACAACGGTTGTGGATAGGGACGCACCACGGATTGATTGTACTCGATTTGTATTCGTTTGCCAGAAACCGCAAAGACATCCGGTATCATTATTTTGAATACAAGCTGGACGATCCCGGCAGCAAATTGATCGAAAAAATATCTTGCATCTGCGAAGCTGCCGATGGAACCATCTGGTTGGGAAGCAATGGATATGGACTCTATAAGATCAGTTCGGACAGAATTTCTTCCGAAAACTTCCAGAACATGACCGTTAAAGACGGATTGCCCGACAACACTATCTACGGCATTGTGGAAGATCTGCAGCACCGCTTATGGATCAGCACAAACAAGGGCCTCTCTTGCCTGAATGTGAAATCGGGGCATTTTGCCAATTATTATGAACAAGACGGATTGCCTTCCGACCAATTTTATTGGAATTCCTACTGCCGTTCGCGGGAAGGGATGATCTATTTTGGAGGACTGAATGGCGCCATCGGTCTGAAAGGAGTAAACCGTGTGGCCCGCAAGCATCCCCGGATTGTGTTTACGCAATTGATTGTACAGAACAATATCATCAGGCAAGGAGGGAATGGTTATCTCAGCCAAAGCATCTCATGGGCTAAAGAGGTCCATTTGCACGAACGCGACAAGTCATTCTCAGTCGAATTCACCGCCTTGGACTTTGAAAATCCTGAAAAGTATAAGTATTTTTATCGCTTGAAAGGGTTTGATGACAGATGGATTGAATGTGACCCGAAGCATCATTATGCTAGTTATACCAACTTGAAATCGGGTCACTATGCGCTGCAGGTCAAAGTCCAATCACTTATGAACAGCGAAGATGAGCAGACAGCCGAATTGGCGATCTTTGTGGCTCCTTTCTTCTACAAGACTTGGTGGTTTTATTTAATTGTGCTACTCGTTGTTGCTCTTTTATTCTACGCCTATTTACAGTGGAAGATTTCGACCTACAAACAGCAAAAAACAATTTTGACGGAAAAAGTGAAGGAGCGGACTGTGGCCTTGGAGGAAAAGATGGAAGCACTCTCTAGGCAGAACAACCTGCTGGTGGAGCAAAAAGAGCAATTGATTGAACTATCGGAAAAAATACAAGAGATCACTGCTGATAAAATTTCATTTTTCACGAACATTACCCACGAATTCCGTACGCCCATCACTCTGATATTAGGGCCTATATCCCGCGCCTTGAAATTGAGCCAGAACCCATCGGTGATCGAACAGCTACGCATTGTGGACCGAAATTCGAAATCGCTATTGGGATTGGTAAACCAACTCCTCGATTTTCGAAAAGTAGAATCGGGACACATCTCGGTGGCGAAGAAAATGCACAACCTACATGCGTTTATAGACGAAAACATAGCCCTGTTCCAAGCATTCAGTGGAGAACGAAACATTGAAATCAGGTGCTACACTCGATTGAAAAAGATATATTATTGTTATGATGAAGGATGGATACAGAAAGTGCTGGTGAATTTGATATCGAATGCTTTGAAATTCACACCCGATGGTGGAAAAATCTCATTTTATGCTTGTTCGATTGCAGATGGACAGCAACAGGAAAAACTCTACTTGTCGGTTTCCGACACGGGTATAGGAATACAACCGAACGATTTGGAGAAAATTTTCGACCGTTTTTACCAATCTGCAAATATTGTCCAACATCCGATCATTGGGCAAAGTGGAACAGGCATCGGGCTATATCTCTGCAAACGGATTATCGAAGAGCATGGAGGACGTATTTTCGCCTTGAACAATAAGAAATCAGGCTCTTCTGTCAGAATCGTGATGCCTGTGCCAACAGAGAATTCTGATGAAGTGTATCATCCGGACAATATATCAGATTATTTGTTTTCGATTCCCCAACCATCAGAATATGAAATTATTGATGCTGAATCTGTTGCTTCGAGTACAAGCAAGAAAACAATTTTGATCGTGGACGACAACCGGGATATGAGAACCTACGTCCGTTCCGTCTTGTCCGTTGAATACCATGTGCTTGAAGCGGGTGGTGGAGAAGAGGCGTTGAAATGCCTGAACCAGCACAACGTCGATTTCATTGTAACCGACTTGATGATGCCCGTCATGGACGGCTTGGAATTTTCTAAACGGGTGAAAGAAAACATTAGTATCTCGCATATTCCAATACTCATATTAACTGCAAAAATTTCCGATGACGTGAAGTTGGAAAGCTTCAAGATTGGAGTGGATGAATATATGCAAAAACCTCTCAACGAAGAATTGTTATTGGTGAGGATCCATAATATATTCAGCATCAGGCAAAACAATCAACAGGAATTTGCTATGCAAATGGATCCTGCCTTGTTGAATATGGACGAAGAGTCCAACGATAACAGATTTCTCAACCGTGCTATGCAAGTTTTGGAAAAAGAATACAAGGATGCAGGTTTTGATGTGAATGCTTTTTCGGAAGCGATGAACATGAGCAAAACCTTGCTCAATCAAAAATTGCAGAACATCGTGGGGCAATCCACAGGAAAATTTATTGGGAATTACAGGTTGAAGAAAGCTCGCGACCTGATCCTGATAAATAAGCTAAGCAAAAATATGAATATTTCCGAAATAGCCTTTGAAATAGGGTTCAGCGATCCGAAATATTTTTCCCGGTGTTTTCAAAAAAAATATGGAATGCTGCCCAGCACATTGATCCTTGGAGGAAATTCCGAGAGTCCTCCGGAATAAGGAAAACAGGTGTGAAAGATGGAAAGGGTGGGCATTTATTCTGGCAATGGGCTGAAACTTCAAAATATTCTGATGGGAATCATGCTCCCGCTATCGGCAATCCCGCTTCTTTAAAAATCATTTCAGCCTTCTTCACCTCCTCTGGGCTGGGTGGAGGAACGTCTTTTAGTTCATAGCTTTTTCCAAGTTCTTCCCATTTATGTATTGCCATCTGATGGAAAGGCAACACATCCACTCGTTCCACATTCTTGAATTGGGAGGTGTAGGCTGCCCAGTTTCGAAGATCTGTTTCATCATCTGAAAAACCTGGGACCAACACATAGCGGAGCCAAACAGGCTTATTTATCTCATGCAGGTATTCCATGAATTCCAACGTGGGTCTCAACGCTTGCGAAGTCAACCGCTTGTATTTTTCCGGATCAATATGCTTGATGTCCAACAACACTAGGTCAGTGTGATCCAATGTTTGCTTTACGTGTTCGTTGAAAATGAAGCCGCAAGTATCCACGGCTGTGTGCATCCCCTTTTCCTTGCATAGCTTGAAAAAATGGCTCAGGAATTCAGCTTGAAGCATGGGTTCGCCACCCGAAACAGTGATCCTGCCTTTAACAAAAGCACGCACTTTCTCCACTTCCTCCACGGCTTCTTCCGCCGTAAGTTCGTATTTGTGGTGGTGCAAATCCCAAGTGTCCACATTGTGGCAGTAGAGGCAACGCATCAAGCAGCCTTGGGTGAAAAAGACAAAACGAATGCCTGGCCCGTCTTTCGTGCCAAATGATTCGAATGAATGAAAATATCCTTTTTTTGTTTCCATCTGATGAATGAAAAACGAGCCACGAACTACCCGTGTAGCCGTGACTCGTAAATATATTTAGTTGTTATTGGCTTAGAATACGGTCGTAATAGTACGGTTTATCACGTCTTCTTGCTGCTCACGGGTCAATTTCACAAAGTTAACGGCATAGCCAGACACACGGATTGTCAACTGTGGGTAGTTTTCAGGATGATTCATTGCATCGATTAGCAAATCCCTATTGAAAACATTCACATTCAGGTGATGGCCGGTCTTGTTGAAATATCCATCCAATAAACCGGAAAGGTTTGATGCTTTTTCATCGCGGCTCTTTCCAAGAGTGTCCGGAGTGATGGCAAAGGTATAAGAAATTCCGTCATTGGCGTGTTCGAAAGGCAATTTTGCGACTGAAGAAAGAGAAGCCACAGCGCCTTTTGTGTCGCGTCCGTGCATAGGGTTGGCGCCCGGAGCAAAAGGAGTGCCTGCGCGACGGCCGTCGGGCGTGTTTCCTGTTTTTTTGCCGTAAACCACATTCGACGTGATAGTCAACACCGATTGTGTCGGTATTGCATTCTTATACATCTTGTGCCGGCGAATTTTGTTCATGAACAATTCCACGACTTTCACGGCAAACTCGTCTGTTTTTTCATCGTTGTTTCCGAAAGGCACGTAGTCTTTTTCAATCACATAGTCGATGGCATCGCCGTCCTGATCGCGGATGATGCGTACACGGCCATATTTGATGGCTGCAAAAGAGTCTGCGATAATAGACAAGCCGGAAATGCCGAATGCTTGTGTGCGGCGTACATCCACATCGTGCAAAGCCATTTCAAGTGCTTCGTACGAATATTTATCGTGCATGTAGTGGATGATATTCAACGATTTTACGTATGTTTCGGATAGCCAATCCAACATCTTGTCGAATTTTCCCCACACTTCGTTGAATTCGAGGTAGTCACCTGTCACACGTTCGAAAACCGTAGGGGTTACCTGTGCTTTTGTTTTTTCGTCTTTTCCTCCGTTGATTGCATACAATAGCGCCTTTGGAAGGTTGGCGCGTGCGCCGAAGAATTGCATTTGTTTTCCAATCTCCATGGGTGAAACGCAGCAAGCGATGCCGTAGTCGTCTCCCAATTGTGGACGCATGATGTCGTCGTTCTCGTATTGAAGGGAAGAGGTGTCGATAGAAACCTTTGAGCAGTAGTTTTTCCAATTTTCAGGAAGGCTTTCGCTCCAAAGTACGGTCAGGTTTGGTTCGGGAGCCGGTCCGAGGTTATACAAGGTGTGCAACATGCGGTAGCTGTTTCTTGTGACCATCGACTTTCCGCTGTTAGCCATGCCACCCAATGATTCTGTCACCCAAACTGGGTCGCCAGAGAATAGCTCATCGTATTCCGGAGTACGCAAGAAACGGACAATGCGCAATTTCATGACGAAATGGTCGATCATTTCTTGGGCTTGTTCTTCGGTGATGATGCCGTTTTGCAAATCCCTTTCGATATAGATGTCCAGGAATGTAGTCACACGGCCAAGGCTCATGGCTGCACCGTTTTGATCTTTGATGGCGGCCAAGTAGGCGAAATAAGTCCATTGTATTGCCTTTTGGGCAGAATCTGCGGGTTGTGAAATGTCGAAACCGTAAGAAGCTGCCATCCGTTTCAGTGCTTTCAATGCACTGATTTGTTGGCTCAGTTCCTCACGGAGACGAATCACGTCGTCTGTCAATTCGTCCGGATCACAAGCCTTGAAGCGAGCTTCGCGTTCCACGATCAATCGGTCAACGCCATACAAGGCCACGCGGCGGTAGTCACCGATGATGCGGCCACGTCCGTAGGCATCGGGCAAACCAGTGATGATGCCGTTGCTTCTAGCATTTCTGATGCTTTGGGTGTAGGCTGCGAACACACCTTCGTTATGGGTTCTTCTGTATTTTGTGAAAATTTCTTTTGTAACGGGATCCAATTCATAACCATACTCCTGAAGGCTTTGTTCCACCATACGAAGTCCTCCGTTGGGGAATATTCCTCTTTTCAAAGGCTTGTCGGTCTGTACACCTACTATTTTTTCTAACGATCGATCGATGTAGCCCGGGCCGTAAGCATCTACTTGTGACGGAATCTTAGTCTCCGCATCATAGACGCCTTTTCTCTTTTCTTCGACAAACATTTCCGAGAGTTTTGCCCAAAGCGTGTCCGTTGCTTCAGTGGGGCCGCTCAAAAACGATTCATCTCCAGTGTATTCAGTGTAGTTTTGGACAATGAAATCATTTATGTTGATCTCATCTTTCCATCTTTGACCTTTAAAGCCTTTGTAAGCCTCCATTATTCATTAAAATTTAAATGGTTTGTAACTTTAGCGATGTAATTAATTGGTAATGCAAAGATACGAATTATTCTTTAAATTG
Organism: Bacteroidales bacterium UBA1309; assembly: GCA_002307185.1. Taxonomy (GTDB): domain Bacteria; phylum Bacteroidota; class Bacteroidia; order Bacteroidales; family Dysgonomonadaceae; genus UBA1309. The sequence goes on from DBTT01000032.1 coordinate 21,067, forward strand.
CTAACTCGAAATAGCAATATAGATAAAAATAATATGCTGAAGAGCATGATTTATTTGTGTGCAATGATAATTCGTTAATAATATGTTATTTCTACACAAACTGATTTGAAATTTGGTTAACAGTTCCTGGTAATTGCTACTTGTCTCATTTTTTATAAAATCAGGCATTCTTACTTGGAATGCTATATAAATTTATTTTTGATTTTTCGAGTCGGAATTACGCAAAATTCCTAGAAGTTCTGAATTTTTCTTTGTGAACTCAGCGTGGTATTGAAATCTGTTTTTCCATATGTGCAGCGTATCCATGAATTAAAACAGTCTTTCCTCGAAATCAAAATAGATCTACAACATAACCACCCCTTTTATTGTAGCCACTTCCTGATAGTAATTGATAATCTCATCCGCATTTTTGGCTAATAGCTTAACGGTGGCACTTGTGTATTTTCCATTGCTGCTGTCTCTTGATGAAAAGCTAGCATTCGAATTTTCAAAAATAGCGTGTAGCATCGCAATATTGCTTTGCTCTGCCGGGACAATAAATTTGAAAATATAATTGGTGGGAAAAGAGTGGGCTTGGTTCAGCTTCTCTTTAAATTTTCGATAAAAATCTGTTTGGCTCTGATTATCGTTACTTTCAAATATTTCAATTTTTTCTTCCATATATTCAATTTATCGAATTAAGTCAAATACTGAGCGAATGTTTCAAAGCTGGCAATTTGTCAGACAAGCTTTCTCCATTTTTTTATTCCTTGAATGGTATCCGGAAGCTGCATCCCGATTTCCATTCAGAACAGCCATAAGCCGTTTTTCCTTTGATCACCTTTCCTTTACCACACAACGGGCATATTTCAGGAATAGATTCTACTGCTGCAGCGGGTTTCGGTGTTTTTTCTGCTGGCGTTTCTTTTCTTTCCCTTGGCTTGCGGGGTTTCGATTCTTTGGGTTTGCTTTCCTTTTTACTTTCGGCTTTTTCGTCGGGTTTGGGCGTTTCGATGGCGATGGCTTTTCCCCACTCACTTTTCACGCGTACCACGATGTCGTTCACCATTTGCTTCAGTTCGTCCAGAAACTGTTTGGTGTCGTACTGCTTGCTTTCTATCTGGCGAAGTTTTTTTTCCCAGATTCCGGTCAATTCAGCCGATTTCAGCAAATCGTATTGAATGGTTTGAATGAGTTGGACACCCGTCTGAGTTGCATAAAGGGATTTTCGTTCCTTGCGGATATAATTGCGCTTGAACAAGGTTTCGATGATATTTGCCCGGGTCGAAGGGCGACCGATTCCGTTTTCCTTGAGTGCATCCCGCAATTCTTCGTCGTCCACCAACTTTCCCGCAGTCTCCATTGCCCGCAACAAAGTGGCTTCGGTATGATATTTCGGCGGTTGCGTCCATTTTTCAGACAAGGCGGGTTCGTGTGGCCCCGATTCGCCGATAGAAAATTCTGGTAAAATGGCTTCCTCGTCTTTGTCGTTATCTTCTTCTTCGTTCTGGTTGGCTTTTGTATCAAACACGACACGCCAGCCAGGTTCGAGTATTTGTTTTCCAGTAGCTTTGAATTCCACTTTGGCGGCTTCCCCAAGAATCGTGGTAGTGGAAATCTTGCAATTCGGATAAAAGGCGGCAATAAACCGGCGGGTGACCAAATCGTACACCTTCCGCTCGGCTTCGGTGATGTTATTGGCACGCACTCCGGTGGGAATAATGGCGTGGTGGTCGGTCACCTTGCTGTTGTCGAATACTTTTCTCGATTTCAGGATTTTTTTTCCGGCCAAGATGGGTGCAGTCCAGCTTTCATATCCAGCCAAGCCTTTCAGTATATTTGGTACTTTTGGGTAAATGTCGTCGCTCAAAAAAGTGGTGTCCACACGAGGATAAGTGGTCAGCTTTTTTTCGTAAAGCGACTGGATGGTTTTTAGCGTGTCTTCTGCCGACAGCGAGAATTTCTTGTTGCATTCCACTTGCAACGATGTCAAGTCGAACAAGCGTGGAGGGAGTTCGTCCCCTTTTTTTGTCGTAACATCCGTTACTTCAAACAACGAATGGATGATTGTTTCGAGAAACTGTGTGCCTTCTTCAACGGATGTAAACCTCCCTTTCGTTGCCGAGAATAGCGTATTTCGATAAACTGTTTTCAGCTCCCAATAAGCTTCCGGTTTGAAATTCTCGATTTCCAATTGGCGGTTCACTATCAGTGCTAGGGTAGGGGTCTGTACCCTTCCGATGGAAAGCACCGACCTGTTTTGTCCGTATTTGATGGTGTAGAGCCGGGTAGCATTCATCCCAAGCAACCAGTCGCCGATGGCGCGGGCCATTCCTGCTTCGTACAAGCTGCGAAAATCGTCTTGGTCTTTCAGCTTTTCAAATCCTTCGCGGATAGCATCTTCCGTCAGCGATGAGATCCATAATCGTTTCACCGGGCACTTGCATCCCGCCTTTTGCATCACCCAGCGTTGGATCAGTTCTCCTTCCTGGCCGGCATCACCGCAGTTGATCACCTCGTCAGCATTGGCAAGCAGAGATTCTATAACTGAAAATTGTTTTCTTATTCCATCGTTATCAATCACTTTGATCCCAAATTTGGGTGGAATCATCGGCAGCATTTCCAGCCGCCAGCTTTTCCATTGGGCATAGTATTCGTGGGGTTCTTTGAGGGTGCAAAGATGACCGAAAGTCCAGGTCACCTGATATCCGTTTCCTTCTAAGTAGCCATCTTTGCGGGTGTTGGCTTTCAATATGGTGGCAATTTCACGTGCCACGCTTGGTTTTTCGGCGATGCAGACTTTCATTGTTTGTAGCTTTTAGCCACTAGCCGCTAGCCATTAGCTGTTAGCAAATAAAAAGCTAACGGCTAATCGTTAAAAGCTAAGAGCTATTTATCAGTAACTTTCGTTCTCGTTGGGGAAATCTTGGGTTTTTACATCCTTGATATAAGCCTGAACGGCAGAAGTTATTACAGCGTGCAGGTCTGCATAACGTCTGAGGAATTTCGGTGAAAAGTTCTTGTTGATCCCGAGCATATCGTGCATCACCAAGACTTGGCCATCCACTTTTCCGCCGGCACCGATACCAATGATTGGAATTTGAAGCCCTGTAGCGACCTTGCCAGCTAATTTGGCCGGGATTTTTTCTAAAACAATGCCGAAACAGCCAACTTCTTGAAGCAATTGGGCATCCCGAACCAATTTTTCTGCTTCTGACTCGTCTTTTGCCCGCACGTTGTAAGTGCCGTATTTGTTGATCGATTGAGGCATCAATCCAAGGTGTCCCATTACAGGGATTCCGGCATCAATTATTTTTCTTATATCAGCTATGATCTCTTCGCCGCCTTCAATTTTGATGGCGTCGGCTCCGGTTTCTTTCATCACACGGATAGCTGCTTCGAGCGACAGCAAGGGGTTTCCTGAAACCGTACCGAAAGGCATGTCCACCACAACCAACGATCGTTTTACTGCATTCACCACCGATTTCCCGTGGTAAATCATCTGGTTGAGCGTCATGGGCAGGGTGGTGACGTTTCCTACCATCACATTGGATGCAGAATCTCCCACGAGGATAATATCCATCCCGGCTTGGTCGATAATGCTAGCCATCGAATAGTCGTAGGCGGTGAGCATCGAGATTTTTTCTCCCCGTTTTTTCATCTCAATCAGACGATGTGTCGTCACTTTCCGTGAGTCTTCCGTGTATGTTGACATTGCGATATAAGTTTAATCCTGAATCAAAATTTTTTGAAGCCAACAAAGGTACAAAAAAAGGCGGAATTAGTTTTTCAGGAATAAAAAAAGCCGTTCTAAACATGGGCTTGTTTAGAACGGCTTTCTTATATACTTGTTTGTTTTTTTATTAGAATCTGAACCCGAATGTCAGCAATCCAGAAAAAGTATTTGTCTTCAATTCAGCAGGGACCACACCCAAATCGGTGTCGTCAGAGAAAAACAGGTTTGAAAACGGATACAACTCTGATTTCTGAGATTTCATGATAAATGCCACATCAGTGTAGAAACTTTTTGAAAAACGATACCCCAGTCCATAAGTGATGTAGTTGGCATCGCCTTCGAGGGTGAAGTTGGTGAGAGTTCCTCCGGTGACCACTTCTTTCAATCCGTTTTTAAAATCTGCTTCAAGCGGAGTTTGCTGCCACATGTAACCAACGCGTCCCGAGAACTGAGGGGTGAAACGTACCTCTGCACCAAGCTTCAATGTGCTAGCGGCTTTGAAGTCTTCACTAATGTACTGTTTCTGACTATTTGTCCACGTAATATCATTGTCATCCGACAGCTTCATGTTTTTATAATTTGTCAACTCATAGTCGGCACTGAGGATAGCTATCTGGCCGATGATGCCGGCCAGGCTGAAGGTGTATCTGTCAGGAGTACGCATGTTGTAATCTACATAGCCAACGCCTGTACTCGTAGTGCCCGCTTCATATGTTGCGTCAGTTACATAGTCATTTAGTTGATCGGTAATACTTGCTCCATAGTGGTCTGTCATCGAATACCAAGTCGGAGATTGGTAAGAAAATCCTAAACGAAGGGCATTTACGGGTTTGTAGATTAGTCCAAGATTGAACTGGAATCCACTGCCTTCTGTCTTTAAATAGTTTTCGAGATAATAGTAATTGTTGTCCGTTTCAAAATCTTCTTCGTAATTTGAGTACATATTGTAACTAATGTCAGTTACAGATAAGGTTAGCCCTATGCTCAATTTGTCACCAATGGTTGTCCCTGCGGTAAAATCATATTTATCTATAGACCCTTTTTCTTCCACATCAAGCCATGGGGTGACCGTTTCTCCTGTCGGCAATAATGAAGAGTAATAGGGATTGCTATCAGAATCTAATCCCTTATAATTTATTAAATAGGAATTGTAGCCTAGGGCAGAAAGCCACGATATGCCTGTTGGAGGATCAAAGCTATCTGATGTTACTGAATTTGCCAAGTCGGACTTAGATGCTCCGTAGGATTTTTCCGCAATGTAGTCTGTCAATGAGAAAGATTGGTTTCCGCCGCCCATCCTGTATTTTGTGTCAAAATTTTTTAACCGGTTGTAGGCAAATCCGAAATTAATCCGGGGAACATCCGGATTGTCTGTCGGCACGGAAGCTATATAGCCCAGGTTGTTAAGATTGGATTTGAACTTGCTGTCCTTCATGTCAAGGCCATTGGGGAAGGTCGTTTTGGTGTTTGCATTTTGGAAATTGAGTGTCGTGACAAATTCCGAGCTTTTGTAAACTCCAATTCCAGCAGGGTTAATGGCTACTCCGCTTAAGTCTCCGCCAAGAGCTCCAAAAGCCACCTCCCATGGCCACAGAACGGGCTGTACCTGTCAAATCGTTACGCGACAGTTTGTACACATCCAACTCATTTTGTCCATATGTAGCTACTGATGATGTAGCAATCAGCGAGATAAGAAAAATAGTGCGTTTCATCTTGATTTTTTTAATTCAAAGAAATTTTCTTCTCGAAATAATTTTTATTAAAGAAGGAGCATTTGAGAAAACATCATCTTCACCAATATGCTCCTTGTTTAGTTAGAATTTAGTTATACCTTTTTTGCAGTGACCAATAAGCTATCTTCGTCCACCGCTTGAGCGTCCGCCTCCTCCAGAGCCACCGCTACTGCGACCGCTGGAGCTTGATGGTGCTGAATAGGTAGAGCTACTTCTTGTTGTAGGTGCCGAATAAGTTCTACTAGAATTCGATGAAGACTCGTTGGATGTTGACGAACGGCGATAAACATAACTGGAATTTTGGCTGCTTCTTGTCGTTGCATCCGAAGATCTACTTGTGCGAGTGCGCATACTTGGCTGAGTGACATCGGATGAAGTGCTTGAAGATCTTCTGTAAACATATCCTCCTCCATTAGTTGATCGATCGTTGTTTGCTGTGCTATAAGTGCTTGATCTTCTTCCGCCGTTAGCTGTAGAACTAATTACTGAACGCGTTCCTGCAAGCGCATATCTTCCGCCGCTTGTAGAACTCCTTGTTTCTCCATACGCATAGTTACCACCCCTTCTTCCATTAGCACTGTATCTTCCTCCATAGTTGTAGCCACTTCCATAGTATGGGCGGTCGTACCAAGCGTAATAACTTCCATACCAAGGACTGTACCATCCGTAATAGCTGGCATAGTAAGGCCATCCGAATCCGTAGTACCACGGATCATACCAAGAACTATACCATCCGTTGTATAGGGTTGAATACCATGGATAATAACTTCCCCAGCCCCAGCCTATGCTGAAGTCCCAATCCCTATAAGCGTAGTAGTCGTTGTAGTCGTCGTTCAAAACATACACATTGATCTGATCGTCGCTGGCTACTGTCACACTGTTCTCAGGATTGTGGTATTTTACGATTCTGTCTGTATATTCATAATCCTGATAATCCAAAGAGTCCACATCCGATGTGTCAGCATATTCTTCGGTATCCGGCGCTGTATCGCGGCGGTTATAGGCATCCACATCGAAGTTGGAATTGACATTCCCGGTGGTTTTTATGACCATGTCGCCATTGTCTTTGATGACAATGACTTTGCTTTTGGACTTCTTTGTTGTTTCAGATGAAGTGCTTTTTTGGGTAGTATTTGTGCTGCTTTCCGAAGAAGTACCATAAATATCATCCCATTCCTGAGCGCTTGCTAGCAATGAAACGGAAAAGGCCAAAGCAAAAATTGAAAATCTTAGTTTTTTCATAATTCAGACCCTCCTATTGTTGAGAAAAATATTCTACTTTGTTTGAGCTTATTTGTCGCAATAACGAAATTCCAGTTTCGTTACCTTTTTGTCCGCCTACTTTTTCGTAATAAGGACAAATATAAGTATTATTTTTAATTCAGTTTATTTGCTGTACTATAAAGACGTTATAAATAGCAAATAGTTGCATCTAGTTGTAGTTAAAAAAGTGTAATTAACAAAATAGGCGACCTCCTCAGAAGTCGCCTATCTATTGTTGTGGCTGAAAATCAGTTTATTTATTTCCTGAAAGTTTTTCTTTCAATGCTGCCAATTCTTCAATATCGCCCAATGTCGTTTTTTCTACGCTGGGTTGACTCCCTTGAGTCTCTTCTTTTTTCACTTTCTTCGCTTTTCTGTCGCCAGATACCGCTTCATTTTTGGCATCTTCGAAAGTTCTGCTGTGAGAAACGATGATTCTCTTGGACTCCTTGTTGAATTCGATCACTTTGAAAGGAAGTTTTTCTTCGATTTGAGCTTGTGCGCCGTCTTCTTTTACCAAGTGTTTAGGAGTTGCGAACCCTTCAACACCGTAAGGAAGAGAAACTACGGCACCTTTGTCCACCAATTCGATGATTGTTCCTTCGTGTACTGAACCTACTGTGAAGATAGTTTCGAATACGTCCCAAGGATTTTCTTCCAATTGTTTGTGACCAAGGCTCAAACGGCGGTTTTCTTTGTCGATTTCAAGAACCTGAACTTCGATGTCAGCACCAATTTGAGTTATTTCACTTGGGTGTTTGATTTTCTTCGTCCAAGAAAGGTCTGAAATATGGATCAAACCGTCAACGCCTTCTTCTATTTCAGCGAATACGCCAAAGTTAGTGAAGTTGCGAACTTTTGCAGTATGTTTGCTTCCGATAGGATATCTTCCTTCGATATTTTCCCATGGATCTGGTTTCAATTGTTTGATACCCAAAGACATTTTGCGTTCGTCACGATCCAAAGTCAAAACTACTGCTTCCACTTCGTCACCTACCTTCATGAAGTCTTGTGCGCTGCGCAAGTGTTGAGTCCAGCTCATTTCTGATACGTGGATCAAGCCTTCTACTCCAGGGGCGATTTCGATGAATGCACCGTAATCAGCCATCACAACCACTTTGCCTTTCACTTTGTCGCCAACTTTCAATTCTGCGCTAAGTGCATCCCAAGGATGCGGAGTCAATTGTTTCAAACCAAGAGCAATACGTTTCTTTTCGTCGTCAAAGTCAAGGATAACCACGTTGATTTTTTCATCCAATTTAACCACTTCTTCAGGGTGTTGAACACGTCCCCAAGAAAGGTCTGTGATGTGGATCAAACCATCTACGCCGCCTAAGTCGATGAACACACCATATGAAGTGATGTTCTTAACGGTTCCTTCAAGAACCTGGCCTTTTTCAAGCTTGGAGATGATGTCTTTTTTCTGTTGTTCCAATTCAGCTTCGATAAGAGCTTTGTGAGAAACAACGACATTTTTGAATTCATGGTTGATTTTAACCACTTTGAATTCCATTGTTTTGTCAACATATACATCGTAGTCGCGAATTGGTTTCACGTCGATTTGAGAACCTGGCAAGAATGCTTCAATTCCGAATACGTCAACAATCATACCGCCCTTGGTGCGGCATTTGATGTAACCCTTGATGACTTCGTCTTTTTCAAGAGCTTCGTTCACACGTTCCCATGAGCGAGATGCACGTGCTTTTTTGTGAGAAAGAACAAGTTGTCCTTTTTTGTCTTCTTGGCTTTCGATATAGACTTCCACTTCGTCACCCACTTTCAAGTCTGGGTTGTAGCGGAATTCGTTCATCGAAACCACACCGTCTGATTTGTAGCCGATGTTAACAACGACTTCACGTTTGTTGAATGAACTTACCACACCGATAACTACTTCTTTGTCATTGATTTTACTCAATGTGTTGTCGTAGCTTTCAGTCAATTTTTCCCTACTTACTTCTGGTGTAGAGGAACCATTTTCGTAAGAATCCCAGTCGAAATCGGCCAAGGGAGCTACGTGTTTTAATTTTTCTGATTCAATCATTTGTTTTTTTTATTTCTGAAACTAATCAGTGAATTAATAAGTTAGACATTATGTTGCTTATAAAGCGGCGCAAAGGTAAGGAATAAAAATGAAATATTGATGCTGCTGGTGTTACTTTTTTCATCCTTAAACCTTTATGATGGAATATATGGGTAGATTTTCTCCCTTTCAGGCCGATAGGTTTTGATCATTTATGGTTTGTTTGAAGTTGTTTATATTATTTTCTTTAGGAAAATATATATTATGGAAAATAATTTATATCTTTGCGTTGTTATTAAATAAATGTGGATATGGGGTTGTTAAAACAAAATTGGACATCGGTCCTAGGGGTGATTGTAGGGGCGATTGGTGGGTATTTCTACTGGAAATATATAGGCTGCACTACTGGCGCATGCCCAATCACATCGTCGCCCGTGATAAGCGCAATTTATGGAGCCGTGTTGGGAGGATTATTGGGTGATATTTTTAAACGTAGAATAACAAAAAAAGAAGAATAGAAATGGCCGGGTTTTTAAGTAATTTGTTTAAGTTGCAAGATAGTGTAGATTTCAAAGTGTTGTTGGAAAATGGTGCTTTGTTGGTGGATGTTCGCACGCGCGAAGAATACAAGTCTGCTCATGGGAAGGGTTCTGTGAATATTCCACTGGACACGATTGCAAGCAGCTTGTCTAAGTTTCCCATGGATAAAGTGATTATTGTTGTTTGCCAGAGTGGCATGCGCAGCAAGAATGCTGCTTCCTTCTTGAAAAGTAAAGGATATAAAGAAGTGTATAACGGGGGGTCATGGTTTAATTTCCAGTAGTAATTATGACGAAGAGAGATTTTTTGAAAAATTGGGATGCCATGCGCATTTTTCGGCTGATAGCTGGATTGTCCATTGCGGTGTATGGCATTTACTCGAAAGATTATGTTCTATTGATGTTCTCAGCATTCTTTCTGTTGCAGGCAATATTGAATATTTCTTGTTGCGGAGTTCAAGGCTGTGGCAGCTCGAATGCTAAGAATGAAAAAGGGACATATGAAGATCAGGTGAAACCATTTAAACCGTAGGTTATGAATATTACCAAAAAAACATGGATGCTGCTGCTTGCCGGCATGTTTGTGATGTCTTGCAGCGGAAAAGAACCGCAAACTCCAAATAAAACAGTAAAAAATATGAAAGCAATACATTTGACCAAAGCTGAATTTTTGACTAAGGTGGCCAATTACGAAACCAATCCAAAGGAATGGAAGTATCTTGGCGACAAACCCGCATTGATCGATTTCTACGCCGATTGGTGTGGCCCTTGCAAGGCACTGGCTCCAGTACTGGAAGACCTTGCCGCAGAATACGAAGGGCAAGTTTATATCTATAAGATAAATACCGAAAACGAACAGGAATTGGCGGCTTTGTTTGGCATCCGCAGCATCCCTTCGTTGTTGTTTGTGCCAATGGATGGGCAGCCTCAAATGGCTGTTGGCGCCTTGCCTAAAGCTGATCTAAAGAAAGGTATTGACAGTATCTTATTGAAAAAATAAGTATTATTGCACCCTGATTAAAAAAGACACTATTATGGAGAAAGGTCAGGAAAAAACCTTGTGCAGAATTCGAGATATTTATCGTTCAATAGCTACGTTTGAGGCAGGTTTCGAGGACAAATATGATATTTGCCTCAACGAGGGTATGCTGCTGTGTAGCCTTAACGGGAATAAATATTCGTCAAGTGAATTAGCTGAAGTATTGGGGCTAACCAACTCAAACACGTCTAAGGTGATTAAGTCTGTAGAAAAAAAAGGGCTGGTGAAACGGAATATCGGCAAAGACGACAAGCGTCAGATGTATTTCACCCTCACCGACGTTGGAAAGGCCAAATTGGATACCATAAAATGTGAGGACATTGAGGTTCCTGAATTGCTAAAGGCTGTAATTGAAGTATGAAAACTATCGTCAAGCCAGATGCGCTTGATGATACCCAGATCGATCTGGTTAACAAAATAATAACCGTTGGCTATATAGAGGAAACTTCTGAAAATAAGTTGATTTTATCCAGCAATTGTTAAGCGACGCCTCCGAAGGTTGTGCGAAATGAATATATTATAAAAAAAACTTCCCCCCGATTTCTGTTTAGCTTGTTGGCAAAAGAAATCGGGGGAATCCTATTTTTTGTATATATTTTATTACTGGATATTCAGCTTTTTCTTAATCTCTTTTGGGAGGGCATTTTTGTTGATCGTGACATTCATCGTTTTGTAGCGTACGAATGTTTCAGAAACATACCAAAACCCTTTGTATTTTCCTGTTTCGCCCCAGGAATTTTTTACCATATAATATTTTGTGCCGTTTTGATCCTTGGCAATTCCGTAGATTTGCATGCCGTGGTCGTCTGTAGTTTCATAGTTATCATATCCTTTTTGGCGTATCGACTGGTCTATGATGCGCTCTTTAACGGGACCTTCTTCTATCTTTTTACGGAGTGCGTTTGTCTTTTCAGCTTGGCTAAGGCCCAGCCAATTAGCTTGATCTGATCCGATGTTTTCAGTGGCATTTTCATCAGGAATCACGCCAATTCCGTTTCTGGTGAATCCCGTTTCACTCACATCCGAACCCCAAAGGACAGTGTATCCATTTTCGAGCGCATTGTCGATAGTTTGGATAAATTCATCCAACGGCAAATTATAGGATTGCGCCCAGCGCCAGTTGTCGGGAACTTCAATGGCAAATTGCGAATAAAAAGGATGGTGGGTGAACGAAGTTAAGGAAACATAGTTTTCTGCTTTCAATCCCAATGATTGTGCATAAGCTTGTGGAGTCAAGGCTTTTCCTCCAACAGTAACCGTTGTTGGCAAAACACCAAGATACGCATCCAAAATACCTTTGAACCCGTTGTACCAAGCTGTGGAAAGAGTCTTGTTTTTGTTCTCGATAACAGCTTTCACATAGGCTGTTAATACGTTTTCCAATTCTCCATGCTTATGTTTGGCTTCGCCGTAGTTGAGTCCTGCATAGGATTCTTCGGGCAATAAGCCATATTCGTTCAACGTGCCCACAACATCTTCAAACGACCCCCCTTGGGCAAAATTCAAATTTCCCGAAAGGCGCACATATTTTTGTGCTTTGTCTTCGTAATTACGTCGCACAATATACATTTCTGACAAATCGAGTTGCCCTTTGCCGGCTTTAATCAATTCCGATTCCAAAAAGGCTATGCCCGAGAAGCTCCAGCATGTGCCGCTACTTGCTTGATTTTTAATCGATGTGATTGGATTTTTTTTGACCACGGTGAATTTGTAGCCCTCAGTCTTGACTGTGTCCGTAGGCACTTGCGCTTGAATAGATAAAGCCAATAACCAAGCTATTGGCAACATAAATAGTTTCCTCATAAAAATGATTAATAAATTCTGTTCGAGATAACCTTACAAGAAGGAGTTAACATTGCAAATGTAGATAATAATAGTTAAAGACGAAATAAAGGGGGATGATTTATGTATTTTTGACGTTTAGAATTGCTTTTCATTTCCTTTTTGATTAATTTTCCAGCTGAAACGTTTGCCATTTAATAATTACACCCTACATGAAACAGTTTTTTCGTATTCTATCCTTTCTCTCCTTCTCCTTTCTGATCTTGAGTTGCTCAAGCAATAAGAAGGCGGACGAAGAGCTAAAAAACATAGCCAATTCTTACAATGCGCATTGTCCGATGAAAATTTCGGACGACACCCAATTGGATTCGGTGTATTCGTTACCCAATAAAATTCTTGTTTATAAATATACATTGGCATTGCTTGATCCCGCTTCTTTTGATAAAAATCAATTTGAAGAAGATCGGAAAAGCTTTATAGCCAACGGCATCAAGTCTGCAGAAGACATGGCCTATCTCCGCAAATTAAAAGTGGTGTTCTACTATGAATATTATGGTACGAAAGGGGAAATCCTCGCCAAAATTGTTGTGTTGCCAAAAGACTATGAGTAGCTTTTAGTATTTCACCTCGTATTCCACCTCTTCGCAATCGGCTGTCCAGGCCGGTCCGTTATTTATCAAGGTGATTGTTTGGCAATCGTATTCCGTGCAAAGCTTTTGCAGGACACGAATGTTGTATGGACGGCCGTTTTCATCGGTTGAAAAAGCCACTTTCACCTTGCCCTTTTTATCTTTGCAGCCGTCACTGGTAGCTTTCACCTTGTTTTTTTCTATATAGCTTTGGTAAGATTTGAGTCCAATGGCGGGACTTGCCCTTTGCACGGCTTTTTTTGAGTTTGGGCTTTTCCACTTGTCCTTGCTGATAATCACTTGTTGCGACAGGAGGTCATTATTTTCATTCAAGATTACCACGTTGAAAAGCTGATCCGTTTCTTCCGAAACGGCTATCTCTTCCGATTTGAATCCAATATATGAGAATGAAATTAGTTGACCTTTTAACACATTTTTCAACGTGAATCTTCCACGGATATCTGTGTGTATGTCAGGGCTATTGCCTGTGGTTATTTTGACACCAACCAATGGGTTTCCCTTTGCATCCGTCACTGTTCCGGATATTTCGGTCGGTTCGGCATTGTCTGTTTTCATTAGGGGCAGGTTCGGGATGTTCGGATATTTAGCGGCATTTTGCGATGGTGTTTTCTTTTCAGCCGTTGTTGAAGCTCCCTTTTCATAATTTTTGCTTTGGGCAATTGAGCTTTTGCGTGTCGCTCGTTTGTCCTTTGCTAGGGGTTGGATAATTGGTTTTCTGCCAACAGCTTCTTTCCCGTTTTTGGACATGTCGATGCATCTTATCGTATCGTTGGCTGAGGTGATTGGTGAAGCCTCCATGGTAGTCGCCGAATCGTGGCTGTAGGGCGCTGGCTTACCGCTTACCCCAAGTTGCTTTTGACCACGGAAATGTAGGTGGAATCCGCCGAGGAAAAAGAAGGCGATAAATGCCACGATGGCCACCGCCGAAGTAATGGTTGACCAGATAAACATCGGGTGGCGGAATCTTTTTCTTTTTGCCTTTTTGGAAACCTGTTTCTGCAGCCTGGCAATAATCAGGCTGTGATTTCCTTTCACCTTTTCATAGCCTTCCATGGCTTCCGCAAGGAACGGGTCGCGCATCAATTGTTGTTCAAATTTTTGCGCCGATTTGCCTTTTTTTGACCCTTTTATGTAATCCAGGATATTCATCGTTTCAGTTTTTTATCCAAGCAGATCCGCAGGTTGCGTTTGCCGTTTTGTATATGGCTTTTGATGCTTTTAAGCTGGAAACCAGTTGTTTCAACAATGTCAGCATAAGACATATCTTCCAAAAAAAACATTCGGATCGCATCCCTTTGAACATCCGGCAGTTGCTCCATGCAGCCATAAAGAGCTTTCCTGTGTGCCTCGTTTGTTTCTTCTTCTTCAAATAGAGAGATAATGTCGTCCGATTCCACAATCTCGGGGATGATTTCCATTGTTTTGGTTAATTTTGAATCATTTAGCGCATGGAAAGCATGGTTCTTTGCAACGCTATATATCCACGTACGAAACTCACGGATTTCGTAATTGGCAATTTTGGGGAGTAAATCTTCAAAAATGTCCATTACGGCATCCTGTGCGAGTTCGGTATTTTGGAGATATTTCAGACTTAGTCCATAAATCAATGGAATGTAGCGGTTATAAAGCTGTCCGAAATAATCACTATTGCCGGTTTTCTTAAAACGAAGTAATAGTTCTTCGTCGCTTTCGGTCGTATCTCTCAAGGTCAATATATTCTTTCATGCAAAACTAAAGATTTTTGGCTTAGGATCAAAAAAACGAGGTGGCTACATGAAAAAATATTGATTGTTTCTTTATCAACAATCAATATTTATCCAATTAATTACAATAGTAACAAGATATGGTCGAAAAATGATTTATTATGAAAAAGATTTTGATCCTTTCAATAACCTTTGAGTTTGTGTTATGGAATGCTTCAATTCAGTATTTTCCATTACTTTATTTTCCATTAGAAAACTTTCTGCAAAGATATGTGTCGCCGGTTTGCCGTTGGTTAACTTGGTATTACAAAAATGTGAATTTTGAGTAAGCGGGAAACCCTCTTTTTAACAATTAACAGTTAATTATGCTTTCGGTTGGCTAACAAGGCAGCCCGAGTCTGATAATTGGCTATGGCTTTGTTTTTATAGGTTTCGTTTAGGTCGGTTTTGTCGGATAGGCTATAATTGTAGTCCTTTGTGCGAACAGCATTGAATTGTTCCACTTTGCGGACCGGAGAAAGAACCGTCAATATATAATAACATTTCTCCGGCAAGGCAATATACCGCAAATATGGTATTTCCCTTGTTTTTGAATCAGCGTAACTTTGTTCGGTCACAAAAAACAAATAGTTATGATTGCAGCACCTTCTATTTTTCGCGGCTTATTCAGTTCAGCAGTTGCTTTGGAAAGTCCAAAATCTACAACCTTCACGGATGCAGATAACTTGGGTACTGAGATAAAGATCAGCGCATTGAACGTACATATTGGTAGCAACCATATTTTGAAGAATATCAATTTGGAAATCCCGAACAACAAAATAACCTGCATCATCGGGCCATCTGGCTGTGGAAAATCCACATTGCTGAAAACAATCAACCGCCTTATTGATGACAATGAACATGTGAAAGTAGATGGTGAAATCAATATTGGTGGGGAGAATATCTACGGCAAAAATGTAGAAGTGACCCACATCCGCAAAAAAATGGGTTTGCTGTCTCAACGTCCCACGCCACTTCCGATGTCCATATTCGACAATGTTGCTTATGGGTGCAAAATCCATGGCATCAGGCAAAAAAAGCAACTTGTAGGGATTGTTGAAGAAAATCTAAAGGCAGCCGGACTTTGGGAAGAGGTGAAAGACCGCCTCAATTCTCCCGCCTCAAGCCTCTCCATTGGACAGCAACAGCGGCTTTGTCTGGCTCGGGGATTAGCAGTGAAGCCGCAGTTTATTCTTGGCGATGAGTCCACATCTGCTTTGGACCCCATTTCCAGCCGTCACATCGAGGACATGTTTGTAAAATTAAAAGAAAAATATGGCGTGATTTTGGTTACACACACACTTCGCCAAGCTTTGCGCATCGCCGACCACGTGATTTTCATCTATTTGGGCGAAATTATAGAAACAGGTTCTGCCAAAGAATTGTTTCATAACCCGAAACACCAGCTCACCAAAGAATATTTGTCGGGAGTCTTTAGCTGATTCCCGAACTCTCCCAATTCGAATTATAACTTACTTGCTATAACATTTTTCCCATGTATAAATTGCCCGAAACATTAGAGGCGGATATTGAAAAATTCGCTTCGTTGGTCAAAGACTACCAAGAAAAGAAAATTGAATCCGTACAATTCAAAGCTTTTCGTGTGCCGATGGGTATTTACGAACAACGTCAGGACGATGTTTACATGTCCCGTGTGCGAACAACCGGCGGTGTGATTTATCCAAAACAACTTCTTGAAATAATTGAAATTGCCCGCAGGCACCGTTCCAATCTTTTGCACATTACCACTCGTCAGGAAATTCAGATTCAAAACCTGGATTTGGATGAGGTGGAGCTCGTCCTTCACGATCTACAAAAGATTGGCCTAAGCACAAAAGGTGGCGGCGGTAACACCATACGAAACATCATCGTTTCCGAATTCAGCGGAATCGATTCTTCAGAACAATTTGACGCCACTCCCTATGCAATGGATTTAACCACCTTGCTGATAGCGGAAGCGGATTCCTACCTCTTGCCCCGTAAAATGAAAATTGCCTTTTCTTCGAATGACAAACAAATTGGGTATGCTGCCGTGAATGACATCGGCTTTGTAGCCAAAGTCAAAGACGGAGAAAAGGGTTTCTTGGTGTATGCCGGAGGTGGAGCCGGAGCAAAGCCAACAACCGGATGGAAACTTTTTGATTTTATTCCGGCTACAGATTTATATATCTTGGCGGAATCATTGAAGAAATTCTTCTCCGACTATGGCAATCGTAAAAACCGCCACAAGGCGAGATTGCGTTTCGTATTCTACAAGTTGGGCGAACAGGAGACGATTCGCTTGATCCAAGAGTATTACTACAACTTGAAGAAAGAAATCACCGAGCCATTCCTCGTTGATCCTGATTTTGACAAAAGACCGACCATCGCATACCAACCGGTGGCCCAAACTTTGGACCAAAATTACCCGTTGTGGCTCAAAAGATATGTTTCTCCTCAGAAACAAGACAAATACAATACCATTCTCGTTCCGTTTTTGTTAGGAAATATTCCTGTCGATGACGAAGATTTCGTCCAGAAGTTTCAAAAGCTTCTCCATTTTGTGGACAAGTTTGGCGACTACACCCTTCGTTTTACGACCACTCAAAGCATCCGCCTGAGGAATATTCCCGATGAGGCATTGCCTGAATTGTATTTGGTTTTGAGTGATTTATTTCCAGATATCTATTTGCCTACTTTGATCAACAACATTGTTTCCTGCACGGGAGCCGACACTTGCCGTTTGGGCATCGGTTTGTCGAAAGGGCTGGCAAAGGCAATCCGGAAAGAACTTGTAAAAAGCAATCTTGATCTCGATAAGCTGCAGGAAACCAGAATTCACATTTCGGGATGCCCCAATTCCTGTGGCCAACAATTGTGGGCCGACATTGGCTTTTCGGGGAAAATTCTCCGCAACGATAGAGTCTATCCGGGTTATCAGGTCTATTTGGGAGCAAACAGAGATCAATCACCTAAATTTGCCGAAGCTGTTGGGAACATCAGTTCAAGGGATATTCCTCAATTTGTTGTTAAACTTTTGGATTCCTATCTGCAAACTCAAGAAAAATATCAATCTTTACAACAATTCCTTTTGACTGAAGGTAAGGAGATTGCCCAATTACTTTTGGCTGATTTCAAAGCTGTTCCACCTTTCGAAGACGATAAGAATTATTATTTTGATTGGGGTGCGGAAACGCTATTCAGCATCGTGAATCGGGGAACAGCCGAATGTTCGGCAGGCCTGTTCGATATGATTGATGTTGATCAAAATATAATCAACAGCACGAAAGCGGTTCTTGAAAAAGAGACCGATACGGCAAGGCGAAACCTGTTGTTGTATGAAATTTTGTTCTCTGCGTCACGGATGTTGCTTGTTACCCGCGGTGTTGAGCCCAAGAATACGGAAGACGTGTTTAGCCTGTTTTTGAAGAGTTTTATTGACTTTGGCTTTGTCGATGAAAAATTCAGGCAGATTGTAACCATTGGCCGGGAGAATAAGGATTTCAACTTTGAAACAAAAAAAGACGAAATCTATGCCTTGAGTGATGCCGTAACGGAGTTGTACAAGAACATGGATGATTCTTTGCAATTCAAGAATGTGCAACTGAAGGTGAAGGTCGAAGAGCAAGCTCCAACTGTGGATGCAAGAGAGGTGATGAAACCAAATGAGCCGAAATTCAAGGATCTGAGAGGTGTTGCTTGTCCGATGAACTTTGTGCAAACAAAAATACAGTTGTCGCCCATGCAATCAGGTGAAATACTCGAAATCTGGCTCGATGACGGACAACCGATCAACAATGTTCCAGGTTCTGTTCGAGGCGAAGGGCACCAGGTTGTTGAGCAGGTTCAGGTAGGTGATTATTGGAAAGTAGTAATAAAAAAGAAATAAATCAAGGATCCGAATACACCAACAACTGAATGGGGTAGTGGCGGATGGTATATTTTCTTATTGGGTAGCTTAAAATTTGAAATATGAGTAAGATAAAGGTGAATGACGAATCGCAAGAGGTGACTTTTCCTCTGACAGTTACAGGTTTGATTAAATTAAACAATGTGCTTCAACCTGATATGGTCTCCGTTCAACTTAATGGAGAATTCCTCGAACGTCAAGATTTTGAAACAACAGAATTAAAAGAAGGGGACGAAATTGACTTTTTATACTTCATGGGAGGAGGTTGCTGATGGACTTTACGGGTGAACAAATTGAACGCTATAGCCGGCACATCTTGTTGCAAGACATCGGGGTGGAAGGCCAGGAG
Organism: Bacteroidales bacterium UBA1309; assembly: GCA_002307185.1. Classification (GTDB taxonomy): domain Bacteria; phylum Bacteroidota; class Bacteroidia; order Bacteroidales; family Dysgonomonadaceae; genus UBA1309. The sequence goes on from DBTT01000032.1 coordinate 39,788, forward strand.
AAAATTCTCAACGGCAAAGTGCTGGTGATTGGTGCCGGAGGTCTTGGTGCGCCTATCCTGCTCTATTTGGCTGCGGCCGGAGTTGGCACTCTTGGGGTTATCGACGGCGATGTGGTGGACTTGAGCAATTTGCAAAGGCAAGTTATTCATTTCACGCCAGATGTAGGCAAGCCGAAAGTGGAATCGGCCAAAGAAAAAATCAACCAGATCAATCCCGACGTGAAGGTTGTCACTTACCACGAATTCTTTACGGCGGAAAATGCCTTCGACATCATCCAGGACTATGATTTTATAGTGGACGGCACCGACAATTTTCCCGTGAAATTTCTGATAAATGATGCCTGTGTACTCGCCGGAAAACCATTCTCACACGGTGGTATCCTTCGTTTCGATGGCCAAACATTGACTCATCTTCCAGGAACAGCTTGTTATCGTTGTGCCTTTCATAGCCCACCGCCACCCAATGCCGTACCTACTTGTTCGCAAGCCGGAGTCTTGGGTGCTATTGCAGGGATGTTGGGAACAATTCAGGCAGCCGAAGTGTTGAAGTATTTGACCGGTGCGGGTGACTTGTTGACCAACCGTTTGTTGACTTTCAATGCAAAAACTATGAATTTTCGCACAGTAAACCTGAAACCGAACAAGAAGTGTCCTGTTTGTGGCGAACATCCTACCATCACCGAATTGGTGGAATCAGAACAAGCTGTGTGCGAATTGAAAAGTAAATAATAGAGAATGATAAAAATTCCGCAACATATCATTGACGGCATCATCGCCCAGGCAAAAGCAGAATTGCCCAACGAGGCGTGTGGTTTGCTGACTGGATTGGGAGACACGGTGCAGAAGCAATATCCCCTGACCAATGTCGATCATAGCCCCGAGCATTTTTCGTTCGATCCGCGCGAGCAATTTCAAGTCTTGAAGTCGGCCCGTGCGGAGGGGCAAAAAATTATAGCCAACTACCACAGCCACCCTGCAACCCCCGCCCGCCCATCGGAAGAGGACAAACGCTTGGCTTTCGACCCAAATGTATCTTACCTTATTGTGTCTTTGGCGGCAGAGCAACCCGTTGTGAAGGCTTTCTCATTAGTCGATGGAGATTTGATTCCAAACGAGATTCTGGTGGTGTAATACCTGCGAGTGGAAAATTGCATTGGTTTGATTTTTACGTCGAACACAGGTCTATCTAGGCAATTTCTCCACTTAAATTTTCATTGTTGTAATTTTCTTTAGGATCTTTCTAATCTGAACCGCATCACCCCCGTGCAGTTTTGTAGGGGTGAGCGTCAGATCACTTTGTGTAGTAGTTGTTGTGCTAATAAAAGAGGAAGTTCGGATTTTATTTCATTCATTATGAGATAGCATTCGCCTTATCGCGCAGTTTGCCCTTATAGGTTTTCCCTTGCTTAATTCTTCATGGATGCTCATTTTGTCTATGATTAACTTTGCTTGCGATTGTTCGATAATCCGTAACAGTATCCTTTTGTCGTGGTTGTTGAGCGATATATGCAAAGGATAGTTGTTTTTGGAAAGAATATTTTTTCAGCCACAATTTTTTCATCCCAATAAACTGGTTATCTGTAATATGGCTTGCAAGAATACATGAAGAATGGGTTGTGATTTGTTTGTAAAACATAATTTGTTCAGTTGAACCGAGAGAAAACTTTCAGTGCTACTCTCAGTAATTTCAAGTTTGTTAAAATAGAAATCGTTTACTTGAATATTTCTTCCAAAGTTCTATTCAGTTCTTGGCCACGAAGATTTTTGGCAATAATCTTACCGGCAGGATCGATCAGGAAATTTTGAGGGATAGAACGAATCATGTATAGCTGGGCTACTTCGTTTTTCCAACCTCTTAAATCGGATACCTGAGTCCATGGCAACTGGTCATCAACAATAGCTTTTAACCAAGCTTCTCTCTGCTTTTCCGAATCAAGAGACACTCCTAAAACCGTAAAGCCTTTGTTCTTATACTGATTATACGCTTTTGCCACATTAGGATTTTCGTTACGGCATGGTTTGCACCATGAAGCCCAAAAATCGATTAGTACATATTGTCCTTTAAAATCCGATAATTTTACAACTCGCTTTTGCGTGTCTGGCTGCGAAAAATCGGGAGCTATTCCACCGACAACAAGCCTTTTGCGATTTTCAATTTCAGAAGCATAGGCTTTTCCGGCAACAGAATTACGGACTGTTGTCGAGAATCCATTAAATAAGAGTTCCAATGATGAAATGTCACTTGTTGATCTGCCCAGATCTTTCAGCAGATCCAAAGAGACCAAACTATTCGGATATGATTTTATGTATTGTGCCTGCACTTTCGAGGTTTCATCCATGATTGCCTGAAATCTCGTGCTTAATTCTTCTTGGAACTCCTTCGTGCTTCGCTTTTCATTTGATGCTTTAGAATATTCGCTATTCAGAAGCTTTCGTGCAATCAGAGTTGGTGCAATCAACTTCAAATAAGATTGGTAATCTTTGTTAAGAACTCCTCCCTCCACGATGGCATTATTCAACGAGTCTTTGCCTTTGATAAATATCTCAGCATTTTCAAGGTAAACCTCAATATATTCGGCATTAGACAATGTGAGGTGTTTTGATCCTACTCCACTATAATCTAAAAACAAAAGTGCCTGAATAGGATTTGATACCTGTCCTTTCAGCTTGAAATTGCCATTTTGAAACACCGTAGAGTCTTGCCATTCATCGTTATACCTAAGATAAACTTTGGATGGGGCATTTAACAACCCGATCTTACCTCGAATAGTATAATTGACTTCTTGAGCAAATAGGAAAACTGGCGATAAAAGAATGATAAAAACAAATTTTGTCTTCATGAAATATTCAATATGATTATTTGAGTGCATTGTGGACTAACGTTTAAAAATTTTCAATTCTATATATCCCGGAGGTTTTTGAAAAACAGAAGCTTTGTGAGGCTTTTGTACAAAACCAAAAAGATACCTTCTTCATTCATAACCGGGATTTTGGGTGAGATTTGAGTTCAGGTCAATTTGAGATGCTGGAATCGGCCATAATATGGCTGTGGACTTCCATGTCGTTGGTTTTAACTCCCCAATTAAGGCATCTGCCGCATTGGTGCGTTTCAGATCCAACCAGCGATGTCCTTCCCCAAATAGTTCTACTTTTCGTTCCTGTGCGATGGCTGTCAACAAAGCCGATTGGGAAGTAGCGGAGGTATTGCTGAGGCCCGCGCGGTTGCGAACTTGATTCAGGTCGGATTGCGCCCCCGTCAAATCAGTTCCTAGTTGCGCCCTAGCTTCGGAACGGATCAGGTAAACTTCCGCTAAGCGTAACAAAAGATCATACTGGTTCACCGAAGCAGTATAGGAAGTATATCTAAATTTATTGATTTTATAATATGTGGTGCCAGAAGACGTAACCGAATCCACCCAAGCAGTTCTCCGTTGATCATTAGATTCAAACGAGTTGATAAAACCGGGATAGAGCACGTATGTTGGAACAGCTGTGGAAGATGTTGTGCGATAAGAAGATGCAATATAAGCATTGCCATAATAAGTGGCAGCTTGTAAAATTACTTCCGAACTGGTATTAAGCAGAGCCGAACTCAAAGCCGGTAAGCTATAGGCAACATCGGTGGCTTCAATTACCTTGGAAGCCTCAGTCTCCGCATTAGCGTAGTCGTCCGTGTAGAGATAAGCCTTAGCCAGTAATGCCGAAGCGGCATACTTGTTGGCACGTGTCCGCAAGGTCGTGTTGTATTTAGCAGGCAAGAGGCTTTCGGCATCCTTAAGGTCGGCAATAACCTGCGACCAGACTGAATCGGCAGAGGAACGTGAGAGATACGCATTGTCGAGTTCTGTTGGAGAGAGTGCCAAAGGCACGCCGCCAAAATGGCTGACTAACTGAAAATAGGCGTAAGCCCTGAAAAATTTGGCTTCCCCCAACAAGCGGGATCTAACCGAATCGGATAAACTGGTAGAATTAGTCACACCCTGAATCGCGAGATTGGCATAGCGATTCAGAGTATAAGCCTGCCACCATACAACTGTGATGTTGGAATTTGTAGAGGATGCTACCGATTGCGCTAGTTCTGTGTAGGTAGAGCTACTACCTGAAGGGTATTGCAATTCATCGGCATACAGGCCATCGCTCGTCCAACAGTAATACATAATGTATCTTAGAGGAGTATAAGAGTATAATCCCAGCACGGCGCTCGTTGCAGAAGCATCGGTGCTATAGGTATTCTCAATGGATAATTGGGATGAGGAAACACCTACATCCACATAACTGTCACAAGAGTACAAGCTAACAACCGACATAAAACCTACTAAAAAGTAAAGGATATGGATATTTTGAATCTTTTTCATGCTATGACACTTTGATCTGATTTTCAAAAAGTAATATTAAGTCCAACCACAATAGTTCTCAAAGGAGGTGTAAATGTGTTGCTGTCATTCACATTGCCTGATGATGAGGTTATTGAAGCCGTTGCCGTATATGATGTTTCCGTATCAAAATTGTAATTTTGTTTTGCCCAAGTAAAGAGGTTCTGACCTTGCAGATAAACTGTAGCCGCAGTGAGACCGACTTTGGACAGCCAGCTTTTTGGAAGATGGTAATTGAGGCTAACCGTTTTGAGCTTAATGTACGAAGCATCGCCCCAATTGGCATCCGACGAATATAAATACCTTGAATACAGTGTTGTATAAGAAGAAGATGTAGTAGCTTTAGCGTAAAGAGCATCGTCATCAGCCTGTCTCCAACGATTGACAGCAGCTTCACTTTGGTTGGTATAGGAATATCCGAACGCTTCGGATGTCGCACGTAAAGTATTATTCACCCATCCCATCCGGTGGTTGAACTGAAAGGTGAAATCTAATTGAAGGCTTTTGTAGGTCAAGCTATTGCTCAATCCTCCGTAGAAAGGATGTCCTGCATTTGCAGGCAAATAATCCCCTGCTGAGGTCAGGCTGCCGTCGTCATTAACGTCTTGCAAGGTAGGCAGTCCCGTAGCTTTATCTATTCCAGTGAAATGGTATAAAAGAGGGACTTCAATGGAATATCCAACCGTATAAGTGTTGGTATAAGAAGAGGTTTCAAGATTCTGGAACGAAAGCAGTTTGTTGCGATTGATGGTCAAATTCAAGGAACTTGTCCATTTGAAGTCCTTCAAGTCCGCATTAACCGTTCTCAATTCCAATTCCCATCCCCGGTTTTGTACTACCGCCGGAAGATTACGGATATAAGAAGTAGCACCAGTTTGATAGGGCAATGTATAGTATCCCAAAATATCGGACGATCGGTTGCGGTAATAGTTGGTGGTGAAGAGAATGCGATCGTTCAAGAATCCAAGCTCCAGGGCTACATCCAACTTTTTCAGTACCTCCCAATGCAAATCCGAGTTGGAGATAGAAGAGGGGTACAAGACTGTAGATCCTTCGTAATTAAAATAAGTACCAGCTATTGAATACAGGCCTTGATATTGATAATTGGGAATCTGATCATTGCCGGTAATACCGTAACTGGTGCGTAGTTTCCCGAAGCTTAGTACATGCTGGTTTTTCATGAAGTTTTCTTGCGTAAAAATCCATGCCAAGCCAAGTGCTCCAAAGATGCCAAAGCGATGATCCTCCCCGAAACGCGAAGAACCATCACGTCGTACCGTGCCGTTAACGATATACTTCTGCTTCCAGTCGTAATTCAGTTTGCCAAATAATGCTTTGTATCGGTAAATTGAATTATTGTTGCTGCTCACTGTTACTGAAGACGCTGCAGTCAGTGAATTGATCAGGTTCTCATTACTGTACCCTGAGCCAGTCAGGCTCACACCTGTAGCCTTTGTTTCTTGATAGCTGGTTCCTACTAAAACCAGTAAATTCCCGCCGTAAAGAAGGGTTTTATATTCTGCTTGTGGTTCCACAATGTAGTTTTCATTCTGGTTATCGGCATAATTAAGTGTGCTGGTGGTCGTTCCCGATGGATTTTGGGAGCTAGCCGGGTTGGTTTTCGTCTGGGTTACCCCTGTCTTGGAGTATCCCAGGGTTGCTTTCAGTTTCAACCCTTTTACTGCTTCGTAACTAAAATCTGCATTACCCATAAAGTTGCTGGTCTTGGCATTGTATTTTTGTGCCAGATAGGACAAAGGGTTCGTTATATCCCAGTTCCAACTTCCATCACTATTGTAGAGCGAGTAGTTGGGAGGTAGGTTGTATAGGATAGCCATATCCATTCCCGGCAGTTTGTTGTTCCGGGAAGAGTAGGCCGCTGAAGAATTGACAATAAAACGTCCATTCCGACTTGTATGTCCAGCATTGAGACGACCTGAAAAAGAGTTCGCCCCGTAATTTCCTGAAAACACAGTTCCCTCCTTGTGATAAGTCGTAGTCAATAAAAAACGGTTTTGCGCATTGCCCCCCGAAATAGTTGCGGTAGCATTGGTGGTTTGGGCGCTACCTCCCAACAGCCACTTTTGCCAGTCGGTATATGAGGCTTGATCCCATGTAGTCAAATCTTTGGCATTGGAAGTTGTCGGGGTCTCCCCTGCATTGGCAAAAGCCTCTGTCCGCATCTCCAAATATTCGGCAGTATTCATCATCGGTATGAAATGTCCTACTTTGCCTATGCCATGGTTCACGTTGATGTTGACCTCTGTTTTCCCATGTGATCCTTTCCTTGTGGTAATCAGCACCACGCCGTTGGATCCTCGTGAGCCGTAGATAGCCGTGGCATCAGCATCTTTCAGCACATCAATCCGCTCTATGTCGTCGGGGGTAATCATGCTCAAGGGGCTAATTCCGCCTTCTGGGCCGTATATGCCATACGCATTCAGGTTATCAGCACTAGAACCTGTTGAGCCGCTCGACAAAGTAAAGGGAACACCATCTATCACATACAACGGAATCGACCCCGCATATCCAATAGAAGAAGTTCCACGGATATTGACCCGTACCCTTGACCCTGGCAAGCCGTTGTCTTGCGTGATCTGCACACCAGGGGTACGCGCCTGCAAGGCAAGAAGGGGATTGGTGATTGTCTGCGTGCTTATCTGTTGGGATGTGATAGAACTGATAGAACTCGTGTTGAGCCTTTTGGTCGTCGTTCCGTAACCGATAACCTGCACCTCATCAAGTGATTTTGTGTCTTTATATAGTTGGATATTGTAAATGGTTCTGTCTGAAATTCTTTGCCAGGTAGCTTGGTATCCAATAAATGAATAAATTAATACGTCTCCCTTGTTTGTGTCGATGCTGTATCTGCCGTCCGCATCGGTAACCGTTCCTTGCGAAGTGTTGTTTATGCGGATGGTCACTCCTGGCAAGGGCTCGTTGTCGCCATTGGTTACAACCCCGGAGATTTGCCTTGCCGTTGAATTCTGAGGGTTGTCATCCAGAATCCCTTGGACGGTGCCTTTTTCCACTATCAAAAGAGTTTTAACTTTTACCTTATAGGTTAGATTTGTCTTTGACAGCAACAGGCCTAACGTAGTTTCTACGGAACGTTGCGCTTTCTCAATTGTTATGTTTTTGTACTTGGCCACCTGCTCCACCGAGTAGGCTATTTTGTATTTTGATAAGCGCCCCAGGAGTTGTAATCCTTCATCTAGCGACTTGTCTTTTAACTCATACGTGACTCTGCTGCTTAAGGTTTGAGCTTGAATTCCAAATGAATGGATCAGGAGGAGTGCTAGAAGCACGATGCTTCTCTGCTGTCTCCGTTTTGCTCTTTGTGAAAAAGACACGCATGGCGAGGCAACACGGCAACATCTATCTAACGACAGTCTCCAAAACGGTTGCAGTATGATTTTCATTCCCATATCTTTGTGTTCGGTTAATATTCTAATTGTTTTAAGTAGCTAAAGATTCCCCAAGGCTCGGGTTTTATTATTATATTGGGCTTGGTTTTTGTTTCGGGAATCCGGATTCATCTTTTTACTTTCAGACCTTTTTTTATTTTTGAGCATTACTATTTATTCGAAATTATAATTTCTTTCTTTTTCATTTCGAAACGAGTGTTCGGATTAATTTCACAAAGCACTTCCAGTATATTTTCCAGCGACTCTGTTCCACTGAAACTGGATACTATTTTTGAGTTCGACAGCTGCGAATTTGTTATCGTTATGTTCACTCCGTATCTGTTTTCAAGCACGTGGGCGATTGATCCCAAGGTGACGTGATCGAACATCATGTCCTGTTTAGTCCAATCGGTAATGATTTTTTCTGCTTCCACCTTTTTCACAAATTTCTGATCTTCATCACTGTTGTAATTCAATTGCTCGTTTCTGACTAAAATAGCCAACACCTTCTTGTCATCCTCCACCCGCACTTTTCCTCGTCTCACCGAAACGATCAAGTCTTTTTGGTTTGGCCAAGCCTTGATGTTGAAAGCAGTCCCCAGCACGGTTGTTTTCACAATGCCAGTGTGGATAATAAATGGTTGCGTTTTGATATGTTTCACATCAAAATAGGCTTCACCTTTCAAAGTCACTTCACGTGTCTTCCCTTCAAATTTTTGAGGGAGGCCAATGGTGCTTCCTGCTTTTAGGATTACGTTTGTGCCGTCTGCCAAAGTGAGGTGGCGGATATACGATGTTGCCTGATCCGGTGAGACGATTCCTGCTTTAGATACCATGGCTTGGTCTTTACCCCGGTGTTCCGGTTTGTGGGTTAATATTCCCAGCGAAAACACAATTATAACCGAAGCCGCCACTGCTGCTGCGATTTTATAATATTTGATTGACTTTCTTCCTTTTTCCCTTGTTGGTTCATGTGCATTCAGAATCGCTTTTAACTTGCGTTTTTTTTCTTTTTTGGAAATGTGGATGGTCGGCCGATACTGCTCATATAGTTTGAAGAGTTGTGCCTTCAGGTCGTCGTCACTCATAGACTCAATCAGCTTGGCCAATTCTTCTTGCTCGGATTGGTCACAATCAAAAGCAATGTGTTTTTCCAATAATTCTTGAATCTTTTTATTTTCCATTTTTTTGGGCAATAATGATTGTTTCCAATATCGCGTAAGCGATCCGGTGCATCATTTTATATTAGTAAGACGTTGGGGGATGAATAATATCCAGTCAAATCTCAAAAAAACACATTCTTTTTCAAGATTGAGATTAAAATGGCTATAATCAGTAGATCTGGATAATGAGAAGACAAATATTTGTGAATGTTTGTCATGGCAAGCTTCATGTGGCTTTGAACGGTTGAACGGGAAATGTTTAATCGGCTGGCAATTTCGTCTTGTTTAATACCTTGTTCTTTGTACAAGATATATATTTTCTTTTGCTGAGGGGGTAAGTGCTCCACGGCTTCGGATATTCGGCTTTTTAACTCATCCTGAATTATCAAATCCAAGGGTTCGGGAACGTTGTTTGGGCTTTCTAATTCGAGATGTGCAGTTACTGCCAAAACCTCACGGGCCGATTTTCTCAAATAATCGATGGCTCGATTTTGGGTTATTCGAAAAAGCAGGGCATTGATGTTTTCAACATCTACCATCTCCGCCTTATTTTGCCAAACCTTCAAAAACACCTCTTGGGTTATGTCTTCAGCCGTTAGTTTCGAATGCGTTATGCCTAATACATAGCCAAACAATTTGTCATAAAACGCATAAAATAACTCCGTAAAAGCCTTTTCATCTCCTTTCTGAAGGCGTGAAAGGAGTTCTGCTTCTTGTCCTTTTATTTGCATAGGGTGGGTTTTATTTTTTTAGTAAAAATGAATGTGCTTGTTGCAACAAAGGTATAATTATAGATTTGAGTTTATAGAGTAATTGTAGATGTGAGCTTGTGTTTCATCCGAAAATATAGAATAATGCACCTGTTCTTGTTTGCAAATTAAAGATATATTGTTAGGTGTCACAATACCTTTTTTAGAGCATATAGCTCGCCTGTCTTTTCCACAAGCCGCCGATGCCTTCACCGGCAAGAGGCAATGCTGGCCCAAGCATCAGCGAGCGGCACCCGGCCAACCGTTTTCGGGCAGATTGTTAGTTAAAAATTCGGCCCCGCAATAAAGTTAAATAAACATAACGGAAACCTCCCGGATTCCTTCCCTCCATTTTTCAATAACGCAAATAAAATATATATTATCGATCTGCCGAAACTTCCCCCGGAAGCCAATCCATTGTTTTAAAATAAGTGAAACAGCGGGCGGTGCAGAACCTACATGTATAGGAATAAGCTATCTTTAGAAAAAAATAAGCGTTCATAACCAAATTTTACATCCGCATCTTGGATAAGATCATACCTCCATATTATCCTTGTTCAAACACCCGGTTTCCGGGCAGTTTTTCCGGCATGCTTTTCATCGGCAGGCTGTTGATTTTTAGCGGATTTAGCTTGCATGTTCTAGCTGCTTTTCCAACGCACACCCGCCTAAAATATAACACTTTTTCTCGAAACGGCAACCGCCGCAAGCTTTTCCAAAAGCCTGCGGCTTTCGTCCGTGTGCCCGGCACGTCTCGTGCCTTTGCAGGTGCATTCCTCCTCTTTACACAATTGAACACATTCATTAATTTAAAAAAACAAGTGAAAGCATGGAACAAAGAAAAATCCTTAACAAACAAACGGAAGTTCGCCCTTCGCCTGAAGGGTGCGGTTCCATTGATGCGGAAAACGGGAAACCGGCCTATCTTGCCCCGCAAGTAAACGTGCATTATGTGGCGCTGGAAAGCACCATTGCCAGCTCAATCTCCGGTGAATCGTCGCCCTCCGTGGAGGACTGGACAACCCTGGACCCCGACAACAGCGACTCGCGACACCTCAGACTTTAAAACAGGCCACCCGCTATTATTTTAAAC
>DBTT01000027.1 GCA_002307185.1 Bacteroidales bacterium UBA1309
GCTGCATATGGGCTGGGTTGGTTTGTGCCGGCAGATGGCAGCGCGGGAAAAATAGTGATGCATACAGGAAGAGAACCAGGCTTTTTCAGTTTTTTTCTGCGTGATCTCAGTCATCAAAGAACCATTATCATATTGGATAACATGGAAAGTTCAGGTTTTGGAAAAGCTTGCAAAGAAAGTTTTAATATATTTAGCCAAACAGATTATTTTCCGGAAATGAAGCAAAAGGAATCCCTCTTTTTGGCATATGTAAAAAAACTATATTCAGAAGGCCCAGAGGAAGCCATTACTCAATTTAACCTCCTTAAGAGTGACACGGCACATTATTTTGCGGATGAACGGGAACTTAATGAACTCGGACTTGAGTTGCTAAATGATAAACATTACAAATCTGCCTTGGAGGCATTGAAGTTGTGTACAATTCTGTACCCGGAAAGCTGGAATACTTATGACAGCTACGGCAAGGCATTATTGCAAAATGGTAAAAAGCCGGAAGCCATCCTGATGTATAACAAGTCCGTGGAGATGAACCCACAGAATGAACCGGGGAAAAAGATATTAAAAGAATTACTCCAAAAATAGTTATTCCGTGGTCGGATTACAAACCCAATGACGGATGTGTAGCTTCCTACGTTGGGTGCAACACAAAAGAATGGTCCACAAATTCGATTTTTTGAGCTTTAATGGATAATTTGCGCAACATTAAAATGAATAATTATGAACACCATAACAACCAAGGGAGCCAAACTTGTTTTTTCCTCTTTATTTATTTTCTTTTGGGCAATCAATTTATTTGCTCAAAACATTGACAGCCAATCCATCAAGTCTGTTTTGTCAAGGGATAGCCTGTTTTGGCTTGCCTATAACACTTGTGATACTGCAACTATAGGAGATTTTTACACGGATGACGTGGAGTTTTATCATGACAAGAATGGTTTATCGAAAGGGAGGGACAATATCGTTTCATCGTTCAAAAAGAATCTCTGCAGCGATGATTTCCGTTTGCGGAGAGAGGCGCTTGACAGCACTATCCATGTTTTCCTCCTGAAAAATCAAGATAGCGTATATGGGGCTATTCTGAATGGAGAGCACTATTTTTACGTATGGGAAAAGGGCAAGAAAGAACGGCTGGATGGTTGGGCAAAATTTACACATACCTGGATACAGCAAAATGGGAAATGGCAAATGACACGTATCCTTAGCTACGACCACAAGCCGGCACCCTACCTGAACAAAAGGAAGGCGGTCAAAGTCCCCACAAAAATTCTTGACACCTATCTCGGGCAATACAACGGGCCTTCGACGAGTGTCCTGATTAAGAGGGGAAACCAAAACTTAATACAAATTGTGAATGGCAAAAAATTCACAATATATCCTGAAACTGCCACATTGTTCTTTCTTAAAGAGCATGACCTGACATTCGAGTTCTTAGGCAAAAATAAGGCTGGTCGTAAAATGGTCGTGCGACAAAACGATGAAATAGTAGAAGAGCTTACATTGATAAAGTAAACCGCACTAGAACGAACTATCCCATACCACACAAACTATTGTTTTTTTGACGCAAAGCACGCAGAGGTTTTAAATTCCCCCTTTGCGTTCTCGGCGTGTTTTTACTTTGTTTCTTTGCGTGGGATTGCATTTTTTTCACGCAGAGGGCGCAAAGTTTTTCACGCAGAGATCGCCAAGATCTTAAATTTCCCTTTGCCAACTTAGCCCGCTATTGAAACAAAACGAATCAGAGAAACAGTATTCGGCATGAATCAATTTACATGGTTACGAATGCACAAACTTGCAATAAATATACAATACTCCATGTTTAATTAAATCATTTTACGGGCTTCTTACATTTATCATTCACGATATTTCATTGTTTTATCAAAAAATGGAGTAAATTTGCCAGATATAAATATGCAATATATTTTGTATTTATGTCTAAAACGATTCTCAGCTCCTCTAAAAGGTTTTGAGCTGCGTTTAGAATTAACAGCGAACTTTCGGGCAGAGAAAATCCCCAACAAGAGGATGTGTTAATATCTCAAAGGGGTATTTCTTTTGTTTCTATATTTATTTTTTTGAATAAATATCCATAAATACGCCATCATACGGATAGCATACAGACACGATACAGACACCATAGAGCTACGATATAGGAAAAGAAGGGCTGAAATGAATAAAAATAGAATAATATGCAACAAAACCAAATAAATATGCAGTAAAAAACAAGAAAGGGGAATATCTGCACATCCTGCATGATGATGCCCCAATCTATTAATTTCCTTATTTATTAATTAAAACTTTTAGAAATTATGGCAGAATCCAAAAACAACGTCATCACCCACGGACTCAGTGGGAAAGTAGGCGACCTGATCGTCTTTCGTAACGTCAACGGAAAAACCATCGTTGCAAATAAACCCAAGGAACGCACCGGGGAATTGTCGAATGAACAGAAAACACACAAAAAAAAGTTTCAGCAGGCAATAATCTATGCCAAGTCGGCAATAGCAGACCCTGACACCGCTGAAGCCTACAAGAAAGCTGCCCCAAAGGGCAAATCAGCTTACAACCTGGCTGTGGCCGATTTCTTCCATGCGCCCGACATCAGCGAGGTCAACCTCGAGAAATACACGGGGAAAATCGGGGATACCATTGCCGTCACCGTCACCGACGATTTCAGCGTTCAAGAGGTGTCCGTCTCCATCCAGAACAGCGACGGCACACTCGTGGAGCAGGGCTTGGCGCAGAAAGCGCCCGGTAGCGTCCAATGGATCTACACCGCCATTGCGGAAAACAGCTCCTTGGACGGCGACAAAATCATTATCAAGGCTTCCGACCTTCCCGGACACACGACTGAAAAGGAAGAGGCATTGTGATAACTCTCAAATAACTGGAGTGCGGCTTATGCAACCGCACTCCGGTTGAAAATACAAGAATTCCAGTTGCCTCACCATGCCCTCTTCCCAAATCGTCCGGTTGAATATGCTCATATCCAACCTTTTATTTTCTTTCGTCTCACAATCCTCGATATTGTAAAATTTATTTATTTTTGTATATTCGCATAATCGATGCGTAGCGCACTTAGCTACAAGTCCCGACAATGTAGTACCGTTGGGCATCCCGGCTCTAAATTCCGTGGACAAAAATTGTCCTATAAATTTTCTTTTGCTATCTTTGGACAAATTACGACCTAAATGACGACAAAGAAAAAGAGCATCGCAACCATAGGTGAACAGCTAAGAGCATTAAGGGAAGGAGCATCGCTTTCTTTGAGAGGAGTGGCAAGCCATATTGGCATTGACACTTCTTTGCTTGGGAAAATTGAACGCAACGAACGACAACCAACAAAAGAGCAAATAAAACAGATTGCTAAATTCTTTGAAATAGACGAAAAAATATTGATTAAAGAATTACTAAGCGACCAATTTGCTTCCAAGATAATGGAAGAAGAAGCTGATCTTGACACACTGAAAGTCGCAGAAGATAAAGTTGAATATTTAAAAGCAAACAAGAAAAAATGACAATTAAACAACTCATAGAAAAATATTCGGCTGACAGAAAATATTACTTAACGAACAAGTATAACGAAACGTTACTTCGCAGTGATTTCTTAGACCCTCTTTTTGAATTGTTGGGTTGGGATATAAAAAATAATGCAGGAAAAACCACTAACGAAAGAGAAGTGATTTTGGAAGAAGCATTAAAAGCAGATGCTTCCGAACACTCAAAAAAACCAGACTATTCATTTCGCTTATTTTCAGAAAGAAAATTCTTTTTGGAAGCAAAAAAGCCATGTATATCAATCGAAGCGAACAACGAGACGGCAAAACAAGTAAGGCGATACGGTTTTACAGCTAAATTGAAAATTTCCGTTCTTTCAAACTTTGAATATCTGATCATATACGACACTTCTGTAAAAGTTGATGAAGCAGATAATTACAACAAAGCATTAATCAAAAAATATCATTACACAGAATACGAAAGCAAGTTTGATGAAATTAAAAAGCTATTGGGCAAGGACGCAGTTTATTCAGGAGCCTTTGATACCGAATGGCAAACCATCGAAACCAAACTAGATGAATACTCAATTGATATCCTTTTTCTACAACAATTCAACGAGTGGAGAAAATTATTGGGTAGTGAAATTTTCAAATATGACCCTAAAATAAAAGAGCAGGAATTAAATGATATTGTTCAAAGTTACTTGAACAGGATTTTGTTTTTGCGTGTTTGCGAGGATAGAAACTTAGAAGATTATCAAACGCTTCTAAAGTTTGCCAATGCAAGTGATTTCAAAGCACTCTTCAAAAAATTTGAACAAGCTGATAAACGCTATGATTCAGGGTTATTTGACCAATTGCTCAAAGATAAAATTATAGAAAATATCAGTTCGGCATTTTGGACGATTATTAAACAGTTGTATTATCCTGAAAGCCCTTACTCTTTCAGTGTATTTTCATCAAACATTTTAGGCAGTATTTATGAAATTTCCTTATCCGAAAAATTGACCGTTGAAAACGGAACAGTTGAATTGATAAAGAAACCAGAAAATGTTGAAAGGGATATTGTAACCACACCAACATTTATCATCAATGATATTTTACGGAATACTGTTTTGCCAAAATGTAAAGGCAAGACCGATAAGGAAATTCTAAAACTGAAATTTGCAGATATTGCTTGTGGTTCAGGTGCATTTTTATTGGAGTTATTTCAGCTATTGAATGACATTTTAACTGACTACTATTTAAAAGCAGACAAAACAAAACTCATTCAAACCAGCATCAATACCTACAAACTACCTTTCAATATAAAGAGAGAGCTTTTGTTGAATTGTGTTTACGGAATTGATAAAGACTATAATGCAGTGGAAGCAGCAAAATTTGGCTTACTGCTTAAACTTTTAGAAGACGAAAACACATCTTCAACAAATACCAGCAAACCAGTTTTACCTGACCTATCCAACAATATTTTCTTTGGCAACAGTTTATTGAACCCGACACAAGTTGAAAAGAAAAATCAAACTGAAATCAATCCGTTTGATTTTTCAAAACTTTGTTTTGATGTAATTATCGGCAATCCGCCTTATATGAAGTCGGAAGATATGAAAAATATCACACCATTTGAATTACCTCTTTACAAAGCAAATTACATTTCGGCTTACAAGCAGTTCGACAAATACTTCTTGTTCCTTGAACAAGGAATAAACTTACTTAATGACGATGGAGTTTTAGGTTATATTGTCCCAAGCAAGTTTACAAAGGTTGGCGCAGGTAAGAAATTAAGAGAAGAACTTGCAACGAAAGGTTATTTACATTCCATCGTTTCGTTTGGTGCTAATCAGGTTTTTGCGGATAAAACGACTTATACTTGTTTATTGATTTTAAACAAAACGCAGCAAGAATCATTTCAATATGCAGAAGTCAAAAGCCTGAAAAGTTGGAAAGTTCGCAAACCCGAAGCCGTAAAATATGCTTCAAAGAAAACGAAAGAATTGGATAATGAGGTTTGGGTTTTAGTTCCACCAGAATTAACCAATGCCTACAAAAAAATTGTTGCCCAAAGTTCTAAGCTGATTGATTTAGTTGGCAGCGAAAACATTTTTAATGGCATTCAAACAAGTGCTAATGACATTTACATCTTCCTTCCAACGAAAGAAGATGCGAAACATTATTATTTTTCCAAAAAAAGAGTAGATTATAAAATTGAAAAAGGAATTACAAAGCCCTATTTTCAAACGTCATCAGGCGAAGACAACCTAAACACTTACAGGACTTTCAAGCCTAATGCAAGGGTTATTTATCCTTATCAAAACACGAAAAAAGGTATTGATGTTATTCCACTCACTGATATTCAGAAGCAATACCCGCTGGCTTTTGACTATTTACAGAAACATAAAACGTTTCTGGACAATCCCAAAAGAGACATAAAACCACAACCTGCAACAGCAGATGAATGGCATCGCTTCGGAAGGCAACAAGGATTAAGCATTTCGGATAAAAAAGAAAAGATAATCCTTGGTGTTTTGTCGAGTGGCGACAAATATGCAATAGACAATTACGGAACGCTTTTTACATCGGGTGGAACAGCAGGCTACTGTGCAATCACAATGCCTGATAAATTCGATTATTCAACCTATTACATTCAAGCAATCCTGAATTCAAAATACGTTGAGTGGTTTGTAATCTTAACAGGGGAAGTATTTAGGGGAAGTTATTTTGCAAGAGGAACAAAAGTCCTCAACAACTTGCCAATTCGCACCATTGACTTTGCGAATGCAAAAGAGAAAACACTTCACGATAAAATTGTTGAATCACAAAAAGAACTTATCCGCATACAAGATCTAATAGACCTGAAAGCAGGAAACAAAAGGGCTTTGACACCATTGAGCAGACAATTTGCAGAAGAAAGAGAAAACTTAGAAAAGCTGTTAGCCAAATTATATGATTTAGGCGATGACGATTTATTAATCCCTTTAATCAAAGATTTGTATGAAACTAATTGAGAGCGCAACAGCCGAGAAATTGAGGGGTGGGTTTTATACACCCGAACCCATTGCAGAATTTATTTTGCGTTGGGGTATTAATGGCAGCAGCGATTTTGACATACTTGAACCCAGCTGTGGCGATGGTGTGTTTTTGGAACAATTGAAAAATTTAAAATCAAGATACAATTCCATTACAGCCATTGAATTTGACGAAGAAGAAGCAAAAAAAGCGGACAAGATCGAACTCAAAAATAAGCAAGTAATCAACGATGATTTTCATACTTACTGCAATAACACCGAAAAGCGATTTGACTTGGTTGTGGGTAATCCGCCTTACATCCGTTTTCAGTTTTTCGACAGAAATCAACAAGCAGAAGCTGGAGATATTTTTATAAAGGCAGGATTGAGATATTCAAAGCTTACAAATGCTTGGGTTTCGTTTGTTGTAGGTTCTTCCCTATTGTTGAAAGACAAAGGAGGGAAAATCGGTTTCGTTTTGCCAGCAGAAATTTTGCAAGTTTCCTTTGCATTGCAATTGCGAAAATTCATCGCACATTTCTATAACAAGATCAACATTATTTCTTTTGAAAAATTAGTGTTTCCGGACATTCAGCAAGAAGTTGTTTTATTGCTTTGCGAAAAGAATGACACACAAGAACACAAGATTGAACATATCGAATTAAAAGATGCTGGCGGATTAAAAACTCTTGACTCTGCAAAGCTGAAAAGCCCCCAAAAGAAAATTGATTTCAAATCCAACAAATGGACTTTCTATTTTTTGGAGCAGGAAGAAATTGACTTTTTAGAAAATATTGCGAAGAAAAGAAATATTCAAACACTTGGGAAATATGCAAACGTTGAAGTCGGGATTACAACCGGTGCTAACAATTTTTTCACGGTTCCACTTGCTACCGTCGAGGAATATAATCTTCACGACTATGCCAAACCAATGGTGGGCAGAAGTGTGCAAGTAAATAGCGTTATTTTTACGAAAGAAGATTGGGCGAAAAATAAATTTTCAAAAGCCAAAGCGCATTTATTGGCATTTCCGAACAGACAAAACCTAATAGAAAACAGCGGAGCGGTAAAATATATTGCCCACGGAGAAAGTTTGAATATTCATAAAGGCTACAAAACAGGAATTAGAAATGATTGGTTTGTCGTTCCGTCTTTAAAAATATCGGATGCTTTGTTCATCAGACGAAATAATCTTTATCCAAGATTAATCATAAACCAAGCAGAAGCATACACTACCGATACAATGCACCGTGTTTTTGTAAAACCCGGCACCGATATAAAAGCATTGACGGCAAGTTATTATAACTCACTTTCATTAGCATTCACAGAAGTTTCAGGACGAAGCCACGGAGGTGGCGTTTTGGAGCTGATGCCTAATGAAGCCGAAAAGATATTACTCCCGTATCATAAAAACAATGCAGAGCTATTGTCTAAAATTGATGAATTAATTCGGGACAAAACAGACATTGAAGAAGTATTAGAAATTACAAACGAAGTAATCTTAAAGCAGCATTATGGCTTGACGCAAAGCGAAATTGATTTGGCTCATAGCATTTGGAAAAAGTTGTCGAAACGTAGGTTAAATAGAAGGGAAAAAATATAATGGATCTACACCGCCATCGCAGAAAACAGCTCCTTGGACGGCGACAAAATCATTATCAAGGCTTCCGACCTGCCCGGTCACACCACCGAACAGGAAGAGGCACTGTGATAAATCTAAGATAATCGGGGTGCGGCTTATGGAGCCGTGCTCCGGTTTTCATATAAAACCTCGTTTTGCGAGATAATGCCCGGCAACATCTTATCGCTGGATGCGCCAAACTCTAGTTGGATTGAAAATAAGCTTATTGACGAAAACGGTGAGGTAAATAGTTGAAGCAAGTTGTTGGACAGCTGGCAATTATTTAGATTATACAGTGGAGAGTCGTATTAAGTCAAAAAACATCAGTCTTGTCGGCAAATTGTCATCTGTAGCCAATCCCGTATATTGTTTTTCTTGTTCTTCTGAAGAAAAAAGAAACTCAAATCCATTTTTCAAGTAATAAGAAATCGGAGACTTTTCGTTGTAAGCATCGACGACGACAAAGCGGCAGCCCGTTTTATTGTTTGAATCTATAAACCACGATTTTATAAAGTCCATTAATTCTCCGCCAATGCCTTTGTTCCGGTATTTTTGATTGACCCCCAATCTTCCAACCAATACGGCAGGATAACTTCAGAGATGTTTTTCTCGCGGTATTTGTTTTGAAACTCTTTTTCGTGGATTAGACAAAACATAGTGTCTATGAATTATATTGGGTGTGTTTGGTCGGAATATACCTAAACAAGATATAGGCCAATGAGGATTTTAAGTAAGGAGTCAATAACTTGTCAACACAAATTGAATTCGATAAACAAACGCACCAGATTACTCAGATTCGACTAAATCTACAGATCCCCCCAATTTTCATCACCTATTATAAGCGAAAGTCAATATTATTCAGTAGGAGATTTGATATAAAATAATGATTCGCTAAAATCAGTTTCAGAAATACCACCTCTCATAAGATATGTACTTAACTTTCTAACAACATCATTAGTCAATTCATCACTTATGGAGATTAAATACGAATACCCGCCAGTAAAGTCATCTTTACCTAAGGAGAATATCGTTTTATAGTCAACAAATCCACCTACAAATTGAGGAGATGGTGGTAAAAAACGATGTCTTTCCCCAACTTTCTTATCATCTGTTATATTCTTTCTAAGTGCATCAAGCCCTGACCTTGCTTTTAAAAACTCGTTTGTAGTGCTTTCGTCTATTTTTATTATTTTACATAGAAGTAGTTCGTCAAAATTTCCATGCCCTACATTACATCTCGGAGTAGTAATAATACACATCTCTTGGGTTTTGTTGTTTGTAAAAATATCACCTGTCCAAAACTCAAAAGGGCTAGTGCGTCTGTAATAATGTTCTATTGAATTAAGTTTTATTTCAATGATAGAGTCTTCCTCTGCTGAAAGTCGGGCATTCACCATGTTTGCGTATAGGCTTCGGATTGCAATTCTTTCGAAAGTTTCTTTTGCTCGTTTTTTCAATTTGCCAGAATCTTCACCTGCCGAATGTTTTATAGATTCAATAATCCGTTTTATTTCTAAATTTTTAAATTGATTTGTAAATGACTTGTGAATTTCAGCCATAACTCTCTGGTCAAGAGAACCATTTATACAAAAGATATTAAGAAAATCAGAATCTTTCATCAATTTGATATCTTCACATATTGACCTTATTGAAGATTTTGATTTCTCAATTTTGAATACTGTACCTTTATCATCTAAGTCATGATAATGGCTCAGATTCCCACTATGAATAAAAATAGGTATCCTGTTTTCGTCGTATTCTTTTTGGATATAATCCGCTGCCTTATATTTTTGAGTTGTAGTTTCTTTAATTGTATTCGATAAATCCATTATCAAGACCTTAAGCCTTTTTCTTGTCGCTTCATCATTTATAGCAGCTTCAAAGCCTTCAGGTTTGTCATATGCAGCTAATTCTATATCGATTTCTAAATCACTAAAAAATTGAACAAAACTATCTCTAATTGCTTCTTCATCTTCTAATAAAATCGCTAAATCTCTTTCCATGACAATATATTAATTACATTTCTGTTAGTTTATTTCTTTTTGTATATAAAAGGCTGGACCATACTCTCTATTCTCAGCCCATATTTTATACCCACATGTAGATAACATATTTCTTGTAAATGCTAATCCTAATCCTGTGGCATTTCTCTCTTTTTTTCCCGTTATCCCATATTCAAATATCAAATCTAAATCATCTTCCGGAATCATCGGCCCCGTATTACTAATAATAAAAGTCAATGGGTCTTCATATTCAAAAATTATTATTTTTCGATTATCAACACTTTTCAACCAATAATTGGCATTGTTGATAATATTAAGAAATGAAATCCAAAACACATATTCGGAACTTTTAATTTCTATACTTTCTAAATTTTTCTTTAATTCGACAATAATACTATTCTCGTAAAATGAATGTTCAAACAAATAACATACCTTCTTAAATGTTTGTATAGGTTGAAAATTTTTAGGAAGTGATTTTCCTATGGCCGGTTTTAAAGATTCTCTAAGGGTATCTAATAAATTTACTGAGGTGCCAATACTATTGACTCTTTCTAATAAAATCTTCTTTAGATTTTCATCAGCAATTTTATTTATGTTTATATGTAATGACCCCATTGCTGCTCCTAATACAGAGATAGGTTGTGATAACTCATGATATATAAGTTCAACTCCAGTACCAATAGAAGCAAGTCTTTGAGAAAAAGAAAGAGTACTTTCCATATTGTCCAATGCAGAAGAGGTATCATGAATAAATTCTTTAGTCTTAATTATTAATTCCTGATCATTGGTTTTACTTAGAATGTATTGGATAAATTTTTCTGTGTCAGGTCTATCTAACTTGCTTGAAACTCTACCTCTACCCAAGTTATGTTTCAATCTATATCTAGCGCGTCTTTGTCCAGTCTCTTCGAGTATTCCATTAATGATCTTTTTAAATACAATAAAAGCTTTATTCTCAAAAAAGCCTTCTCTATTCGTTTTTTCACTAAGACCATCGTTTTGAGGTGAGTATAAGAAAGTGTAACCCAAAATTTGATTTGGTCCTATACTCACTATATGTTTTTTTACTCTTTGAGCACCTAGTCCTAACCAGTCTTGTTCTTCCTCTCCATAAGGTTTAACACCAAAACCATTTTTAGATACTTTAAGTCCCAAATATTTACCCATTATTTGAATAGCCTCTCGTCTTCCAGTTGCCTTTAGTATCTCAACCATTTTGTCTTTTGAGTCATCATCTAAATCATATATCCTGATGTCAAAATAAAATTCACCGACATTTGCATCTTTGTATTTGGAAGGAATATTTTCAAAAGGAATTGTATTTCTTTTATTTAAGTCTTCATCAGATAAGATATATTCAGAAGTTAGATCCAAATTTTCATTTATTTGATCTGAATCAATTCTTTTGCAAATATATTTGCCAACTATAGTAGATTGTTCTGTTACTTTGCCGAAAACTCTATAATCATAATAATCAATTAATTTCGATGGAGTAACTTCGACAAAATTTAAGTTATTAATATCTATATTGTTTGAAAAATTTATACCATAAAACAATTCAAAAGTATCAGAGCCGTTACTAATTTTTAATTCATTGGTAATAATTTTTTCGTCGATTAACTCTTTCTGAATTTTTTCATTCAATTTTAAGGGTGTAACTAAATCTACCAATCCCTTATAAATAGCTGTTTCTTCGAGATCTTTTAGATTAGTTTCTTCTTCTATAATCGTTTTAATTGAGTTGTCAACGTTTTGTAGTATGATTAAAGTGCCTTCCTTGAAATCTGTAAAATACTCATTGGACAAAGTGTTGACTAAATTTTTATTTTCAACTAGATTATTATCAAGCAACAATTCTGAATTAGTAAATAATTCTATATAATTTTCAATCTGACCACCTGAAAACGTTATATCATCTAATAAGTTTTCTACTTTAAATATCTCACGATCAATTCGTAACCAATTATATAATTTCTCGTCTTTTTGCTTAGTGATGATTGTTAGGTATCTTCCTAAAGCCATTGCAGCTAATCTGCCGATGCCCTTAGAACCTAAAAAAAGACGTTCATAAATCAAACTTCGTCTTTTATCTCTATCTTCGTCTCTTTTACTGCTTCTCGAAGTAATAAGCCAATCACCAAACAGCGTATCTTCATTCATTCCTAGACCATCATCCCTAATCATGATGAAATTTTTTGTCTGATCAAAATCATACTGAGTATATACCCAACATTTGTCAGCATCAGCATCATATGCATTCTTGACAAGCTCATTTATTGCCGTTGAGGGATGACCGATTTGCTCTTCGCCCATTTGAATAATGGACATTGCGCCTGAAATAAATTTGTGTTTTTTTATCTCAATCATTTTCTATTATATAAAGCAATTTGCACACACAATATTTTCACTATCAATTAATAGATCAATGAGATATGGGGATTTTTTTGAATTGTTTTTTTCGTTTTGTTTTATTGCGGCCAATTTAATAGAACGAATACGATCCGGTTTGATCAAGTCTTCCAAACTCTCGCCTTGAATCCATGTGTATCCATCTTTTTCGTAATCAGTAGCCTTTTTAAACAAATCAGGGTGCTGTTCATATAACCAAATCCATTCAATCTTTTGTTGAAAAAAGCAGAAAAAGCACCCCGAGCGACTCCGGGCATATTCACCGGTCAATCCATCAACTGTAAATGTTCTTTTCTCATAATAAGAAGGGACTCCAACGCCACTATTCCTCAGTAAATTAAAAATATCTTCCCTATTCAGATTGTCTTCGTGTTCCAGCAATGAGAATTCTTTCAAATGAGAAATTGGATAGTTTTTATCCTTTAGAAACTCAAAGATTACTTTGTTAAAAGTTGAAGCATTTAAACTAAGCAATGCATTTAATTTTTTGGATAATGTAAACTTATTATCCTTAGGAGTTTTCAAAATTTCTTTTGCCCGTAAAAATAAAGAATTTTCTGCAAACTCCTTGTATAATTTTAAGTGAATCTCAATATTCTCGTTTTGAAAGAATTTTGAAAGAATTTCAATACTCCAAATATTGCTCCTAAAAGGGAAAACCGACTGAATATTCGGTTTAGTTGAAATATATCCTTCACGATCTTCATCGCCACGTATTCCCACATAAGAAATGGCTAAATCATCACCAATGAATTTTTCAAAAGGTTCCAATTTCAGTTTTTGAGTACACCAACGAGCCTGAACCGATGGCAGAAAATTGCCTACAGATTTGAGATAATAATCAAAAGGCTCAAAATGGTCATTTTTAATTGCTTTTAATCTCGTTATTTTTTTTCCTAGATAAACCTCAATCTTATCTACAAGTTCAAGTGTTTCTGCTAACTCTTTCCCTGTGTCGCAGAAATAATATTCTATATTCAGATCAGAATATTTCTGATTCATATAGATAGCCAATGCAGCACTATCTTTTCCACCAGATATTCCTAATACATGTCTTACTTTTTTATTTTTCATCTATTTGATCTTGTAATAAATTCAATAACAACGCAATATTCGTTGATTTGTCATTGCTTGTCAATTTACTTTTAATTTCATCCTCAAGGCTCTTTATTTCTTTTAATTTTCCTTTTGGAATACGTAAAGTTTGTTTTTGCAACCCTTTCAAGAAAGTGGTAACTTCAAATTTATATACATCTTCGTTTTCTAAATTTACGTCTGTTTTGACAAGCGTACACAGATTATCCAATTCGTAAACCATGCTTTTGAAGTTTTCGTACAAAATCATTTCGTCTTCATCTGTGATAACTTCAAGTGATTTCCCTATTACCGCCTGACAAATGGAATTTATCCATGAATTACGAATATCCAGTTCGGACATAAGCCTTTGGTGAAACACTTTCTGTTTTGGTAATAACATGTGTTTCTTTAATTTCTTGTATCTTTCCTGAAACCTCAACTTATATTCTATAAATGGGAGGTTCTCTCGAATAAACTCCGTCAAAATAAAATCTTCAATCCTATTGATTAATTCCTCGTATGCCGATCTTATTTCGCGTACTAGTACTTGTAAATTATCAATATATTTTTTTACTAATGTAGGATCTTTAGCAATAGTGTCCAATTGAATGCCTAGCGCATTGGGAATGTCCTCAAAGAAAGTTTTTTCCGGGTCTTTCGACAGCACAATGGCTTTGCGTAAATCTATTGCCCTTTTAGAAATACGTTTAGTTTTTTTATTGTAATCAGGTAATTGCAAGTAAAAAACTAAAAAAGGTTTAATTAATTCAATCAAACTTTCGTTTGTAACATTATCCGTCTCTTCAATGTTTAGAAATGTTCGGTAACTATTAAACAAATCAAGTTTAATACCACTTATGTCAAATGCTTTAATTTCGAACTCTTTCGGTTGTTTGCTTATCAGAAATAAAGTTTCATCATCAATATCAGGAATATAACCATTCTCATTATATAAAGCAAAATCATCTTTGCAAATAAACAAGAAAATCGGAACCCAAAAATCTATGAAGCCCTGACGTAGTTTTAATGGACGCTTAGACAAACGTTCAATTAAAACAGAAACGCTTATGCGAGTACTTTTTGCTTCGTGTATAAAATTGGAGCAAGTATCCCATAACGTAACAAAGGTAGTATCAATAGGTTGAGATAAAGTTGTATCCTGATGAATACCGGTTTTCTTTAAGAGCGCTAAATAGATTGTTTTTTCAGGTGGAAACTTATCACTACTGAAACCTAAATTTGGTTTGTCGTAATTGGACACTAGTGCTTTAATCAGGTTTTTACGAGCGGGTTGCATAGCACCAGAGAGCTTGGTCTTATTGACAAGCTCGTTCTTGAAAACAGGAGTGCCCGGATAAGCCCATACACAGATATTTGATAATGTCTGGTTTAATTTACGTTCATTGTTAATTGTAATTTGATTGCCTCGGAAGATCCAAACAACAGAATTGCTTTCATACAAACCTCTTAAAACTAAATTGTTTAATTCGGACCTCAACTGCGTCAATAATATATCCAATTCTTTTTGAGCCACTTTATCATTTGGATGCTTGCCTTTGATCACATTAACTTTTTCAATTTCGTTGATGTGACTTTTAATGTCAGTTGCATTCAGATAAAGACAATATAAGATCGGCTCATCAAGTTTGTCTAAATGTTCAATCAGGTTGGCTTCACTAGCCTCATCCGAAAAAATCAAATTAATTATACCATCTGAATCTTCAACTGATTCATTCAAGGGCTTCTCAGTCAGCTTGAACTCAAAAAAGCGAGGTGTCCCCGTTTGATAGAAATGTTCTTTCGCTTGAATGTATGGAAATTCAAAATATCGTTTTAGATAGGGTATATAATCGTTGATATTTTCAATTTCAGCTTCAAAAATTTCCTTTTCAATATCCAGATCAGTACCATCAAGCAATTTGAAACGTCTATTGTATTTTGAAAAACTGATTATTTTGAAACTAATTAATTTGTCAATTATTTCAGAACTATTTTCAATATCCAAACTTAAACGAGAGTATTCAGAAAGGAAAGCTTTGTCAACTATACCTGCCGGATTTGTGAGGATATTGATTAATCCAATAGTTTTTACAATTCTAATAGCCTCTAATGTATTCGAAGGAAACTCAGATTCTATGCGTTCAATAGAGTTTCTTATTGTTGCCCATTGTCCATAATCATTATTATATTTTGAAGTTATAGACGTGAAATAGTTGAACCATAGATAATCATAAACACAGCATAGATTATAAAAATGATTTTTGTCTTTATCAAAATCAGATAAACCTAAATGATCATTTGAGTCAATAAATTGAAATAATGAGCGTTCATTTTGCCCATAACGTTGAAAAGCAATAGTCAATGCTGATGCTGCTAAAATATCGAAAGGTAATAATTTTTGAGCCGTTGATTTATCGAAATAATCATTTAAGGGAAAAGTCTTAGACTTTTCAATAACTTCAAGTAACTGATCTAAATTTTCACTTTTTATGTTTTTCTCCGGCTTACAGGAAATTCTGTCGGCAGCCAATAAAAGTAACTGTTCTACAGGTTCGTTATATGTAATTTCTTTTAGTCGCCCCTTTACTTTATCCCACTCATTTTGTTGGGTTTTATTCAGATTAAGCGAGTATGAATTAAAGCCTTGATGTAAAGTTGTAATAAAAATTATATTCTTTGAATTATCATTTACAAACTCTGCCAACTGCTGTATGAAATACAACTCTTTTTCCGGATTGTTTTTTGCAGCATATTCTAAAAATTTTCCAAACTCATCAATGGCAATGTACCATCCGAACGATTTTCCGCGAATAGATTCGTATCTTTTTACAATCAGATTAAATAAATCCTGAGATGAATAATTCCCTTCAACCAATCCAAATTCTTTACAAAACGTATCATACAAAGAAGAATAATCACCAATGATAGGTAAAAATTCAAACCCCTTGATATGTTTAAAATTCGCATTTAATGCTGCAAAGTATTTTTGCTCATTGGACAAATGATGTTTCAATGTAACTAGAAAAGAAGACTTGCCTGTACCATAAGCACCTACAATATTAAATGAATGTGTTCCTGATAAATAATTGTTCATGATTTGGTCATAAACCAAAATCGAATTAGGTGTCACAATGTAATCGAGTTCCTTGTTTGAATCCCGAATAATATTTATTGATGGTGAATATTTTATATCAGTATTTAGCATAATAGTCATTTAAAACATCCCATTTGTTTATTAGAGATGTGAATTGAAGTACCTGAACACCTGCAGTGCTTGAAAATCTAATACTTTTGTAATTTGTTGTAATTTTTTCTATTATATCAAACAAGCCAGTTTTATTCAGAGCAAATATGACTCCAGGCGCATTATATCCAACTTCAAGCTCTTTAAAACTTATTGACTGTTCGTTTGGATAGTTGTCAAGTATAGAGAACAATACAATCTCGAAAGGAAGACTTTCTCTTTTTTGATTTGGGATTCTATGTATTTCAGTTATACCGTCATTTTCAACACGTTTTAGTTTGATTATCAGTTGAAGATCATTGAAGATACTTGAATATACATCTTCCGGTTCTGATTTAGCATCTGAATTATCCGGGATTTGATACATTCTTTGTAAAACAGAAATATCTGATTTTATTGTGTTTTCATTATATACTCCATATTGTTCAGCAACAACTTTCAAATAACCGTGAAGTTGAGAATTTGTAAAATCAAAACGTGCTTTTCTAAAACCGTTGAAAAACATATCGTAAATAGATGCATATTGCTCTTTGATTAGGAGATAATGTAGCAGCCACCCCGTACCAATACTTTCAATATATTTATCTTTGCCTTCTTCGCTAAAAATATAATGAGCAATTTCCGTTAAGTTCCATTTGTCATCACATAAGCCAAAGGCTTTCATCCAAAAAGCAATTGCTGAAACCATGTTTTTGCCAACACCCAGTTCTACAACAGCATTTTCATCGCCAAATTTATTTCCGTTTTGAAGAAAGTCGTATCCTTTCTTTAGCCAGAATTGTTTACATATAAAGGTTTCGTGCCCTGAAAATCGCATAATTACATTAAAGTGATTTTAGTATCTTATAATCTACAAATATCGTATTTCTTTCTGAATTAAGCTAATCAAATTAAAGCTAAATCACTAATTGACAATACATTTTAAATTCATTTATGCCGCAAATAACTTTTTGAAAATAAAACAATTAAGCCAAAGACAATACATTGTATGACTTCAAATAAATTTTCATCAGAATAATTTTATCAATCGAGTGGATGTTATAGTTTATGTCCATTTCATCACATTTCAGTTAGATTTGTTCTAGCACTATAGTTACTAGTATCAGCATACTACAAACATCAATATTATTTGTCTATTTAAAATAGAAAATCTCCTGGAATAGCATTCAATAGCCTATCCAAGAGATTTATAGTTCATAAAGGTCCATCTTGGTATCCTATTTTACTCATTTCTCATTGGAATGGCTTCAAGAAGCTTATCTATTTTCTTTTGCAGGTACTTGATTTCCTCCTTCAAAAAAAGGACTTCTTCATTCTTGGTGAGAATGGTATCTTTCAGCATCTCGATTGAAATGCAGCTATCGCATTTAGGTTTAATGCTTTCGCCAATTTCTATTCTTTCTCTTTTTTTAAAAATTCGAATCTTTCTCGTTCTTTGTCTAATAGCTTTTCAAACAACTCAATAGCCTTTTCGATAGGAAAATTATTGAATGTGTGGTTATTGCTAACAGCACTTGTTGTAACGCCACAGTTTTCATAAAAGTTGTTAGTGTTATATAGAACCGTTTCTTCATTGTATTTTTTTAGACCCTCTATGGTTACTCCCAGTGCTGATGCAATTTCTCCCAATCGTTCATCATCAAATTTTTCGGTTTGTTCCATTTTTGAAACAGCCTGTTTTGTGATTCCTAACAAGTCGCCCAAGTCTGTTTGAGTCATCCCGCGAAGACGACGCACTCTTTCAATTTTTCTGCCCAGATGAATAGCATCTGTATAATTTGTTTTTTCCATAATTGGCTATGTTGTTTTTTGATAAAACTTAATGGTTGATTTACTTGGAACTTTTGAGAATATCAATTTTCTCCCTTTCACTTTGCAATAGGCGTTCGTAAAGCTCAACTATCTTCTCAATAGGGTTGATTTGTTGCGAAGCGACATAGACTGCTGTAGTGGCTCCTGCCGAAATGGTTGCATCTTTGTAGCTATTAATATTATAAATCGCCTTTTCAACATCGAAGTTTTTAATAACTTCAACAGATACCCCCAAAGCGACTGCAATTTGAGATAATAATTGGTCATCTATCTTTGCTTGACTTTCTATTTTCGACACTTCTTGTTGGCTAATACCGAGAGCAGCCGCCAATGCCTCCTGTTTTACGCCTAAATACACCCGGATTCTTTGCACATTAGGCCCGTCACGACCTTCTTTATCGGTCTTCTGTTCTAGTTCTGCAATCATATCGTTCAAATTTTAAGGTGATACATGTATGCAAAGATAGTAAAAATCAACTTTTTCAAAATAAAAGTCAACTATTTTTTCTTTCTTTTCAAACTTCTTGTCTCTAATTTTGCCCAATAAACACCATTTTGTAACTAATTGATCTGTAAAGGGTGCGCCACAAGCACTCGAAATAGCGGTGTGGCTTGAGGCAAGTTTCGGCTATTGACGAGCCAAGGCAGGAAGGACGGACAGCCCGTCCGTTTTTGTAACCGCCGCTTCCGTCCCCATTCAGGAGAATTTAGAACATCCAATTGCCTAAAGTTAATTTATTTATCAACCCGAAAAAGATGTGTTATGATGCAAAAAAGAAAAAGTTATCGTGATCAATTTTTCCTGCCTGTGCCGGGCCATGCCCCGGGCAGATGGAGGTGGTGTAGAACCCTGTTTGTGCTGTTGGGAATCTTCGTTTTCTCCGCTGCTGCCAATGCCCAGACGGCGGGCGTGAAAGGGCAGGTGACCGACTCCTCCGGCGAAGCCTTGGCGGGGGTGAACGTAGTTGTGAAAGGAGCCTCCCCGATGGCCACCGTCACCGACGGCAAGGGCCGCTACAGCTTGCCGCGTGTTCCGACCAATGCCGTCCTGCTGTTCTCGTTCGTGGGTTTCAAGACACAGGAGACGCCGCTTGGGGGAAGGGCGCAAGTGAACATCCGCCTGCAAGAAGACCTGGCCACCCTGTCGGAAGTGACGGTGAACGCAGGCTACTACACCGTGAAGGACAAGGCCCGCACGGGGAGCATAACCAAGGTGACGGCCAAAGAGATAGGGAACCAGCCCGTGGGCAACGTGCTTTCCGCCATACAAGGGCGCATGGCGGGTGTGAACATCACGCAGAACAGCGGCGTGGCGGGCGGCGGCTACAATGTGCAGATACGGGGCATCAACAGCCTGCGGAGAACGGGCAACTACCCGATGTATGTGGTGGACGGGGTGCCGATCAGTCCGGATTTGTCCGCCGCCTTGTCCGGTGGAATCCTGCCCAATGGGGAAATCAGTCCCCTGAATGCAATCAACCCCAACGACATAGAGAGCATTGAAATACTGAAAGATGCGGATGCGACCGCCATATACGGTTCCCGCGGAGGGAACGGGGTGATTCTTGTCACTACAAAAAAGGGAAAGGCTGGCAATAGGACAAGCCTGAGCGTAAACGTCAACCAGGGCTTCAGCCAGGTGGCCAGAAGGATGAAATTGATGGATACGGAACAATATGTGGAAATGCGCAAGCAGGCTTATGCCAATGACGGCAAGACAACGTATCCGGCAAATGCGTATGACATCAACGGCACTTGGGATGAAGGCCGCTACACGGACTGGCAGGAAGAACTGATAGGCAAAACTGCCAGAACCTCCACGCTGCAGTTTTCTTTGGCCGGGGGCAATGAGAACACGGGGTTCTTGCTGAGTGGAAACCACAACGAGCAAACAAGCGTATTCGGGCAGGGCTTCAAGTATAAGACGAATAATTTGTCAGGAAACCTCCACCACCAATCGGCTGACAATAAGTTCAAGATGAATGCTTCCGGTTTTTTGTCGGTGCAAACGAACAACATGGTGAGCGAGGACATAACCAGCCAAGCCCTCCGGCTTAGCCCGAACGCTCCGGCGTTGTACCAAGGGGACGGCAGCCTCAACTGGGAAAACAACACCTTCACCAATCCGGCAGCCGCTTACGAAGCCACTTATTCCAACGATAGCAAGGCGCTCCACTTTAATCTGAACCTCGGATACGATCTATTTCCCTCTCTTTCTATAAAACTCAACGGAGGTGTCAATTACCAGGTGTTTGAAGATATTGTCCTCCGCCCCAACACGATGTATAACCCGTCGTATGGGATCACCTCCTCCAGCTCCAGCGCCTCTAAAAGCAGCAACAAGCAATATTCCTACCTTTTAGAACCCCAGTTGAATTACAGGCGCACCTTCGGGGAACGCCACCAGGTGGATATATTGGTGGGAAGCACCTACCAGCAAACAAACAACGCCATTGTGCGGTTGTCGGGAGTCGGCTTCGAAAGCAATTCCTTAATGTCCAATTTGGGCGCAGCCAACAAGGTTACGGTTGCCCAAGATGTTGAAACAGAATATAAATATGCCGCCTTGTTTGGCAGGGTCAACTACCAGTTGGCAAATAGATACATCCTCAACCTGACCGGGCGACGTGATGGGTCGAGCCGTTTCGGGACCAACAACCGCTTTGCCAATTTCGGTGCCGTCGGTGCGGCCTGGTTGTTTTCGAAAGAAAACTTCCTGAAAGAGATGCCGTGGCTGAGTTTTGGGAAACTGAGGGCGAGCTACGGGATTACGGGAAGCGACGCCATTGGCGACTACCAATATTTGGACACCTACACCGTGAGCAGCACCAGCTACGGGGGAAGCACCACCTTGTACCCGTCCAGGCTATACAACCCCTACTTTAGCTGGGAGAAGACCAGCAAGCTGGAAGTGGCTATGGAATTAGGTTTTCTGAACGACCGGATACAACTCAATGCCGCCTGGTACCGCAACCGTTCCGGCAACCAGTTGGTGGGGATTCCGCTGCCAGCCACGACAGGCTTCAGCAGCATACAGGCCAACCTGCCTGCGACTATACAGAACACGGGGCTGGAACTGGAGTTCAGCGCAAGCCCGGTGAAGGCAAAGGAATTCAGCTGGAATAGTAATTTCAACCTGAGTGTTCCCCGGAACAAACTGGTTTCGTTTCCCGGCTTGGAGGGGTCCACGTATGCCAACACCTACGTGGTGGGCTATTCCACGGCCATAGCGAAGGTCTATAACTACGAGGGCATCGATCCCGAAACAGGGCTTTACAAATTCACAGACTACAACAAGGATGGGAACATCACCTCTCCAGACGACAACAAAGCCATCCGGAATATCGGGGTTAGATTTCATGGCGGCTGGTCCAACCAATTGTCATACAAGCGGTGGGAGTTTTCGTTCCTGTTCCAGTTCGTGAACCAAAAGCAATGGAACTACAAGGCGCTGTTGGCTAATCCGGGGACGATGTTCAACCAGCCGGTTGAAGTGCTGGATGTGTGGTCGGCTAACAATCCAAAGGGAGAGTACATGCCTTACTCGACAGGGGCCGACACGCAAAAAAACAACCTCCTGGTCTATATTAAGAATAGCACTTCCGCCATTAGCGACGCTTCTTATATCCGGTTGAAGAATGTCCAACTGGGCTACCAGCTTCCTATAGGAAAATATGTGCGTAGCGTACGGTTTTATGCACAAGGCCAAAATCTCCTCACACTTACCAACTATTTTGGCATAGACCCCGAAGTGGTGTTGGCAGGCTACCTGCCCCCGCTAAAAACTTATTCGTTGGGAGTTCAATTCAATTTTTAAAAATAGATTCAATATGAAAAAGATATACTTGCTTTGGGGGTTGACATGCTTGCTTTTCAGCGCATGCGAAGGGCTTATCGAAGTGGATGCGCCTAACAACCAGATTGGAACGGCCCAGGTGTTTGAAGACGTGAAAACCGCAAATGCCGCATTGGGAAGCCTGTATGCCGGATTGCGCGACCAGTCATTCGTGTCCGGCAACTTGTATGGGACCGGGGCCTCCTTAGGATCGTATGCCGATGATTTGGTTTGCTATTATAATGACCAGAATGGTTTAATGGATATTTATAACAACCTGCAGCAACAGACAAACACGAACATAAAGGCTATGTGGACTACGGCCTATTCTCAAATCTACACGGCCAACTCCATTGTCTATGGGGCGGAACATTCCACAAGCCTTTCGGATGCCAATAAAAACCGGATCAGAGGCGAGGCGCTGCTTGCCCGATCCTTGGTTTACTTTTACCTGCAGCAACTGTTTGGTGATATCCCATACACCACCAGCCTGGATTACCAGTACAACCGGGCATTGACTAAAACAAGTGCTTCTGCCCTGCTGGCACAATTGGAAGCAGACCTCAAAGAGAGTGCCACCTTGTTGCAGGACAGCTATCGCGATACGGAACGGATCTATCCCAACCGGAAGGCGGCACAGCTGCTGCTGGCGAGGCTCTATCTCACCGAGCAGAAATATGGACAAGCAGAACAACTGGCCGACAGTATTCTACAATCTCCGTTGTATATCTTTCAGTCTGATATCAACGAGGTGTTTCATAAAGCAGGCAAGCACATCCTCTGGCAGCTCAAGCCTCAGAACAGCGGGGATCCGGCCAAAGAAGCCAGTTTCTATTATTTCACGAATGCCGCCCCCAATAATGTATATACCCTCTCTGATGATTTGGTGAACAGCTTTTCCGACAACGACCTTCGTAAACAAGCGTGGATGGGTAAAACTACATTTAATGGGAATTCGTGGTACAGGCCTTATAAGTACAAGAACCTGTCCGGGAATACGAATGAATATTCCGTCCTGCTTCGTTTGGAAGAAGCTTACTTTATCAAGGCGGAAGCATTGGCGAAGCAAAACCGAATCGGCGAAGCTTTGCCTTACCTGAATGCCACCCGGGAAAGGGCTGGTTTGGATGCCTTCACCTCCCTGTCCGAAACGGATTTCTTCAATGAACTGCTGGCTGAGAAACGGCGGGAATTCTTTGCCGAGTTCGGACAACGGTTCTTGGACTTGAAGCGGTTTGGACGATTGGGCGATTTGAGCACCACAAAGCCCAACTGGGAAAGCTATAAAGCGGTGTGGCCTTTACCACAAAGCGAATTGCTGCTCAATTCCAATTTGTATCCTCAAAATTCGGGATATTAGCCATGAGGTTTCTTCTTTTCGGACTCTTCCTGCTCCTGCCATGGTTCGTGGCGGGACAGGAATTAGTAGCGCAAAGCACTGCGGATAGCCTTCGGCACGCGACTGCGATTGGCCCGTCGAATATAACTTCGCCCGCGATGTCGGAAGATGGCAATTGGCTTGCCTTGCGTAAGGGAAGCTGGAATCCGGCATGGGATGAAAAGGATTTGGAAAAAGACACGGTGCTGCTGTTCAACCTTAAGAAACGGGGGAAAGAAAAATTAGTCGCCAAGCGGTCGAATGTCAGCAGGCTTGCATTCGTAGGGAACACCCATTTGTTGTACTACAACGATTCCCTAACGGAACTCCTGGATCTAAAGACGCAAAAGAGCGTCCATTACAAAGGGGTGAGGCGAATTCAAGCATTGAAAAGCGGGAAGCAGTTCCTTCTTCATTATGGCGCAAGCCGCGGGAACAAGCTGGAACTGCGTGCTAGCAATGGCGAACTACTGAATGATTTGGAAAACGTAAGCCGCTTCTATACCACCGACAGCGGTCGTGTTTATGCCCTTGCCGTGGGAGCAGGGGGAAAGAATCAGATCATATATCTGGATGGCAAGAAGTCAAATCCAGTGTATGAATCTTGCAATAAAATAGAATACTTGGAAATAGACCCGGGTGAAAAAGGAGCGATGGTTTTCGAACGGGATTCCGCCACTTCAGCCCAGGAAGTTTGCTACGTGGATCTCAAGACTCAAACCAGCTATCCGCTCAAAGAGGCATTGGCTGTGTCTGGCCAAAGAATATTCACGGAAGCGATAAGGGAAGGGGACTGGTATTTCCTTAACGTATTGACAAACAAAGAAAAGCCTAAAAATAAGTTGGTCGATATCTGGCGTGGGGATGACAACCAGTTGCAGAAAAAATTTCATGCCCCGGTAAAGGTATCGAACTACACATGGAATCCACGGAAAAATATTGTGCAACAAATTGGTGACGAACATTTAACCAACAACATCCAGATTGGCAATGAGCGTTATTTCCTTAGCTTCTCGCCGTATAAATTGCAGGATTATACGTCGGAAAGGGCACCGTTGGAATTGCAGGTGTACGATAGGATAGGCAACAAAAGTTCCGTATTGGACACCACCTACTCCGAATTTTCACTTTCCGGAAACGGGGAGTATGCCCTTTCGTCCGGCAAGCATAGGAGATGCCTCTACCACATACCCACAGGAACTAAAAAAACGATCCCAGGCGCAGGACTGGCTAATGGCTGGTTCACGACCGATGGCAATTTTATAGTGTTCGACGGTGAGGACGCACTGTGGAAATACACGATCAGGAATGAATCACTTGAGAAGATCTTTGGATATGAAGGATCTAAAGCGTCCATCGAGAATGGCACCAATGTTGGCATCAGCATTAGTGGCGGGAATTTCAGGAAGAGAGAGGTGGATTTGAAGAAACCCTTGTTGATAAAATTAGTTGACCCAGAAAGGAATGCGACATCTTACGTTGTATGGCACAATGGAACTTCAAAGCCAGTTATTTCACCCACAACGAAATACATCCGGTCTGTCAACTACAACGCGATGCTCACTCAATTCGTTTACATCCAAGAGGATTACAATGCGCCTCCTTGCCTTATCCAAAAGCAGCTTGGAAAAGAGGAGCAGGTGGTGTACCGGAGCAACCCGAAAGACACGTCCATCTTGTCCCTAAAACAAGAAATGATTTCCTATACAAATAGTGATGGCGTTCCGCTCAAAGGAATTTTGTATTACCCCTTGCGTTACGACCTTTCCCGGAAATACCCCATGGTAGTCCATATCTATGGAAAGCAAAGCCAACTAGGGAACAGGTATCCCTATCTTTCGTATTGCAACGATCTGGGATTCAATATACGCTTGCTTCTGGAAAATGGCTACTTTGTGTACTTGCCGGATATAGTGATTCAAGGAAAGAAGGGGCCGGGTGTGGAGGCTTTGGACTGCGTGAACCATGCATTGGACGCTTTGGCTTCTAATTTATTGATTGACAGAACAAAGATGGGCTTGATCGGTCATTCGTTTGGGGGCTATGAAACGGATTTTATCGCCACGCATTCCAAGCGTTTTGCGGCGTATGTCTCGGGTTCCGGTCACAGCGATATTGTCTGGGCGGCGAATGCCTTCAATTATAATTTCCTTTTTCCCGATTATGTAAGGATAGAAGCCAACATGTATAAGCTGGGGATGCCTTTTTCCAAAAACAGAAACTTGTATTTTGAAAACAACCCGGTGTATCATGCCCAAGAGGTGAACGCCCCCGTCTTGTTATGGACCGGGTTGAGCGACAAGAACGTGACGGGCGATCACACGATGTCATTTTATAATGCTTTGAGACGGAATGGGAAAGACGTTGTTGCCCTTTTTTATGAAGGGGAAGGACACAGTTTGCAAAAGAAAGAAGCCCAGATTGATCTGACCTTAAGGATTCGGGATTGGTTCGATCGGTTTCTAAAAGAAAAATAACTGGATGAATAAGAAGAAACAGGAAGGGCCTGCCATAAGCCCCTTCCTTGCTGCTATGGCCAAGTATCATATTCCCAATACAGGGTTGGACTCAAGCAATTCCTTGAATTTGTAGTTTTTTGTGCTGTATCTATCTTTTTTGTTCCGATCTCAACCGGACAAAGGCAAGTACATGAGTTTATGCGTATTCACAAATTTTTTATGTACCCGGGTGTAATATTTGTCAAATTTATATTGAATTTCCTTATCTTTGCGAGAGATTTGGTGATGTAAATAGACATTCGTCATTTACATAAAAGGGAATCCGGTAAGAATCCGGAACAGTGCCCGCTACTGTAAGCTCTATTTCAGTGAGCAGTTAACAGTGATCAGTTAACAGCTTGATTGAAACCAACGTATTGAACAACACTTTTGCCACTGAATGACAGTCAACAGTCATCAGTTAGCAGTTTGGATTGATAACTGTTAACTGTCCACTGCTAACTGATTTTCGGGAAGGCGTTCAATAACGAGAGCAAGTCAGGAAACCTGCCATTCTACGAATAAACAAGTATTCCCGGGGTCAGGGATGCGATTGTTGAATTTTATTATTTTCTAGATTGATGGAAGGAAAATGTTGCTGGCCGCATGCGTATGCTGCTCAGTAAGAGAAATATCGGGAAGAAAGATTCTATTTTTTCCTCCAGATACTTAGTGGCTTATTGCTGAAAGTAAGCAACTACTTCACCCGTAATACATTAAAATCATCACATTATTTTTTATGAAGAAACATTTTATCTACTTTGTAGCTTTGTCCCTATTTGGCGGAAGCCTTTTCGCCCAAACCAAAAGTATTACTGATAGCACGTATGCGATTCAAGAAGTACAAGTGATCGGAAATACACAAAAGAAAGCTTCCGTGAGCAAGCTGAGTATTCCTCTCCATTATTTGCCGCTCTCGGTTTCCTCTGTCAGCTCATCCACTCTTGAGATGAAAAGTATTACCAATATTCAAGATGCAATAAGGCTAATACCAGGGGCTACCATCCGTAGCTCGTATGGGGCATATCAGCAAATGCAAGTCAGAGGCTTTGATTACACGCCGATCATGATTGACGGTGTGCGTGACGAAAGAACATCTATCAACAACTCGGCACCATTTCCTGACTTGTCGTCGGTTGAAAGTATCGAATTATTGAAAGGGCCCTCTTCGGTACTCTACGGACATTCCGCAGCAGGAGGCATCCTTAATGTAGTGCGCAAAGCGCCAGCCGCAAAACAGATATTAAAAACCTTGTTAAGCTATGGGTCTTGGGACAACAAGCGTGCCATGATGGATTTCGGGGGTAATCTGGCAGGCCCGCTAAACTATAGGGCTGTAATTAACTGGTCGGACGTGGAGGGCTATCGCTACACGAACGACAAACGTTTTTCGGGATACCTTGCATTGGGTGCAAAACTAAGCCCGTCGCAGGAAATCGAACTACGTGGAGGATTCAACCGCGATTGGTATGGAACAGAAATAGGATTGCCTAGGTTGATGTCAAACGATATTTACACGCTAGATGGCGAAAAATATTTAGGAAAGGGCGACATGCTCCCGGGACTCAACAAAAGATGGAGATACAACAACCAATCCGACTTTATGATTAACAATGGGTCCAACCTGATGCTTCGTTATTCCAGGACGTTTTCAGACAAGTTTAAAATTGAAAATCGATTGGCCTACAACTACGACAACATTGACTATTTCAGCACCGAAGAGCTGAGCTACAGGGAAAGTTCTTCTGCCATCTACCCCTACTACTACTTGAATAACGGCAACAAGCAATATATCAGCCTCGATTCAGTGCAACTCACTTATCCACTTCGCTTTGCTTATACGGTGAATGTCATCAACGAACAATTCGAAGCGTCGGGTAGAATACAACTACCTTACGGGATTAAATACAATTACTTGGCCGGTTACAACTTCGTCTATTTTAGCAGGGACACATACCGTGGATATGGCGGGACAAATCCTGACACCCAAAAATCATACACGCTGTCCGATTTGATAGATGGGCCTGGGCTGTATTCTGTTGTTTCTTCCTACAATCCTCACAGCATGGGGTATATGGACCCGTATTTCGGTTCTGGCACAAGCAACCGCAACTACACGAACGGGGTGTATCTTCAAAACCTTTTGGAAATGTCCAAGAAGTTCAAATTGATGTTGGCTGGTCGTTTCGACACCTATCTATTTAAGACGGCAACAATCAGTTTTGACAAAACGAAGGAACGAGTAAAATACAAGGACGTAGATTACAGTAAGACCAACTCTTCGGCATTCACTTACAGAGTTGGTGGAGTGTATCTTCCCAAAGAGAACTTATCGGTGTACGGTTCATTCTCCAATTTCTTCACTCCTTACAGGGATGTGGTGAGCCCCACCATTATTTATATCGATCAAAACGGAAACCGCATTTACCCCACAGATAATGGCGAAGCTTTCAAACCCCAAACAGGCTACCAAGGGGAATTAGGAGCTCGTTACAGCCTCGGGACACGGTTGCAGGTTACGGCTTGCGTCTATTACATTCGCCGGAACAACGAAAAGAAGACATTGAAAACCGGAGTTGTGGAAGACGGCGTCACGAAAAGCGTGGTAGGAATCATCGGATCCACCGAATCGAAAGGGCTGGAACTTGAGCTTACGGCCAATCCTTTTGCAGGTATGAGAATCAATGCAGGCTATAGTTTTACAGATGCAAGCATCTTGAATTTAAAGAAAAACGACTACCTCAATGAAGACCCTCAAAAAGGAATCCACTTGGCTGGTGTGCCAATGAATACACTGTTCACAATAGCCAATTATGATTTCAGGAAAGGTCTTCTACGGAGAACCTCTGTTTTCGCCTCGGTCACTTACACCGACCACATCTACCGGGATATAAGCAAAACCGTGATTTTCCCTTCCTATTGGTTAACTGATATGGGTATATCTCATAAGCTAAAGAACGGGATACAACTGAAGATGAACGTAAACAACGTGTTCAACCACTATTATTTCAACCAATCGTTGTCCACGCAGATTGTGCCAGGATTGCCACGCAATTACCTGATGACCGTTTCATACAGCATGTAAGCCATGTTCAAAAGAATTCTTTATTCTTTCCACCGGATACTGGGAACTATTCTCAGTATCCTTTTCCTGATGTGGTTTCTCTCTGGATTCGTGATGATGTACCACACATTTCCCAAACTGACGGAGAGAGATAGAAACGCCCATGCGCAAGCATTGAACATGCAAGACTGTCAACAAGCCGATTCAATCATAGCAAGTGGGTTAAGTAAGCCCAAACTAAATTCATTGGAGTTGAATCTCCATTACGGACATGCACAAATTACATCCAGATCTTCTGATTCAGAGCAGCAAATGGTGTGTAGGAATGGAATATGGGACAGTGTGCGCAAACCAACTTTCGCACAAATACGCCAATACGCAGGGGCGTGGAACAGTGCACCTATCATCCGCACGGACACCTTGCACGATTTGGAACAATGGATTCCGTTTGGAAAATTACGCGCGGACCTGCCAATCTACAAATTTTATTTCGGCGACAAACTCCATCACCAACTTTATGTGTCGTCTGCCACGGGAGAAGCCTTGCAATTGACCACCCAAGATAGCCGCTTTTGGGCTTGGTTGGGGCCAATTCCTCATTGGATCTATTTCACCAAATTGAGGCAGGACGTGTCTCTATGGAAAAATATGGTCATTACAATCTCCGGTATTGGATGTGTCA
This sequence comes from Bacteroidales bacterium UBA1309, assembly GCA_002307185.1. Lineage (GTDB taxonomy): Bacteria > Bacteroidota > Bacteroidia > Bacteroidales > Dysgonomonadaceae > UBA1309. Next base: position 30,120 of record DBTT01000027.1, read on the forward strand.
TGTGTCTTGCGGGCATAGTTATCGGTATTCGTTCCTTCCTGATATCGCGACGTAAGAGAGGCACTTGGGCAACTCCTTACCGCCGATTTGCATACAAATGGCATCATTTGACGGGATTCTTTTTCGGTTTTTTTGTATTCACCTTTATTTTTAGCGGCATGATGTCATTGGCCGATGTGCCTACTTCCATCGTGAAAATACACAATCCGAAGCTACAGGAGCAAGCCAACAGCGAGGCATCGATAACTGGAATCGAATTCAAGGCCGATTACAAACAGTTGCTGGCCGATTACCCGAAGCAGGTGACGCAAATCAAATGGATGTCAGTAGGGAAAACTCCTGTTTTACAGGCAGTGGTCAGTGGTAGCACTCTGATGTTTGATGCATCCAGGAACATCTTAAAGCCGCTCCATATGAGTCCGGCAATGATTAAGGAGCTGGTTCAAACAGGGACAAATTCGTGTCAGATAGATACCTTGTGCAACTATGACAACTACTACGGAAGCCCTGGCAAGCAATTGCCACTACCCGTGTATAAAGTCTCAGTCAAAGATGGCGACCAAAGCGTGTATTATGTTGAACCGGCGACTGGTAAGTTAATATATTACAATTCGAATGCAAAGGTAGCACATTGGTCGTATCAAATTCTACACCGTTTTGCGCTCGGAGTGCTTGTGCAGCATAACACACTACGGCTCTGCTTGCTCTGGTTTGCACTGCTTGGGGGCACGCTCGTCTCCATCACCGGTGTATGGCTAAGCGTGAGGTATTTGCAACGGAAGTTGATAAGAAAGAAGCATAACTCATAAACGGTTTGATTCGTTCAATATATGTGTCTCTGCTATGCAGGGCTGTTGGAAATTTAGCCATGGCAACTGTGTTTTTGAAATTACAATTATAATAGAATGCAAATATGCTAGTTATTTTAATCGTATCTACAATAAAATCAGAAAAGTGTCTGAATTTGCCTTGGTCTTGTGCGCAATATCGATATGAGGTTTCCTCGCTTTGTAGTCGTCGCTATCTCCTGCCCATTTCATTACCCAGCTGCGGGAATATGCCATGACCCGTTTTTTCGTGTCTTTGATGGCGGTCATAGTGCATAAAAAAACCTACAAGTAAATAGCTTGTAGGTTTTGTGTTAATACTGCGGGAATATGCCATGACCCGTTTTTTCGTGTCTTTGATGGCGGTCATAGTGCATAAAAAAACCTACAAGTAAATAGCTTGTAGGTTTTGTGTTAATATTGTCTGTTTTGGTTCTTCTTGCAGAGAGGAAGAGACTCTATCCACCATAAAACCTAATTCGCAATCTACTGATTTATTGTTAGTATTATATTTCTATTTTTTCGTTTAACTTGACTAAAGTTCCGAGTTAGTTCCGGATTAGTTCCGTTTTTCCATTAGACGGGCAAATGTAACGCATTAAGGAGGCGCTGATAAGTAATAAAAGATGCTTTAATTCTTTCCCCCGTTGTTAGGTGAAATATAACTTTTGATGAATCATTTTCTCCTTTTCCAATCTTTTCTATTCTAACTATGTGATCGATATTAATTAGGCTACGCAATTCAAGGAACACATCTTCGCTTTTTATCAAATGGCCTTCTACATCTATAAAGTTATCCATATCACTTTTTTTTTGTTTGAATTAATATAGGTTTTATTCTCATGATGTTTTTTGCAATTTGTTGAGCATTACTTAACTTAAGCTCTAAATCATCTATATCTATTTTACATCCTGAGATATAAGAAGATGCGAGTCCTGGCTCGCAACAATTTTTATCTATACTTATAGGAGTAACATCTAATATATTGTATATTTCATCGTACCAGTTTTTTAATAATCTTTTCTTATCTTCTATTTCTATTTCATCGTATAAATGCTCCATATTTTATCTACTTATTTAATATTTTAAAGACTTTCTCCTCAAAACCTATACTCATTATTTCATCTTCGCTGATTTCTAATTCTACAAGTACTTTAGCTTTTTTGGATATATCATTCATCTTTAATCTTTCGATTGTTTTTTTTTCAATGAAATGCTGGAAGAAATCATAATCTAAAACCTGTCCGATTTTTTTCAACAGAGAAGTATCAATACTATCCCTTTTAAAAATATCATAGACATTGCTTCGCTCCTTATTAATTGCTTTTGCGAATACTGTAACCTCCATATTTACAGCGTCAACACGTTCCCTGATAATCTGTCCAATAATTTTATCCATACTTATAAATTTAATTGATTGTATATTAATTGCTTACATTTCAGTGTTGTATTTTTTCGGAAAATATGTTGTAAATTATAATACGCAATTCCGAAAATATACTACATTTACGATGTAATAATACATGCGTGTTGTAAAACTAAACTAAATAAAATTGATATGAAGGAATTGAAGCTATTTATGGAGTCCTTACCCACAAAAGATTACAAGCGGATAAAGGATGAGATTATTGAAGGATGCTTTATCTCCGAAAGCACATGGAAAAATTGGTTGTGTGGCCGCACACGCGTGCCTTACTTGGCCAAGCCCGTCATCAACCGCATCGCGAAAAAGCAGATTTATAAAGAATCAGAAATGAGTATTAATCAATAAAAAGAAAATGAACTATGGATATCAATGTATGCCCCCATAAAAGCGATAAGGAGAATGTCGAATTATACAACCAGCGGTTTTCCCTGCGGGAATTTGATAATAATAGAATGGTAGTGCCTTCTATGACTTTAGCCGAATTAACCGCCTTAGAATCTCGCATTCGTTGTGTCCGTATTCAGTTAGGTTGGACTTCTAACCGCGAAGATTTCTTCGAGATCTGTGAAAAATATGGATGGAAAGAAGCAAAGAAATTTGCCAAACTCAAGAACTTGATTAATAAAGATGGTAAATAATGAAGCTGTCTGCTTCCTGGAGATGCTCTGCAATAAGCACTGCTCGAACGAAGAGCGGGAATTTGCGCACCTGAGGCTTCGGAAAATATTGAACCTTATAAATTGAAAGATAGTTTATGACTCTAAAAATCACAACAGCACGCCACATTACCCACATTGAGGATGCACGCAATTGGCTTGTCTTCCAGAACGAGCCGTGCCCAGACTCTTACTTCTGCACGTTGCAGAATTTCAAAGTACAGGAAATAGATATCGAGGGGCTTGAATCCCACAAGGTGTTCAAGGCTATTGAATGGACAAACTACGATGAAGGAGTTGGGTCATCGATGGTTTTTAAAGCTTTGCCATTCTGCGACTACGATAAAGCGTTGCGAATTTTCATTGATTTTTTTGAGCGTAAAACAGTGAATTAGCTGGATGAATTATCAACCCATCCCCACCCCCCTGATTTTTTGTAACAATCGTAACGTTGTAACCGATAATGATTAAACCTGAAGATATATATGCCCGGACAAACAACGGGCTCGATATAATTTTTGATTTTTACCCGCAAGCCAAAGAGGTTTACGGACAAAATAATAAAGCATTCAAGCTCCGTGCATCCGACCATACGGCATCCTCATTTCTCCGGGAGGTAAAAGGTGTGTGGAAAGTTATTGATTTTGGTGACGAAGGTCGTGCGGTATCTCCCATCGATATTTGCATGCGGGAAAAAGGCTTGAAATTCAACGAAGCGATTTATTTCCTGGCAGCGCAGTATAATGTTACCGGTGAAGTAATTTCTCCTGAAAAAAACAAACCGGATATACGCCAAAGTCCAGCCACTGAAGAAGAGCCCGACGGGTATTTTTATTACGAAGCAAATGACAAGATTTCGGACAAGGATCTTTTGCTGCTTGGACCTAATGTGAAGCAAGAACATTGCGACCTGCTGGGTTATGAATCGATCAAATTTTACAAGCTTACCAAAAAACGTCAAACCACAACAGTCTATGCGACGGAAAACTACCCGATGTTCATCCGGACATGCAAATACCAGGATGAAAAAAAGAACGAAAAGTTCTTCTACAAGATCTATCAGCCTCTAAATGCTGATAAGGCTTTCAGGTTCTTCTACAAAGGTGAAAAACCGCAGCATTACATCAACGGGCTATACGAGCTTCAGAAGATGTATAAGAAATTCAACAACGACGAAGAAAAGCGTTTCCGCTCGGAACCGGGCAATGAAGAAAAGGACTACAAGATGCAGAAGTTTCCGGAGGCATTTCTCTGCTCGGGAGAACGGGATGCGCTATGCGTGAAGGCCTTCAACTACTACCCGCTGTGGTTCAATAGCGAGACCTACAATTTCGAGCAATTCGAATACAAGGAGGTGATGCGCTATGTGGAGCGTTTGTACAACATTCCGGACATCGATGATACGGGACTGGTTCGTGGTGGAATGCTGGCTTTGAAGTATATTGATATTCACACCTTGTGGCTTCCCAAGGTGCTCCGTAATTACCGGGACAACCGCCTGAGGCCCCGCAAGGATTTTCGGGACTACTGCGAAATATGGCCCGAAAAATACCGATTCAAGGAACTTCTGAACCTGGCCATGCCGGCATGTTTTTGGGAAACAATCCAAGACAAGCGTGGCCAGCGCCTGGAGATAAATTCCGATTACGTGAGCTACTTCCTCAAACTTAACGGCTTTGTTTCCTTGGAGGATAAAAACAGCAAGACTGGCCGGATGCTGGCAAGGATTCAAGGCAACGTTGTGGAGGAAGTCAAGATAAAGGATGTACGTAAATTCCTGAAGCTTTTTGTCCGGGAACGTTTTATGCCCGTCGATATCCGGAACTTGGTTAATAATTCGACTAGATTGACTGAGGCGAACATTGAACTGGAGGAAGTGGAACTCAGCTTTGAAGACTATACTCCGGATTCACAACTATTTTTTTTCCGGAATGCGATCTGGAAAGTGACTGGCTCAGGTATTGAAGAGTTCAAGCTTGGAACCCTCGATAAGTATGTCTGGAAAGAGGAATTGATGGATCACCAGGTGAAGAGGCTGTCGCCAACTTTCTCAGCTAAACAGGTGGTGATTGGCGAAGGCTTTGAAAACGAAACTAAAACATGGGATATACAAATAGAAGAACATGGAAGTATATTTTTTAGATATTTAATCAATGCCAGCCGTATCTTTTGGCGCAAAGAATACGAAGTTCCCGGAGAACAGCCGGATCTTTTAGAAGAATACCGGTCGAAATATAAATTTGCGATCGATGGGCCGCGCCTCGATGCTGAAGAGATCCAGGAGCAAAAGATGCACCTGCTGAATAAAATATTCTGCATCGGATACTTGCTGCACCGATACAAGGCGGAGAATAGAGCCTGGTGCGTGTTTGCCATGGACAATAAAATCGCCGAAAATTCGGATTCCAACGGCGGTTCCGGAAAATCATTTTGCTTCAAAGCCCCACGTCTGTTCATGAAAACGGTAACATTGCCCGGCCGAAACTCAAAGATGACAGAGAACAGCCACATTTACGAACGTGTCACCGAACATGTGGATTATATCCTGATCGATGATGCTGACGCTTTCCTTGATTTCGGATTCTTCTTCGATTCGGTGACAGGCGAGATTAACGTAAACCCCAAGTTCTCTCAGTCTTACGAAATTCCATTTGAAAAAGCCCCGAAATATTGCATAACGAGCAACTACACGCTCCGGCGTTTTGACCCATCGACGGAACGGAGAATCCTGTACGCTGTCTTCTCTGATTATTATCACCAAAAGACAGCCGAGAACGATTACCATGAAACCCGGACGATTTACGACGACTTTGGGAAACAATTGTTCCGTGAGAACTACACCGATGCGGAATGGAATGCGGATATTAATTTCTTTATGGATTGTATCCAGTTCTACCTGTCCGTAATTTCCAGGGGGGAGAAGATCCAGCCTCCGATGAACAATGTAGTCGATAGAAATTTGAGGACTGAGATGACAGATATTTTCTTCAATTGGGCTGAAGTATATTTCTCTCCAGGTTCCCCCAACTGTGACAAGTGTGTGCCCCGCACCCTGGCCATGACGGACTTTGAAAAAGAAACCCGGCAAACGAAATGGACAACTCAGAAGTTCACGCAAGCCCTGAAAGCTTATTGCCGCTATGCTGACCATATCATCGAGCTCAATCCGCGCGAGCTGATGAACTCTCAAGGACGGATCATCCGCAGGCATGAATCAAAACCCGGTTCCCCTGTTGAAATGATCTATGTGCGCACCAAAGAAGCTTTGAACTATGTAGATGTGCAAGAAGATGGAAAACATGACAATGACAGTGGCCCCACCACAAAAGAAGATTTGCCTTTCTGACCACGGCCTTTCGCCCGTGATGACAAAAAATGAGATTGAGGCGGTGATAGTTCGCTTCAAAGAAGAATTGAGCGAGAAGACCTTCTATGACACCGCTGTGCAGATCTATCACAATTTAAAATGTATGGCTCCGGAAAGCAGTTTCTTTTACCAGCAGTTTTTCTCCAACACCGGCTTGTTCCTTACTATCGCCTTTCGATTCATCGCCGACAATGGCGAATATGAATTCGCAAACGATTACACTTACATAAAACGAAAAGAATGGGTTATTCAGACTCCAAATAATTACCCCAATATTAAGTAACGATGGATAAATACGAATCTTACATTGGCCGGTACTTCAAGCTGTCGCCGACCAGCCAATGAAGGCAGGGTCGTCGGAAAAACGGTATTGTCTATTCGTTCCGTGTCATATAACATTTTTGGCGGAAAGCTCTGCATTGATCAGACAGCCCACCAGACCCGTGATCTTGACTTTGACTTTGAGGCTATTCGGTCATCGAAGGAAGAGCTTTTGAGCTTCATTACGAAATACGTGTGATATGGATGCTAAAACGCAAAGAAGAATATATAAGCTCCATTACAACCTCAGGAGGAAAGGCAATTTTGTTTCCACTTCATCTAAGATGGTGACCAAGCGAGCCAAAGAAGTTTCGAAGAATGAACAGAGATGGCTCTATGAGCTAATCTCTTATGGATATTGCGTGTGTGATGGATTATTTACTTCCTCCCATTTTTCAGATTAGAACAATGAAGGGGTTAGAATGTTCGGATTCGAGCTGGTTGAGCGTCCGGCTTGTTGTCCAAGAATTGCGGAAGAGGAAACTATTATTGAACAACATCCCTGGTGCGAATACGCCAGGGATGTTGTTTTTATCCGATACACTATAATAAGCGCATTATGCCCTAAATTAGCATATATGCACATATACCTACATACACATGTGTGTATAATAAGCCTAATATAACACCAAAGATAATCTAAATCAATAGCATATACAAATATAAAACACTATTTAACCTGTGGGGAATTTTGTATTTTTCGGTCGCTCTTGCCGTTTTTACCCCTTCCCCCTTTTATGTACAAATTTTTTGTAACTCTGTAACGTTAATTTGAAAAAGGTAAAAAGTATATAATAATTAAGTAGTTACATAGTTACATACTGTTACAAAAAATGTTTACAAAGAGTTACAAACAAAAATAGGTTTGTAACACCATCCTAGAAAAGTGAGCCGTTACAAAATTAGTAACAGTTTGTAACTCGATTTCGATACATTTTGTTACAGTTTTAATGTGTTGATAATCAATATTTAAAGTGACGTATTTTACACTGTTACATAATTACAAAATTTTCGACAACTTTTGTATGCCTGTGTGTGAATGGGAGTAGATTCTCTAGTTTGGCAATGTTAGTCTATTATTTATATTTAACACAATTGATTGTCTTTTTTTTACTAACTTTAAGTCATTTAATTCGCAATCAATCAATATGGTAACAATCAGGCTGCATATAAAAAATCATTTAGCAGAATATTTGAATGGGAAATATTTTCACCGTGACAAAGGGTGCGTTTGCATCCCGGATCATCTCGACTTGTATCACAAAATTTGGGATTTGCTATTGAAACGTCCTGAAAATTGTCCTCCTGAGCGTTCTGGTAATATAGTGCTTGGATTGCCTGATCGGCGGATTGGTAAGGATCCGGCGACATATAATTATTTGGGTGAGCGAAGCATCCGGCTGATTGAACGAAGTATTGAAGTCCTTTTTTTTCGTGAACTCCACGAACAATTAGACTTTAATAAGCGGGAGCTGAATATCCAATACCAGGATACTGTTTTTTCGTTCAAAGCCAAATATGGGATTGAATCCTTAACGGATGATGCCCTTATTAAAGATTTCTATAGATACAGGGAATTGATCCGTCAGCGAAAAGTGAGAAGAAAATATGAAAAAACATCCCGAAAAAGGTGATATTTCTGTCCGACATAGTGTATCGTTTTGTCCAATTTTCATTGTAAAAAGCTGAACTGTTTAATTATCAATTATATATATGCTTTTATGCACATTTTCGACAACATGGGCGGCTTTATTTCCGCCGAATTTATCTTACAATCGGAAGTCGCTTCATTTTCGAAGTCCGGTAATACTGCAGCAGTGGTTTTAATAGCCGGTGCCTCCTGGAAGAAACTATTTCATCAGCACAATGGCATCAAACCTTCCGTTTCGGTAACGAATCCGGATGCCGGCAAGCTGGCGGCGATATCAGGAAGTATTATCCTCAAGCGCACAGATCCAAACCTGGACATTCTACGGAAAAACAAATACATCCTGCTCCGCATCACTTCGGCCAACAAGGAAGTGAAAATATACGGTTCGGATGAATATCCGGTGCAAGTATCCTTGTCCCCATTGTCTCCGGCTACACCTTCCGCATTCTCAGGATATGACCTTGCCCTAAGCGGATCGCAGGAGTTTGAACCGCTTTTCCTGGCCGTTTAAGTCCTTTAACAACACACAAACTCGCTATAACATTGCATAAAATTCATTGCAATGTTATATCTCCACCAAATAGTAAACGGCATCTGGATGATGGATCAGGCGTATGCCATGAACTATCTTCCGGCTGTCACTTCCTTTCTTAAAGGTGATCGTAATCCTGTAAGACCAGTATCATCAAGTGATGATGAGCAGAAATTGGATAGAGACACAGGTGTCAAGTTTATATCTCTTAATTCAAAATCTATCCATCAGGTTTCAGAATACGGGTCTTATTCATCTCCGGAGTCTGCTCCACCTGACAGCATTGCTGTTATTGAAATTGTAGGTGCAATCACCAAGTATGATCAATATTGTGGACCTTCTGGAATGGCAACAAAGGCAAACATTTTGGAACGGTGTTTTGCAAATCCTAAAATCGAGGGAGTTTGCCTGAAGATCGATTCGGGCGGCGGTCAGGGTATGGCCATGCGGTTGTTTGCAGATACTATCAGCATGCGGAACAAAGGTGTCGTCGCTTTTGTAGACGATATGGCATGCTCCGCTGCCTATGGCATTTCAGCAGCTTGCGACAAGATTGTGGCAAACTCGAATATGGCTAATATCGGTTCTATTGGTACTTACTGCACGATAATTGATTTTAGAGAACAGTTGAAAATGGTTGGCATTGACTTGATAGAGGTTTATGCCACGGCATCGAAAGACAAGAACAATATTTTCCGTGAAGCTTTGAAGGGTAATACTGAACCCCTACAGGCTTATGTGGACACTTTCAACGAGACTTTTCTTCAACATGTCGAGTCCTCCCGTTCGGATCTATTAAAGTCCGATCGAAAAGTGTGGGGCACCGGGAAGGAGTTTTTCGGGGACAAAGCCCTTGAGATCGGCCTGATCGATGCGATAGACTCTTTCTCAAACATATTGAATCATTTTTCTTAATTATAAATTTTTTGGACATGTCTAAATTCATCAAAGATTCAACGTACAACGCATTGGTTGCAGCCCGCGACAACTGGAACACGGTTGCCGCACATGTAGCCAATTCGGGTGATGGCGGGGAAGGCCTGACGGCCGAGACCGTCACCCCGCAAATGGTCATCGACGCCCTGGAGGCGGAAAGTGACACCGCTCAAAATTCCGAGCTGCAAGCGGCTCTGGACCGCATCAAGGTTTTGGAAACGGAAAATACTTCGCTTACCGAGCAAGTTGCTAACCTGCAAGGTAGCGCGGGGGAACAATCGGCGGTCATTACTTCTACAGGGGAACCAAAAGGGGAAAAAGAAAATATCGGGTCCTTCGCCGACAAGCATGCGGGAGATACCGCTTCCATTTTGGCTGAAGCAAAAAAAGAAGGTCTAATCTAAAAAAGAGTATCCTATGCCTAAAGCAGTAAATATTGACGGATTGTCAAGAGCGGCTATCACCTACAACAACCTGTTGCGTGAGCTGCCTTATTTTAAACTGAATGAAATCGCCAAAAACCTGAGGTTGAATATTATCTCGGTACAGGGCGAAGACGTTCTTATATCCAAACGCCGTAAAGCCGGGGTTCTCCGCCCGTATTCCCCAGGTTTGACACTTGGGAACGAGCAGGAACTTATGAAGTTCTTCGAGGCAAAATTGAAACCGGAACTTACCTATGCGGAAATCAACGAGAACATAACCAGTTACAAGGAAAAGAAAGTGGTTTCGAACCAAGGCGAAATGCTTGACAACAAAAGCAAAAAGCACCCCCTGGAACTTATCATCCTTCGTGATATGGTTATTTCGTATGCGGAAGACGTGGCTTTCCAATTGTTCTTTGCTGAGCGTGACACTGCTATCCTGTCGCCTTCAACGGCTTTCACGGGATTCAATCCGCGGTTGGATATTTTGGTGGCTGCAGGTGAGATATCGGCGGCAAAGGGCAACCTGAAGACAACGGGGACGTTTGATCTTCCAGCCGATGAAACGGATACGGATGCTTACCTGAAGCTCGTGGACTTCCTTTCTTCAGCTCATCCGCTGATGAGAAAGGGCGAGTGCCTGCTATATGCGGCCGACAAACCGTTGAAGGCGGCTTTGAAAGCATATACGAACATCGTGAGGTATCATCAAAACCCGACGATGGAAGATATGCTCAACAAGCTTCGTTCGGATGTGGAACTTCCAAACCTGCAGGTCCTTCGTGATCCTATCCTGGGAACTGGCGACCGGTTGTTACTCATGCAGCCCGGCAACTTGGACCTGGGGGTAAACAATGAGGGTGATGCAGGCTACGTCCAGGTAAGGAATCCTTACAAGGACCCGAACATCGTCCAGTACTGGATCCAGGCTGCCTACGATACCCGTGTGAATGACGTCCATCAAAAATTGTTCATGATGAACGAGCAGGTGAATACCGGCGTGAACCTGGCCGGCGATTATTAATCTTTCAAATTGACCTTTATTATGACTGAATTATATAAGAACCTACTCAAAAAGCCCGTGAATGAAAACATGGGCGGTTACAGCAACCGGATCCTGATCTATCCGGCGCACCTGGTTTCAACTGTTCCTTTGCTTTCTGATGCTCCGGCCGCCTTGGCCGACCTGGCTACGGCCACCGGCACGTTTGTCTTTCCAGTAGTAGCCAATAAGCCGATAGCCATCAAGGCCTCCCGCAATTCTGTCGGCTACAAGGCCGAGAACCAGGGTGAGATTGACGGTTACAGTTTCAAGGGAACCGGCACGTTCTTCTATCCTGGTGAAGAAGTGGAAGCGGCGGCCATGTCGCGCTTGCTGAACAATACGGAAGCGTATGTAGTCCTTGAAAAGGCAAACGGCGAGCAACGCTTGATCGGCCAACCCGGTTACCCTTGTTCGATTAAAGCTTCGTTCGAGGGAGGTACCGCCCCAGCCGACCGTAAAGGAACCACCTTCACGTTCGAGAACGACTCTTTTGTGCCGCACATCAAGCTGGCTACCCCAATCGATTTTGACACCTATTTTGTGGAGGACTAAGTATGTTCCAGAAAATTGAAAATTGGCTAAAGAACCCGAAGCGTGATTACGCTTCGGGCCTTGAGTTCTTCAACCAGCTCGCCGACTCGGAAACGAAGGCCCGCTTTGGAGGATTTCTAAACGGGGTGAAGGACGTTTCCGACAGCAAGGAAACTGTAGTCCATTTCCCGCAATTGATTCAACGGGTAAGCCTGATCCACGGCAAGGTCAAGGCGAATCCCGATGCTTACAAGGATTTGCTCGTTACCGAATCTACCAAGGAAAGCGTTGAGAAATTGATAGCGCTGCAAAAAAAGGTGGATGAGCTTGATGAAAAGATCGGGGACCTGCAAGCCGATGCGGACGGCAACGCCGATGAAATCGATAGCCTGGGCAACGACTTGGACGAGTCCAACGGGAAGATCGAGGAGTTGAAAAAAAAATTGGCCGAAAAAAACGTGAAGGTCATAACTCCGGATGATTTGCCCAAGCAGTTGGGGGCTGCATACGCCCGCAACAAGGAGATCACGCCGCTCATGGCCTCGCTTCATTCCAGTTTGAAGGATGAATCGATCACGGACGAACAGCGTCAGGGGATTGCCAAGGAATTGTGCGACCTGGACGATGAACGCCGTAGCAACTGGGATGGAATTGACAATTACCTGGAAAGCGGTAACCTGGCATTGCCGGAAGACCGCTTGCTGGTGTATTCGGAAGATCCCGTCATCAAGGGTGCCCAGATTGCCAAGCGGATTGACCGCCTGAAGGAAAACATCAAGAAGTCGGGAGATGCCCTGTCCAAGCATCAGAAGGCTGGCAAGGAGAACCTTGTAGTAAAAGCACAGAACCGCCTTGATGCCTATACGGAAGAGCTGAACGGACTTCAAAAAGAACTGGATGAAAAAGGCTGATTTTGACCTGCTTTTCCCGGAAGGGATTACAAGCGGACAAATCACCCCTTATGTTCACAAAGGTAGATGGGCAGTGCATGAAGTACTGCCCATTTTGTTAGACAGGAGTGGTCCCGCTATAGTCCGCGTAGCCACATTCAATATAAGCGAGGACAGCCTGCGGCCCATGTTCTTTTTGAAGGAGGAAGGCAAGATTTCCGACCTGCGCTTGTTGCTCGATATGAATGTGAAACGGCATAAGCTCGACATCCTGCTTTTTGCGGCCAACATCGCAGATAGTGTCAGGATCTCAAGCACGCACATGAAGCTTATCCTTGTTGAAGGAATTTTTCAATGTGGATTGGTTGGCAGTGCCAACATGAACAACAACCCAAGGTATGAGGCGGGAATGGCTTTCACTGATAGGAAGGTCTATTCCTATTACCGGGATTGCTTTGATGAAATATTTAAAAACGACAGCTTGCCTTTCTATGGAATTAACGGATGAACAACTTGAAAAACTGGAGCAAATGTCGGCGGCGTTGATGCCTCCGACTGAAATTGCCATCCTGCTGAAAGTTCCTTCAGGGGAACGAGTCCTATTTGCCCAGACCTGCAAGAATCATATCAATTCCCCGATCTATGAGGCTTACCAGCGTGGTAAATTGACAACCAAATTTGAACTTCGCCAAACAGTTGTGAAGCTGGCCAAGGCAGGTTCGCCAGCGGCAGAACCGCTGGCCGAAAAATATATCCGGGACCAATTAAATAACGAATGACCATGCCGAACGCAAAAGACAGGGCAGCCGACAAAATACGGAAGAACCTCTTCAAACCGACATCCGAAGTCCGGGACCAATTTTCTGAAATGGAGCTGGAGCGCAAAAAGCGGATCATGCTTGCTGTTACCTTCAAACTGGACGATCCGATCATGCCGGACAAGGAAGTCATCAATTTTCTTGTGACTGGCTGTGGTGATGCCACATTGCCCGTTTCCCAATCGACTGCCTACCGTGACCTGCGCTTAATCAATTCCATCACCGGCAACATCCAGCTAGCTTCAAAGGACTGGGACCGCTACATGGTGGTGGAAACTGCCAAGCAACAGATTGGCAAGTTCAAGGACAAGGACGGCAAGGCGGTGGCAGCCTTGCTCAAAGTCATAGTCCAAGCCCGGAGACTTGACCAGGATGATCCCGTCGATATGTTTGACAAGATGGTGCCTTTCGATCCGGAAATCACTCCCGATGCCAAGGTGCTGGGTGAAGGCGTGGAGGTCATCCCTGACGTTGAAAACCGCCGTAAGGAACTCCGGGATTATTTTGGCAAGCATTCGACAACCGTCACCGAATTTGAGGAACTGGATGATGAATGATTCTTATAAAAATATCCTGTCGGTCAATGAGCTTCATGCCGCTGAAGGCAAGGTTCAGAAATACATGAACAAGATGCAGCGTGAAGCCCTCCAAGTGGAAGCTCACAGCCAGTACATTGTGGCCGCACGTGGTACGGGTAAATCAGAGGGCATCGATGCCGTCCGCCTGTTGCGCTGTGTCTGGTCGATGCCGGGTTCAACGGGCGGGTTGATTTCCCCGTCCTATTCAAAAGCCTGGGGAAATACGCTCCCGGCTGTATGCAAGGCTTTGGCCGAATGGGGATACATACAAGGCATACACTATTATGTTGGTCGCAAGGCACCGCAAAGCGCCGGGTTCAAGCAACCCAAGCGCCCGCCGTTGCAGGATGCCTGGTCGAACTGCATCCACTTCTGGAACGGAACGGTACTGGTGGTCCTTTCCTTTGCCCAGGGGATGTCGGCCAACTCCATGTCGCTTGACTGGTTGATAGGACCGGAAGCCAAGTTCTTGTCCTACGACAAGATCAAGTCGGAGATCAACCCGGCGAACCGTGGCAATGCAAAGGATTTCGGCCACTCGCACCTTCATCATTCCGTTTCCTATTCGACCGATATGCCTACTTCCAAGATGGGACGCTGGATACTGGACAAGCAATCCGACATGCAGCGGGCGCATATCCAGTTGATAAAGGATGTGTGCAATGAGCTGCTGTACTATAAAGGTCTGCCGGATCAAAACGAGTATGTGAAACGCAAGGTGCTGGAGATTGTCCGGGACCTGGCAATGATCCGGCGTTACCAGAAGCCACGTGATCTTAATACCAAGAAGAAGCGTGAATATACCGTCTTCTATGGCGAATATGACGTGTTCGACAACCTGGAAGTACTGGGGGAAGACTTTATCTGGGAAATGTTCCGGGATTCGCCTGCACTGATATGGCGCACCGCTTTCCTGAACGAACGCCTGTTGAAAGTAGCCAACGGCTTTTATTCCGCCCTCGATGACGAACTACACTTCTATATTCCGCCCGATCCGTCCGGGCTGAACCTCGTCGGCTTCGATTCCAGGAATAAACAGTCGGACTCTTGCCTGACAGATTATGACCTGGATATGGACGCGCCCCTGCATGTGGCGTTCGATTCGAATTCCGCCATATCATCCATAGCCATAGGCCAGGTTGCCGACCATGAACTTAAGACTGTCAGGTCTGACTTTGTAAAGTCGCCTCAAAAGCTTCCCGATCTGGTGGACAAAGTCTGCAACTATTACGCGCTCAAGTCCAACAAGGATATTGTGTTCTATTATGACCAGACATTCACATGGACGAGCGGCACGATGGAGGACAGCTATGCCGACACAATCATCAAGCGGTTTGAAGCCAATGGATTCACCGTCACACCCGTGTACATAGGGCTACAGCCTCCGCACGAATGGCGGTTCAAGCAGATAGACCTTGCCCTGCGTGGTGATCCGGAACTGTTGTTCCCGGTCTTCAACCTGTTCAACAACGAATACCTGAAGGTGGCCATGGAACAGTCAGGCACAAGGATTGGAAAGACGGGATTCGAGAAGGACAAGTCGGCTGAGAAGCTTCCCGATTCCCCCGACCAGCCGGACGAATACAAGACGCACATCACCGATGCCTACGACACCCTGTTTGTCGGTGTCAACTACCACTTCACCGAACCGTCCTTCTACTCCGGAGGCGTTGTCTTCCTGGGCAGATAGGAAAGGTCATCCCCTCTTATATGCGGAGCCGTTGCCATGCAACGGCTCCTTCCGTTTGGTGTCACGCGCACGTGACGATTTTAAGGGAGGGCTCAAATGTTAAAATTGTTACAAAACCGAGCCTCCAGCATATAAGGTGATGCGAAAAAACGGTCGTCGCCAAAAATTTTTAGGGCGTCGCGTGGTCATCCGACGGATAGATGGGAAAATTTTTCCCCTCAAACCCCTTTTTTAGCTCAATATCAATACGATAGGTTTTCAAACATGAGAAATTCATGTTTTATTTGCGATTATTAACGTTAATGTATTGATATTTAGATTGTTGACTCTATTAAATGGCTCATTTGGGGAGATCGTTTGTTTTTGGAGAAAAAAGTGTCGAAAAAAAATATCTTTATTCCCATACTTTCAGGTTGGCTCTATGTTTGTGTTTTTACACACCTATATGATAACTCAATGTCTGTTAGGTATTTAAGTTTTTGAATATCAATATTTTTCCGTATATTTGTTATGCGGAAGTATGGCAATACCGAAGCAAACGAACCGAGTATTTAACATTTTAATTTTAAAGCAAAATGACTGCAATTTCTAAAAATGCGGAGAAGACCGCTGTTGCTCAAACCCAAGGGCAAAACACCACGATGACCGTTGTAAAACCTGCGAACCAGACGGCGGAAACCAAACAACCTACTATCGAGGAGATAAAACAGCGTGCGACAATCATCAACTTGTTGCAGGGCAAGCACACCCAGCTCACGGAAAAGCTCAATTCGTTGGAAAAATTCGACATCGAGCACGACAGGGAGAATGTGTCGGCTTGCCTTGAAGATGCCAGCGGATTGACTTTTACAAGTTCTTCCCCAAAAACTATCAAGTTGGTGCTTGATTCGTGGAAGTCTGATTTTAAGGATGCGATAGCGGAAACGGAACAGAAGCTAAAGGAGGCTTTCAACTGGTAACAAAAAAAAGCCGTGCAGGATGGCAATCTTGCACGGCTTAAAATCAAACCAAGTTCAATTTTAATTTTAAAGCAATTCAAAGTTATGGAAACAACTGCAAAAAAGCAAATTTCAGAAAGACAACTTTCTGTAATCCGTGAAAAACGCAATCAATTGAAGGAGCTTTCGGCACCGTTCAAGGCCTTGGTAAAGGATGGGGAAATAAACACGATCAACCAGGGGCTTACCGCCCTGTACGCCTCGCAGGGGCATAGCTGTTTGAAAACACTGAGGCAATGGAACGAGGCGGGAAAACGGGTGAAAAAGGGCGAACACGCCTTGCTGTTGTGGGGGAAGCCGAAAGAGAGGAAGCGCAGGGAACAGCCCGAAGACGGTCAGGAAGTGGATTCGCTTGATTTTTTCCCTATATGTTTTGTTTTTTCGGTGGACCAGGTTGAAGACGGGAGGGCTTGACATGTGCGAGAAATATTTGACTGTCTGCAAGCAGCCGCAGGGAAAGGGCTATACTGTCGGGCTGAACCTGAAAGGGGAATACCTGAAAACTTTCGGTTTCGCCTTGGGCGACATGGTGAAAGTGGAGATTTGCGAGAATCGAATTGTAATCACAAAGCAGTGCGAAACCGTGCAGGACATGAACAGGGAAAACACCGCCCTGCGGGATTTGATGAATGTGTTTGACTTGGATGTTATAGAATGGAGTTTATCAAGCACATAGAACAGGCGGGCTACAGGGTGGGAGGAAACCGGGCGTTCTGCGACTTTCTCACCCTTGCCGTCTGTACCCTCTCGGCGCAGGAACAGGAAGGGCAATATTTGAAGGTGGCGAAGAGCTACAATGCAAAGGAAATGAATGAATTTTCTTATGCTTTTGCGGAAATGATTCATGAAATGGATAATGGGGGAATCGGATTGAAAGACTGTCTGGGCGATTACTTCATGGAGATTCTTGGCAACGAGGGCAAGGGGCAGTTTTTTACTCCCGAGCCTATTTGTGACCTGATGGCTGGAATCTCACAGCCAAAGGGCGGGAACTTTTACGATCCGTGTTGCGGAAGTGGCCGTTTGGCTTTGTCCGCCGCAAAAATAAACAGGGGCATGAAGTTTTATTGTGCCGACATCGATTTGCAGTGCTGCCAAATGACCTTGATTAATATGTGCCTTAACGGCTTGTTTGGTACTGTGGAGCATTGCAATTCTTTACTTGATGAAGTTTGGCGCAGGTGGGTAATTTCAAGACACCCCATTTTACTAGTCCCATTTATCTATGAAATCGATTTATTGGAATGCCAAGAAGCTGAAATTATACCCGAGATTAGGCAGCCAGAACCCGAGCAAAGACAATTGGAGTTGTTCTTTGATGAATTGAACCTTTTATAAGTACATGCCGAATTACAGGCTTAAAATGCGTGGATTCGGCATGTCGCCGCTACTTTCTTTGGTTGCGCGCAAAGAAAGTAGCAAAGAAACGCAAAAGCGGAATATCTACGATATGGCTTGTTTGAATCCGTTCCCTAATGGGGATACGGATATTTTTTGTCCTTTGACCGCCCGTCCCGTTTCCCGAATTTT
The DNA here is from genome assembly GCA_002307185.1 of Bacteroidales bacterium UBA1309. GTDB lineage: Bacteria > Bacteroidota > Bacteroidia > Bacteroidales > Dysgonomonadaceae > UBA1309. Next base: position 48,342 of record DBTT01000027.1, read on the forward strand.
ACACAAAAAAGCAGCATGAAGCGGATACACTGGAGCGAAATGTTCAAGCAGATGGAGGCACACGGCGAAAATGGTTCTGCCGGGCGCCACCAACTTCGCTATGTGAAGAAAGGTACGGGTGAAATCGTGGACGTGCCAGGATGCACGATCACATCAATCCACGCCAAGGGTTCGACCGTCAACATCCTGGTTGACGGGGACAGGCACCCGAAAACTATCCGCAAGTGCCTGGTTATCGAGTTTAACGGAATGCAGGTGTATATATGAAGGATCAAGTTTTTTATTTCGGGGCGGACAACGAGAATGCTTACCTGGCCAAGTCGGGGGCGATTGTTGTCAAGCAGGATTCAACTGGTTTTTTGGATGATACCCGGAATCAGAAGGTGTCGGTTTCCCCAAAGAACAAATCGGTTACTGTGGATTTTATCCCTTGGGGAACAGACAACTTGTTGCCTGTCCAGGTAATCACCAAGATCCATGCTAACGTGACGGTAGGGTCCAACGCTGATTTCAATGCGAAAATGTGTTATGGCGACGGGATCATGGTTGTCAGGAAGGTGAAGGGCAATGGGGCGGTGACGTTTGAGGAACTCACGGAAAGCGAAGTTCCTGAGATTTTTGATTTCCTGGATAACAACAACATCATACGCCAGTTCCAAGATTGCGGATCGGACATGGTTGCCTTGGGTGACTCCTTCGTTGAGCTCACGTTCGACAGGCAAGGCGAAAAGATTGTCAAGGTCCGGCAAAAGGAAGCCGCTTTCAGCCGCTTGAGCAAGCAGAACGAAACTAACGGCCTGGTTGAATACCACGGGTATTCTTCCTTCTGGGGTGAAAAGATTCCTGACGATTGTATTGTAACCCCTTTGCTTGACAGGGAAGCTCCCCTGTATGACTTGAAGATCCGGATGGGGCTTCTTCCCGACGAAAAGACGGGCAGCAGAAGGAAGACGTCCGAACGCCGTTTTATCCTTTCCTTGGGCGTGCCTACTCCGGGCAGGTTCTACTACAACAAGCCTTACTGGTGGTCTATCTTCACTTCCGGGTGGTACGATTTCAGTTGTTTGATACCATTTTTCAAAAAAGCCTTGATGCAGAATGAAATGGTGCTGAAATATGAAGTGAGCATCAACGAGTCTTTTTGGGCGAAATTGTTCAAGGCCGAAGGGGTGACCAAGCCGGAAGAACAGGCTGCACGGAAACTTGCGTTCCTGAAGCAATTGGACGAATTCCTTGCCGGGCATAAAAATGCCGGGAAAAGCTTTATCAAGCATTTTAGATATGACCAACAAAAAGGTATCGAACTACACGATATCATCATCAAGCCCATCGAGTCGTTTATCAAGGGCGGTGAGTACATCGAGGATTCGGAAGAGGCCAACAACGTGATCTGTTATGCGATGGGAGTCCACCCATCTCTTCAGGGAGCTTCTCCCGGCAAAAGCAAGACGATTAACGGGACGGAAGCCCGGGAGCTGTTTATTATCAAACAGGCCCTTACCAAGCCGCTCCGGCAGGCTTTGCTTTTACCTCTCTACATAGTGAAAGCCATGAATGGCTGGGATCGGAACATTCACTTCGTGATTCCCAACATCATGCTGGAAACCTTGGATAAGGGAACAGGAGCAACTAAAAGTATTGGAAACCAACAGATACCATAGACCATGGCAATTTTCTCGACTGATAAAGAAACCGCCATCGACCAGCTGGCCGAAGTGGCCAAGGTGAACAGGAACACACCCTGGAATGTGTTCAGGATCTATATTGAAGATGCGAAGGTTCAATTCTTGTTGCCCTATCTCGGCTCTTCCCTGTTGGGGAAGATCGAGGCGGCAGATGAAACGAGCCAGGCTGAAGCTGATGCGAAATATGTGGCCTTGATTCCGATGGTGCGCCGTACATTAGGTCCTTATGCCGTCGGGATATCCACGGATGAGACAAGTATCTCTACTGGAGATAGTGGCCACACGGTTGCTAAACCGGACAAGGCGGTTCCGGCAAGTGATGCGAAGATTGCCCGTGCCCAAGAAAGCCTGCTCACCCGGGCTTGGGCGAATATGGAGGTACTCCTCTCTTATCTGGAGGAACATTCGGCGAACTACCAGGAATGGAAAGACACCAGGTACCACAAGAACCGGAAGACGAAGTATTTTTCTTCGGCGGAACAGTTCCAGGATGCTGGTGTGGTTGATATTGGATACAGCAGGTTGGCTTTTGAACGGTTGCGCACGCTGATTACATCCATTGAGCTAAGCGAGGTTGCACCTCTGTTGACGGCAGCTATCGAAACCGTCGTGCTTGCCGGCACGGAACCAAAACATGAGGAGATGCTTGCCCGTTGCCGTGCGTTCATCGCAGCCCGCGTGGCACAGCTCCATACAAGCAAGACAACCCGTGTGCAGCGGTCTAAGGCTGCCGATCTGGAATATTACGGCCTGCTCCGCCCTGTTTTCCAGGATGAGTCCGAAGACATGCTCAATTATTATGCGCAGCAGGCAGTGTATTGGCATGGTGAAATATTGACGGCTTTGGCTACTGATTTTGCAATTGCCGGCAACGGTAAATTGGATTGGGACAATGAAGAGAAACATATATTTTTTGCAGGATGAAGCAAATACGGATTGAAACAGCAAAAGGAAACATTGAATTCTTCTTGCCGGAAGAATGGGACGATCTGACAACAAAACAGCTCTTATTCCTGGTTGGTTTGTTCGACAAGCAAATTACGCCTGAAGAAGTGAAGGTGAAAATGGTGCTGCATTGCGCCGGTGGACGTGTGCGGGGCAAGAATGGAGATGGTAGTTTTAGGTTATCTTTCGGAAAGAAACGGGTGGACTTGTCGCCCGAGGAATTGGTTTCTGTTTCTCTTGTTTTTGATTTCTTGTTCGTGGTGGTGGACGGTGATGTGCGGGTGGATCCGCGCATCACCCGAAACCATTTCCGTGAGATCCGCACCGGATTCACCCGGTTGCATAGCCCGGACGACGGGCTGACGAACCTGAAGTACCGCGACTTTGCAGACCTTCAGATAGCACATGCTTTTTCCTGTGGCGATCCGGCGGATATGGACCGGTTTATTTCCCTGCTTTACAGGAAAGAAGACGGCAGCGCTGCCGAAAAGGCGGTGAAGCGCATCCCGGCGAAAGTGAAGGTGGCAATCCTTTGGTTTTACTTGGGATCGATCCGGAAGCTCCAGGAGCTTTTTCCCCGTGTGTTTGCCGGAGGTGGTGAAGAAGGTGGAAACCCGGCGGACGGGCAGATGCGTATCATCGACGCTTTGGCCAAAAACGACGTAACGAAAAAGGAGGCGGTGCGCAATTCGGACTTGTATGAAGCTCTCTATACGATGGAAGTGGCGGCGGAACAGTATGAGGAGATGAAATCAAAGAAATAGTCTTCGCCATTTTTTTTAGTTTGTGTTATGGGAAGGTGTGAGCAGTGATGCTTGCGCCTTATTTTATCAATATTTTCTATATTGATACATTTTTTTTTAAAATCCATTAAATTTACAGCGGAAATCACACTGGGAATTTGCCGTTTTATCTCTCATTATCATATTAAAGCAAATTAATAGCTTCGATTTTAAAATTCAACAATCTCGTAGTAAAATCTTAATAAATTTATAGTTCTTAAAAAATCAATCCGCCGATTAGATAGGAAATGATGCAGGTAGGTATTAGTCAGCAGAAATCAAAAAAACAGACAAATGGATAGAAACAGTTTTCAAGTTGCAATCTCTTTTAGTGATGAAAAGTCATGGATTGCTGAAGATTTATACAATTTATTAAAAGAGATTGGCATAGACTCTTTTTACTATAAAGCTTATCCTGACTATACAGGAGGTAATTTGGAGGAAAACATTAAGAATATTTATAATTATTCAAACTTGAATCTAATAATTTGGTCTGAAGATTATGCGAAAAAATCTTTTGATTCAGTAGTAACTACTGAATTAGCAACAATGCATAATAGACATATTAGCAATCAAGAATATGACAGTCTAATTATTGTAAATTCAGATAACTCTCAAATCCATAATAAATTTTCTAAGATTACATTTCACAATCTGTATCAAATAGGTTTATATAAAATAAGAAACGCAATAATTGAAAGACTGAATAAATTGTATTCATATGACGATGGTTTAGTTTCTCATAAAATGTACCACCCAAAGTTTGATAGTTTTACAAGAGGTAAAATGATTTTATGCAAATTTAAGATACATGAAAACTATTTGGATACGCATAGTTGGGGCAAATATGGTGATATGCAGGTTCATATAACTCAATTAGATAAGAAAATAGACTTGGACTACGCAATTAATTTATTGCCAAGTGGAAGAGTTACATCTCTTTTGGCTGATCCTAATTTATTAAGAACACAAAAGAAGAACTTGGAAATAAAGAAAAAACTATCTATAGCCTTTGGAAAATCCAACAAAGATCACGAATTTGTTGGATATCTGTTCTTTAGATTTAAAAATAGTGTTGAATATTGCAATGTTTATTGTTTCGAATATGATGACCACTTAAATAAAGGATTAATGAATCTTCATGATTTAAATTTGTGGTACAAACACTAAGCTTCTACGAACAATGTATATACAAAAAATACAATAACCCAAGATGAGTTTAAGAATTGCTTTAATAAAAATCGGACAGATTGAGTATTTAGCAGATTATAATAAAATAGCTAAATGGAAATCCGAACTTTTTATAATAAATAAAATTCAATGCGTTACAAATGCTCCAGAAAGTGATGTCCATGATGGATATTTAGATAATAAATATACTCGTGACGGATTGAAAAAAATTGTTTCTTGCCCGAAAGATTCAGATATAGCAATTGCTATAATCCCATATCGCTTTGACGATAATTTCTATCTACACAGACTTTCAAAAAACTGTGCTGCTTTATCTCTGCATCGAATAAATGATATTTTAAAATATGATGGAATCTCAATGGAAAATTTCATACTAAAACAAATTTATGAAATTTGCGCTTTAAATTATTTGGTTGATGATTTCGGTACTAATGAAGTTTATACTTATGTTCATTTGGATACAAAGGGTTGCTTATTCGATATGAATGGAAACCGTGAGGATATTTTAAGAAATACAGAAAAACCAATAATATGTGATACTTGCAAAAGTAAATTTGGGGAAAGACAGATTGATTCAAAATTTTTAGCTACTCTTGAAAAAGAGATCAAAAGATTAAAGAAGCCATTGATATTAAGAATTGAAAATCGCATCAAAAAATATCCATTTTTATCGATGCTTGTAACTGCATTAATAGCAATTTTTCTAAATTTAATATCAAATATGATTTACGAATTAATAAGTAAAAAATAAAGTACAAACACGCTGATGCCAAAAGTGCATTGCAACGATGGGTTGATATTGTGGAGGAAGCCCAATGGAGATCGCATCCTGACCTGAAGGCTGATTTTCCGTCTGCCGATTACGTGAATAATGGAAGGTATGTCTTCAATATCCGTGGCAACAATTACAGGCTGGTTGTGATTGTGTTGTTTGTCAATAGTTACTTGAGCATAAGGTTCTTGGGCACGCATGCCGAATATGATAAAATAGATTGTAGCACAATTTGATACTAAATAGATTATGATTAGGAAATTTGAAAATATCGAGTCTGTTGATAGCCACGGGCTTTATAATGAAATAACCAAATATCAGGAAACCCTGATTGAGGAAGCAACTGCCAATGGCTCATTGGCCGAGCCGGGTGCCGACAATGAATACACTCGGGAAATAGGGCGTGTTGGCGTTATGCTTGCGGATTATGAGAGCATACACCATACTTTCAAGCACGTGAAATTCAAATCGCCGCTCGTGGTGAGTATTGAGAACGAGATGAAGAAAAGGCAGCTCAAGCAACGGCAGACGGCAGACCTGCTGGATGTGAAGGAATCGACCTTCAGCCAGATTATGACTGGAAAACGGTCGGTGTCGATGCGGATGGCCAAGAGGTTATACAAAGAGCTTCACATTGATCCAAAACTTATTTTGGAATATTCATAACATATAGGATAAGCATAGAAATGAATCCTTTTTTGTCCTTTACCAGCCGATATTCATCGGCTTTTTTTGTACCCATAAACTTCTACAACTATGGGTACATACAACCATTTTGAATACGGCGAGATGCTCGCCACCAAGCTGAAGGCTATCCGGCACTTGGCGGACAGGCCTCGGTTCTACAAATCTGTGGAGACAGATGCGCGTGCCGATATTGAACAACGGCTGTCCGAAGCAAAGGGAACGATACTGATTGCCCACGACAGCTTGGTGTCTGATTTCGAATACAAGAACTCAGACTCATTGATGGAGTCCATGCCTTATGAGTTTGACGTCCTCCGTCAAACCGAAAGCGGCGATGCCCGTACTGTGATGGCGGCTTCCGATTCTTGCAAGAATATACTCAAGCAGATTATCACCAAGATGATGTTGGATTATGAAGACTGTACCAATGGTCTCGACGCCCTTGATCCCGGTTCGTTCAAGATAGAGCCGATCGGCCCTGTCCGCGACAACTTCTATGGTGCTGCGCTTTTGTTTTCACTCGCTACGGGCTTGGATTATAGGTATAACCCCGAAGATTGGGAGGATTGAGTATGGGGTTCTACAAGGAGCAAAGCTACGGCAGCCGGAAATCAAAATTATCCAAGAATAACCTTCCCTTCGAAATTTCTCTCGACAGCATGTCGGAAACAGAAAAATTTGCCCGCGCCCAAGATACTGAAGCTTTACAAAAATTCAACGACGACGTGAAAGCCTGGGCCATCCATGCCACGGCCCGGCTGAAAGCAAATGCCCGGATGCGGGTAGTCCGCAACCTGCTGCTTTCCGACAGCATCCGGCCAAATTTGTATTACGATCGTCAGTATGGTAAGGAGGTGAACCGGATCGGGTTTTCCTTCGTGCGCGAAGGGGTTTACATCGAAAAAGGTGCTAGCCGTGGATATGGCGGTTATCGGGGCGGATCTTCCTGGTACAACCGCCGGGGGCAGTTGAAAACTACGGAATTGGACTCCCTCATGAAAATGGGTACCGGACGCCGCCGGGCCAATCCCTGGTTTAATCCGGTTATTGCCCAAGAACTGCCTTATCTGGCCGATCTTGTAGGCGAATATTCGGCTACCCTTCAAATAAATGCTACGAACATCTTCATTGATTAACGATTATGGCAAAAGACTTAAACCGGAGCATCAAGATATACATCGACAACAGCGATGCGATGAAAAAAGCCGATTCCTTGAAAACCAAGATTTCGGCTTTGGATGATGAATTGACAAAACTCAATGCTGCCGGAAAACGGGAAACTTCGGAATACCAGCAAAAGGAAAAGGCGTTGATCCAGTTGCAGGCTTCCTACGACCGGTACCAGCAGAAAATCAGTGCTACAGAGCAGGTTTTGAAAAATCTGTCCGGGGCTTCACGGGAAGAACTGGAAAAAACACGCAGGGATATTCAAGGGACTTTAAGGAAAATGAGCCGTGATGCGGACGGCTATCAGGACACTGTCAAGTCCTTGATTGCGGTTGAAAAGCAGCTCAATGTTGTGAAAGCGGAGCAAAACGGGATGCTTGGGAAAAACGCCACCTTTTGGAGCCGTGCTGCCGACGGGTTCAACAAGTATTTTGGAATGCTCACCGCCTTTATTGCTACTATTACCGGGCTTTCATTTGCTTTCCGCAGCCTGGCTGAAGATGTCGCCAAGATGGACGACATCTATGCCGATGTGATGAAAACCACCGGCATGACAAAGGGGGAAGTGAAGGCCCTGAACGAGGAGTTCAAAGAATGGGATACCCGCACGCTGCGAGAGGACTTGAATAAAATTGCTGAAGAGGGTGGCCGGATCGGCATCGCGAAGAATAAAATAGCCGAGTTTACACAGGCGATGGATGTGGCAAACGTCGCCCTAGGGGATAGCTTCACCGGGGGAGTGGATGAAGTGACCAACAAGCTGGGCAAGCTCAAGCTGCTGTTCAAGGAAACCAAGGACGAGCAGGTGGAAAAAGCCTACATGTCTATTGGTTCTGCAATCAACGATCTGGGAGCAAACGGTGTGGCAAGCGAGGAGAACATTGCGGATTTCACGACACGAGTGGGATCACTTCCTGAAGCATTGAAACCCGCTATCCAGGATGCGCTTGGCTTGGGTGCCGCCTTTGAGGAGTCGGGGATCGAAGCCGAAATTGGCTCAAGGGCGTATGGGATCGTGTTGAACAGGGCGACAACAGACGCCGGAAACTTCGGTAAAGTGATGGGTATATCCAAAAAAGAAGTTGAAGACCTGATCAACACCAATCCGGTGGAATTCTTCCTGAAGTTCTCCGAGAGCATGAAGGGAATGAATGCCGTGGATACCGGCAAGACTTTAGATGCACTCAAGATCAATGCCGACGGTGCCAACAAGGTGATCGGTGCGGCGGCAAACAGCACCGACCGTTTCCGGGAACTGCTTGATATGTCAAACAATTCGTTTAAAACGGGAACTTCGCTAATCAATGAGTTCAACATCAAGAACAACACATTGGCGGCAAAGCTTGACAAGTCGAAAAAGGACTTCAAGGAACAGGCGTTGATATTGGGCGAAAAATTGAATCCGGTATTGTTGAAATCCACCGATATTGTGACATATATCATTAAGCTGATGCCTGGCCTGATCAATTTTTTCTCGAAATATGGAGGTACGATCCTGTATTTGGTTTCGATTATCGGTGCATATACTGCAGCAGTAAAACTCAATACCCTGTGGAATACGAACCTGAAGACAGCCATTTCTCTGACAAACATCCAAATCAAGCTGAAGGCTGCTTACATGATAGCAGCTGAAGCTGCAACACATTTGTATTGGATGACGGTATCCATCCTTACCGGAAGGTTAAGCGATGCCCGCCGTTCGTTTATTGCCTTGTCTGCCGTAATGAAGGCAAATCCGTGGGGTCTGGCCTTGGGAGCGATTGTCGCTGTAATTGGAGCAATCGTTTTGTGGAATAACCATTTGGCTGAAAGCAAGACAAAGACGGATGCCTTGATTGATATTACGAACGAAGCGACGAAGTCTATTACCTCTGAAAAAGCCGAAGTGGAATTGCTTCTTTCAGTGGCTAAGAATGAATCGATTTCAAAAGCAGAGCGATTGAAAGCAATCAAAAGATTGAATGAGATTTCTCCTGAATATTTGGGATTTTTGAATTTGGAAAATATCAACACTTCTCAGACGACTGAGGCTGTAAAATTGTACACGGAAGAATTGCTCCGCAATGCCAAGGCAAAAGCTATCAGCAATAAAATCACAGCCATCGATGAGAAAATTATCGGAAATCAGGATGAAATTGATAAGGCAAAAAAAGACATTGAGGATAGTAAAAAGGCAAGTCTTTTAGGGCGTGCTATTATGGCCCCAGGTAATAAAATACAAGAACAGCGAATATCGTATTATGAAAAGGAAAATGAAGAGCTTGAAAAGCAAAAGATGGTTTATGCTAATTTGAATACAGAATTGGTGAAAAATGCTGATCTAAAAAAATCAAGTACTGGTGAATCGGACCCATACCGCTTGAAAACTGAACTTACATCGCTCGAAAAACGGAAGGCAGCTTTGGAGCAATTGCAGGCCACGCAATTGAAAGCACAAAGATCAGGTGCTTTCGGCAGTAATGCGTTTGGATTTGACCAAGCTTCGGAGCTGGCACAGGTAAATAAGGAGATTGAAAAAAGAAAGGATCTTTTGGAGTCTATGAATAGTTCATCATCAACTGCTAATAAGCCAAATGGAGGTGGACACCCATTATCAAGCGACAAAAAAGGCAAGACCGAAGCCGAACTCCAAAAAGAGGAACTCGACAAAAAACTGAAGCAATTGGATGATTCTATCCTGTCTGAGCGAAATAAGTATGCTCAACAACGCTTAGACAACAAGATCTCGGAAGATGCTTATAATGCGGAAATGCTGCGGATCACCCAGGAGGCCATGGAGCGAAAGATGGATATCCTTGGCGTGTCGCCACACCAGCAAAAGGCATTGTTGGATTTGACTTTGGAATATCAAAAAAAATATTACCTGGAGGTTACGTCGTTGGAAGAAGAGTACCGGGATTCGGTAAAAAAAAGCAACAAAGAGGCTTCGGACAGTCGGATAAAAACGGCTAATGACGGGATGCGCAAGTTGGATGCAAAACTGAAAGAAGATGCTCAGAAACAGATAGAAATTGAGCAGAGCATTCAAACTGCAAAACAGGAAATACTCTCAAATTTCCTAAATGCCGCAATGGGCCTTTTTCACCAAAACACAGTAGCTTATAAAGCGGTTGCTGTTGCTCAAGCCACAATGGATACGTATGTTGCCGCCAATAAAGCTTTGGCCGCATATCCACCACCCTACAACTTTATCGCCATGGGTACGGTGATTGCAGCAGGACTAGTAAATGTTGCCAAAATAGTTGGACTTGTTAAGGATGGATCTTCTTCCTCCAGTTCCTCCGGAGGTTCCGGCACCTACGCCGTCAACCAGGCAGCTGCCGGAAAATACGATGTGATAGGGCAAGATGACGGCAAAACTTATCGTGATGTGCCTTATGCCGGTGTGGCTACTTCCGGAATCGTCACCGTTCCTACCTTGGTGGGCGAACAGGGGACGGAATTGATCGTGTCCGCCCCGGATTTTTCGAAGCTGCAACGGCATATCAATTACCCGCTGGTGGTGCAGGCCATCAAGGATGCACAGGCCGGAACTGTGCCACAACGGGCGCAAGGAAAGTATGATGTTATCCAACAAACTCCCTCCAGTAGCGGGGGAAATGGGCAAGCTGCACAGGGCTTCGATTATGATCGAATCGACAAACTGGTGGATGCGCTGGATAAATTCACAAACAAGGATTTGTCGGTGAATTACTACTCTATTGAGAAAGCAAAAACGAAAGTGGAGACAAGCCGTTCGCTTGGAAAAAAACGATAGCCGAATATGGAAATAGAAAACGCAAAGGGAATATTCGACCTGGGTGACGACAAGATCACCGTGGAGCGCACCAATCCGCTGCTCAACGACCAGGGCAGTTTGTCGCTGACGTATCCCATCAAGCGGACACCGAACAATGACTACTTGCTGGGGTTTCCCCACAAGTATTCCCGGAAAGCAAAATACGACATCAAGACGGACGTGAACATCCGCGCCGGGTTGCTCAATGAGAACGCAACACTTCAAATGACTTCCGTAGATAGCGACCAGATAGAGGCAACGTTCTTGCTATATGAATCCACTTTCTATGCTAAGATCAAGGAAGTAACATTGCCTACAGTCTTTGAAGGCGTTGAGAGGTGGTTCGATGCGGAGACCGTGCCAGTGGCCACACGCATTGCCAATATTGTGGCGACCCTGCAAACAATGATTTCCCGCAATCCAGTATATGATTATGACAAAGATTTTACCATCTTTCCTGTAACAAATAGTTTGGATATTGAAAATGCAACAGATTTTGGAGCGATAGACCTAGTACCTATATCCGTGTCTCGACTTAATTTGATTAACGCTGTAAAATATACAGCTTCAGGTGTGGAATTGATAGCTTCCAACAGTTTTACGGTAAAAGACGATGACAATAATCAGATTGCCGTTCCTGTGGGTTATGGCATTTCCCCTTTTCTTCGCATGGGGTACATATTGAGGAAGGCCTTTGAATATTTTGGTCTCAATTTGGAGCAAAACATGTTTGATTATGGCAACAATAAATATCGCCGTGTGGTAGTTTTGAACAACACGCAAGATGCTATCATGAAGGGCTATCTGATAGAATCGCAATTGGTGCCCGACTGCACGGTGAATGAGTTTTTAAACATAATCCGTGAAGCTTTCAATGCTGAATTTTTCATCGATGTGCCTTCTAAAACGGCCAAACTGGTGTTTTTTGAAGATATAATGGGGGCGGCTCCAGATATGGACTTGAGTGCCTATCTGACCGAAGATCCTGCAATCGAATTTGCAAATGCTGTTTCTGTAAAATTAGCTGTAGGTACTTCCCTCCCGTCTGCAACCACGTCCACTGAAACTTTTCCCCAATTCAAAGCCAAATATTCCGGATATTCTGATTCTTTCCCTGGCATCATGAATGAGGGAATTTATCCAAATTTTGCGAAAAACACGATCCGCAACAAAAGTGTACCTGATTACATTGGCGGCACATCCTCGGATTACAGGGCAATATTGCTTAGTTCTCTTAACTTTCAAGTATATGACGAAACAATAGATGTCGATTATGAGGAACATACGATTCCCGTAGAAGCTCCTGTAGGTGTATGGGCTTATGCGTCTGATGGCAATACTGATGGGCAGTATGTGGCGATGATCGGCGATTTTCGGCGATTGAACACGCATCTCGTTTTAAACAATGTGGCGCAAAAAGAAGATGAAACAGCGAATAATAGTGCTATATGGGCGCTTGATTCATATGCCCTATTAACTCCTGGGAGCACGCTTGTCCGACGTGGGCAAATGATGGATGACAACGTGAACGGATTATCCTTACATACATGGGGCACTCAAGGGCTTTTTGCCAAATTCTGGAATAATTACGACAAGCTCCTTCGCAATTCCTGGCACACCGTCACCGCCCAATGCCGTATTCCGGCAAAAGTACTGCAATCATGGGATTTCACCCGCATGAAACTGCTCGACGGCCAACTGATGATAGCCAACAAGCTGACTTATGAGCTGACGGACGATCCGGTTATCGATGTTGAGATCGAGCTGAAGACGGCGAAGATATACGAATGACCTCCCCCTGCCCCCTCCAATAGAGGGGATAGCTGGCGCGCGATATAGTTACTGTTGTTTCTTTTCATAATGTAGTTTTTAAGTTTGAATAGTTGTAGGAAGAGCGTGGGTCGGGAGATTCGCGCTTTTTTTGCAGGCAAAAAATAATAGTATTTTTACTATTATTTTACCAGAAAAGTTTGTGGATAATAGTAAATGTACTATCTTTGTGGAGTCAGAATTAAACAAGCGATCTATGAAAGTATTGAAAACAGGGGCGGTGCTCAAAGCGCTGCTTGATGACGGTTGGCTAATCGTTCATCAGAGGGGAAGCCACAGGCAGCTGAAGCATCCGGAGAAAAAAGGAAAAGTTACCCTGAACGGGAAACCTTCCGATGACATCTGGGGAGCGGAACTCAAAAGTGTGGAAAAACAATCGGGGTTAGTATTCTAACCCCTCCTTTCTCCCGAAATGAATACTGGATTGATTGCTTTATTTAATAATGACAAGATAAGCGGCGGAGAGCCGTGCCCAGGTGTGCGCTCTTCTCCGCTATTAATCTAAAATAAAAAGAAACAGAAATGGAAAAGATAAGTATCAGCGTGTCCCGCACGGAAAACGGATTTTCGGCTTCGTGCGATTTGCTCCCCGGATGGGTGGTGGCCGTCACCGGCGATTTCAACGAACTCCGCAACGAGGTGAAAGAAAGCGTGGATTTTTATATCGATTGCGCCAAAGAGGACAACGAGGCGTACCCGTCCGGGTTTGATTCGGAATATGAATTCGAATACCGGTTCGATATCCAAAGCTTGCTGGTGTTCTACCAGAGCATATTCTCTTTTTCGGCCCTGGAGCATATCACCGGGATAAATCAGAAACAATTGGGACATTATGCCGCTGGACGCTCGAAGCCCCGACCGGCACAGGCGCAAAAAATAGTGTCGGGCCTCCATCGCCTGGCCAACGAGCTAAACATGGTCTCTGTTTAATTCTGACAGATTAATGAGGCTAAGAGAGGGGGGCTTCCACTTAGGTGGAAGCTTTTCCATTATTATAACGATGGGCAAAGAACATATTATAGATATTGTCTATAATGTGTTGTCCTTTTAAAAGAAACACGTATTTTCACGCAATTTACATAAAATATAAAATATGCCTATCAAACAAAAGATCGGAGTAATTGATCTTTTCTGTGGAATCGGTGGTCTCAGCCACGGAATGTATAATAAAGGATTTGATATAATTGCCGGTTTTGACATTGACAAAACATGTAGATATGCTTACGAATATAATAATAAAGCACGGTTCTTCGATCAGGACATCAATACTGTAAACAAGGAACTTGTCAATAAGTTATTTGAGGGGTATGATATCAAGGTGCTTGCGGGATGCGCACCTTGCCAACCATTTTCGTCCTACGCATTCAAAAATAAAAACAAGGATCAGGACAAGTATGATCTGCTTTATGAATTTGGGCGGTTGGTTCAAGAAGTGCTGCCGGACATTATAACAATGGAGAATGTCTCCCAGATTTTGACTTTCAAGCAGAAACCTGTACTTGCTGATTTTGTAGAACTTCTCAAAAAGAATGGGTATCATGTGGATTATGATGTCGTGTATTGCCCTAACTATGGAATTCCTCAGACTCGAAAAAGGATTGTCTTGCTTGCCTCAAGGATAGGGGAGATAAAACTGATACCTCCCACTCATGATAAAGACAAATACAAGACGGTTCGGGATGTTATAGGGAGCTTGCCCCCCATTGAAGCTGGTGAGGTCTGCAAAACGGATCCATTTCATAGGTCCAGGGCATTAACCGATATAAATTTGAAACGGATCAAAGCAACCCCGCCAAATGGAGGCTGGAAAGACTGGAGCGATGACTTGATGCTTGATTGCCATAAAAAGGAGACGGGTAGATCTTTTGGCAGCGTTTACGGACGTATGAATTGGGATCAGCCGGCACCAACGATGACCACATTGTGTACAGGACTCGGGAATGGACGTTTTGGACATCCCGAGCAAAACAGGGCTATTTCATTAAGGGAGGCCGCATTGTTCCAAACTTTTCCGGAAAATTATATCTTTTTTTCGCCCGAAGAAGAAGTGTCTGTAACAAAGGCCTCTCGATATATAGGCAATGCCGTGCCGCCGAGGCTGGGGGAGATAACGGCCGAAAGTATATTAAACCATTTAGAAAGCATAAAAGATCATGAGTGACAATGGAGGAATACTAAAATGGAGATTCGATGTAAGTACATTCAGACTTATAGGGCGTGAATTGATTACGGACAGGATAACAGCCTTATTTGAATTGGTTAAAAATTGCTATGATGCTAATTCTCAGTCTGTTGAAGTTGTTTTTGAAAATATTACTCCCGTAATTTATAAAAACATTGATGGTAATGATATAATTGGCCCTAATCCTAAATGTAAAATTCTCATTAAGGACAATGGATATGGTATGAATATTGACGATGTCCGAGATAAATGGATGGTTATTGGAACATCTAGCAAAAGAAAAAATCCTATTTCGCCAGCTCCATATAATAGAAAGTGTGTAGGAGAAAAAGGAATTGGGCGTTTCGCTGTTGACAAATTAGGTGATCATGTTAATATAATAACCAAAAAGATTAATACAAATGAATGGCTTAATGTCAATATTGATTGGACAGAGTATCAAAGGCGACAGGAGGTTGACGAAATTATTTTATTTACAGATATTGAGAATAGATTTTCATTTATTGAGGGTAACCCTCAAGACTGTGGGACAATCTTGGAAATATCTCAGATAAGGGAAATTTGGACAAAAGAAGATGTTTTGAGATTTTCAAAAGAAGCAAGCAGGATCGTTTCTCCTTATATCACCTTAACCCCTGGTTTTAATATATCTATTACGGCTGCAGAATTAGATATTAGGGCAAAGCCGATCGTGCCTGAAAAAATCAGCTCCTCAACTTTGGATTTGTCGATAACGTTTAACAAACAAAATAAAACACAAGAGACTCTTATTTTTAATGAACAAAAACACACTATAAATAAAAAAGAGATCCCAATAAAAAAATTTGGAGGAATATCTTTAAAAATATTTTACTTTGATGAAAACGCAAGACGAAATTATAACCGAATTTATAAAGGTGATCAAAATAAGATTGATGGACTAAAAATATATAGAGATGGAATTATAACAACTCCATTTGCTGAGGCAGAAGCCGATCAAAATAAAAAACGTGATATTTTAGGTATTGATAAAAGACTATGGCAAGATCTCTTCAATAAGGTTAGTTCTAGAGAGATCATCGGACATTTAGACATTACTAAAGATGAAAATCCATTGATTATTGATGCAACTAATCGTCAAGATTTTATTGATAATGAAGAGTATAAATCGCTTAAAGAATTTATTATAGAACAGCTAACCGCAATTGAAAAATACAAAATTTATAGACGAGAACTTAGAAAGTCAAATGTGAGAATTGAATTTGAAAAAGCCCTTCAAGACACAGATTTATTTACTGAGTCTTTAAAATTAATTATAAAAGAAAACCCTCTACTAGAACCTGTTTTACAGCCTGCTGTTGAACAAGCGGAAAAAACATCGTCATCTGTCAAAAAAGCAGAAAAAATTTATCAAGAAGCAGAAAAGGAGTTCATAAGAAAAGAAAATATTTATTTAAGCCTTATGTCTTTGCAACAATATGCTGCAAATTTGGCTCATGCTGTGAGAACTTCTTTGAGTAAAGTAAAAGGTGGTGCAGAGTTTTTTTATAAACGTTATCCCAATTTATTGCTGGAAGATTATTTCATTAAATATTCTAAGAGCATCTATTTAGAAATGAAAACCTTAAATAAAGTAATTGATTTTATGTTGAGTTATGCTAAATCGGATTTGGAATTTGAAGATTTAGAAATGAACCAATTGATCAAAGAAATTTTGAATTCAAATGAAGTTACATTTGAAACAGAAGGTATTGAAACAGTTGTAGAAGTTAAAGATAAGTTTGTTATTCATTGTAATAAACAGTTTTTTATTGACATACTACAAAATTTAATTGCGAATTCTGTTAAAGCATTAAAGAACAAACCCTACAAAATAATAAAATGCACAGCATATATTGAATCTGACAAATTTGTAATTTTCTTTTCAGATAATGGGTGTGGCATACCTGTAGATAAAAGGGATCGAGTAATGGAATTGTATTATACAACAACAGCAGATGAAGGAGGGGCTGGATTGGGGCTTTATATCGCTAAAACACGAATAGAGTCGTTGAAAGGTGCAATTTCTATTATTGAGAGTGAATTTGGTGATTTTGGAACAACTTTTAAAATTGAATTTCCCTTAAAAAATTGATTATAATTATGAATAATGAAAAATTTGAAATAGTAATTATAGATGATAATCCGAAGGAGCATATACACGATAATCTTAAAATTGAATATCCGAATGCTCAAATTTGTACATTTACGACGGCCAAAAGTGGAGCAGATTATATTCTTAACGATCTCAATAAAAAGAGAATTGTATTTCTAGATTATAAGTTTAGTGCAAATGAAATGCAAGGTTTAGATGCATTAAAAGCAATTCGTTCGAAGACATCTTTGCTTTATATTATATTGATGACCGCAGAATTGATAAATATAAAAAGAGAAGAATTAATGGATTTGATATCTGATGATGGAATCTCGCTAATCAGTTCTGATGTTGATTCTGAAGTTTATATTGGTTTAGTAGAGAAAAATTTGTCATTTATGAATTCTAGATTGGACTCTGTCCTTGAACAGTGGATAATTGACCACCCATCGGATAGAAGTAAAACATTCTTGACTGAGGGAACCATGAGCTATTCTTTAAATGATATTCTTTCGGAAATAAGAAACCAAACGCAATTCGGTAAGAAAATCGAAAGAAAACTTTTTAAATTGATAGTGCACATGCTAATTAATGATAAATAAATCGAATGATGATCAGTGACATTATTATTGCCTATAATGATGATCTAAACGAGGAATCTAAACACTTTTTTGAAAGTTGTGCAGACTCAGTTAGACAAAAGGCTGTTGAATCTAGTTTGAAATACCATAATTTGGACAGTACCAAATTATTCCATTCTGAAGTTGAAAGGGCAATTAGCGAGATTAATAGTAACTTTATTTTCTCAGCTTTTTCACACGGAGCAAAGTCAGCCTTATTTAATCATCAATCTGAAGAATATGTTTCTGTTACTACTAATAACTTTATCTTTGGTGGGAGCATAGTATACACTTTTGCTTGTGAATGTGGTTGTGATCTGAGAAATCATTTTGTCGATCTAGGAGTTGCTTCTTTTTGGGGTTATAAAGAAAATGTATCTATTTGTCCACATGTTGAAGAGTTTGTAACTTGTGCTACAGAAGGACTCGCTGCTCTTTTGGAAGGAAAAACGATACAAGAATCCTTAAACCAGATGAAAGCAATGTATGACAATTCAATATTATCTTTAAAAAATAGTAGCCATGTATTAGAGGCTGCCTTTTTGTTAGATAACAAAGAGGCATTAACGGTCTATGGAGCGGATGAACTTAACATATCTATTTTATAAAAATAGATTGTTTATATTATTGAAAAACATGGAATAGTGTCAAATGTAAATCATGTTAATTATTTAACCTTTATGTGCAAAGCTGCCTCAACTAAATAAGCCAAAACTCTAAATATCTTAAACTTATTCTATCTTACAATATCAATCCATGAAAAATACAGTAATTGCAAATTGGGGGCCTTCAGGCCAAGGTAAATCAGCAACGATAAAGAAAGTGGCCGAAAAGCTCATATGCGACTGTGGAGCAAAGCTAATCGACAAATATGAAGACAATACTTTTGATTATAACTGGACAATCCAATTAAAAAATGACGTTAAAATTGGCATCGAAATTAAAATTGGCATCGAAAGCCAAGGGGATCCCGGTGGAAGATCAACCGGGCAAGCTTTACGCTCCCTGTTTAGTGGAGATAGAAAAAGCAATATAATCGTATGCGCTTCGCGAACTAGGGGAGAAACTGTTGATGTCATAAACGACCTTTGCCGTGAATTCGACTATGATTTAATATGGGTCAATAACTATCGGTCTTCGACAGGAGTTGACCATGATTTCCTCAATGAGTTGTCAGCAACACACATTATAGACCTGATTAACCAAATAGTGTCAAAAAAATGATATTTCCTACTTATTGGCCTTTTATAAAAAATCGACGTGCGATAAAACCCTATTTGAAGTATAAGATAAATTTGAAAACCGCTACACAAGCAGTTTTTTTCTATTTATAACTGATCTATAATCTATAAGATAATCAAATAGTTAAATATTTTCTATAACTATAAAGAAAATACGTTAGAAAAACATTAAAGTCCTCATAACTACATATATTTGCATTTGTAAGTTTAAATTTTATTTTTTTGTGATGGAAATATCAAGAAGTAATATACTCCCTTGTGTTGGTTGCCATATTTCTATTATTCAAAAAAACACTTAAACATAAGAGATGATGTTAATAAGCAGGTTGGTGATTCATAACTAAATAAATATAAAAGATAATGAAAGTAGTATTTGGACATTTGAATTTAGTTGGGGATTCAATTGGCTTCTTCTTTCTTATTTGGAAGACAATTTATGATATATATTATAATCCCAGAAAATTCAAAAAAGAGTATGTAAGTGGAAATTATGAAGCGAATATTAAAGCTGTTGAGAGAAAAAGAGAGCGATCAGACAAAACGACCTTGATAGCCTTTATTGGACTTACCATCTCCTATTTATGCCTTATTATAAATGATTTCTTAAATTAAAGTATTTCAATATGGAGAACACAAATTTCGTTTTAGAAAAACATGAAGCGCGAATTAAAAAAATTGAAGATTTTTTATTTGGTGATGATGATAGTGGTGGCGGAAATATATTTGATAAATTGAATAAATTACTTGATAAATTGAATTCACTATCAAAAGATATCGAAAACAACAAAAAAGCAGCACAGAAAGCACTTGATAGAACGAATCATGATTTGGAAAGGAGAGTAAAAGAATTAGAAACTTCAACAACAAAGAGAATAAGTGAAATTGATGAGAAATATGCAAGACGCCTAGATGAGATTATTCGAATTTTGGCTCTCGATTATACGAGAATAGAAGACTATACTAAAGACATTAGATCTATCAAAACTAGTATAAATACATTAAAAGAACAAATTACTGGCAGGCGAGGGATGACTGCTTATAAGTGATCATAAAGATCGAGCTTGTTTAACTCAACACTATTCAAGTTCCTGCAGGCCTCTCCAAAAAATTGGAGAGGTTTTTTTGTTTAAAAATGTTTCAATTGTAAAATATTTTTCACAAATTTGCAACTGCTCCTATAGTACAAAATTTGAAAAAACTTATCTTTATTGAATATTATGACTGCTATAGTGATTGTTGGAATATTGGCTATTATTATTACGATAATAAAAAGAGCTTCCGATGACTCTAAAAAAGAGTCAGCCAGAAAATCAGAGTACTTTATATATAGGTCTGATTATAAATTTGAAAAAATTAATATGCCTGTGAAAGGCCTAACCTATCGATCTGGTTTGGAAATAAGCAAAGCCAGATTGCTTAGAGTTGGAGATAAGCTACATCTGATAAAAGAACCTCAGAATCCTATGGATCGAAATGCCGTGAAAGTTATAACTGACGAAAACTACCAGATAGGCTATGTGCCAAGAGAAAAGTCTGATCTTATCTCTCGTTGGATCGATCAAGGGACCAGGCTTGTTTGCTTTGTGTCGAAAACAACAGGAGGTTCGATGCCTTATATTTACATGGATGTATTCTATGGTCGGGAGTTTCTCAAGCAAAAGGCATTTGATGCAGAAATTCAGAAAAAACAAGCTGAGTTGGATGCTAAAAAACAAAAAGAAGCTGATAGGGAAAAATACTTGAGTGAGGTAGATCGGCTGAACGATAGCGCGCGTCGTCTGAGAATAAACCAGCTTCGCAGAAATATTGAGCGTAATGAAGAAGCAATAACCCTCCATGCCTCGAATGGGAATGAGAAAAAAATGGATAATGCTATTGAAGCCCATCAGAGGCATACAGAAGAGCTTAATCGTTTGTTGAACATTGATAAAGAACTTAATAATTAAAAATAGAACTTATGAAAAAGCTACTATTGATCTTGGTTTTGATCTCAATTTCAATTTACGGAAAATCCCAAACCGACATTAAGAATATCACAGATTCTACAATTGTTGTAGGTTTGGTCATTGAAGATTGCTATGCTGATAGCTACAATGTAAATGAAGATAATAAAATGTTGATTAAGGGGACAACTGTCATTGTGAATGGCGCTGAAACTTATAGAGGAGAGAAGGTGTTTGATATTTCTTATAAAGGCAAGCGATATTATATTGCTAAGTATAAGCTTTTCATAAAAGATTATACTTTTGAAGATATTAGTGCCATGGATTCGATTACGGCTGAAAAATTCCGTGATCATTCAATTTATCTTGGCATAATATTGCGGAAATCTGAAATTGAGAAGGTATTTCGGGTTTTGAATGGTTGTAAACCCTATGGATTGGCTATCTATGATTGGAGTTATTACGATGAGAGCGAATATACCGAGGGCACAAGTGCGAAGGTTACTGTCTATAACCCTACTGGAAAGACAATCAAATATATTTGGTTTAGTTTTATAGGTTATAATCCAGTTGGAGATAGAGTTATAGAAAATAGGGCAAAAGGGGCCGTGATAACTAGAAAGGCTGTTGGTCCTATCGCCAAAGGGGATACTGGCACATATCAGTTTGAATATCTTTGGTTCACGGATATGGTGGAAACAGCTAAAATATCGTCAATTAAGGTGATGTATATGGATGGTACTCAAAAAGTAATCACAAATCCTAAGCTTGTTACACTCAGCAATGAGTATCGTTCGATTATAGAAGATTAATATTTTCTGTCGTTTTCTTTCAGTACTCAAAGAACAACGCCTCATACGATCATCGTGTGGGGCATTGCTCTTTTATTCCTTCTCCTTCACCTCCAGCTTCGTGCCACACTTCGGACAAATAATCACATTTTCTTTTGGCCGTTCAAAAAGATCTGATAATGGAACATTGAGAGCTTCAGAAATTTTAATAAGAGTATCAAATGCTGGTTTACTTTTTTCATTTACAATATTCGTAATGTTTTCCCTGCTAATCCCTACTTTTTCAGCTAATTCCTTTGCTGTTATTTTCTTATCCTTAAGTATCTCTTTTATCCTCAAATACATAATTCTCATTTTTATTCCAAAGTAAGGTATTATATCACATACATAATGTTAAAGTAATGTTAAATATTACTTTACACACCCGTACAGTGATGTAATATATTACATTTGCATCTATATAGTAATATCTTATATAACAATACATGAGTGTTATAATTAAAACATCACATTATGCGAAACTACAAACTATTAGATGCTCTCGAAGCCTATTTGTTGGCCGAAGATGAATATGCCGATAGGCATACAATTTCAAACGAGGAACTGGCAAAGGAAAAAAGGTCGAAACTTGAAGCGGTTATTGCAGTTGAAACGAATACCGAAGATATTAAGGATCTGATCCAAGATCTAAGGGATTACTGGGCAACTTTAAAAGGCTAAAATTATGGCAAACCCGAAAACTAAAACCAAGGTAATGAGCTATTCGCTTCTTGCGGATCTGCTCCTGAAGATGCAGGTGGAATTCTACTGCCTGAGCGAAGAGATAGAGAACAAGGGCAAGAAAGTGAAAGCCACGCTGATAGACGAAGAGCATTCCAAGATGTTCGCCTTCGACGGTGAAGACTTCACCATCTGCATCGACGTAACGAAAAAGGAGGTGGACAATGGGTGATATGAAGAAAGGGGTGGTGACAAAGATTGGAGACGTGGAGGTGACGCCGAGTGTGGCACAGTTTCTAGAGGACGTTTTTTTGAAAATTGGCAGCAAATATGTTATCGAAGATTACATAGAACAGATGCGTGATGTGCAGGATTTTCTTACACGTGTGCTTCTGGATTGCGACGCGCCTCTCTCCAGCACAGCTAAGGGCTGCATAGGAAGTGTGATGCTTGTGATGGACAGTCTGCGTCTGCTTGCTCGTAGCAGGGAGGAAGGAGGTATGTCATGAGTAAGAAAATGGCATTAATGGAGATTCCGACGGAGAATCCGCAAGAAACCCGATTTTGCATCGGAAAGGGTAATGATTTTTATATTATCGGCCTGACCATTGACGAACTGCAGGACTTGTATAGATTATTGCATCGGCATTGCTATCGCGATGAGTTGAGACGTTCG
Organism: Bacteroidales bacterium UBA1309; assembly: GCA_002307185.1. Lineage (GTDB taxonomy): Bacteria > Bacteroidota > Bacteroidia > Bacteroidales > Dysgonomonadaceae > UBA1309. The sequence goes on from DBTT01000027.1 coordinate 71,465, forward strand.
CTCGTTGATATTACTGAGATAGGCGTATATCCTGGATTGATTGATCCGACAAGGGTTTCCCTGAAGATAAACGGCAACGACAGGCTGGTCGTAGAATCATTCAACCTCCACGAGTTGACAATTCTAGAAGAGCGAATACGGGACGTCCGCAGGAGGAATTACAAAGATATTCCATATCAAGAAAGATTTTTCCGAATATGGGAAAGGAAAGGATGGGAGAAAGCAAAAGAATTTGCTAAAGCCAAGGAGTTGGTAAATCTTAAGAAAGGAGGCAAGCAATGATTACCTACGACGAAGCCATCTGCTTGCTCGAAATGCTCTACAACAAGCACCGTTCGGACGAAGAACGTGAATTTGCCTACCTACGGCTCCGGGAAATTCTCGATGCCCTGCTAAGATAAAACCGCATAAGCCCGGGAGGGTGATACTCCTTAGTTATTACTAACATTACTTTTTATTTTTCCTTACTAGAGCGGTAGCCTGCGACGGGTGTCCGCTCTTTTTTTTGCCCTTTAAGATCTCTTCAAAGCGAGAATTCTCGCTTTGGCAGAATGCTGTCGCCGCTCTTTTTTTGTCCTTTAAGATCACCCCCCAAATCGTGACTTTTGAATCAAAAAAAGTCATGAAACATTTTATCAGCAAATTATTAGCTTCTTATGGTTGGTCAGATCTTCACGATCTTATCCTTTCACTTTTTCCGTCATGGAAATACCATCTGCAGCAGCTCTCCATCATCTTCTCATTGGTTACTGGAATTTTCAGTTTCCTGTTTGGTTTTGGCCCGTTACTGGCCTTGGCCGTATTGGTGGCGATTTTCACGGAAGTGGGAACCGGCATCAGGGCATCCACCAAGTCCGGCGATGATTTTGAATCCTGGCGATTTTCCAGGTGCATCATAAAGCTTTCGCTGTGGGCTATCCTCTTTTTTGTCATACATCAATTCGAAAATGAGTACGAGGGCAGAACCCAGTTTCTCGATATCCTTGCCTTCCTGTTCTTCAGGATAGTGTTCCTGTCCGCCTTGACCTTTTTTGTCTTCGAGCATACTACATCCATCCTTGAAAATATCGCCGTGATCGATGGCCGTCCCAAGACTGCTTTAATCAATGTCATTCAAGGATTCTGGAAAAAATTCATAGAACTTTTAACAGATAGATTTAAATGAAAAAGTTACTTGTAATACTCGATCCGGCGCACGGCGAAGAAGTGCCTGGCAAACGATCGCCAGACGGCAAACATCGCGAATATAAGTGGAGTCGTGAACGCCTTCGGGAACTCGCCCCGAAACTCGAAGCACTTGGCTACACTGTGGTTTGGACAAACACGACTGAAAAAGAAATCGGCCTTTCGGCCAGGAAGAATGCCGGTAGTCTTTTGGCCAAACAGCATCCGGATCTTATACCTTTTTTGCTGTCGCTGCACAACGATGCTTCGGGGAACGGGATGCAATGGATGCAAGCATCCGGCATATCCGTGTGGACATCCAAGGGGCGTACCACAAGCGACATTTTTGCGGACTATTTTATCCAGGCATTCAAGGAAGTGATCCCGGAAGTGAAGCACAGGCAGTACTCGCCGGAATACCTGCAGCGGGACTACGAAGACAACTTCACCGTGCTGATGGGAGGGTATTCGGCCAACCTGGTCGAGTGCATGTTCCAGGACAACCGGGATGATGTGGAGCTGCTGTCAGATCCGGCATTCAATGCAAAGGTGGTGGAAGCATTGGTCAAAGGATTCGAATTGTCTAACAACTACATAAATTCAAAAAAATGAAACATGGAATTTTACTTATTCTTATTGCTCTTTGCGCTGTCCAGTGCGGTTGTCGGAGCTCAAGCAGCAGTACGACTGCTGTATCTTCCGGAACGGAAAAAGTTTTTAAAGCAGCTGTCCGGCATGCAGCGGACAGCAGCCGAACAACAAGAGATGATAGCGTCTTTACAGTCGCAGTTGACACAACAAGGACCTACTCCATCCGCGTCGAACTCGATACTGCCGGAAGGGTACGAAGCATACAAGAAGAATGGCGGGACATTGGACGAACTATCATATCTACTGGCACAGGAAGATCATCTTCGGTTTCCGTAGGCTCTTCAGGTTCATCCGTATCGGAAAATAAGCAATCGGACTCAAAATCCGAAACGAATCAAACCGTTTCTTCCGACAGCCGTCCAGTGCAAGGGCATGAATGGATCTATGTGTTGCTTGTGGTTGGCCTGCTCATTATAATTCCAATTATTTTGATTAGAAAAAAATGGAAGTTACCGTCCTAAAGACTCCCGGTCCGTATTGCTTTCTCGGAAACCCTGTGGTTTTCGAGTTGCAAACGGCCGCTTACGGAGCTATTGACGTGAGCGTTTCCCGAAACGGGGAAACATTCACGCAATCTTATTATCCTTTCCTGAAAAATGGGGTATATAGCTGCAAGGTGGATATTTCGGGTTTTCTGTTTCGGACAGAATTAGCGGATTCATTTCCTCAGGGGGCAGGCATCTTGTCTGAATTTCCGGATCATTCCGTGGCATACATATTCACCATTTCGGACGCAGTCCTTGACGAAGTTCTCGGATATTCCGATTACACATTTGCAGGGAACGCTTTTCCTGGAGGGGTCAATGAGCAGGCTTTGGCCTTGTTTGCTAAAAATGGAGTGAACCTGTTCTCAGCCAGGCTCTCCAACCAGTACAGGAATTTTCTTTTCACAACCCGAACTCATCGGAGTGAAATCCGGGTGAAGCTCTCCGAGCTATATCCGTTTCTAACCGCAATGACGGGTTGGCAGTTAAGGTTTGTGTCAACAGGCGGAAACACTATTGTCCAAGATCCGGTGACGGCGGCCCCGTGCTGCCTGCTGGATTTCTATATGGCATATGACCGGTTCATTTCTGAATTCAAGGAATTTACAAAAACGATCGACGTGTATGTCGGCGATAATACCGAAAAGGCTTTTCGCCTGGTGATAGACTCGAAATCGGATTCTGAAGAAGTGTATAAGATCCGTTTTCGGAACTCGCTTGGAGCTTTCGAGGTGATTGAAGTCGCTGGCGTGGCCAGCCACGAACCTGAGCTCGGGGACGAAACCTCTTACAAGGAGCTGACCGATTATAATTTCTATGAAAATAGGCGCAACAGGGTCGTGCTCATAGAAACTATAAAAGTGGAAACGGGCTACAAGTCAAAGGACGATTTGCTTTTTATCCGCGACCTGGTAGGTTCGGACGAAGCCTATTTCTATTATCCGGACGGCACATTTTTCCGCTGTTCTGTGAAGGCCGACAAGATGGCTTACCGGCAAAAGAAAGTAACTCCCACGTCCGTGGCCTTGGTGGTGACTGAGGTGGGAACCGGGAAGTATATTTCTCCGGAGCTTGACCGGAATGCTCTCGATGTGTTAGGGATTTACAATGAGACTTTTGATCAAACTTTCAACGAAACTTTTAATTGATAAGACATATGATATTGCAGGAATTGAGAGATAGGGCGTTAACCATTTATAATGAGACTGTTTCGAATATGAACAGCAACACCCGGATAGGTTCGCTTTTCAGGGACTTGGCACAATGGGTTAACGATGCTTTTGTAGCAAGAGAATCGGGCAAGGGATTGATTTCTTCTGAAAAAGAATCTAAAATTCCGGCAGACACGACTTTAGAGTTGAATTCCAAGCTAGGTAAAGGCACATTCGCCGGATCAGCCAGCGACCTGAAAACCCTTATCGACAACCAATCTATCCGGGTTGGCAATGTTGAAACCAGCATTGACAATCTTGGCGATGCGGTAGGTCAACTGTCCATTGATGTCGATAGTAAGCTGGGGAAGGGAACATATACGGGGACCGCGGCAGACCTAAAAGCCAATATTGACTCAGAAGGAAGCGTCAGACTGGAAGCTGATTCCTTGGAGCGCACTCAGCGCATTGCTGCGGACAGCGCTTTATCCGCAGCCATTGCCTTGAAACTTGACAAAGGATCGTTCGCAGAGACAGCTGATTATTTAGCTGTAAAGGGTAATACAACAAAATCACTGGCGGAAGTGGAGGAGATGGCGATATCTGCGGATGAGAAAGCTGCTTCCAAGCTTTACAAAGGATCGTATACGGGGACCGCGGCAGACCTAAAAGCCAATATTGACTCGGAAGGAAGCGTCAGACTGGAAGCTGATTCCTTGGAGCGCACTCAGCGCATGGCTGCGGACAGCGCCTTATCCGCAGCCATCGCCTTGAAGCTTGACAAAGGATCGTTCGCAGAGACAGCTGATTATTTAGCCGTAAAGGGCGACACATCAAAATCATTGGCGGAGGTGGAGGAGATGGCGGTAACTGCGGATGAGAAAGCCGCTTCCAGGCTTGACAAGGGATCGTATCAGGGAACTGCCAGTGACCTGAAAGCCCTTATAGATAACCAATCCACTGAGTTAACCGCATTGGATTCGGGATTGGATTCCCGCATACAGGACCTGATTAACGAGTCGGTTTCCAAGCCCTTTGTCGTGGAAAAGGAAGAAAGTATTGCCGGCACATACAATTTTCAGGGAGACCAGCTCAATATATACCAGAGAACTATAAAGATAATTGATCTCCCCACTGTCGGAAACACCTCGGCCTATATAATTTCAGAGGAACCCCTTGGCTATGGGCTTTTCCTGGATGTGGCGGCAATATCCCTGGCCACTGGGAAAAACCTTGCGGGGAAATTTTTCCCTAATAGTTACGAGATATCCAGCATTGAAGTGGATAGCCAATTAAGGACGGTCCTGCATCTAAAATGCCTGTCTACCCCGAGCACGCCGGTATCGGCTTCAATTACCCTGCGCTATCTAAAATTCAATGGGGATGTGATTGAATTTGATGTGGCATTGCCTGGGACTATCGATAAAAGTTCTGTGGAGTTGTCCATTCCCCAACTGAAGTTCAATAAAAAGATGGCGTTCAGCTACGTGACGGATGACAGCTATTCTATTTACCAGTTTCTCTTTGCGGGAATAAACAAGCGTTATGTTGTCACCGACTGGTACAATGCCAGCGGTAATTCCCAATTCTCATTCCACCTGAATGGACCAAGAAATGAAACCAATGCGGGTTACACCCCTGACAAGTTCCTGCAATGCACGGACGGGGCCGGAGTCATGCGCAGGTACGCGACAACCGTGTCCTGCTGGCCTGACAAGCTGAAAGACCAGGCTATCGGTCAAGACGTGGGTAAGTTCTGGCCGTGGATTTCTGAAAAGGAATTCAAGTATTTCTATGATTTTGGTTTTATGCTGGGCTATCACGACCTTATTGGCTACAACGATGACACGACCAATACGCAAGCGGCGTTTGATAAATGCGTCGCCGATACTGTGGCGCTATTCAAGTCTTATGCCGGGATCACGCCTAAAGTAATGGTAGAGCCAAACGGGGATCACGAGTATATTGATTTCTCACAAGGCAATGCGACAATCCAGTTTATAACGGCCCAGAGCGGGGACAGCAGGATAAAAAAAGCTTATCCGTTCGCTAACGGATTTACGCTTGACAAAAAAGATATTACAATTCAACGGATATTCGCCTATGGCAATGATCTTACGTGGGACACAACTGCGCCAGTGACAGCCGCCCCTCTGCCAGGATACGCTGCTGACCTGTTAAGCATTCTTGCCGGTTTTAATTCGACTGCCGATATGTCTTCTGTTTATTGGTTGATCGGATCGGCCCACAGGAGTGGCCCCTGGGAGTTGAATTTGATAACGAAGGTACATGACCTGTATGGGGACGAAGCCCTGGACAACCTCTGGTTTCCAACGCTTGATGAGATGTACGAGTATTGGTTTATGAGAACCAATACATCGTCAGTAAAAACAATTACCCCTAATGGGCTCCATTTCAAAATGTATGTTCCTCAGATGCCGAATTTTCACTTTAGAGACATTTCGGTGCTTCTGTCTGGGATATCTGAAATGACAGGCATCTCAGTGACGTCATCCGATAACGTATATGGAACCTCGTCGGCTATAAACGACGGCAAATTGCTGATCAACCTCAATTTCGACCAAAAATTGATCGGTAGGACGGAAAAGCATGTGTCGGCTTTCGAGGCTAACCCGACGGGAGACTACCTGTATGACAATGCCGCTTATTTTGTTCAACAATTAAAGCCTGGCCTGAAAGAACCTTTTCAAGCAAGGCTGGATGCTTTGGCTGCGCCTCCTTCGATATCCGGGTTTTCGGTCAATGGCGGGGCAAGCTCCACCAATACCCGGAATGTAACCCTTTCGATAACTTATACTGGAACTCTACCCACCCACTACATGGCCAGTGAGAATCCCAGCTTTTCCGGCGCCGAGTGGTTGTCATGGACTGCAAATCCGGAATTTGTCCTAAGCGCAGGTTATGAAACCAAGACCGTTTATGTCAAGCTGAAAAATAATTTTGGAATAAGTGGTGTTGTGAACGATTCCATCCAGGCGATAAGGCCAGCTTTAAGCTTGACTGGTATTCTAATCAACGGGGGGGCCGCCACAACGGGTAGCAGCCAGGTAAGCGTCGCTTTTGTATTCAGCGGGTTACCCGATTATTATGCACTAACGGATGGGACTAACACTGTCGCCTGGACTGCCTTCAGTAATCCAGTAACATTTACTTTAAGTCCCGGATATGGCGTGAAAACTGTTTCGGCACAACTGGACGACGGCGAGAATGAATCGGCCATAGTAACAGCGAGTATCGAAGTGGTTGACGTAAATACCCCGGTATTGAACGGCATATCTATTAATAATGGTGATTCCTTCTCTGCCAGCGGTGTAGTCACGGTTAAGCCGAATATTACCAATAGCGCCACATTGTACCGGATAGGCACCGATCCCACCCTGTCCGGCTCGGCCTGGCTGGATTTAACGGGTTCCACCGTGTCTTTTAATTCTGGAGTCGCCAATGGCAACTTGACCGTCTATTTCCAGGTAAGTAACGGGGCCATTGAATCCGGCATAAAGTCATCAAGCATAACCATAAAGCCCCCGGTGGTGCTAAGCAGCATCTTGTTGAGTAATGGGGATAGTACCCTCGCAAGCCTTACAGTACCGGTAACGCTGACCATTGGAACCGGAACCCCTACCCATTACAGGATAGGGACATCGGGTGATTTAAGTTCTTATGGCTGGATACCTTGGGCAAGCAATACTTTTAACTACGCCGCTGGTGCAGTAGGGAATTTCACTTTGTATGCGCAGGTAAAGAATGAAGTCTCGGCCAGCAGCGTAGTAAGTGATTCCATAACGCTGACAGAACCTCCGGTAAAAGTGCTTTTGGCGTTCAACAACTCCAACAATACCTTGACCGGCGTAGTTGATGCAAAATCAGGCGAAACTATAAACGAATTTGGTTATACGGCGTATACAGGTTACTCGGCTAAACAATTGATATCCTCGACCGGTTCCACACTGCCATCCTGGCTTGTGAACCTTAACAGTTCTTACTACGCCGCAAATGCCGTCTTTGCGGACGCTGGAACAAATTATTTCAGTAACGCGTCCAATGCCGCACAATCGGATACAGGCGCGCCGCATACACTCGCCAATTTCCTCAAGTGCTTTTCACCTAATGCGTTTACTGCATCAGGAACACGGAAAATGCGACTGTCGCTAATGCTGCCATCCGGGTCTTATAAAATACGGTTTTTTTGGAGTACATCGTCATCATTTAACGCTTCCACAGAAGCTATAAGAGCCGCATGTCATTACGGAATATTTCAAGGAGAAACGCAACTGGCTGTGTCTAATGGTGCGGGCGCTACTGGATTTACAGCGTTAAACACAACTGATTTTCACAATGAGATGGCATTTACAGTAACAGATGCCGCAACTCCAATAGACGTAGCGGCATGGAGTACTGTTAACAGCTACAGACCAGGTTGGAATTTAATAGAAATCACAAAATTGAGTTAGTATAAACATTTTAATTTTATTTTTTATGAAAACATTCAAGTGCCTACTTTGTGGCAAAATTTACACACAGCAGTCAGTACCCGACTCCTGTGAAGAGTGCGGGGCTGACGTTACGGATTTCGAGGTTGTCGAAATCGAGGGCTTTAAAACATCAGGCAAGTGGCCCCCTATTGCCAATGATTTGATTTATTTCCCGGTATCAAATAGCTTTGGGGTGGTTTCATCAATAACCACGGGAGCAAACCCGCTCATCAATTTGAAAGCCCTAATCTACGACTATAGAGGCGAGACAGGCAACCTCGATATTCAACAACCGGCATCTATTTCAGCGACAATTAGCAATGAAAACAAAATACCTGATTCACTATACCTGATCTTACGGGAAGCCTTGATTGAAAAGAATCTGAAATTGAACTATTATTCAGGCAAAGTCGAATATAGCCCGGTAAGGCTTGCTTCAGGGAGTCATTATTACTTTATTAATGACAAGCTGGCATTGGAAGGGGCCACGGATGACGGCTTATCCAGCGGTATCCATTCGCAAAGATTCGCCCAAGGTAATTATTTCCAAGATGCCTTGAAAATCAAGATAGCAGACAAGATATTGGCTAATGTCCGGTCAAACGTTCAAAAGCATTCTGTTTCGGGTGTTTATTGATTGCACCGGTTGATATAGGCGTGTGGCTGCCTTATAATCTCTTTGATTTTTCCAGGACAAAGCCCAAGGCCTTCGGGTCTGGCGCATGTGTATAGGTCTCGATCTCCTCGCTGTTAAGGTGACCGGTAATAGTCGAGATGAATAAATTGGAATATCCCTGTTTCTTTAGGTCGGTTATCCCCGTGTCGCGGTATGAATAGAGTTTCATTTCTGTAGGCAGGTCGATGGCCGACCTCATTTTTATCCATTCCTTATCTATGGCCCACGATTTGACTTTTGTCTTTCCGGGTTTAAGCCCCGTTGAAATCAAGTAATTGTTATCGGAATATTTTTCCAGATGCATATTCCTAATCAATTCTGATAAATGTGGTGGAAGCAGGCACCATCTGGAGTGTGAGTTTTTAGTTTTGTCTCCAGGCAGATAAATGGCGTTCGACTCAAGGTGTATGTTTTTTAGTTGCGTTCGACATATCTCACTCGGCCGCATGAATGAATTATATACCAATCCGCAAATTAGTTCCATGACAGGATTATTTTGACGAAAGTAGGTGATAATCTTATTGCTCCAATGCTCGGGAATAATCACCCGCTCCTTTTCCGTTTTCGCTTTTGGTTTGATTTTTTGAAAGACATTTTCACTGCAATAATTATTCTCCACCATCCATGCCCACAATGTGCGCAAAAATACCAGATAGTTGTTCCAAGTCCGTGGGCTTACCTCTTTTGTGCGGTAAACATAATCCAGGTATCGTTGACCTGTTTCCTTATCGAACTTCGCAACTTGCATGCTTTCATTCTCTTTGCTGATCCATTCGGATAGCATTGAGAGTTGTGAACGATATGTTCTAATTGAATCGTAACGAAGAATTTTGTTTTTATAATCCAGCTCCTTGTCGTTCATAAATGCCTTGAGTACGTCAGTCAGTTTATGAAATGTCTTTGAGTTTTCAAGATTCTTATATGGAGTCCATCCCGACTCAAGTTTTTCATTAATGGCATTACAGTAAGTTTTCCCCACTTTTCGTGCAGCCTGATCGTTACGCTGCCGTTTGCGTATCTTCTGAAATTTGATTCGTTGGCGTTCCAATTTCCCAGTTATAGGATTCAGTATCCGATATTCGATGAGCCAACCCGAATTGAATTCACACAATGCCGCCGGTTCGAAGGTGATAAGGGGCAAATTGCCTATTTCTTTTAATAGGGATGTTTTGTGTTGTTGACGTATATTCATTTTTTTTTTAGCTCGATTGATAAACCAGGCTAAAAATTAGACTTCATGTCAGTTCCGATTCAGTTCCGTTTCCGTTTTTTTCACATACCTAAAAACGCAAATAAGTCGCTGTTTATCAGCGACTTATAACATTTTTTAGCAGAGAGGAAGAGATTCGAACTCTCGATACAGTTACCCGTATACTACCTTTCCAGGGTAGCTCCTTCAACCACTCGGACACCTCTCTGTTTTGCGGATGCAAAGATAACATATATTTTGAGAAAAGCAATACTATATTTCTGCATGCCGCTTAATTTCTATTTTTCTTCCATCCTTTCACTTATCTCTTTCAGTGCCGCAATGAGTAATTTGTCCTTTCGCTTTCCTTGCGAAGCCACGCGGATGTGATAATTGTCCATCCCGGCTTTGTTGCTGCAATCGCGAACATACAGGTGGTAGTCTTCGAGTAAAATATGTTGCAGGTCTGTGGCTGTGAGTCCGCATTCTATTTTAATCAAGACAAAGTTGCTGCCGGTGGGGTAGGTGAAAAATCCCTTGATATCCTTCAATTCGCTATACAAGAAACGAACATCCCTGATTACTTTCAAACGGGCGATCTGGTATTCTTTATCGGTATCCGCAAGTTGCGAAATAAAATATTCGGCGAGTGTGTTCACGTTCCACACCGGAGTGAGCTGGCGAAGACGTTTCAGCAAGTCTTGATTAGCCGTGCAGCAATATCCCAGACGAAGTCCCGGCACACCGCAGTGTTTGCTCATGGAGCGGACAATAATCACGTTTGGATGGTGTTTGATGTGCGGCAACAGGGTAGGGATGTCTTCCGAAGCAAAGTCCATAAACGATTCGTCCACGATAATCAGTCGCAAATGCTGCATGCGGTTGAGAAACAGAATCATGTCGTTGAGCGAAATCAATTGCCCGGTGGGATTTCCAGGGTTGATAATTAATGCTGAGGTGATTTCGTTTTTGTCAATCCATTCTGCATACTCGTCCAGGTTGAGCTGGTAATCTTTTTTCGGATTCAGTTGAAATAGTTGCGCCCATTCCAGTTTCTTCACTTTGTCGGTATATTCGCTGAAGGTGGGTATGGGTATGGCGAAATCGTCGATAAACTCCCGCTGGATGATTGTTATCAGTTCCGAAGCGCCGTTGCCAATCAGGATGTATTCCGGATTCACATGCAGCACTTGGGCGAGTTGCTCCTGCAATTGGCGGGGATTGCTTGACGGATACGATTTTATCAGCATTGGAAGCCTCTCCTGAATTTTATTTATCAGGTGCTTGTCGGGATAATAGGGATTCGCTATAAAGCAAAAGTCGGTCACTTTGGACAGCATCTCTTCTCCCACAATGTCCACGAGTGAAGGAGAATGAGATGTTTCATAAAATAAGTGGCGGTTTATCTTGAGTCGTTTCTTGGGATTCATCATTTATAGATTAGATAATTCAAATTTATAAAAAAGATTGGTTCGTTGGCCTTTTTAGATTAACAATTAAATAAGCATTTGCAGTTTATTGGGCGATTGAGTGGGCAAGCTTGAGTTTAGGACAAAGAATGTATGGCCTTTCGCAGAAAAAATGTCGTCGTGAAAGACTTCACACCACCCTCTTTTTTCGGGCAATTTATCCTTTTCTATCGGTATATTTTTTTACTTTTGCAGAGAGAAAATATCTATCAACTATAAATAAACATTATGCCAACACCTCCGTTTAAGTATCAGGAAATGTTCCCGCTGGGAAAAGATACTACCGAATACTATTTGTTGTCAAAAGACTATGTTTCTACAGTTAATTTTGAAGGTAATGAAATCCTGAAAGTAGCTCCCGATGCTCTTACGCTATTGGCTCAGCACGCTTTCCACGACGTGGAATTTCTCCTTCGGCCCGAACACCAACGTCAAGTCGCCAAAATCCTGACCGATCCCGAAGCAAGCGACAACGACAAATATGTGGCGCTTACCTTCTTGCGCAATGCTGAAATTTCGGCCAAAGGAATCCTCCCTTTTTGTCAAGACACAGGAACTGCCACCATCGTAGGCAAAAAAGGAAACAATGTGTGGACCGAAGGCAATGACGAAGAAGCCCTCTCGCACGGGGTTTACAACACTTTCGTCCAGGACAACCTTCGTTATTCCCAGAATGCGCCTTTGGACATGTACAAGGAGGTGAATACCGGCTGCAACCTGCCCGCTCAAATCGATTTGCTTGCCGTGAAAGGCAGCGAATACAAGTTTTTGTTTGTGGCAAAAGGGGGTGGTTCGGCCAACAAAACGTATTTGTATCAGGAAACCAAAGCTTTGCTCACTCCGGGAAAGCTTGAAAATTTCTTGATCGAAAAGATGAAAACTTTGGGAACGGCAGCTTGCCCTCCCTACCACATAGCTTTCTGTATCGGTGGCACATCGGCAGAAACGAATCTCAAAACCGTAAAATTAGCATCAACGAAGTATTACGATCACCTTCCTACTTCAGGAAACGAACTGGGTCATGCTTTCCGCGATGTGGAATTGGAACAAAGATTGCTTAAAGCGGCCCAGGAGCTTGGCTTAGGTGCCCAATTTGGCGGAAAGTATTTCGCCCACGACATCCGTGTGGTGCGTATGCCTCGCCACGGCGCTTCTTGTCCTGTGGGAATGGGAGTTTCTTGCTCTGCCGACCGAAATATCAAAGGCAAAATCAACCAAGAGGGCATCTGGTTGGAAAAAATGGAAGACAATCCTGGTGCATTGATCCCCGATGAATTCCGTCAACAAGGGGAAGGAAATGCTGTGAAAATCAACCTGAATCGCCCCATGGCTGAAATTCTCGCTGAATTGAGCAAATACCCCGTTTCTACACGTCTTTCCCTTTCTGGAACCATCATAGTTGGCCGCGACATTGCTCATGCCAAGCTCAAAGAACGTTTAGACAACGGCGAAGGTCTTCCTCAGTATGTGAAAGACCATCCTATATTCTACGCTGGTCCAGCTAAAACTCCTGCCGGATATGCTTCCGGTTCGATGGGGCCAACCACTGCGGGACGTATGGATTCGTATGTGGATGAATTCCAAGCCAATGGTGGCAGCTTGATTATGTTGGCTAAAGGAAACCGCAGCCAGCAAGTGACAGATGCTTGCCACAAACATGGCGGTTTTTATTTGGGAAGTATTGGTGGCCCTGCCGCTGTGCTTTCTCAAAACAGCATCAAGAGCCTCGAATGTCTCGAATATCCAGAGTTGGGAATGGAGGCTATCTGGAAGATCGAGGTGGAGGATTTCCCAGCATTTATTTTAGTGGATGACAAAGGAAACGACTTCTTTCAGCAGATCAAACCGACAAATTGTTCTTGCTAAGTCGAAGCAAGGTTAAGGATAGAAAAACAGGGCATTCACGGGAGGTGGATGTCCTGTTTTTGATTTCAAATTTGGGGAAATATTTTGCGATGAATGTCTCTTGATTTTATTTTTGTACTTTTATAATCGATCATAAAAGATCAATCAATGTCAATATTCCTGTGATGAAAAGAGGAACCATTTGTGTAGTAGATGACAACAAGAATGTGCTAAGTGCGCTGAATTTGTTGTTGAAAAATTATTTTGAGGAAGTCGTTCTGCTTTCGTCACCCAATATGCTGATGACGACTCTTTCGCAAAACAGGCCTCAAGTGGTGTTGCTTGACATGAACTTTTCCGCAGGCATTAATTCGGGGAACGAGGGGCTCTATTGGTTAGGCGAAGTAAAGAATTTTGACTCCAATATCTCTGTGGTTCTTTTTACGGCGTATGCAGATATTGAATTGGCAGTGAATGGATTGAAAAAAGGTGCAAGCGATTTTGTAGTGAAACCTTGGGACAATGCCAAGTTGCTCGCGACCTTGCAATCGGCTCTCGAACTGAGCCAGTCGAAGGGAGAAATCAAAAAACTGAAGGAGAAGCAAGCCGTATTGAATTCCGAATTGAACAAAGACCTCGAAGTGTGTTGGGGAACTTCCGGTGTCATGCAAAAGCTGATGGCCGTGATCCAGAAAGTGGCCAAAACGGATGCCAATGTCTTGATTACGGGCGAAAATGGTACAGGAAAGGGATTGATTGCCAAAACGATCCACCAACTTTCTACTCGAACAGACGAAACCTTGGTGAGCGTGGACATGGGAACTTTGTCCGAGACATTGTTCGAGAGCGAACTTTTTGGCTATGTGAAAGGGGCTTTTACCGATGCGCGTGCCGATCGTGCCGGAAAGTTCGAAGCTGCCGACAAAGGGACCTTGTTTCTGGACGAAATAGGGAATTTGAGCGGTAACCTCCAAACAAAATTATTGACAGCCTTGCAGTCGCGGCAAGTGGTTCGAGTGGGAAGCAACAAGCCCATTCAGGTGGATATCCGTTTGATCACCGCTACCAACCGCAACCTAGTTCAGTCGGTTCGGGAGGGTGACTTCCGGGAAGACTTGCTCTACCGCATCAACACGATCCAGATAGAAGTGCCGCCGTTGCGTGAGCGCAAAGAGGATATTCCGGGTTTGGCCATTTATTTTCTTCGGCGATTTTCGTCCAAATACAACCGTGGAGAGATGAGCTTTCATCCCCAGACGCTTCTTAAGTTGCAAGCCTATTCTTGGCCTGGAAATGTTCGGGAATTGGAACACAGCATCGAAAAAGCGGTGATCTTAAGTGACGGAAACGAATTACAATCCACTGATTTCAATCTTAGCAATACCCTGAACAAAACGGAAGTGTTGGAAGCCATTACGCTCGAAGAAATGGAAAAAATATTGATTGAAAAAGCATTGCGGAAGTACGATGGAAACATGTCCGCCATCGCTTTGGAATTGGGCATTTCAAGGCCGACATTATACAACAAGATGAAAAAATTTGAACTCCACTGATATGTTTAAATCCATCGAATACAAACTCGGATTTTACACCGTTTTGCTTGTCGTGGCCGTGGCTGCTTCCACTTATTTGGCGCTCGTTGCCGAATATGTGTTCTCGGCATTTGGGGTGCTGCTGATTGTTTTGTTGTTGTGGAATATGTACAAATGTTACAGCAAGTTCAACCAGAATATTCTGTTTTTGTTGAATGCTCTGGACAACGGAGACTATTCTTTTCGCTTTGCCGAAACGAAACTTTCTCCTCGCGAACGGGAATTCAATGCGATGATGAACCGCATCAAGGAGATTCTGAGCAATGCACGCAAGGAGGTGATTGAGAATGAAAAATTTCTGAGCATTATCTTGGAAAGCGTATCCAGCGGGATTTTGATTGTCAATGATTCGGGAATTGTGCTGAAAAGCAATCGTGCGGTTTTGCAACTGCTGGGAATGCCCGTGATCACACATCTAAATCAACTGCGTATCGTGGATGAGAGTTATCCCGAATTGTTTTTGAAGATGAATCCTTTCCAGAGCGTAGCGGTGAAAGTGTCCAATGAGCGGGAGGAAATACTCCTGAATGCTCAATGTTCCCAAGTGACGATTCGCAATGAAAACTTGAAAATCATCCTGTTGAATAATATCGGCAATGAATTGGAAATGCGCGAAATGGAGTCGTGGGTGAAATTGATTCGGGTGTTGACGCACGAAATAATGAATTCCATTGCTCCGATCACCTCCTTGTCCCAAACGATTCTTTTCTCGCATAGAATGCAGGCGAACGACAACGAACCTCAAGACGAACTCACTCAAAATACCCTTGAAGCCTTGCAAACCATTCACACAACGGCAAAGGGCTTGGTTAATTTTGTGGATTCCTACCGGAAATTCACTGGAATTCCACAACCACAAAAAACAAAACTCGATTTGGTTGCTTTGGTCACGAGCCTGACCAATTTGGAAGCAGGTATTTTGCAGAAGAAAAATATCCGCTTGGATATTTCTGCCAACTATCCAAACGTCTGGGTAGATGCCGACGAATCGCAAATCAAACAAGTGCTCACCAATCTTTTGAAAAATGCCATCGAAGCTGTGGAAAGCATCGGGGATCCTACCATTCGGATAGAGATTGTTCGGAAAAACAACAAGGCTGCCGTGAAGGTGAGCAACAACGGGGTGCCGATCCCTGCGGATGTTCTTCCTCATATTTTTGTCCCATTTTTCACTACTAAAGCAACCGGAAACGGCATTGGCCTGAGCATTTCCCGCTACATCATGCGCCTGCATGGCGGAAATCTGAAGCTCCATTCGGAAAAAGAATGGACCGTGTTTAGGGTGGTGTTTTCAAGTTAAGCGAAATTCAAAAAAAACTTCTTTGGGATGGAAGGTCATGCATTCCTACCACGGAAAGATGATAAATCTAATGACGAAGAAAGCCAGTGCCACATCGATTCCCGCAAAACTAGACTATCGTGCTACTCATTAATGGTGATTTTCCGCTCAAAATATACCCATTAATGGCGATTGCTCGAGTCCCTTGTAAGTTCCTACTTTTGTGCTTTTCACCAATAATAAAAAATTAAGCATCGAATGGGTTATCTTGGTCAGTTTAGTTGGCCGCCCCCGTTATGTTTTTTACAATTAAATATTCAAATGGGAACTAATAAGAAAACAGCAAAAAAACTATTTCACCTCCTTCTCTTTTTTCTTTGTATTACCGTTTCTAACAATTTCTATGCCCAATCCCAAACGATGGGTTCTATCCGGGGGAAGATCACGAATGGCGAACAGGGCAAGGCAGAACGTGTAAGTGTCGAAATTGTAGAGTTGAAACAACGCACATACACAGATATAAATGGAAATTACGTTTTTCCATCAGTTGCTCCTGGCTATTACACGCTGGCCGTCAAGGCTGAACGTCTTCCCGAAAAACGATTCCAGGTGGTAGTGAAACCAAAAGAGGAGACTGCCTTCAATTGCGATGTGTCCAAAATTTCTAATTCTTTAGGCGAAATCGTTGTGTTTGGAGACCGCGAAAGAATGATTCGGCGCGAGAGTACCACTGCGGCACGTTTACCTATCTCGAATCTGGAAAATCCTCAGGTGTCCAGTGTGGTGTCTCAACAGTTGTTGCAGCAGCAGGTGGTTACAGACCTTGGCGAAGCCTTAACCAACATTCCCGGTGCAGGCGTGCCGATTGCTTTCAACCAGAACCGCCTCGTGGTTCTATCGAGGGGTTTTTACATCCAGCCAAAATTCAGAAACGGTTTGGCGGCTTTTATCCAGACTTCTATCGATCCCGTGAATGTCGAACGAATCGAGGCCATCAAAGGACCTTCATCCACTCTTTTTGGAGCGAGCGAAGTTTCCTACGGGGGATTAATCAACCGGGTGACGAAAAAACCGTATAACGGATTTGGAGGTGAAGCTGCTTATTCGATGGGTTCTTGGGAATTGAACCGCTTGACATTGGACGTGAATGCGCCTGTCAACCGAAGCAAAACGCTTTTGTTGCGGGTGAATGCGGCCGGACACTCGGAGAATAGCTTCCAGGATGCCGGCTTCACCAAAAGTTTTGCTTTCACTCCTTCCTTGTCGTATCAGGTGAACAGCAAGCTGAGCGTTTCCCTGGATTTGGAACACGGCATCAACAAAGGAACTTCGCCTGTCCGCTTCACGCCCTACACAAAAGGCATCGTGAGTCAAAACATAGCAGATATGGGAATTCCTTACGACCGTTCGTTTGCGAGCAACAACATGGCCTACAACTCCCAAGCAACAAATATTATTGCGCAAGCCAATTATCATATTTCGGAACAATGGAATTCACAAACAACCATCAGCCGGACGTCTTCTTCTTTCGATGGGTACACCTCCCAGCTGAGCGGCCGGTCGGCCACCACCTTGCGGGCTCAAGTGACTGTGGGGAAATATGAATATTATACGACTGATATCCAACAAAATTTCACGGGTGATTTCAAACTGGGGAATCTTCGCAACCGCTTGTTGGTGGGTTTTGACTATTACAACTACAAGGCACAGCGCAACACAGCCAACGTGAACACGGCGACGGTCGATTTCACCCAACCATTGACGACTTATTACCGCACTTTCAATAAATATTACGTGGACTCAGCGGCGCAAACGGCTACTGCGGTCAACACCACTGGACGTGAAAACACTTATGGGGCTTATGTCTCGAATGTGAGCAATATTACAAGCAATTTGCTGGTGATGCTGAGCTTGCGTTTGGACCGGTTTGAAAATGCAGGCACATACACCCTTTCCACAGCTGCCACCACCGGAAAATATGGACAAACGGCTTTGTCCCCAAAACTGGGCGTTGTGTATCAATTGCTGTCGGATCGCTTGTCGTTGTTTGGAAACTATTTGAACGGATTTACCAACCAGACGGGTTCGGATGTGAATGGGAATACATTTAAGCCCGAACAGGCAAACCAATTCGAAGGAGGTGTGAAAATCGACTTGTTTGACCACAAGCTGGCAGGAACGATCAGTTACTACAACATACAGGTGAAAGACATTGTGCGAAATGATCCGGATAACGCGGACTATTCTATCCAGAACGGAACGCAGGAAAGCAAAGGCGTGGAAGTCGATTTGGCAGCGCAACCGTTGAGCGGGTGGCAATTGTTTGCCGGCTATGCCTACAACGACAGTCGCTACAAGCAAATAGACGAAACGCTGAACGGGCTTCGTCCCGCAGAATCGGGCCCTGCCCATCAAGCAAACTTTTGGACAAGCTATAAAATGGAGAGAGGTATTTTCTCTGGTTTGGGTATTGGCTTTGGAGGAAACTACGGAAGCAAGTCCTACCAGACCAAAACGAGTACTGCCGAAGTGATCATACCTGAATATTTCGTATTGAACTCAACGGTATTCTACAAATGGAAAGATTTTCGCTTGGCTCTCAAAGTGAACAACATCACGAACGAAAAATATTGGTCTGCCCGCTTGGCCTCACAAAAGCCATTCAATGTGGTGGGGAACGTTTCCATCAACTTCTAAGGCGAAAAGAGGAAGTTGCTTTTCCGAGCGTTAAAAATATAGCCCCGTATGTGATGTTCGCATACGGGGTTATATTTTTATACTAATGATTATAGTGTGTGGCGTGGCGTATTTTTTCTTATCATCCGAATGCTGTTAAAGATTTCAGAATGAACGTTTTTCTTCCTCAATGTCGTTAATCGTCTTGCAATCCGAGCCAAAACTTCGGCGTGTTTCCGAAATAAGAACCCAGTCTCATTGCCGTATCGGCTGTAACTCTTCGGTTTCCTTTTAGTATCTGGGAAATTCTCGTTTGGGGAATTTCAGCGTCTTTGGAAAATATTCGTGGTGTAAAAAACAACAATTGGCAACGCAATTATTCCGATCACATCATTCGTGATTCGCACGGGTATTTCCTGATTTCAATATACATCATCGAAAATGCTGAAAAATGGGAAAACGATAGATTGAATGACGAAGTAGCCAGAACTAACAAATGATAAGAATGGTCTTCAACCATTATGGGATGGTCCGTGATCATACTGAAATGGCCTGGAATCATAAAGGAATGGTTCGCAACCATAATGAAATGGGCTGGAATCATAATGGGATGGTTTGCAACCATAATGGAATGGCCTGGAACCATAATGGGATGGCATGGAATCATAATGGGATGGTTTGCGACCATAATGAAATGGTCTGGAACCATAATGGAATGGCCTGAAACCTTTATGGAATGGAAATCGAACCCATTCGCAAAAAAACGACAAGGTACTTTCTCAGGCACCTTGTCGCGAAATGTTAAATTAACTTGGTAATGCTGCTAACTAGTGAGTTAACAGTTCGTCTTCACGGTAAATCTTTCTTCAAACTCTCCACCGGATTAATTCGTGCTGCGCGGAGGCTTTGCCAACTCACCATCACGATGGATAATAGCGTCGCGAAGATGCCCGCTCCCGCAAATATCCACCAATGAAGCGGGGTTTTGAAGGCAAAGTTTGCGAGCCATCTGTTGGCAACGTATATCGACAGGGGAACGGCCAGGGCAAAGGCTGCTAATATCCATAGGAGAAAACTTTTGTTGAGCAACAGCTGTATATTCTTTTCGCTGGCCCCATTCACTTTTCTGATGGCGATTTCACGAGTCCGTGCTTTTACCATGAAGGACATGAATACGATTAGTCCCAACAAGGTGACAACCAGGTTTAGAAGTGAAAAGAGATTGACGATGTGCTGCGCATTGATTTCGTTTTGATAAACCGTTTTGTAGGTATCCGACAGAAGGGAATAGTGGAAGGTATAATCGGAATTCACCTTTTTCCACACGTTTTTTAGTTGGGACAAGCCTTCTGCTGTTCTTCCTGGTACGAAACGGAACATAAAGCAACTGGTAAACATCTTGCGCTGAAGGAGGAGTAGGGGAGCGGTGTCTTCAAATACATTGGCATAGATAAAATCGGGCACCACGGCACAAATTTTTCCCGTAGGGATGTAGTCCAAATTTTCCTGTTCTATTCGCAATTCTTCTCCAATGGCCTCTTCGGGAGAAGAATAGCCCAGCTTTTTCAGGAGTTTTTGATTGATGACGTAGTTGTCCTGAATATGGTTTTCAATCTTTTTCCCCAGAAATTTATCAGTCATCATCTTATCTTCGTCTGCCATCGAAAGGCTGGAATGTGGCGGAAGATTCCCTGCAATAGGTTGGATGTTGAAAAACGAGAAGAAATCTTCGCCCACCACCATCAACGGGCAAGGCATCGGGGTGGCTGTCCCTTCTTTGAATAACGCTGCCCCGTCACGGATAGCACTGCCCGGCAATTGCATGGCACCGCTTGCGATTTCGATGTCAGGCTGTCTTTCCGCTTCCTCTTTCAAAAGGTCGAATCGCTGAATCACCTCTCCCGGCTGTTCCTTCATCACAAGAATACTGTCGTTGCTGGCTCCTATTTGTTTTTGTTGGATCAAGGTCATTTGTCCTTGAATGACCAACGAGAGAATCAGGATGAAAAGTACAATGCTGTATTGAACCACCAGCATATATTTGACTCCCGAATAGCTGAACCGACGGTTCTCTTTTTTGCCAACAGACGAAATATTCCTTTTGAGCAGATAAGCAATACACGGAAGCGCAGAGACTACAATGACAGACAGCAGAAACGACAGGGCAAGCAGTCCTTTTTCTGCTGTAGAAATAAAGTCGAGTGAAAAATCGAAATACTCCTTTGCCGAGTAGGCAATGGCCACTCCCAGAAGAAGGGAGACAACTCCCAATACGCAGCTTGTTTGGAGTTCCGCACGGAATATGTCCGACGAATTGGCTCCGTTGATTCGCAACAGGTAGTAATAGCGGCGGTTGGATGAGAAAATCACATGCGAGTTGAGCCAAAGGTTGAAGAACACCACCACCAGCAACAACACGTTTGCCCCGGCAATGAGGTAAACGTAGTCGATATTTCCGTTTGGTTCCAGTTCCCGCAATATGCGGCTATGCAAGTGTATGTCGGTGACTGGCGTGAAAGTGGCTTCTGCTGCTTTGATACCCCGATTCTGCTTTATGATTTCCTTGGTCAGTTGTTGTGCAAGGGATTTACGATCTGTCCCTTTTGCCAGCTTTACGTAATAGTAGGCATACAAGTCGTCAAACAATCTGTTATTGCATACAATGATGTTGGGATGTAGGTGTGCATTTTGAGGGAAGTGTTTGTAAACGCCGGCTACGAAGCCCGACTCATCACCGTATCTTCTGCTTGAGATTCCAATCTTCTGGCCAACAACATTTGTCCGCCCGAAGATCTGCATGGCGAGCTTGTCGCTGATAACTATTTTTCCATTCGTGTCGAAGGCGGAGGGTAATGTCCCTGCCACGAAATCAACATCAAAGAACTTGAAAAAATTATTCGAAGCAATGTACAAGTTTTCGACCGGGTGTTTTTCTCCGTTATGAATAATCAAACCCGTGTAAACCGATGAAAATCTCAATATATCTTCTATTTCAGGATGTTTCTTGAGTGATTGGTCGTAACCTTTCATATAGATCCGCCCGTCGGGTTGTTCGCCGTCATAAGCGATGGAAAGTCTTGAAACTTGTTCCGAATGCTTGAACATCTTGTCATAACTTAGTTCCCAACGGATATGTGCATATGAGACCAGCAAGCAGGCAAACAAGATCGAAAGCCCTGCCAAATTAATGAAGCGGAGGCCTTTCGATTTCGATAAACGACGGAAAAGGAGTGGTGTGGTCATAAGTTTAATTATTTAATGTGCCAATGGGATAATATATTAATGGTCACTATTCTGCTTTTAAAGATTTTACAGGGTTTCTTGAGCTAGCCTTATAGCTATTCAGAGAAACTGTAGCGACAGTTACAATAAATATAAGCAAGCCTGTGAGAGCGACAATAAGCCAAGTTATCGGTGCTTTATAGGCAAATTGTTGCAACCACTTTGTGACAATGTAATATGATATAGGAATTGCAGCCACATAAGAAAGAAGCAGCAAAATCAAGATGTTGCTATTCAACAAGAGCATGATCTCCGCGATGGAGGCTCCATTGACTTTGCGGATGGCTATTTCTTTTTCACGTGATTTGGTATTAAAAATAACTAGTCCATAAACGCCCATGACGGCAATTAGAATCGTAACCAAACCGAACGCTGAAATCAGTTTGGCCAGATTTGTCTCATTCTTATAAAGCTTCTCCAAGGTTTCATCCAAAAACTTTATGTCACAATCGTCATCACTGTAGTTCTTCCATGTTTTTTGAATAAGATTGATTCCCCCAGGCACATCATCCTTTGATAATTTGATAAACAGCCAATTCATGAAACGATCATCCAAGGTGGCGAATCCCATCGGCTGTATGGAGTCTTTCAAAGAGCTATAATTGACATTCTTCGAAATTCCTACAATCGTTAAATTTTCGTCATATCCTTCAAAGGGTTTCCCAATAATTTCCTTTGCCAACCTATTCTTATAAAGAAAGTTCTCGTTGAAAATAATAGCATGTTTGCTTCTGGCACTGTCTTGGGGTGCGAAATTGCGACCGTCTGTGACTTGAATCCCAAAGAAATCCAAGAAATTTGTTTGGACCGTCCAAATACTAGCCTGTACAGATTTGCCATCAAACGTTCTTGTCCAAATGGTTCCGATATGGCCAGGAAGAGCGTCTGCTGCAGTATAATCTAAGATTCGAGGATCACGTTTGAGCTCTTCTCCGAAAGTATGCATGTTGATATTCGAGTCTCCAAGATAAAGATAGACGATATTGTCTTTTTCGATTCCCCATGGCTGTCGTTGCATAAAATCGGTTTGTCGTTGTATGGAAAGAGCAACTATAATAAGCGTGGTGGCTGCCAGAAATTGTATGAAAATAAGGCTGTTTCGTAATTTGACACTTTTGCGGGACAGCGAGAATGAACCGTTCAAAGCCATTGCAGGCTGAAAAGAAGCTATATAACGTGTTGGATACCATCCGAAGAATAGAGCAAAGACTAGGGAAGATATACCAATCAGAAGCAATAGTTCCCAGTTGCCGAGCAACGACATTTTTGCAGGAAAATAGTTACTTAAAACAGACCTTTTCAATAAAGAAATGCAACACAGCGAAATAAAAAAAGCAATGGCCGAGAAAAATACAGCCTCCGAAGCTATCGTCCACTTTAGTTTGAAAGTACTAGCTCCTATAATTCGTTGAATATTAAAAGACTTTACCCTCGTAGGTGCGATGGCGATTGCAAAATTCATGAAGTTTATATAGGCTATGAAAAGAGTGAGGACACCAATCAGGAGCAAAGAAAGGGTTGTGATCAATCGCCCTCTTTCAAATTCAAAATGCACTTCGTGCAAAGGCGTTAATTCAACCTTGAGCTTTCTGTCTGATTTTTGCATTTCCTGCCATTCTTCTTTTCCAAATAGCTTTTCGCTGTTCAAACCCACCGATAACTTGTCAACATCTTTTTTGCCAACAACAAAATAGCCATAATAACTGTAATTCGCCTGGCTATCATTTGGTAATAAAATGAAAATGCCATTGGAAATGGAACAATTATCCGGAAAGTCTTTGCAAACAGCTTGTATTGTTACGGAATTGGTTGTTTGATTGTTGTAAAATCTTTTGGAAGAATGATAATAGACCGTTTTGCCTATTGGACTGGTGTTTCCAAAAAGCTTTTTCGCTTCTTTTTCGGTAATCAATCCTATGCCCTGTCTTGCAAAAATCCCTTGGGTAGTTCCTTCCACTATTTCCGGCGTAAATACATCCAGGAATCCTGCTGTAACTAGGGTTATGGTTATCGATAATTTTCGTTTTAACCCCTTATTGTCCAATACATCCACAAAGAGATTACTAGAGTTAGAGTTTTGAATCAAGCAATGACTTTTCACTTCCGGAAATTTGTCTGCAATTTCTTGCCCCATGGTGGTTGGCATGGTTAAAAATCGTCCGTTTATCGAATTTATAGTCAAATAATAAATTTCATCACCATGCTTAAACTGGCGGTCGTATCTGAAATCGTAGTTTACTTGAATGAGTATTACGATGAACGCCAAAAAAGCCGCTGACAAACCTATAATATTCAATACACTCGATGTTTTGAACCGATTGAGGACAAATAAAAAGTTTCTTAGGATTGATTTCATTTTTCAAATCAAATTAATATCCCAATGGAATAAATGAAGTAACTAATCAATACCAGTATTTCATTGGTGCATTTTCTGTATTGGTACATTGGCATTTTTAGTTAAAGCAAATTCTCGGTTTCTATCACAATCTGTCCGTCAAACAAATTGATGGTGCGGTGTGCAAAGTCGGCGTCACGTTGCGAGTGTGTCACCATCACGATGGTCGTTCCCTCGCGGTTGAGTTCTGTGAGCAAATCCATCACATCTTTTCCGTTTTTCGAATCGAGGTTTCCGGTCGGTTCATCGGCCAAAATGAGTTTGGGATTGGCAATCACCGCACGTGCGATGGCCACACGTTGTTGCTGGCCGCCCGAAAGCTGGTTGGGGAAATGGTTGGCCCGGTGGCTGATGCTCATCCGTTTCAAGGTCTCCTCGATGCGTTGTTTCCGTTCGGAAGCTTTCACCTTGAGGTAGGTGAGGGGCAATTCCACGTTTTCATAGACCGTCATTTCTTCTATCAGGTTGAAACTCTGGAATACGAAACCGATGTTTCCCTTGCGGGTTTGCGTCCGTTCCTTTTCCTTCAGGTCGCCCACTTCCGTGTTGTCAAGGAAATAGTGTCCGGAGCTGGGGTTGTCCAGCAATCCGAGGATATTGAGCAAGGTGGATTTTCCACAACCCGAAGGCCCCATGATGGCGACAAATTCACCTTTTGCCACTTGCATCGAGATGCTGTTCAAAGCCACGGTTTCTACTTCCTCCGTACGGAATACTTTTTTTAAGCTTTCAATTTTGATCATAGTTGTATGTTTTTTTTATTCTGATTTTAATGATTTTACGGGGTTTTGGTTTGCTATTTTGTAACAATTTGCCAACACAACGATTTCGATCACAAGGAATATTCCAAGACCACTTCCGATGAAGATCAAAGGGGAGAGCGATGCCTTTTCGGCAAAATTTTCCATCCATTCTTTAGCGACAAAAACGGTGGCGATGCAGCCCAAAAGAATCGCAATGGGTGAGAGGAAAACATGCTCGCCTGCAAAAAGCTTTAGGATATCTGGCAAGGTGGCTCCATTTACCTTCCGGATGGCAATTTCGGAAGTCCGTCGTTGAATTTCGCTGTTCAGGTAGCCAATCAGCCTGAGGAGGGTGATCAGTAAAGTGACAATGCTTCCAACAAGAATCGAATCCCGGAATTTTTTTGTTTCTTTATCGCCTTTGTCCATTTTAAAATTTGACTGCACTTGGTAGATATGATTGGCCTCTGGAAAGAAATCATCGAACTGGGTATCAAAACTTACTTTAGCCAATAGGACAATAGCCACCGCCATCCCAACCCCCAGCGAGCTGATTTTTATGAAATTGTTTTGTCCTTTCTTGAAAAAGGAGCGTATAATTCTTTTTACGTTATTCATCGTGTTTTCTTTTTTTAATGTTTCAGCACCAACTCCTGTGCATCGCCAAAACTATCGTAAGACGAGGTGATGACCTTTTCGCCGGCATCCAAGCCCGAAGTCACTTCGTAATAATTCGGGTTTTGCTTTCCGATGGTGATGTTTCGCCGGATGGCTTTGCTTCCGTCACGGCTGACAACGAAAATCCATTTTCCGCCCGTCGTCTGGTAAAACGGTCCGCGTGGTATCAGGATGGATTCTGTGGGTTGTCCCAACTGCAAATTTATATAGTAAGTTTGGCCTGCACGAATATTGTCGGGGCGTTCTCCCGAAAAAACGAAATCCACCTTGAATTGCTTGTCCCTCACTTCGGGATAAACTTTCCGCACGCGGAGGGCATAATTCTTGTCCTGACGTTCAAAAGTAGCACCGAGTCCTTGGTGGATACGGTCGATGTAGTATTCGTCGATCGAGGCCTCCACTTTGAAATCGGAAAGTACGCTAATTTGTCCCACACGGCCACCCGTGGGAACGTTTTGGCCTATTTCCACTTCCAATAGCCCCAGTTGCCCATCCAAGGGTGCTTTCACATTCAAGTTGTCCATCCGTTGGCGTACAAGCAGCAAGTTCTTGCGCATGTTGTTGAGGCTTTCTTGCATTTGGTACACTTGCACATTGCGGTAGATTGAATCCTGTTTTTGCCGCTCGATGATCAGTTTCCGGCTATTGACGGCAAATTCGTAGTCCTCCTTCGCCTGTAAATAGTCTTCTTTGGAGGTCAAGTTTTGGGAGAAAAGTTGTTGGTATTGTTCGCATTTCCTTTTCTTCCGGCTTACATCCATCTCCAATTGCAGCTTCTCTTTTTTCAAACTGAGCCTTTCTTGTTCCATCGTCACTTGCGTGTTGCGGAGGAAGTTTTGCTTCTCGGCCAATTGGGCTTCGCTGTCCAGAATGTTGAGGTTGAGCATCGGGTTGTTGAGGCGAACAATCACCTGCCCGGCTTTCACCAGCGTCCCTTCTTCGACCAATTTTTCGGCCACCATTCCCCCTTCAATCGCACTCAACTGGATGGTATTGATCGGTTGCACCTGCCCGTTGACACGGATGAAGTCGTTGAATTGGCTTTTCGTTGCCTGCTGGATGTTGATGTTTGTTGCATCCACGTTCAGGCGGTTTCCTTTGTTGCCAAAGATCAGCCAAGCGATGGCCGCAAGCACTATGGCTCCTCCGATGAGGTAAGGCAAGTGCTTTTTTCGTATTCCTTTTTTCTTTTCTAGTTGTATGTCCATGATAATAATTAGTTTGATGTGCCGATAACTTTAATGTGCCAATGAAAAATAGCCATCCATTCATTAATCAATTATCCCATTAGCATATTAACTAATTGGCATATTGGCACATTAGTAAAGCGGTTTTCCTTTATAATAATCCACCAAACGGGATTTCAGTTCGTACTTGAATCGGGCATTCAACCTGTTGGCTTTGGCTTGGAGGAGCTTGTTCTCGCTCGTGTGCAGGTTGAGAATACTGATAAGCCCCTGTTCGTATTTTCGTTGGTTCATCTTATAAGCCAGTTCAGAAGCCGAAGTTTGTTTGTCGGCTTGGAGGTATTCGTCCGCCTGCCCGTTCATGTCGGTGATGGCTTGTGCTATTTCGCCGAAGAGTGTCCGCTGTGCATCCTTGTAATCGTTTTCAGCGATCACCATCTGCGCCCTGTTTCTACGGATGTTTGCTGTTTGTGAAAAACCCGTGAACAAGGGAATCGCAAGGGTGAGCCCGACGTAGTAGCCCCGTTTGTCCCTGAATTGATTTTTGAACGGACGGTAGTCGCTTCCGTCCATGTAGCGGGAAAAATTGGTTGACCAACCTCCTTCTGCTGCAATACTTGGCAAAATAGCACCTTTGGAAGCTTTGTAAGCCAATTTTTGGGCTTGAAAACTGTCGGCGGCGGCCTGTAGTTTGGGGTTCAAATCTTTTGCTGTCTGAAACACATCCAATGCCGAGCTCTCTTCTTTCGTGAAGATCGGAGTTTCTTCCTCGTACTTGACGTTTAATTCTTCTTCAATCGGATAATTCATTTTTTCTTTCAATTGAATGATTCCAATGCGGTAGATATTTTGCTGGCGGGTGAGGTTGTATCTGTCGGAAGCCTCCTTGGCAGCCACTTCTGCCACATCGGGTGCGCTTTTCATTCCTAATGTCTCCATCTTGTTCATTTGTAGCAGTTGCTCTGAGCTTTCGGTGAGTTGCTGCTCTGCTAATTTTGCCATTTCTTGAAAATAGACAACATTGAGAAAAGCCTCCATCGTGTCGTAAGCGATCATGTCTTGAATGCTTTGCAACTGTTGTTTTCCTTTCAGTTTGTTCACCTTCTGCATTTTCACTTTGTGGATGTTGGAAAAGCCATCGAACAGCGTTAGGGTGGAATAAATCACATAGCTGTTGCTGAACGAATTGTTGTCGATGTAGGTGTTGGTTTCCGAGTCCAATCCACGCCCAAAATTGAAGTAGGTGTTTGTATAGGCTTTAAGAGAAGGAAGCAGATTGCCGATAGCCTCCAGGTAATTTTGGTGGTTAATACTGTTTTGTGCATCCTGATTGCTTTTCTTCGGGCTGTGTGCAATGGCATACGAGATGCACTCTTCGAGGGTCCAAACTTTTTCTTGAGCTTTGGTATGGCCAGCTATCAACAAATAGAAAAGAATGTAGTAAGTATATTTCATATTCTTTGGCAAATAATTTATCATTCTTGCAAAAGATATATCCATTACTATGCCAAAACTATAACTTGTTGATAAATAGTGTGTAGTGTAGTTGTTGCCTCACAAGGTGTGTAAGGTTATTTTACAGTGCGTAAAAATATTTTACGATGTGCTGTGGTGGTGAAATTCTTCTTCCTGAGGAGTTCTGATAATTCCTATGGTAACAACAACGAGCCTTTCCCACGAGAGGCTCGTTGCATGGATAAGTATTAAATAACTATTTAATGATTGATTGCAACCAAATGATTTCTCATAGGGGCAGGAATGTCGTTGATGTCCAATATATTCAAAGAAGCTGTATCTGAAGATCCCTTCTTTTCTAAACCTTCATTTATATATTTGGTTTCAAGCTTGTACATAGCTCCTGTAGCAGGATCAACAATCAATAGCCCGATTAGTCCACCAAAAATAATGTTTCCAAAATACCAACCATTCAACTTACATTCAACTGGAATGATCTTCTCATTGTAACCATCTAATGTTAACTTAATTTGGTAAGATTGCTTGGCAAAGAAACCGTCACCAGATGCTAAGCTAACGGTACTGGGTGTAATGCCGTTGTAGATTGTTGCTCCTTTTTTGTTTGTTATTTCAATTTTTGCGCCCGAAGGAGTTGTGTTCACTGTTAATGGCCAATTGCTTTTGCTTACAATTGTAGCGCAGCTTGAAAATAAACAAATACAAAAAAATGATAATAATCCATAGTTTAATTTCTTCATAAATAAGTATATAAATAAATTGGATTTTGCCTACTCGTTAGCTTTTCGGCTTACGCTATCAATGTTTAACAAAAGAAACTAGATTGATGCCATAAAGATATAAAATTATTTTATATATGTTTATCTGTGCAGTAATTTATGTAAATTATTATTTTTTTCTTGCTTTAGGCTTCTTCTCAATCTTCCGCTATTTTACCAAGACTTCATACTTTTGAATGTAAGGAAGGAGCTTGATCCTAAGGATATTTGTGATCAAAAAAGAATTTCATAAAATATTAATTTACATCAAATAAAATACGTATTTTTGAAAATTTGCTACTTACTTATAGGTAATAATAAAAATTTGGATTATGTTTCAATTGCTTTTCAAGTACACGATAACTATTATTTTCTTGCTTCAGCTCACGTTGAGTGCTTT
This sequence comes from Bacteroidales bacterium UBA1309, assembly GCA_002307185.1. Lineage (GTDB taxonomy): Bacteria > Bacteroidota > Bacteroidia > Bacteroidales > Dysgonomonadaceae > UBA1309. The sequence continues at coordinate 101,051 of DBTT01000027.1, forward strand.
CGCGCAATCAGCCGAATCTGAATTGAGAAAAGATTTGCTGAGATCCATTAAGCCACAAAAAGATGGGAAGAAGCCGGTGGCTGATTCTTTGCAAAATTCAACTTCCCGGCATGTGGATCCGATCGTGACACTGGATGAGAAGTATCGGTTGGATGAGCCGCGAAAGAAACTTTCATTCAACGATATTAATCCAGAAAACAGGAGGGTAAAGCCCGCTGATACGGTATCATTCAAATTTGATATGAAATCGTTAAAGATGATTTACTACAACCACTTTACAACTGTTTACAACGGGAATCATTTTGTGACTGCTCCTTCCCAAATGGGATTCACTGTTAATATAAGTGGTGGAGGCTGGAAAAAGCTTTCCATGAAGACAAGGCGGATTCTCCGCGAAGTGTATGGCGTATCGGAAGAACAACTGGGCAAGTGAATGGTAAATCAGTGGTGAGCAATCTTCCCTCACGGATGAACAATACGCCTTCTCTACATGTTCTTTAGGGATAATTTAACGAAAAAACAAGGCAATGAACACGAAAATTATAGAAGCAGTGATAGCTCCTCCTCCAACGCATTGGGTGGGAGATGGATTCAAGGTTCATAACTTTATCCCCGGCGTTCCGGGATTGGATATGCAGAAAATGGATCCAATCATTCTTATGGACTATAATGCTAAAATGAAAGTGGCGGGATCAGAACATGCCGGTGGAGTGGGAGTGCATCCCCATCGTGGATTTGAGACTGTTACCATAGCGTATCAAGGAAAAGTTCAGCATCATGACAGCCACGGTGGCGGTGGAATCATCGGACAAGGTGATGTGCAGTGGATGACAGCCTCTTCGGGCATATTGCACAAAGAATATTATGAAAAGGAATGGGCTAAGTCTGGCGGTGATTTCCAAATGGTGCAGCTTTGGGTGAATCTTCCCAAGGAGGTGAAAATGTCTCCTCCAAGGTATCAGGCAATTCTTCGTGAAAATATGGGGCATGTGGTATTGGAGGATATGGAGAGTTTCGTTGAAATAATCGCTGGTGAATATAAAGGTACAAAAGGGCCTGCTCTCACATTCTCAAATGTACAGTTGATGAATGCCCGTCTCAAAAAAGGGGCAAAAGCGGACTTTAGTTTTCCTTCTCGATTCAACACCGCGATATTGGTGATTGAAGGCAGCGTCATTGTGAATGGGAACGAACATGTGCCTGCCAATTATTTTGTGAAATTCAAAAATGAAGGGGAGGATTTCTCGATTGAAGCAAAAGAAAATGCCCTTGTGTTGGTGTTGAGCGGTGATCCGATCCGTGAACCTATCGCAGCTTACGGCCCTTTTGTGATGAATACGCAAGAAGAAATCCGCCAAGCATTTAAAGATTTTGAGGATGGGAAATTTGGCTATTTGGAAGATTGAAATTGCAATCTCAAAGTTGCCACATAGTCCCTAAAGAAAAGGAGCTGTCTCAAAAAGACAGCTCCTTTTTTATTTGAAAAAACTTTTCCTACAATTCCAAATCCACATGGAACAATTCATGCCAAGGCAAGCCTTGTTTGTTCAATAGCTCCAAGAAGGGATCCGGATTAAATTCTTCCACATTGTAAACTCCCGGTTTGCGCCACAAGCCTTTCATAAACATAATGGCACCGATGGTAGCCGGAACGCCAGTAGTGTAGCTTACTCCTTGAGCGCCAGTCTCTTTGTAGGCGGCTTCATGGCTGCAATTGTTGTAGATATAGTAAGTCACTTCTTTTCCATCTTTGACTCCCTTGATGCGGCAGCCGATGGAAGTTTCCCCAGTGTAGTTTTCCCCAAGTTCTCCTGGATCAGGAAGCACGGCTTTCAAAAATTGAATGGGAACGATTTCCACCCCGTTGTAAATCACGGGGTCGATCCGTGCCATGCCGATATTTTGAATCACCCGCAAGTGTGTGAGATATTCCTGTCCAAAAGTCATCCAGAAACGTGCACGCTTGATCGTTGGGAAATTTTTGACCAAGGATTCCAATTCTTCGTGAAAGATCACGTAAGACTCTTTTGGCCCGATGTTAGGATAAGTCAAGGGTTTGTGTATCTCGTGTGGGTCTGTTTCCACCCAAGCTCCGTTTTCCCAGTATTTTCCTTTTTGAGTCACTTCGCGGATATTAATCTCTGGATTGAAATTTGTGGCAAATGCTTTTCCGTGGTCACCGGCATTGCAGTCCACGATGTCCAAATAATGTATCTCATCGAAGTGATGTTTGGCGGCATAGGCCGTGAACACGCTTGTTACTCCCGGGTCAAAACCACAGCCCAAGATGGCTGTCAATCCGGCTTTTTCGAATTTTTCTTTGTATGCCCATTGCCAGCTATACTCGAAGTGAGCTTCATCTTTTGGTTCGTAATTGGCCGTGTCCAAGTAGTTTACGCCACATTCCAAGCAGGCATCCATAATGGTCAAATCCTGATAAGGCAAAGCAACATTGATAACCAGCTCCGGCTTGAATTCATTCAGCAGCTTCACCAATTCTGGAACGCTGTCGGCATCTACTTTGGCTGTTTGTATGGTGACTCCTGTGCGGCGTTTTACGTCCTCGGCAATGACATCGCATTTGCTTTTGGTGCGGCTCGCCAGTATTATTTCACTGAAAACATCGTGGTTTTGAGCAACTTTGTTAACGACAACAGTGCCAACGCCGCCAGCACCGATAATCAGAACTTTTCCCATTTTCTTATTTCTTTATAGGTTTAATGCAATTTATTCGGTTGAATTTTACCTCTTGCAAAAGTACAACAATTTATGACTTTAAAAAATTGAAAAATGTAAAAGAGAAAGTAACAAGCATGAAGATATGATGACGTGATGCGGCTGTTTATTCGGTATATAAAGTTTCTTTGGTTACTTTTTGACTCAGCAAATTGAATCTGTATCTCTTTTTGTGCTTGTGCTTTTTCTTTGCTTGGATGTTTGTAAGCTTGTAGATTACGCCGTCGGCAAATTCGTGCAGCACCTCCATGTTCTTTCGTCTCATTATATCTTGTAGCGACAATAAATCGGAGTTTGGCTCCAGGTTAAACCAGATGAGGATAATCGGGGATTCGTCCATAAACATTTTCACATCGGATTTGTATGCTTTTTCGGGAAGCATGTCCACGGCATAGTTGGTGTAGAGATATACCGCTTGGTTGTGGTTGGAATAAACCATCGAGTCGGGATGGAAATAGGTTGTGTTTTGTTTCAGAAACCTGATTGTGGGTGATTCTTTCCACGTATCTTCTGTATATCCGGGGATTCCGGAATCTTTCATGAAGGAATAGTTGTCGGCATTGATGCTGAAATAGCCAATGCAGATGAGTCCATACACAATGGCAAAAACAATCGAGAGCTGCCACTGGTATTTTTTTTGCTTTACCCTTTTTATCAAGGATGGTATCTTGTGGCTCATTCCCCAAATAAAAGGCAGGAATGCGGGCGACAACAGCCGGTTATTTATTTGTTCATACCGTGAAATTGTGGACGTAATGATAATGAAGCTAACGTAAACGATGAAAAACACAATCACCACATTTTCATAGGTTTTGTATTTGCCTTCTTTGCCCCAATTCAGGTAAAGTAGCCAGGCAAAAAATAGCATGACCCCGACACACAAAGCGATTTCCAAAATGTAGTTGACTCCTTTCAAAGACGACCATTCCGAGAAAATTCTTGCCGAGTAAGCGATATTGTCCGAAAGGGGGGTTATTCCTTTTTGCCGTGGCCCAGTTAAATGTTCAGAATCCACGGCGTTTCTTATCAGGTTGATTGCGACCAATGAGCAACTGGTGAATGAAAAGATTGCTGAATGGAAAAACTTTGTTTTCCAGCTTGTTTCTTTGTTAAGAACAATCAGTATAAAACCAGTTGCCACGAGCGTGATCCCCACAAAACGTGTGTCGAAAGCCATTGCCACCACCACTGCCGAGAGAATCAATGACGAAATATTGAGTTTGACCAAGTAGAAACGGAGGCTGAGAAAGAATACCAGGGTGAGCAGGATGAAAAGCGTTTCGGACCACAACATCGAATAAATTTCGATCAAGGCTGGACTTAAGGTGATGACAGTGAGCAGGACAATTTTATAGACTCTTGATTGTGCAGTAAACTTGCTCATTAGAATTCCACTTAGAAAAATCACAAGGGCAAACATGATTCCGTTAAGGAGCGGAGCACAACTCAAGATGTCTAGCTGTGTGATCGTCATTACGGAAGCCAGAAAGAGGGGATAGAACAGAGGAAAGGCCACAAGTGGTTTGCCGTCAAACAATACAAAGCCATCACCATCCGCAAAATTGCGGGCTGTACTCATATAAGCTACCGAGTCGGGAGAAATGCCTATTCCCCCATGACGGGCGAAAACATAAATAAGAATGAAACCTACAAACGAGGCTAATAGTGAATCTCCATGTTTGTACAAGAAATGCGTAGAAAACGATGATTTCATTGTATGATTAACAAAGTCTGATGGATAAATTTTTATTCGATTGAATTCTAGTTTAAGAATCTTAAGTTTTTTATTTCAAGCAAATATCAACGGAAATTGTTCCCTTACTCTCTTCTATAAAGACTTTTGATTCCGTCGTTTTTTCAAACATGAAGCTCCAATACAAAGCGGCAGCCTTTCGTGTATGTTTTGTCTAAGGTAAGAGAACCATTCAGTTTTGCGGCAATTAATGCACAAATAGGCAAGCCTAATCCGTCGCCTCCGGAGAGGTCTCTCACTTCCGTGAAAGGCTTGAACAAGGTGTCTTGCGATTCGGAAGGAATTCCTCCACCCGTGTCGGTCACAATGAATTGATAAGTATGTGCGCCTCGTTTTTTGAATTCCAGCCATATTTTTCCTCCTTCAGGAGTATGTTCCACGGCGTTGTTCAAGAGATGAAACAAAATATGCTGCAATTGTTCGCTGTTACTTTTTATGTTTATGCGAGGTGAGTCAACTGTTGTCGTGATGTTCTTCGTTAGTTCGCTTTTTATTTTGTTTGTCGTTTTTTCACAGAACGAATTAACTTCAATGTCTGACATTTCAAAACCATCGGCGATCGTGTTCTCCAGTACCGACAATTCTTGGATGTGTTCCGAAAATCCAAGTAATGCCTTTACACCTGGATGCGAAACATCCATGGTGTTGAGCGTAGGTTCCATTTGAGCAGATATATTTTGGATGAATTTACTTTTAAGTTCATTGTGCTCTTTGGAAATCTCGATTGCTTTCTTTTGCTTGCGGGTGACCAACACGAAACGCATTAGTAGGATTGCGCCGAATATCAATGCTCCGGCAAGGATGGCGATAACAATGCCCAGGCCAACAATGATGGATTTTTTCACCGAAAGGGAATGCTCTTTGTCTAGGATCGTTTGCTGGCTTTCATCGAGCCTTCGTTTTATCACACTCAATTCGTCTTTTGCCGTTAAGGATTTCACAGAATCGGTCCACACGATGTATTTGTCGTAAGTTTGCGCCACCAATCCTGCATTATTCGATCTCAGTGCTATTCCAATCAAGGTTTTGTAGGATTGGCTCACTTTTTGGTAGTTTTTTTGATTTTTGTACTTCGTGATTAATTCCTTGAAAGTCGCATCACCTTGCTGTGTCATCCCATATGTATAATAATAGGTGGCCTCAGTGTAGAGATAGTCATTGTTAATTTCTTCATTTTTAGATGCATTCGCAAAAGAGCGGATAATGTCGAGATATTGTTTCGATTGTGTAGGGCGTTTCATTGCGAGATACATTTGGTAGCGCACTTTATTGATCTTGTAGCGCAAGTTGGGCATTGATTTGCCAGACTGCTGTTCGCCAATTAAAACTTTTTGCTCCATAGCCCTACAAAGGTCAAACGATTCTTTGTAGAAATTCTCCTTGTAATAGAGTGCCGCTGTCTGCACTCCGCATTCTACGGCTTTATCTATGTTTTGCTGGGCGCTGTAAGCTTCGTAAGCTTTCAGGTAGAAATAGCGGGCTTTCGTGTATTCTTTTTGTGTAAGGGAAATTTGTGCTTGGCTTGCCAATTTGTCGGCAGAGTTGAGGTCTTGGGCTGTCATGTTTGAGCAAAAACATGCAATAACAGATAAAAGCAGAATAAATCGTTTCATAAATTTAATAACTATTAGCTTGAAAAAAGTGATTATCAAAGTTCGATAAATTTATTGAAATATTCATCTTGTAGAGATTAAAAAATAGGTGCTGCTTCAGAATTTTATCTCATTCAGCCCAAAACTATAGCTTAATCATTTGGAATATAATTGTTTTGTTGTCTTTTTCCGTGTTTGGGTTATTACGCTTTTATGCCAAATATACGGATATGCACTATCTTGAATGGAAAGAAGGCTCTTTCGAGCGTAAGCGAGATGGTTTTATTCTTGCCTCGTCCACACTAATTTGCTAGTGTCGCAACCCGTTTGAATAGCATATTGGATATATTCGTCCTTGATGGAATCAGGAATCGTTTTCTCTCTCGACAATATCCACATGTAATCAGTGTTTTTTCCGAAAACCAGAGCATATTTGTATTTTGGATCTATTTTCACGACATTATATCCTCCGTAGAAGGGTCCGAAAAAAGATACTTTCAATGCGCCCGTCGTGATGCCCGACACCGGCTTGGCTTTCCCTATCGATTGTTGCCATTTCCCTTTCTTATCCGAAAAACCGCAATTCTTCACTTGGATGGTTCCATCTGGATTTTTGCTATATTCTGCCGTCACTTGCGACAAACCTTTTTCCCAGTAAAAATCCAAACGGCATATTTCATACCATTTGCCGAGGTATTTGTCAACGTCAAATGGTTTCACGGCATCTCTTCTGCCTTCAATTGGTTTAAAAACTTTGCAGCCTAACAAGCACAACGAAATAACTGAAATGGCCATCACTGAAATCTTTTTCTTGCCCATCATTCTTTTAATTAGCGGTAAACTATTTAATGAAACTGTTTCGAAACCAAATAGTTCATTTAGCCAGTCGAAAATAAAATGCACGAATGCCATCTTTCGATGCTTTGAATGAAAAATAACATTTTTGGGGTCTTTCTTAAGGACCCTTTAAAAAGAAGCTACCCTTTTGAGGCAGCTTCTTCAAGTATAATTTCCCTTGCATTGTTAGAGCAAACAGTGAAACTATTCTATGCAAATGCGAGGAATTTTCATATAGTGTTCTATATTGGCAACATCCAATTTGATACATTATTTAGTAATACACACTGCCACGCGGCTTTCAACCGCAGATTGGAACGGTTGAACCGTATCGCCTTTGAATGCAGTTTTGATCCTGTTGGAGGATATGCCTTTATCCTTCAGATGTTCGGCCACTGCTTCGGCTCGTTTTTCCGATAATGTTAAATTGATCTCAGGACTCCCTGTTTCTTTGTCTGCATAGCCGGTTATTTCAATATTTGAATTGGGGTATTTATTCAGAAAATCTATCAATTCTCCGATTTTTGGCAATTCAGTTTTGTCGATCTTAGAAGAACCGATTTTGAAGAAAAAATTCTGCTGAATTGTTTCTAAGACAGGTTTCACTATGGGTTTTGGTTCTTCTTTTATGACAGGTTTTGATTCCTCTTTTATGACAGGTTTTTGTTCTTCTTTCACTATAGGAGTTTCTTCTTTTACTGGCGGTTGAGGTTCTGCAATCGGTTGAGGCGGCGTTGCCAGGGTTTTATAAGATTTGCCAAGTTTGATTGTGAAACCAGCCAATACATTATATTGCCAATCGGGGTTGGATCCTGACTTTGAGTTGAATTTATCAGACATAATGTTTGCATTTCCCTCTAAGTTAAATGCCACTACGTTACTTATCCGAATGTCTATGCCGACACCGCCACGTCCGGCAATAAAATTCTTGTTGGGTTCCCAAAGATAGGGAAGAGTGTATCCTGAATTATTCAGACTGATAGCCTCGTCGTTGTCATATGCATGGTTGATGGCAACCCCAGCAAACAGATAAGGATTGAGGAGGCGCTTGGGGTTGTATGTTGAAAACAAATCAACGACATTCAACAAAGCATCAAGATTTCCTTGCAGGTATTTGAATTTGTAATGGATGGTACTCAGATATTCGTCTCCGCCCTTTGCCTGCCAGCCGCTAACGCCGGCTCTTAAACCGAAGAATGGTGAGAGCTTGTACCCGATATTTCCCGCTGCAGCCGGTGAGTTAAGTTTGGAAAACGCTCCTTCTCCATAGGAGTGGGAAACTCCGCCCTGAAGTTGTATAAACCAATGCGGCTTAAAACTCACATCATTGTTGTTTTGACCCAAAACCAACAACGTGCTTGCCAAAAATGAGATTACGAAAAGTAAATTTTTCTTAGTCATGATGTTGAAATATTAAGTGATTATTAATTAATTTATTTTTAATTTCTGTTTAGTTGTTAATCAAAATATAACTTGCCGTAACATTTATATTCGTTCAGGCATCTGGTTTAGATATCTGATAAATCGAGGTGTGAATTAGGGTAAGGTGTCTTACTACGTCTGGGAAAGAAAGAAAACAACCGTTTCTTCGGGTTTATACAACAATATTCCCGGTGTGGATAATGATTTGTACAATCAGTCCAACTTTTCTCGAAGAGTTGTTCGAGCAATAAATAAGATAAATGTGGTCAAATTTCCTCCTGATTTCCCTTTACCTAACTTTTATTTGAATCGTCCTATAACCGATTATCAGAACATTTCCCTACGGAACTACAGTCCATAGGGGTTCACTTAAGGTCTAAATTATGAAAATATATTCTTTACTTTTTGATTTTATCGCGTGACTTTTGGAGTAATAAATTCTTTTTTTCAGTTAAAACAGATTTATATTTCTTTGAACGTATTTGGATAAAGAAATGTTTTGTTTTTCATGGTTAAATTTATTTAAATTGAATAATTATATTTATTCGCATTGTCATTAAAGTATAACTAATTGAAGAGAACTCGAAATGTATGCCTTAGAAACAACAAAACGCAGGAATTGAATGGTCCCTGCGTTTTGTTCCTGTTTTTTTTCTTAGAAATTGGCAATCAATGCTTCCAACGCTTTTGTCAAGCCTTCGGGATTTTTTCCACCAGCTGTGGCGAAATGTTTTTGGCCTCCGCCCCCACCTTGAATATTGGCTGCTGCTTCTCTCACCATTTTTCCTGCATCCAAGCCATTTGCTACCAAGTCATCGGTCAACATCACCAACAGTTGAGGTTTGCCGTCTTCGTTGGTTGCCGCTACAAACGCCGTGTTCTCGTTGCTTTGTGCTTTGATGCCAAATGCTATGTCTTTCACTATGTTGGCAGGGACTTCTCCCGTAAGTCGGAATACGGTGATTCCGTTCACTGTTTGGGGTGATTGCAACACTTTGTCTTTCAGCTTTTCGCCCGCTTCTTTCATAAAAGAGTCCACTTGCTTTTTCAGATCGTGGTTTTCTTCTATCGATTTGCGGATGGTCGCCACCAAGTCGGGGGCATTGTTGAAAATGCTTTTAAGGTCTTTGATCACATCTTCTTTGGCATACAGATAGTCTTCGCAACCTTTGGCTGTGACAGCCTCGATGCGTCGGACACCTGCCGCAATGGCACTTTCACTGACAATGCGGAACAAGCCGATTCTGCCTGTCGAAGAAATGTGTGTTCCCCCACATAATTCGATGGAAGAGCCAAACTTGATGGTGCGAACTTCATCCCCGTATTTTTCACCAAACAAGGCCATTGCACCCAATGCTTTAGCTTGGGAGATAGGCACAGAGCGGTTTTCTTCTAATTTATAATCTTCGCGAATTTTGGCGTTCACCAATTTTTCCACACGGCGGATTTCTTCGTCTGTCATCTTTTGGAAGTGGGCAAAGTCGAAACGCAACACTTCGGAAGACACATACGAACCTTTTTGTTCGACGTGTGTCCCCAGCACTTCGCGCAAGGCTTCGTGCAGCAAGTGGGTAGCCGAGTGGTTGCATTCGGCAGCGGTGCGTCGTTCCGTATTTATTTTCACTACAAAAGTTTCAGTAGGGTCGGAGGGGAGCTTTACGACCAGATGCACGGCTAAATTGTTCTCCCGTTTTGTGTCGAAAATTTCAATTTTTTCTCCTGAAGGACTTTCCAGCACGCCGCTATCACCTACTTGTCCACCCATTTCAGCATAAAATGGAGTTTTATCAAGTACTATTTGATAATATTCCTTGTTTTTTTGTTTCACCAAGCGGTAGCGCAGAATCTGCGCTTCGTTTTCGGTCAAATCATATCCTGTGAACACGCTGTCACCTTCGGCAACGGTAGCCCAGTCGCCCGTTTCCACGGCAGCGGCATTGCGGGCGCGCTCTTTCTGCTTTTGCATTTCAGCGTCAAATGTGGCCACATCTACCGTGAGGTCATATTCCCGCAAAATAAGTTCGGTCAAATCCAACGGAAAACCGTAGGTGTCGTAAAGCTGGAAAGCAACATCTCCTTTGAGTATCGATTTCTTTTCTGCATTGATTTCTTCAATTTGTTTGTCTAACAAACGGATGCCTGTTTCGAGTGTGCGAAGAAAAGAATCCTCTTCTTCCTTCATCACCTTTTCAATCAGTGTCTTTTGTGATTCCAATTCAGGATAAGCATCGCCCATCACTTCGATCAGCGTGGGGATGAGGCGGTACATGAAAGCTTCTTTCTGTCCCAGGAACGTGTATCCGTAACGGACAGCTCGGCGAAGGATGCGGCGGATCACGTATCCAGCCTTGGCATTGGAAGGCAATTGTCCGTCGGTTATAGAGAATGCAATCGTGCGCACGTGGTCGGCGATAACACGCATGGCGATGTCTCTTTTCACATCGTCGCCATAGTTGAATCCCGAAATTTCCCCGATTTTATGGATGATGGTCTGAAAAATGTCGGTGTCGTAGTTCGACAATTTGCCTTGTATGGCCATGCACAGGCGTTCGAATCCCATTCCTGTGTCAATGACTTTGGCGGGCAGGCTTTCCAGTGAACCGTCGGCCTTGCGGTTGAACTGCATGAACACCAAGTTCCAGATTTCAATCACATGGGGATGGCTTTGGTTCACCAAGGTGAGGCCGTCCACTTTGGCACGTTCTTCATCTGTTCGTATGTCGATGTGGATTTCGGAGCAAGGCCCGCAAGGTCCGGTGTCGCCCATTTCCCAAAAATTGTCATGCTTGTTGCCGTTGATGATGCGGTCTTTCGGCAAGTATTGTTCCCAATATCCGGCAGCTTCGTTGTCGCGCTCGAGGCCTTCTTCCGGGCTTCCCTCGAAAACGGTCACATACAAGCGGTTTTTGTCCAATTCGATTACTTCCGTGAGGTATTCCCACGCCCATTCGATGGCTTCTTTCTTGAAATAATCGCCGAACGACCAGTTGCCCAACATCTCGAACATGGTGTGGTGGTAGGTGTCGTGTCCCACTTCCTCCAAGTCGTTGTGCTTTCCGCTCACGCGCAGGCACTTTTGCGAGTCCGCCACACGTGGATATTTGATGGGAACGTTTCCCAAAATAATGTCTTTGAATTGGTTCATGCCCGCATTCGTGAACATCAACGTCGGGTCGCCTTTTATGACCATGGGAGCAGATGGCACAATCTGGTGCTGTTTCGAAGCAAAGAAGTCGGTAAACGATTTGCGTATTTCTTTGGAAGTCATCATATAATGTCTGTTATGTAATCTTTTCTATTTGGGGTGCAAAGTTAATTCAAAAAGTTTGTTTTTGAAACGGGTGAAGGGAAATTTGCGAATCGGTGAATCCGCAAATTATCAAATCCTTCCTGCCGTTTGCCCTAATCATCTTTATTGCCACTCTTCCTTTCGGTAAGCGCTGTCCCAAAAATCATATTCCAAATAGGATGCCGCAACAAATGCACCGTCCATTTCTTCTTTGTAAATCCCTTTGCTCAGTTCAAAATACCGGTCGCATACATTTATTGCTTTTGTTACAGATTGGGCAAAAGCCTCGTCGCTGTATGTTTCAATCCATTTTCCATAAGGGTTGCTTGCTATGTTGTCTTTGGCAATATTCAAAATATAATCGCCGACTTCTTTATAGATCCAGAAGCAGGGAAGGATGGAGGCCAATGCAACCTCCATCTTGTCCGCAAATGCCAAACTTCGCAGGTAATGAATATAATGGTGGCAAGTGGGCGAGATGGGGGGAAGCGGTTTGTTGCCGAAGATTTCTAAATAATACTCGTGCAGGGAACGTTCCACGACGATGGTGTTTTTTGCAAAATCTATGAACGTAATCTTATCCTCGCTTAATGGAAGTTTTGCTGCGATACAGGCCAGCACATCGCCGTAATAATTCAGGTAATGAGCATCTTGTGCAATATAGAATTCAAAAATGGAGGTGTCAAGATTACCGTCAACCATACCTTGGATGAATGCTAAGTCTTTAATTTTATTTATAATTGGCTGGGAAGATTCCCAAATGGATTCAGTCCATTTCATATTTTCTTAATTTTTGAGGATTAAAAGTGTGGTTTAATGGGCCATTTCCGCTACCAATTAGCACGTTCTGTGATTCAATAATGGCTCGATGGACATAATCTGAGGCCAGATTGATGGCCGATGAAAGGTTCTCGCCCAAAGCTATATAGGATGCAATGGCCGATGAAAGTGTGCAGCCTGAGCCATGCACATTGCTTGTGTCTATTTTTTTTGAAGAAAAGCTTTCAACTTCTTTTCCCATAAACAAAAAGGAGGTGAGGTTCTCTTTCTTTAGGTGGCCTCCTTTTACCAGGACGGCATGGGCATGTTGCGACACCAGCTTACCTCCTGCGACAAGCATTTCTTCTTCTGTGGTAACGGTCATGCCTGTAAGGAATCCTGCTTCGTCCATGTTTGGGGTAGTTAAGAGGGCGAGTGGAAATAGCTCGTCTATCAAAGCCGTCACTGCTTCTTGCGGAAGCAATCGATCGCCACTCGTGGCTATCATTACCGGATCGAGTATCACCGGAATGTCTCGGTTTTGTTTCAATAATTCAGCAATAATATGGATGATTTCAGCATCTGCCAGCATACCTATTTTTATGCAATCGGGACGAATGTCGGAAACAGTGGTTTCGAGTTGGGCTTTCACCACGTCGGGTGGAATTGCGAATACGCTGCTGACGCCAAGCGTGTTCTGGGCTGTGAGTGCAGTCACTACCGACATGGCATAGCAACCCAGTGCTTGAATTGTTTTGATGTCGGCTTGAATGCCTGCTCCCCCGCTGCTATCCGAACCAGCGATTGTGAGTACTTTTGGCACTTTATACTTTTTCATAATAGTCGTTGATTTGTTTTTTGATGTTCGCCGCAGCTTTCCGTGGATCAGGGTGAGCTGCGATTTCTGAAACCACACAGATGCTTTCAACTCCTGTATCTAAAATAGGAACTATTTCTTTTTCATGGATTCCTCCGATGGCTACTAGTGGCTTGTCTGTCAATGATCTGGCCTCTATAAGGCCTTCTATTCCCCATTCGCCTAGTGTATCTTCTTTTGTGGGTGTTTTGAAAACGGGGCTAATACCTAAATAATCAGATACGCTAGCGAAGCTGTTGTTTAAATGTTCCATGAGGTCGGCAGAATAGCCGAGAATCTTGCAGGAAGGCCATGCTTCTCTAATTTTCAAGGGGTTTGCATCCGAATTGCCGACGTGAATACCGTCTGATTCTACTTCTTGGGCTACCCAAAGGTTGTCGTTGATAATCAGAGGGATGTCATGTTTCTGACAAATAGCTTTCACCTTCTTTGCCAAAAGCAGAAAGTCTTTGTCGTTCAAGTGCTTCTCCCTCAATTGAAGTAAATCCACTCCACCGATAATGGCTTCCTCAATTGTCCAAAGAAGATTTTTCCCAATGCAATTTTCTTCGCCAACAACGAAATAGAGGGGAAAATCAAATGTTTTCATCTCTTTTTCCATTTATAAGGTTTGGATTTCTATTTTCAAAAGAGAAAGGAAATCATCTTTCGACAGATTGTATAAAGCATCTAGTAGGTTCATTTGTAGGCTGCCTGGTCCTGAACTTTTAGTAATGGCCACTTCGGCAGCAATATTTAGGACGGAAACAGCTGCAGCCGTCGCCAATAAAGTGTCTTCACTCACAGCAATGAATGCTCCAGTGATGGCCGTGGCGGTACATCCCAGGCCTGTGACTTTGGTCATCAGCGGGTTTCCATTAGAAAGTTTGGCCAGTCTGGATGTATCCACTAAGTAATCATCCGCGCCGGAGATGCAAACAACGCCATTGGTCTGGCCTTGGAGGATCACAGCGGCTTCAATGGCAGCTTCCGATGGAGATAGGCTGTCCACCCCTTTCGAAACGATGTCGTATTTGGCTGCCGAAAGGATTTCGCTGGCATTTCCACGAACCACCGAGGGGTTTAATGCCAGTAGTTGAGATGCTGTGTTGTTCCTCAGCTTGCTTGCACCCACTCCGACAGGGTCAAGCACCCATCTTTTACTGTTTTTGTTTGCAGTTTCCCCAGCTAAGATCATACTTTCGATCCATGCGGCATCAAGTGTTCCCATGTTTACAACTACGCTCGACGAAATCTTCACGAGTTCTTCTATTTCATCTTTGCAATGCGCCATAATTGGTGAAGCGCCGATGGCCAGCAAAGCATTGGCAGTGTTGTTCATGACCACATAATTGGTGATGTTTTCCACTAAAGGTGATTTTTCACGAACGAGAAGGACATAGTCCCACAGCTGATTTTTTACGTCTTTCATTTTATCCAGATAATTTTTTTCAGATTAATAAATAACTCGCAATGAGATATTTTAACCAAGCTCGTTGGCTAAACTATTTTATGCTGGTTTATTCCATTTTCTATCAGCGAGGTGTATGGAAACAAAAAGGAGAGAGCGTGTAGAAAAAGACAGTTTTGGGTATAAAGAAAAACGGTTGCTTTTTCCTACGGCAGTATAAACTGTGTCAGGTTCAAAGGGACTCTCTCAATTCAATCTGAATACCCCTAAAGCTTTCAAACAAAAATAGGGCAATATTCCCAACAAAACAAGTTTTTATGGAGATTCGCTTGCGGATAATGTTTTTAGCCCGTTTTTTTCGATCTTTATCTTCTTGGTTTTAAATTTCATGATCTATTTTTCTTATTTTGAATAAGTCTAAATAATAACATTCATCCAGAATGTATTTTTTTTATCAAAACTAGATCGTAACCGAAAAAAGAATTATCTTTGTGCCGAATATTTACAGGGTGGATAGATTTGTTATGATTGCAACCACAAGAAAAAATGCTAAACCGTTGATTCCTCGACGATGCACATCCCATTCTATCCTCTCGCATCAACCTTTAAAATTAAACATTTATGAGCTATTTCTTTACTTCGGAATCTGTTTCCGAAGGTCACCCCGATAAAGTAGCTGATCAAATATCAGACGCTTTGCTTGACGAATTTATAGCATACGATCCGAATTCAAAAGTAGCTTGCGAAACATTGGTAACAACCGGCCAGGTAGTTTTGGCTGGAGAGGTTAAATCCAAAGCTTATGTGGATGTGCAGGAAATTGCACGCGGCGTAATTGAACGGATCGGTTACACCAAGAGTGAGTATCAGTTTGAAGCTAAATCTTGCGGTGTCTTGTCGGCGATTCACGAACAGTCGGACGACATCAACCGTGGCGTTGACCAAAAAGTTGACCCGATGGATCAGGGGGCTGGCGACCAAGGCATGATGTTCGGTTATGCTACGAGTGAAACCACGAACTACATGCCGCTTGCATTGGACTTGTCGCATGCCTTGTTGAAAGAATTGGCGCAAATTCGCAAGAATGAAATTGGATTGATGCCTTATCTTCGCCCCGATGCCAAATCGCAGGTTACCATTGAATACGACGACGATGGAACGCCTATCCGGATCGACACCATTGTGGTGTCCACCCAGCACGATGAGTTTGTGCTTCCCGAAAATGACTCGAAAGAGGCTGCTGGAAAAGCCGACAAAGCGATGCAAGACAAAATCCGTGAAGACATTATCACTATTTTGGTTCCCCGTGTGAAGGAAAAATACAAGTTCAGTCCGGATGTCGCGAAATTATTTGAGTCCGAAATCAAATACCACGTCAACCCTACGGGAAAATTCGTAATTGGTGGCCCTCACGGAGATACGGGTTTGACCGGCCGTAAAATCATCGTGGACACATACGGCGGAAAAGGCGCGCACGGAGGTGGAGCTTTTTCAGGAAAAGACCCGTCCAAGGTGGACCGTTCGGCAGCGTACGCAAGCCGCCACATTGCCAAAAACCTCGTGGCGGCAGGAGTTGCTTCGGAAGTATTGGTGCAGGTGTCTTATGCGATCGGTGTAGCCGCTCCGATGAACATTTATATCAACACCTATGGCAAAAGCAATGTGAATCAATCTGATGGAGAGATCGCCTTGGTGGTGTCCGAATTGTTTGACATGCGGCCAAAAGCCATCGAGCAACGATTGAAACTACGCTATCCGATTTATTTGGAAACGGCAGCCTACGGCCATGTGGGCCGCGAACCAGAAGTTGTGGTAAAAACTTTTTCGTCACGATATAGCCCTGAACCTCTGAAACTTAAAGTGGAATTGTTCACATGGGAAAAATTAGACTACGTTGACAAGATTAAAAAAGCATTTAATTTGTAATTTTGTAGTCTCTAATTGATAATGAAGAGCGGTATTCATTTGGAGAATACTGCTCTTTATTTGTAAAAATTATTGAATATGGCCAAGGTTTCGTCCATTTGTGTATATTGTGCCTCAAGTACTAAAATTGACCGTGCATATGTTGATGCAGCGCAAGAAATAGGCCGGCTTCTGGCCGAAAAAGATATAGCCTGTGTCAATGGTGCTGGCAAAATGGGCTTGATGGGGACAGTAAGCGATGCTGCTTTGCAGAATAATGGCAAAGTGATTGGGGTTATTCCCCAGTTTATGGTGGATAATGGCTGGTTTCATTCGTCTTTGAGCGAGTTGCATGTGACACAAAGCATGCACGAACGCAAGCAAAAAATGGCTAATCTGGCGGACGGATGTATAGCTCTTCCCGGCGGAATTGGAACGCTGGAGGAACTGATCGAGGTGATTACCTGGAAGCAGCTTGGGCTGTACAATAAGCCAATTGTGATTCTGAACACGAAAAATTATTATGATTTGCTGTTGAAATTGTTGAAGCAAATGGCCAACGAAAACTTTATGCGACCGATGCACACCGAGCTTTGGAGAGTTGCTCAAACTCCAGCAGAGGCAATCCAGCTAATTGAAGAAGCGGAGGCCTGGCCGGATAATTATGGTAAATTTGCTGCACTCTAAATGATTGAAATTACATGACGGAATTTTCACAAACAGACTCCATACTTCCTGTTGCTGCCGACTCGATGCTGTTGGTCAGTAGAGATTCTGTGGCGGCCAATTCTCCAAAAGAGATTCGTCTATTCACCGAAGAAGATTTTGCTCATTCTCCCTACATATTTCATTACGATTCGCTTTCTTTCAAATATTCCTTGGATTCCGCAGCTATTAAAGCTTATGCAGTGGACTTGTCGGTTGCCAGCAGTGGAAATAAAAACGGTTTTCAGGGTGAAGCTATTCCTCAGATGCTCAAGCATCAGGACAGTATCTTTCTGTCGTTGTTGTTTTGCTTTTTTCTAATAAGCAAGATAATACAACGTGGCCATCGTTTCTTTTTTGAGGGGTTGCGTGTGTTGTTTACTTTCCGTGAAAAAAGAGATGTGTTTAACGAAATCACCATCAAGGAATTTTGGGGGAATCTATTTTTGATTTTACTTCCGGCCTTTTTGATGGCATTGTTGAGCTACCAGTTCCTGCAAAACACCGATGACGTTTTGAGGCCATCGACGCATGTTTGGATGACAATTGGAGGATTTACATTGGTTATAATGGCTTTTTTGTTCGTGAAGTACTTGTTTTATCTTCTAATTGGCTACACCTTTGACGAATCAGGGTTTACACAGAAATACTTACGAGTTTATCTAGTCTTGATGGAGCTGTTCGGGATCTTGGTGTTTATACCCACCCTCGTGTTCTTATATGCTGGAGTGAACCAAGAAATCACACTAATTGTAGTTTTGATCTTATTCTTAATAACAAGAATAATCCTTTTTTCACGAATAATAGTCTTTTTTTTTAACAAAAAAGTGAATTTTTTATTTGGGATTGCGTACCTTTGCAGTGTTGAAATAATCCCCTACCTATTTTTGGTTTTAGGGTTTGTTTTTTTGTATAAAGAAGATTTTTTCTGTATATTATGACGTTGAAAATAAAAAAGATTCTCATATCGCAGCCCCAGCCTCAATCAGAGAAATCACCCTATTATGATATTGCCGAAAAGTTTGATGTGAAGATGGTTTTTCGACCATTTTTCAAAGTAGAGGGAGTGACAGCAAAAGAATTTAGGCAGCAGCGTATAAATATTTTAGACTTTACAGCTATAATTTTCACTGCTAAGACAGCAATTGATCATTTCTTTCGTTTGTGTGAAGAATTGCGTGTGGTTATGCCCGAGACGATGAAGTATTTTTGTACTTCCGAATCAGTCGCATTGTACCTCCAAAAATATATTGTCTATCGTAAAAGGAAAATCTTCTTCAGTTCTACCGGTAAAATTGGAGGGCTGACCCCAAACTTCACGAAGCATAGCAAAGAGAAGTATCTGGTTCCTGTTTCAGATGTGCATACCGATGAAGTTGGTAATTTTCTTGATGATAAAAAAATCAACTACACAAAGTCTGTCATGTACCGCACTGTTAGCAACGATTTCGGGGAAGGCGAAGAACTTGATTATGATATGATCGTGTTTTTCACACCTGTGGGTGTCCAAACATTGTTGAACAATTTTCCCAATTTTGAACAAGGCGAGATGGCCATCGGATGTTTTGGCCAGACCACCGCGAAAGCAATCTTGGATGCCGGATTGCGTCTCGATTGTGAAGCACCCCAGCCAGAATATCCTTCCATGACGGGAGCGCTCGAGGCTTTTTTGAAAGAAAACAAAAGGAAAAAACACGCAGTGAGCTAAACAACAAAGCAGCTGTATATTTAAAAAAACAGGCATCCTCAGATTTTGAATCAAGGATGCTTTTTTTTGCCAACAAAGCAAGTATCTTTGATATATGGTAGAATATTTGAATCAATTGAATGAGTCGCAGCTCCAGGCTGTGGAATTCAATCAGGGCCCGTCGCTGATTATCGCTGGTGCGGGTTCTGGAAAAACTCGTGTGCTCACATACAAAATTGCCTACTTGATGAGCCTCGGGCTTGCTCCCCACAACATACTTGCCCTCACATTCACCAACAAAGCTGCCCGTGAAATGAAATCGCGTATTGCCGCTTTGGAAGGGGAGGCTACTTCTCGACGCTTGTGGATGGGAACTTTCCATTCTGTCTTTTCTAGGATTTTGCGCCGGGAATCCGAGTTCTTGGGCTATACGTCCGATTTCACCATTTACGACACTTCCGACTCCCGCAATTTGATTAAAACAATCATCAAGGAGATGGCTTTGGACGACAAGACCTACAAGCCTGCAAAGATCCAGGGCGTGATCTCTATGGCGAAGAACCAGCTTTTTACTCCCGAAAGATATTCGCAAGACAAAGAAAACATAGAACATGATATTCGTGCCAAAGTACCCATGACGAGTGAGATATTCAAGGCGTATAACGCTCGCCTGAAGGCCTCCAATGCCATGGACTTTGACGATTTACTCTTCAATACCAATGTTTTGCTTCGCGATCATCCAGATGTGTTGGCTCGCTATCAACAGCAATTCCAGTACATTTTGGTGGACGAGTATCAGGATACGAATTTTTCCCAGCACCTGATCGTGCAGCGCTTGGCGGATGCGCATCACCGGGTGTGCGTGGTGGGCGATGATGCCCAAAGCATCTATTCGTTTCGTGGTGCCAACATTGAGAATATTCTGAACTTTCAAAAAAATTATCCCGAGGCAAAGACTTTCAAGCTGGAGCGAAATTACCGTTCGACTCAAAATATTGTCAATGCCGCCAACAGCCTGATAAAGAAGAATACCGAACAGTTGGAGAAGAATGTGTTTTCCAAAAATGAGGTCGGCGATAAGATCCTTATTACAGGTGCATTTTCCGATTTCGAAGAAGGGATGATCGTTTCAAATAAAGTTGCGGAAATGCGCCGTGCAAAGAAAACCTCATATAGCGATTTTGCAATTTTGTACCGGACAAATGCCCAATCCCGTATTTTTGAGGAATCGTTCCGAAAGAAAAATATTCCGTATCGGATTTATGGAGGCTTGTCGTTTTATCAACGCAAGGAGATAAAAGATGTGATCGCTTATTTTCGTTTGGTAATTAATCCGAACGACGAAGAGGCTTTTAAACGGATTATCAATTTTCCAGCAAGAGGAATTGGTGATACTACCGTTGGTAAAATATCCGAGGCGGCAAAGCTTCACAACGCAAGCCTGTGGAGCGTGCTGTCCGATCCTTTGCGTTACAACTTGAATATCAATGCAGGTACAGCAAAAAAGTTAACCGGATTTCGTGAAATGATCGAGTCGTTTCTGGAACAACTCCGCCAATTGCCGGCCTACGACATGGCCATGTTGATCACGAAACAAAGCGGTGTCGCGCACGATGCCTACCAAGACACAAGTCCTGAGGGAATGAGCCGCCAGGAGAATCTCGAGGAATTGCTCGGTGCCATTCATGAGTTTACCGATTCCCGTATGGAAGAAGGCGAGGAGAATTATCTTTTGCCGGATTTCCTTTCCGAGGTCTCGCTGCTCACCGACCAAGATACAGACAAGGATGCGGAGGCCGAAAAGGTGACCATGATGACCATTCATTCGGCAAAGGGCTTGGAATTCAAGAATGTGTTTGTGGTTGGCTTGGAGGAAGAACTTTTCCCGTCTTCCATGGCATTGTCGGAGGTGAAAGGGGTTGAGGAGGAGAGACGCCTGTTTTACGTGGCTTTGACCCGGGCCGAAGATTTCTGCATGCTTACGTATGCCCGTTCGCGCTTTCGCAATGGACAAACAGAATCTTCCAATCCGAGTCGTTTTTTGAAAGAAATTGGCGAAGAGTTCTTGGATGTTCAGGACGGCATGTTGAGCAGGTCTTTTTCCTTGGGAAACGAGCGTCGCGAGTCTTCTTTTGCCGGACTGCGGGCTTCAGAACCCCGGTGGTCTTCTTTTTCGGAAGAACGGAACAAGCGTGAATCTCCCTTTCAGAAGCCGCAAACCGTGCAGCCCGTGTTGCCGCGTTCCAACTTTGTGAAAGCCGAAAATGCCCGGCCCAAAGCGGGGAGCAATGATGGCGCGGATGATGTGAAGCCAGGCGATGTGATTGCACACGAGCGTTTCGGGATGGGTACAATCGTGGAAGTTTCGGGCGATGCCAATAGCCGCAAAGCTACAGTTGAGTTCGAAAATGCTGGAACCAAGCAATTATTGCTTAAGTTTGCAAAATACAAGAAGGTTAAGTAATCAGCAAATTTTTACATTAAAGAACATGATTGATTTTTCAACTATACATTCTCCCAGTTTTGTGATGGAAGAAGGCCTTTTGCGCCGCAATTTGTCGCTGATTCGTTCAGTGAAAGACCGTACTGGCGTAAATATTATCTTGGCATTCAAAGCGTTTGCCCTCTGGAAATCTTTCCCTATTATCCGCGAATACATTCCTGAATCCACGGCAAGCTCTGTTTTTGAGGCGCGGCTGGCTTTCGAGGAGATGAAAAGCCCGGCCCACACCTTTTCCCCATCCTATACCGAGGAGAATTTCCCTTATTTTTTGAAATATAGCAGCCACATCACCTTCAACTCGTTGTCGCAGTTCGAGCGTTTTTATCCGATGGTCGTGGCGGATGGCAATCGTGTGTCGTGCGGACTGCGCGTCAACCCAGAATTTTCGGTAGTGGAGACCGATCTATATAATCCCGCTACGCCCGGCTCTCGCTTGGGTGTGATCGCTGATATTCTGAACGAAAAAGGTTTGCCGGAAGGTTTGGAAGGTTTGCATTTTCATACTTTGTGCGAATCCTCTTCGTATGATCTGGAACGCACGCTGGAGGTTGTTGAAAAGAAGTTTGGACACTATTTCAAGCACATCAAATGGCTCAATATGGGTGGTGGACACTTGATGACACGCAAGGATTACGATGTGGACCACTTGATACGTACTTTGAATGGGTTTCAAGCATGCCATCCTGATTTGCATTTGATTATGGAGCCAGGAAGTGCTTTTGCTTGGGAAACAGGTGTTTTGGTTTCCACTATCACAGACATTGTGGTAAATCACGGCATCAAGACTGCCATTCTTGATGTCTCGTTTGCCTGCCACATGCCCGATTGCCTCGAAATGCCTTACAAGCCCCGCATTCGTGGTGCGCATCACGAGCCGGTGGATGGTTTGCCAACTTACCGCATGGGCGGAAGTAGTTGCTTGAGTGGCGATTTTGTGGGTGACTGGTCGTTTGATGAGCCTTTGCAAGTGGGCAACAAGGTGGTTTTTGAAGACATGATTCACTACACGATTGTGAAAACGACGATGTTCAACGGCGTGGCGCATCCCGATTTGGCTCTTTGGACTTCAGATAATAGATTGGAGACTTATAGAAGTTTTGATTACGAGGATTATAAAGGGCGAATGAGCTGAGGGAAACTCATTTCTATATTAGATCTTAATAGTTGATTAAAAAAAGATAGGCAAAAGGAATAAACGCGATGAGCGATGGACGTTCACCCGCGGGAGGCTTATGTTTCTATCCTTTTTCCGCATGTTCGATCAATTTTTTTCCTTCAAGACGACACTCTCTTGGAAGTTGGGATAAATTGTGTGTTTGTTAGGATTCACCAATTGGCTCATAAATGTTCCTAGAACAAAGTTTGCTTGTTTCCTACGGCTTAAACTATGAGTACAACTGATTCTTTATTAAATATTTCCATACTTTTTCTGGAAGAAAAGCCTTGATGTTTTTTCCTTCTTTTAAGCTTTGGCGGACGAAGGTGGACGAAATTTCAACAATAGGCGAGTCGAGGGTTTCCACTTGGGTACGGAATCTTGTGGGGATGCGAATCGGATATTCGAGCCTATCGTAAATATAGATGCGGTAGTTTTGAATGATTTCTTCGTAATTGCGCCATTTTTCGAAAAACGACCAGTTGTCGGCACCAATAACGAGCGAAAATGTGTGTTCGGGATAAGCCTTGTCTAGTGCTTTGAGCGTGTCGATAGTGTAGGATGGTGTTGGAAGATGGAATTCAAAATCGCTGGCTTGTAGTTTGTTGTAGCCTTCCAATGCTAGTTTTACCATTTGCAGGCGGTGGCTTTGGTCGGCCAAAGCAGTTTGGCTTTTGAGGGGATTTTGCGGGCTCACCACAAACCATATTTCGTCCAGCGCACTGAATTCTGCAATATAGTTGGCTATCATCAGGTGTCCCTGATGGATAGGATTGAAGGAGCCAGAAAAAATTCCGATGTTCATGTGGCAAGAAATTTCTTTACTGCTTTATAAACATTCTCTTTGGCAGCATCCAAATTGTCGTTGAGGATGTTCACGTCAAATTTGGTGGCATATTCCATTTCTAGCTTAGCCTTTTGTACACGCACGTCAATCACCTCCGGAGCATCGGTGCCTCGTTTTGTAAGACGTGAACGTAGCTCTTCGATCGAAGGAGGCATGATGAAAACGGAAAGTGCCTTGTCGCCAAATATCTCCTTCAGATGGCATCCGCCCACCACGTCCACATCGAAAATAACATTGCCTCCGTTGTCGAAAATGCGTTCAATTTCTTCACGAAGTGTCCCGTAATACTTGTCTGCATACACCTCTTCGTATTCCACAAATTCGTCGTTGGCAATCCGTTTGCGAAATTCATCTGGCGTGAGGAAATAGTATTCACGTCCGTGTTGTTCTTCGCCACGAGGAAGCCGGCTGGTGGCGGAGATGGAGAAGTTCAGGTTAAGTTCAACCTTGGCGAGCAGATAGTTTACAATGGTTGATTTACCTGAGCCGGAAGGTGCTGAGAAGATGACTAATTTACCCATAAAATAATTTGCTAATTCGCTAAATTACATTACATTCAGAATCTGTTCTTTCATTTGTTCCAATTCGTCTTTCATCTGCACCACGAGCTTTTGCATCTCGGCGTGGTTTGATTTTGAACCGAGCGTATTGATCTCGCGGCCCATTTCTTGAAGGATGAATCCTAACTTTTTGCCTTGTCCTTTTCCGTTATGGATGGTTTCTATAAAATATTTCAAATGGTTTGCCAGGCGTGTTTTTTCTTCGTTCACGTCCAACTTTTCGATATAATAAATCATCTCTTGCTCGAGGCGATTTTTGTCGTAATCAATGTCGTTTACCTTTTGAAGGGCTTCCGTGATGCGTATGCGCACTTTCTCGATTCGTTCGGCTTCGTACAACTCGATGTCTTTAAGCAGTTGGCTGATGTTTTCGATTTTTGAACGGAATAGCTTCTCGAGCATTGTCCCTTCTTGCTGGCGAAACGAAACAAGTTGCACCAAAGCTTTCTCAACAGTTGAAATCACAGCACTCCATTCCTCTTCCGAAATTTCCTGCGTTTCGAATTTCAAAACTTCAGGCATGCGTAACAGCACTTGAAACCAGTCTTTTGGTTCTTCTATTTGTAATTGTGCAGCAGATTCCTTGATTTGATGAAAATAGGATTCAAGAATTCCTTGATTGATCTGCGAAGACGATTCTTTCCCCATATTTTCCGAATAAACGGCAATGTCCACTTTTCCTCTTTCGAGTGTGCGCGACAACAGGTTGCGGATTTCCATTTCTTTTTCACGGTAGTTGTTTGAAATGCGAGCGAAAAGATCCAATTGCTTACTGTTGAGGGATTTTATTTCTACGGTAATCTTCTTGTTGTTCAATTCGGTAGAAGCTTTCCCGAATCCGGTCATCGATAGTATCATGCTTATAAAATTTTCCTGCAAAAGTACATTAATTTGTAGATGAAAGGGCAAAAAATAGGCAATTAAATATTATTCGTGTAAATTTGTTGGTGAATTCTTTGAAAATGGAAGCTTCTTATTGTTTAAATTACTTGAACGTTAAGCGGGTTTGATTGTTCTGTTGTAGATAATTGACATTTGTCAATATCAAATGCCAATTTAAAAAAGTAGTTTTATCATGTATATATTGTCTATTGAAACCGCAACGAGTGTATGTTCGGTTGCTGTGTCGGAAGATGAAAAAATCATTTACGAAAAGGTCCATACCGAGGGTCCTTCCCATGCTTCTTTGTTGGGTGTGTTTGTGCAGGAGGCATTGGATTTCCTGAAAGAAAAAGCAATCCTTTTGGATGCAGTTGCCGTAAGTTCAGGACCGGGTTCCTATACAGGGTTGAGGATCGGGGTGTCCGAGGCCAAGGGCCTTTGCTATGGATTGGAGATTCCGATGATAGCTGTCGATACCTTGAAAGTGATGGCAATGACTGTTTTGGCTAAAGAATTGATTGGTGCAGGCGATTTGCTATGTCCGATGATCGATGCTCGCCGGATGGAAGTGTATGCCGAAATTTATGATTCACAGTTGCAGGTCGTTCGCCCTGTTTCGGCGGATGTAGTGGACGAAAATTCTTATAATGAGTTACTTTCAAAACGAAAGGTTTGGTTTTTCGGAAATGGCGCATCCAAGTCTCAGAAAAGCCTTACCAATGGGAACGCAGTTTTTCTGACAGGCATTTTCCCATCGGCGGCCGAAATGGCGAAGCTCGCGGTTGAAGCCTACAACAATAAGGCTTTTGTGGATTCGGCTTATTATGAACCTTTTTATTTGAAAGAGTTCGTAGCCACAATACCAAAGAATAAAGTTTTTAGTTAAAATGGCGAATTAGCCACACCTAAATATATGCAAAAAGATATAAGTCTAAAAGTTTCTCCACGTGATGCCTCCGATTTGCAGCGAATCAAAAAGCATGCTGCGGCGCAAGAGCAAATCGTACCGGAAAGAATACGTTCATTGCAAATCATCCGTCGTTCCACGGATGCCAGGCAGCGACAAGTTTGGATCAATTTGGGCGTTCGTGTTTATATTGACGAAGATGCTCCCGACATTGTCCCTTACAAGCTGACGCACTACCCGAATGTAAGCAATGCTCCCCAAGCTGTGGTTGTGGGTGCAGGCCCCGGCGGATTGTTTGCTGCTCTTCGCCTGATTGAGTTGGGCGTCCGCCCGATTTTGCTCGAACGGGGCAAGGAAGTGATGGATCGGCTAAAGGACATTATGCTTATCAAAAAGGAGCAGAAGATCAATCCAGAATCCAATTATTGTTTTGGGGAAGGGGGAGCTGGAGCTTTCTCGGACGGGAAATTATACACGAGAAGCAAAAAACGTGGAAGCGTGGACAAAATACTGAATGTGTTTTGCCAGCATGGAGCGCCGGAGGAAATTTTGATCGATGCTCACCCGCATATTGGTACCAATAAGCTCCCGATGATTGTTAAAAACATCCGCGAACAAATCAAATCGAGTGGAGGAGAAGTCCGTTTCAACACCCGCGTGGATTCACTCGTTATAGAAAACAACGAGGTGAAGGGAGTGGAGACAAACACGGGTGAGAAATTCTTTGGCCCAGTGATTTTGGCTACCGGGCATTCGGCGAGAGATATTTACTATATGCTTGATCGTCAAAATGTTAAGATCGAGGCCAAAGGTCTTGCTGTTGGAGTCCGTATCGAACATCCATCGCATTTGATTGACCAAATTCAATATCACAATCCAGAAGGCCGTGGTGACTATCTTCCTGCTGCAGAATACAGCTTTGTGGTTCAGGCAAATGAAAGGGGCGTTTACTCGTTTTGCATGTGTCCCGGAGGATTTATCGTGCCTGCTGCCAGCGGCGAAGAGCAATTGGTGGTGAATGGCATGTCGCCTGCCAACCGGGGTTCGAAATGGTCGAACTCGGGCGTAGTGGTGCAGGTCAATCCCGGAGATTTTCCCGAATATGACAAATTCGGAGCTTTGTCGCTGCTCAAATTTCAAGAAGAACTTGAACATCGTGCATGGGTTGAAGGTGGCTGCAAACAGACTGCACCCGCGCAACGGATGTGTGATTTTGTAAACAAAAAAACGAGTGACACATTACCCACAACTTCCTATACACCTGGTGTAGTTTCTTCGCCTTTGCATGAATGGCTGCCGCCATATGTTTCCTCCCGCCTGAGGGAAGCATTTATCGAGGTTGGAAAAAAGCAAAAAGGCTATTTGACAAACGATGCCCTGCTCCATGCTGTCGAAAGCCGCACCTCATCGCCTGTGCGTGTGGTGCGCAACCGTGAAACATTGGAACATGAGGAAATATCAGGCTTGTTCCCTTGTGGTGAAGGGGCCGGATATGCCGGAGGAATTGTTTCTGCGGCTATGGATGGAGAAAACTGTGCGGAAGCATTGGCTGCAAAATTAGTAGGAGTCAAGATTAGTTCTTAAATTTTTATTATGTAGAAATTAACGCAAACTATGTATTGGATTAATGCGGTGTATTGGATAGTGCTGACTGTTTATGTTGTAACCATAATCAGCCTCGTTATTCTTGTTATTTCCGAAAACCGGAATCCGATAAAAACCATGTCGTGGGTGCTTGTGCTCATCCTTCTGCCTTTTATCGGGCTCTTTTTTTATTACATTTTTGGAGAAGATAACCGCAAAAAACGTTTTATCTCGAAGCGGATGTACAAGCGGCTGAAAAATCGGGCTATCCCGAAAACGATTTCAGAGGAATATGCCCCTTTACCCGAACGCTACAAAGAACTTGCCATACTTCTCAAGAATCTCGATCAGTCTCCCATTTTGGAAGGAAACGAAGTCCGCTTCCTGACCAGTGCCCGGGAAAAGTTCCAACAGCTTTTTGAAGACATTCGTTCTGCCAGGCATCATGTGCATGTGCAGTACTATATTTTTGAGGACGATGAAATTGGTGCAAGGCTGAGCGATGCATTGATAGAAAAAGCACGACAAGGAGTTGAGGTCCGATTGATGTACGATGACGTGGGTTCGTGGAAAAGCAAATCGTCTTTTTTCAAACGCATGAAACAGGCTGGAGTCGAGGCCGAGCCATTCTTGCCCGTAGTTTTCCCTATCTTGACAAGTCGGGTCAATTACCGTAATCACCGGAAAATTGTCGTCATCGACGGTGAAGTTGGCTACATTGGAGGCATGAATGTTGCCGACCGTTATCTCACTGGAGGAAAATTTGTCAAATGGCACGACTTGCATGTCCGTATAAAGGGAAAAGGGGTGCAAGGGCTACAGTCCTCTTTTCTTTTGGATTGGTATTATGCTCATAAAACCTATATCTCATCCCGCGCTTATTTTCCACCGCTGCCAAGTTTTGGAAACAACCCCATGCAGATAGTCACCAGTGGTCCGATTGGCATTTACCGGAACATTGTGCAAGGATTGTTTTTCGCCTTTATGAATGCCAAGAAGTCGATTTACATTCAAACGCCCTATTTCATCCCTTCCGAGAGTATTTTGAACGCTCTGCAAACTGCATCTCTGAGCGGGATTGATGTCCGTGTTGTGATTCCACAGGAAGCAGATACTCGTTTTGCACATCTGGCAACCCGTTCTTTTGTAAAAGAGTTGTTAGCATGCCGTATCAAGGTGTATTTTTACCAACAAGGGTTTATTCATTCCAAATTGATCGCAATCGATGATTCCCTTACGATCGTGGGTTCTTCGAACATGGATGTGCGGAGTTTTGAACATAACTTCGAGGTGAATGCCTTTATTTATGATAAAGAAACCTGCGAAGAAGCCAAACAAATTTTCAGCAATGATCTAAAGGATTCGTATCAGATGTTTTCAGAAGAATGGAACAAAAGGAGGCGTAAACAACGGTTCAAGGAATCAGCTTGCCGGTTGTTGGCACCGTTGCTCTGAAAAAAGCTCATTAGTGCCTGGCGCATCCGCAAATGGCTAAAGTCGAAGATTGATTGTGTTTTATTCTTTCTCAAAAATGCTGAAATTCACACTTCCATACACTCTTTTCTCTTGAAACAACGGAAGATGTGAAAAATCATTTTTCTTGGAATGTTCCATGATGAAGATTCCACCCTCTTTGAGTAGCTCTTTTTCTATTATTAATTGAGGGATTTTCTCAAGAGTGGGTAAATCATAAGGTGGATCTGCAAAAATCAAGTCGAATTTTTCTCGGTTTGAATCGAGAAAACGGAATACGTCCATAGTGCAGAGGCGCAAGTTGTTCACCTTCAACTCATCGCACACCTTCTTGATGAATTTTGCGTGGAGAGGAGCTTTCTCGACACTGGTTACAAACGGACAACCTCGCGACACAAATTCCACGCAGATGTTTCCTGTGCCAGAAAACAGGTCGAGTGCTACCGATTTTTCCCAATCGACACGGTTGTTGAGGATGTTGAAAAGGTTTTCCTTTGCAAAGTCGGTGGTTGGTCTTGCGTCAAAGGTTTTGGGTGGCGAGAAACGTCTTCCCTTGAATGTTCCGCTGATAATTCTCATAACAACAACGCTAATAAGTCTATTGGGGTTTTTACGGCATCATCGCCTAAAAGAAACGCTTCGCTGGGCGCACCTTTTTGTTCTACATATTGAATGTATTTGCTGAATAGCGGAATCAGCTTCCCGTATTTGTTACTATCTCCAGACAAAAACAAGCGGTCATTTAACTGGCTCATGTCGAAAGCTTTCCAAATATTTATCACAAAGTAGAGCAGGTTCTGCTCCGATTCATTAGTGAAAGACTGGATTGTCTGGATTTCTCCGTTGCGCGTGACGAATACATCCACTTGGTTTCCTGAAAAATAAAGGTACATTCTGGAGAACAGTTCTGTTTTTCCGCTGTTGAGATTGAACAAACGTTGCAAAGATGCGACGTGGTGTGTGAAAACTGGAGAAAATAGATTTCGGCTCAGAAATTCATACACATCTTTGTCCACATCGAAAACGAGCTGCTTGTCGTTGTCGAGCCCGATGCCTTCACTCAGCACTTGGTCTTGCCCTTTTTCGACGGAAAAGGTCTTATCCAAATAATTATCTTTTTCTTTCGGATCGAAAAACAAGGTTGGAACCAATGTGTGGCGTGGCGAAACGATTTCCACCCATGTCCGTAGAAATGCCTGAGTAAGGAAGTTCAGGTCGAAGATAGTTCGTTTCAATTGTTGCAGGTAAGGAATGTCGCTTTTGAACGAAGTGCCTCTATATACGTATGCATCATTTTTTCCTGGTTGGTAGATGGCAAAAGAGAAACTTCCAGTCTGTAAGCGAACAGCCAGAACATATTTCTCCGATTCGGATAAGTCTATGGTGTCAGGAAAAAACATTTTTTGTTTTATGAAAATATATTGTTGATATATTGGGTGTTGCATTCTTATTCCTCTCACCAAATATATAATTTGAATACAAATATAAGTATAATTAAAGGAGCAAGCAATTCACGTGTTCAAAATTAAGAAGAAGTGAACGTGTAACCAACTGGCAAGGTGACCAAGTAAACTTGACTACAAGATCACTCGGTCAGCCGGTCACAAGTTTACAGATGTTTTTCAATGGAAACCAATTATTAAGTGGCTTTTAATCTTGTTGTCTGAAAAAAAATCCATTACCTTTGCCCTATAAATAGCTGTTTTTCCATGAATGAAGAGCCTGTCGGGTTTCCAAATAATTCTTTTCCTAAAGCGATGCGCATTACGCGCAAAAGCCAATTAGATTTGTTGTTTTCATCGGGTAAGTCCTTTATCGCTTATCCATTGAGAGTCATCTTCATCGAGAGGGAAAAGATGCCGGGGCAGGAATTGTCGGTGTTGATAAGCGTCTCGAAGCGCAAATTCAAGAGAGCGGTCAAACGCAACAGGATAAAGAGGTTGATCCGTGAAAATTTCAGGTTGCAAAGGCATGAGCTCGAAAGCACCATGCAATATCTCCCCTTTTCGTTGGATGTTGCATTTCTTTTTCTTAAAAGTGAGCTTTCCGATTATTCGGAAATCAGTAAAGCTATGGCTAAAGCCCTTGATTTGTTGAAGGTGAAGATACAAGACAACTGTGATTTGTGAAATATGAACAAGCTATTGAGTGCCTTATTGCTGTTTTTTGTGTATTTTTACCGCAATTGTATTTCGCCGTTCACCCCGGCCTCTTGCAGGTATGTTCCCACATGTTCCGCTTATGCTGTGGAGGCAATAAAAAAACACGGTGCTATCAAAGGTGGATGGCTTGCATTGAAGAGAATTGCCCGGTGCCATCCCTGGGGAGGACATGGATACGATCCCGTTCCGTGACCTTACGATGTTGGACTTTATTTATCTTTTATGGATTTATACGACATACACACCTACAATTTAGTATCTGATGATAGCGACGACCCCTATCATTCGTACATTCTGAATGTCTTTCCGTTGGGTTATGAGGATGCCGTAGGTTCCTACCCAAAATGTTTTTTTACTTGTGGAATCCACCCCTGGCATAGTGAAGATGCCGAAGCTCAACTTCATTATCTCGAAGAAATAGCTTCAAATCCACATATTGTTGCTATTGGAGAAGCTGGCCTGGACAAGCTGAAAGGTCCTGAACTTGGCATTCAAAAGCAAGTGTTTGAACGCCATATTCTTCTATCCGAAAAACTTAAGAAACCCCTTATTATTCACTGTGTGAAAGCATGGGAGGAGTTAATCGCACTCTATAAGCAGCATAAGCCAATGCAACCTTGGATTATTCATGGTTTTAGAGGTAAACCGGAACTTACAAAACAATTGGTGAAGTTGGGTTTTAAATTCACTATTGGGGCAAAATTTCGTCCCGAAGGTTTGCGGCTTATTCCTTTGGAAGCTATGTTTTGTGAAACAGACGAGAGCGAACTGTGTATCGAGGAAATTTATAGAGCCATTTCTGAAGCTCTGAAATTAGATTTCGAAGACTTTGCTGCTGTTATTGCACAAAATGTGAAATCTGTTTTTCCGGATCTAATTGTGAATGATCTGGAACATATTGGAATAGAAGGAGTTGATTGAGCAATCGTTGCCAAGTTTCATGTAATTAATTTTATCGCTTTATTTCTGATTTGAGCTTTTGCCTGCTTTTTACAAAAGCAAAGAAAACTATTTGCTAAATTTGCATGAGTTTTTGATTTTGATTTAAGAAAAATTTATAGATAAATGATTGATACTGATGCAAATATTCTCTTGATCTATACAGGAGGAACTATCGGAATGATAGAAAATCCATTAACATTTGCATTGGAATCGTTTGATTTTGTGCATCTGAAAAACCACTTTCCTGAAATCGACAAATTTAATTTCAATGTCGATTCCATCGTTTTCGAACCTCCTATCGACTCTTCCGGCATCAATCCTACGCACTGGCAAAGATTGGTGAAAATGATTGAGGATAACTACGATCAATACGATGGATTTGTTATTCTTCATGGCACGGACACTATGGCTTTTACCGCTTCCGCACTTAGTTTCATGATCGAAAACCTCACCAAGCCGATTGTACTCACGGGGGCTCAATTGCCGATTGGTAAACTTCGGACAGATGCCAAGGAAAACCTGATTACTGCGATTGAAATTGCGGCGGACAAGGACAGTATCGGGCAGCCTATTGTGCCGGAAGTGTGTATATTTTTTCAGAACTACCTGCTAAGGGGCAACCGCACGGTGAAAATGAATGCGGACAATTTCAGCGCCTTCAAGTCGTTTAATTTTCCTTATTTAGCCAAGTCGGGAATACAAATCAGGTATGAACGGGGTGCGATTTTGCAACCCAATTTTGATAAAAAACCACGTTTCCACTATTTGATAGATACCAATATTATCATCCTGAAACTATTTCCGGGAATAACCCCGGCTGTGGTGGAGGCAATACTTGGAGCATCAGGCATAAAAGCGGTGATCCTTGAAACGTTTGGCTCGGGAAATGCTCCCAAATTGGAATGGTTCATCGATTTGATTCGAAGCGCGGTGAAAAAAGGCATCATTGTGGTGAACGTCACCCAATGCGCTGTTGGCTGTGTGGAAATGCAGCGGTATGAAACCGGAAACGAGTTGCTGAAAGCAGGAGTGATCAGTGGATTTGATATGACCTTGGAAACAACATTGGCCAAACTGATGTATTTGATCGGGCACAAATACGAAGTCAATGAAATAAAAGTGAGGATGAGAGTGCCTTTGGTAGGCGAATTAACCCGGCCAGAAGACCGAGAAAATGAAAAATTATACTTCTGATAACCTGCCCATACAGGCGCAGAAAATGGAGCCTTCGTTTGTCTCTTATTTGAAAAAGAACAAAAAACGATTGGGAAAAATGGACAATCAGGTTCATGCCCTTCACAAAGAGGCTTCGGAGCGAATTGAATGTCTCGAATGTGCAAACTGTTGCAAATCGCTCGGGCCTGCCATCTATGACAAAGATATTGACCGAATGGCAAAAGCTTTGAAGATGAAACCATCGGAAGTGGTGGAGAACTATCTGCGGGTGGACGAAGACAACGACTATGTGTTCAAAACCATGCCTTGCCCTTTCCTGATGCCTGACAACTATTGTTCGATTTATGAATCGCGTCCGAAAGCCTGTAGGGAATATCCCCATACGGATAGAAAAAATTTTGTGCAGATTTATAAACTGACAGTCAAAAACACTTACACTTGTCCGATCGCATTTGATGTCCTCCTCAATTTGACCAAGCTGTAGCAATGTTGTTGTTGTCTTGTAGCAAACTTCGAAATGGAGAAAGACCGGATGTCTCGCTTTGGTTTGTGTTTTGTGTGATTTGGGGGTTGAGAATAAAAAATAAGGTGGAAATTTTGCGATTGACGGATGGACTGCTATGTATATAAAAAAGAAAAAGGTTGTCATCCCGACAACCAATCTTCACATTGTTAACCTTAAATCTAATACCATGAAAAACACACTACAAATATATCTATAATAAGTAGTTCCACCAATTATAAGCAACAGTATGCCCAAGCTTTTAACAAAGTTTGGGCATACTGTTGCTTCTGTTTACGTTTCTTTTTAGAATTGGGTGTTTTGTTAAAACTAATTTGTAATTAAATGTTTTATAAATTCATGCGCTTGCGGATTCACAAATTTACCAATCTGCGATTTCATGGTTTTACGATTTCACAAAAACATTTCGCACCATTTTTTAAATTGGTTTACTGCTTCATCTCCAAATTTGGAAAGGCTGTTTTGGATTTTCTCGGGAGTCTTTTCAACTTCCAGGTCAGATTTCGAAAAAAAACAGTCTGCAAAGCAAATCACCTGTTCCTCGATGCTCACCGGACGCATGTCGCGGTGAGGAAGGGGAAGTTTTTGCTTGATGATTTCCTCCACACTGAGTCCAGTTCCGGTGTGCCGTTCGCAAACGAGGGCATGCATGGGATGGTGATGCCGGAGAAGTAAATCATGTCCCAGAAAACCGTGCGCGATGTACGGGAAAGTTCCGTAGCATTCTATTTCGGGCGTATTTGTGAGAAAGATTCCTATGTCGTGTAGGAAGGCGGCCTCCCACACAAATTTTTTGTCGATTTTTAATTCTGGATGGTTGGTCGCAATTCTTACAGCCTTGTTGGCTACATCGCTACTATGGCGAACCAAGATGTTATAAGATGGTGAATCTTTTTCGTAGTACTGTTCAATAATTTCAAAGGGATCCATAATCATTGTTCCTCCACATAAAAATTACTTTTTAAATCTTATTCTTGATACTTCCTGAAAAAAAGAATAAGTTTGTATTTTATTCAAACAACAAATTTGACATAAATTTAGTAAAATAACTTTGATGTATGAGAAAATGTTCACTAATCTTGATTATATTTTTAATAAACCTTCGTGTAGCCTATTCTATTGAAAGAATATCTCTAAAATTGGGTGCTGATAATTTGTCTGAAATTACGTCCATTGTTCGAGGTAAGCGGGTTGCTTTTGCTGTAAATCAAACATCCAAACTTAGTAATGGTGTTTTTTTGGTAGATACTCTTCTCTCTTTAGGAGTAAACGTCCGGAAAATATTCGCTCCAGAACATGGCTTTCGGGGCGATGCGGATGCTGGTGAAAAAATTCAGGATAGCAAGGATGCAAAAACAGGATTGGACGTAGTTTCTCTTTACGGGAAAAATTATAAACCACAGCCTGAGCAATTGGAGGATGTGGATGCCGTGATCTTCGACATCCAAGATGTAGGGACTCGGTTTTATACATATATCAGCACCTTGCACTATCTAATGCAAGCTTGTGCTGAAAAAGGGATCGAGGTAATCGTTTTGGATAGGCCTAATCCAAACGATGTGGTGGATGGCCCTGTGCTCGATTTGAAATACAGGTCTTTCGTGGGAATGCACCCGATCCCTATTTTGTATGGACTCACAGTGGCCGAACTGGCCTCCATGATAAATGACGAGGGTTGGTTGGGTGGAGGCCTTAAGTGCAAGCTTCAATTGGTGTTGATGAGTGGCTGGAAACACGGCCAGCCTTATTCCTTACCGGTGAAGCCTTCTCCTAATTTGCCCAACGACCAATCTATCAGGCTCTATCCCTCGCTTTGTTTTTTTGAGGCAACCAAAGTGAGCGTGGGGAGAGGAACTCTTTTCCCGTTTCAGGTAGCTGGTTTTCCAAACAAAAAAATGGGTGCATTTTCCTTTGTACCCAAAGCTCTTCCCGGATTTGATGGGAATCCCCTTCAACAAGACAAAGTGTGTTACGGCATCGATCTGAGAAAGACAAAGCAGCCGCTTGGATTGAATTTGGAATGGTTGATTCGCTTTTACAAGCTTTCGGGACAAGGGTCAGCTTTTTTTTCTTCTCCCGATTTCATGGACAAATTGGCTGGAAGTGATTCGTTGCGCAAGCAAATTATTCAAGGAAAGTCGGCTGATGATATACGGAAATCATGGCAGCCGGATTTGAAAAAGTATAAAGTTTTGAGGAAAAAATACCTACTCTACGATGAGTGAACGTATCCCGAATGTGTTTTTGACGATACTAAACAATGATTCTTTAAAATGACCTCTTCTGCTTCCAAACGCTTCTTTTGAGAATCAATTGATAAGGAATAGCCATAAATAGCGGCGACGTCCCGCATGGCTTCAGGTGAAGGATGATATGAGCAATGTTCGGGCGATGCTTATTCATTCAGGTTTATATTGTGTTTAATTATAAAAATTATATGAGGATTATCGCTTTTGATACTCGTTTTGATGAACTTGTGCATTTTGACAAAATAAAACAGTGTTTGAATTTGGATGTCGTTTATACAGAGGATGCCATAACGAAAGAAAATATTCATTTAACGGAAGGAGCTTATGGAATAAGTGTTTTGGCTTATACGTTGATTGATAAGGAAATAATTGATACGCTTCGATACAATGGAGTCAGGCATATTTCCACCCGAACCATCGGTATGAACCATATCAATGTGGCTTATGCCGAGGAACAAGGGATGATTGTTACCAATTCTTCCTACAAACCGGATGGGGTGGCCGAATTCACGCTCATGATGATGCTCCTTTCTTTGAGAAAATACAAAGCGGCCATGTTTCGTGGAAATGTGAACGATTATTCGCTGATTGGACTCGATGGAAAAGAGATCAAGGGGAGCACCGTAGGAGTGATCGGAACAGGCTCTATCGGTGCTGCTGTGATCCGCTTGCTTTCAAGCTTTGGGTGCAAGATCTTGGCGTATTCTCCCACTGGTAGAGTCAAATCGGAACTTCAGCAATATGCCGAATTTGTTGATCTTGATACCATTTTTGTAAATAGCGACATCATCACCCTTCATGTTCCCTTGATGGAGACAACAACACATATCATCAACAAAGAAGCTCTCGTGAAGATGAAACCGGGCGTTACTCTTGTCAATTGCTCTCGGGGCGAATTGATGGAGATAGATGCCTTGATAGAGGGCATTGAGGCCAAAAAAATTGGAGCTTTGGCCTTGGATGTTTTTGAAGATGAAGCAGGAATTTACCACCAGGACAGGCGGACCGATATTATTGCCAATCGGAATATGGCATATTTGCGCCAATTTCCCAATGTGGTGATGACACAGCACATGGCTTTTTTTACGGATAATTCCATTGAAAGCATGGTGAGGTGCAGTTTGGAGAGTTTTGTAAAAGGTAATGTGCTTTGATCTGTAAACGTATTTATTTTTAGATATATAAGTAGATAAAGTAATAGGAAAATAAAATAAATCATTGAATGTTTGAGAATATAGAAGAATATGCCGGAGATTCCATCTTGTCTTTGATGGAGGCATATAAGTCCGATCCCCGTACAGAAAA
Organism: Bacteroidales bacterium UBA1309; assembly: GCA_002307185.1. Lineage (GTDB taxonomy): Bacteria > Bacteroidota > Bacteroidia > Bacteroidales > Dysgonomonadaceae > UBA1309. The sequence continues at coordinate 138,272 of DBTT01000027.1, forward strand.
AGTAAACTTAAGTATCGGTCTTTATTACAACGCAGATGGAATCATTCCACAGTTAGGTAGTGTTGCCAAGGCGAGGGTGGCATATTTTGAAGAAGAAAAAGGTCCTTCGCTCTATTTGCCGATGGATGGAATGGCGACTTATTGCCGAGAGATACAAAAACTGCTTTTTGGCGAAGATTCAATAGCTTTCAAAGACAAACGTGTGGCAACGATTCAAAGCCTTGGCGGCTCGGGAGCCTTGAGGGTGGGGGCTGATTTTTTGTTTCGTTGGTTTCCCCAATCGAAAGTTTATGTGAGCAATCCCACCTGGGAAAACCACAAGTCTATTTTTCGTGGAGCTGGTTTTGATGTTGGGGAATATCCTTATTTTGATGAAGTGACGCGAGGTGTGGATTTTCCTGCAATAATTGATTTCATGAACAGACTCAACAAATGGGATATCGTTTTGCTCCATCCTTGTTGCCACAATCCCACCGGAGCAGATCTTACAAATGCCCAATGGGACGAACTGATTGCTGTGCTGAAAGAGCGTGAATTGGTGCCATTTTTGGACATGGCATACCAAGGTCTTGGCGATGGGTTGAATGAAGATCGTTATGCGATACGTGCGATGGCTGATTCGGGCTTGGTGTTTTTTGTCAGCAACTCGTTTTCTAAAATATTTTCGCTTTATGGGGAAAGGGTAGGAGGCTTGTCGGTGGTGTGTGAAGGTGCAAAAACCGCACGGACGGTTCAAGGACAACTCAAAGCTACTGTCCGCCGGAATTATTCCAGCCCACCTTCCTTTGGTGGGCATTTGATTTCGCGCGTTTTGAGTAGTGAAATTTTAAGCAAGCAATGGTTTAGCGAAGTGGAGGAAATGCGTACCCGCATTATTTCGATGCGTCAAAAGCTTGTCAGGCAAATTGTTGATTTGGGTGGTGATCCATCACGCTATCAATATTTGTTGAACCAGCGGGGAATGTTCAGCTACACTGGATACACGCCGGAACAAGCCCACAAACTGAGGGAAAACTCTGCCATCTATATCATCGACACGGGGCGAATCTGTTTGGCGGGACTGAATGACCAAAACTTGCCAAAAGTGGCTCAAGCGATGTATGATTTGGGTTAAGGAGATTGAATAGCTGTCAGCTTTTTTTAGAAACGAAAAAAGCTGACAGCTAATGGCTAAGAGCTTCATCTTATATACTTAAAACTATGATGAACCAAAACGAAGCTAAAAACACGGTTTTATTCAGCTTGGCCTTGAATGCCTTCTTGGCTGCGGCGAAGTTCACGGTAGGTGTATTGGGCAATTCTTTCGCCATAATAGCCGATGCTATTGAAAGCACCGCTGATATTTTTTCATCGTTTGTGGTCTTTCTTGGATTGAAGATTTCAACGAAGCCTTCAGACGAAAAACACCCTTACGGACATGGAAAAATAGAACCATTGATCACATTCATTGTGGTTGCATTTTTGGCATTCTCTTCCTTTATCATAGCCATGGAAGCGATAAAAAACATTCGCACGCCTCACGAGATGCCCAAATCGTTCACCTTGATCTTCCTTCTGTTAGTGATTCTGTTCAAGGAATTATCTTTCCAATATGTGAACAAAAAAGGCAAAAAATTGAATAGCACTTCCATTAAAGCAGATGCTTGGCACCATCGCAGCGATGCTATCACTTCGGTGGCTGCATTTATAGGAATCTGTATTGCCTTGATTGGAGGCAAAGGCTGGGAGAATGCAGATGATTGGGCTGCTTTGGTTGCTTCGGGACTCATCTTGTACAACGCTTATTTGATATTTCGTCCGGCTTTGGGAGAATTGCTCGACGAGCAGAAGTACGATGATTTGATTCAACAAATCAAAGCGGCGGCACTCGAAGTTTCCGGCGTGGAAAACACGGAGAAATGTTATATCCGCAAATTCGGCATGAACTATTTTGTGGATATTCATGTCCGAGTCAATCGGCATATCTCGGTGGAAGAGGGGCACAACATTGCCCATCATTTAAAGAATCATCTTGTTGACGTATTTCCTTATATAGAGGGAGTTATGACCCATGTGGAACCTATGGTAGATGATTCCAGCCCTGTGCCTTGATCTCAATCTCGGCATTGTCGCGGGTCAGAAGGTATTTGCCAAGCGAAGCCGAGGTGATGTGTCCTATAACATGAACTCCCTTCAAAGTAGAAACTTTGTCGTGCAGGTGTAAGGGGACGGTGAAAATCAGTTCGTAGTCTTCTCCGCCGCTAAGGGCAACAGTGGTCACGTTCAGGTTAAACTGTTCTGCCATCACAGCCGTTTGGTAGTCGATGGGGATTCGTTCTTCAAACAAACGGCAACCCACTTCGCTTTGTTTGCAGATATGCAGGATCTCGGATGAAAGTCCATCCGAAATGTCCATCATCGATGTCGGCGCAATGCCCTCTTTTGCCAAGGCTTCGATAATATCTTTCCGTGCTTCCGGTTTCAATTGCCTTTCCAACAGGTATTCTTTTCCGGCAAAATCGGGTGCGAAATCCGCCTTTCCGTCAAATACCGCCTTTTCACGTTCCAAGAGTTGAAGGCCCATGTAAGCCGCTCCCAAATCTCCAGAAACGCATATCAGATCCGTGTCTTTGGCTCCATTGCGATAGACGATTTTGTCTTTTTCACCTTCGCCAAGGCAAGTGATGCTAATGGTCAGTCCCGTGAGCGACGAGGTGGTGTCTCCACCTATGAGGTCCACGCCATAGACCTCGCAAGCCAGTTGCAATCCCTCGTAGAAATCTTCCAAGTCTTCCACCGAAAAGCGTTTGGAGATTCCCAACGAAACGGTGATCTGCTTGGGTTGGCCGTTCATGGCGTAAATATCAGAGAAGTTGACCACTGCTGATTTGTAGCCCAAATGCTTGAGCGGTACATAGGTGAGGTCGAAGTGGATTCCTTCGAGCAACAAATCGGTTGTCACCAGCACTTCTTTTTCCGGATAATGAAGCACTGCCGCATCGTCGCCTACACCTTTTAGGGATGATTCGTTTTTTAGCTTGATATCTTTTGTGAGGTGTTCTATAAGCCCGAATTCGCCGAGCGTAGATATTTCTGTGCGCATATGTTTTTTTGATTTATAACTTTTGGGTAAGCCTGTCTAATTACATTTTAGATATAACGTCATTCCATCCTTTTTTATGTTCAAACTTCAAGGCGGAGTCTGTTTCAAGAAGGCATACGTAATTTTCTATAAAAATGGATGTGTCAGATAGCAACCTTAAATAATATTTTAGCGAATGCACAAGGCCGTTGGCAATCACATGGCAACCATGAATGTTTTTGATCCGCTCTATTTCTTTATCAATTGTATCTTTCTCCGAAGCATCTATGTCAGATGTTGAAAGAAGATAGTAACGGGATACTTGAGTGCTTTTAAATTTTTCGAAAGCATCCCTCACAAGTTGTGCTGTAATGGGAATCCCGTGCTTTACCTCTACCGCTTCAAAAGGTTTTCCTTTTTCATCCATTATATCAATATCACCGATTCTGCCACTCCGTGCATCTGCCGAAGTATGGCTCTCTATTGCAAGTAAAGTGGCTCCTTCAAATCTTTTGGCTTCTTTTATTAAGCATTGATAAACAGCATACAGGGCTAATACGGGAAGACGCGATGCTCCTTCTGCGGAATATTTTCGGTTAAAATGCTTTGATAGCAAATCGATAATAGACGAGATGGGCAAATTGTGAGGTTTAGCCAAGGCGATTACCGTTTTCATGGTGATGCAAATAGTGTGTGAAATATGCCAAATCTTCAGTGTTTCCATTTAAGGATTCAACTTTTAGCTTTTCGCGTAGTGTTGAATATTCTATCATTTTTATAAGTCTATATTTTCTCCCTTATTGTTTATAATAATCTACTTCTCTCAGATCCTCTCCACCACGGTCCGGATAATTTCCGCCATCTTGGGTTGGGCTATTTTAGCGGCTTCCTGCACCTCTTCGTGCGTCACTTCCACGATTTTGCCGATAACGCCCAAGTCCGTGATAATGGAAAATGCGAGCACTTTCATCTTGGCATGGTTGGCTACAATCACTTCGGGAACAGTGGACATTCCGACTGCATCGCCGCCGATGATACGGAAATAATTGTATTCGGCAGGGGTTTCAAAAGTTGGACCTTGTGTACCCACATACACTCCGTGTTGAAGCTTGATGTTTTTTTCTTTCGCAATATCAATTGCAAGCAGGCGCAACTCCTTGTCGTAAGCTTCACTCATGTCGGGGAAACGGGTGCCTAGTTCGTTGAAGTTTTTTCCACGAAGCGGATGTTCGGGGAAGAGGTTGATGTGGTCGTCAATCAACATGATGTCGCCCACATCGAAGCTGCCGTTCATGCCGCCTGCTGCATTGGAAACAAACAGATATTCTACGCCCAAAGCTTTGAAAACACGTATCGGAAATGTCACCTGTTTCATGTCGTAGCCTTCGTAGAAATGGAAACGGCCTTGCATGGCAATCACCCGCTTGGCTCCCAGTTTGCCAAAAATCAATTTGCCGCTGTGCCCTTCCACGGTTGACACCGGGAAATTGGGGATATCTTCGTAAGGGATAATTTCTTGGTCTGTGATTTCGGCTGCCAATTCGCCTAATCCTGTGCCTAAAATAATAGCATATGCTGGAATGTCAGAGACTTTACTCTTGATGTAGTTGGCCGTTTCTTGTATTTTTCCTAACATGATTCAATATTTTTTTATTAAACTGTATTTGTTCTTCTTCGTTTAAAAATACCACTTTGATCGGGATATAATAGATGAACGGCATGATATCCTCAGGCAGATTTTTGAAAGATGACAACCTTACGGCATCCTTTTCCGTCATCACAATAATCCCTTTGTTTTCTGTTAATTCGCTGAATTGGTCGGTAATGGTTTCAATGTCGTATTCCGTGAAATTGTGATGGTCGGGAAACGCAATGTGCGTTATCTTAGTTGAATATTCGTTTAGCTTTTTCAGAAGCGGCTCTGGCGCGGCGATTCCTGTAACCAGAAGAATCTCTTTTCCAACCAATGCCGGCAAATCAAGTTCTTCTTTGTTGTTCTTATCCAATGGGATCAACTGCCCGTATGACATCGATGTGAACATCAGGCTTTGGTAGGGAAACAACCGGAAGCTGTTGGATGCTATCCGCATATCTATCGGCTTCATTTCCTTTGGACATTTGGTGACAAGCACAATGTTCGTCCTCACCAGGCCGTTGAGGGATTCCCGCAAACCGCCGGCCGGCAATAGCTTGTCTTCATACACGGGGCGGTTGTAATCGGACAAGACAATGGAATACGATGGTTTAACCCACCGGTGCTGGAATCCATCGTCCAACAGGATTACTTCTGGTTTTTCACTTTCGGGAAGTTGCAGGAGTTTTTCAATTCCATCTTGTCTGTCTTTGTCAACAGCCACTAGTACATCGGGAAATTTTCTTTTTATTTGGAATGGTTCGTCGCCAATCTCCGAATAGCCAGATTGCTGATTGGCAAGTATGAAGCCTGCCGTTTGCCGTTTGTAGCCTCTGCTCAGGACTGCTACTTTGTACTTTGGCATAAGCAGTTCGATTAAATATTCGATGTGTGGGGTTTTTCCAGTTCCCCCCACTGTGAGATTACCAACACAAATGATGGAAATTTGCGGATAGCTTTGGTGTTTAAAAATATTCCAGTCAAATAATTTGTTACGGGCCGACACAACAATGCCATATAGCCATGATAGTGGCAATAACGAGCCTTTGATGTGTTCTTTTTTTTCCATTGAGTCTTTTTTCAAAACAATTTAATTAACGCACAGAGATAATGTAAGGCAAACGGGCTTGGATGTAATCCTGATTTTTTACTTTTTTCATCAGGCTAATCATTTGATAGTCGTCGCCAAGATATTCTTTTACCAAATTGACTTTTAATTGTTCCTTTTTATCGGACAATAGCTTTGTCAAGAAGTCAGTTTTTTCGGGATAATCGCTTGTTGAATAGTCTTTTATTTTAGCAAGAGCTGCAGCTTCTTTCACAGCCACATCCAATCCGCCCAATTTGTCAATCAACCCTAATTTTAGGGCTTGAGTTCCGCTCCAGATGTGACCTTGAGCGATTTCTTTCAACTTTGCAATCGGGATCTTACGTCCATCGGCACATCTTTTGGTGAAAAGTTCGTAACCGCGGTTGATATAAGCCTGCAAAATGCTCTTTTCGTCTTCCGTCATCGGGCGAGTGATGTCGCCAAAATCGGACAGCTTGTTTGTTTTCACATTGTCGAATGATAATCCCAGTTTTTGAGTCAAGCCTTGAACGTTTGGAAACATACCGAAAATTCCGATTGACCCTGTCAGGGAAGTGGGTTCGGCAACAATTTTTGATGCGTTGCATGAGATGTAATACCCACCCGAGGCTGCATAATCGCCCATCGAAACAACCACCGGTTTCACGGCTTTCAGGTCGGTGATTGCTTTCCAAATTTGTTCTGAAGCATAAGCACTTCCTCCGGGAGAATTCACGCGAAAGACCACTGCTTTCACATTTTCATCGTCTTTCAACTTTTCGATTTCTTTCACGTATTTCTCATTTGTGATCCCGTCGTTGCTGCTTGAAGAAGCCGATCCTGAGGTGATTTCACCTTCTGCATACAATACCGCAATTTTATCCATCGACTTGGATAAGCTGCTTTTCAATGGAACATCTTGCAAATCGGTGATAGTTGCGGGCCGAAGCTGGTCTTTTTTCTCCAAGCCTGTCAATTTCTTCAGATAGCTTTTGAAATCTGTTTCATACATCAGCGCATCCACAAGTTTGTAGGAAACTATCGAGTCTTGGCTTTGCAACAAAGGGAGCTTGTCTGCAAGCTCGTTTACACGTTGAGCGGTAAGTTTGCGGCTTTTGGCGATGTCGGCAACAATGTTCCCCCAAATGTCGTTGATGAACCCGAGCAATTGTTCCCGGTTTGGATCGCTCATTTTGTTGCTGGTGAATGGTTCCACTGCGGACTTGTAAGCTCCTACTTTGAACACCTGCATCTCCACCCCAAGCTTGTCCAGCAAGCCTTTGTAATAAGTCGGATTCACGGAAAGCCCATGCAAATCGAGTCCACCCTGTGGATTTAATACCAGCTTGTCTGCAACAGTGGACAAGTAATAGGCTCCCTGTGTGTAATAATCGCCATATGCAACAATAAACTTTTTGCTTGTCTTGAAATCAACGAGCGCATTTCTGATGGCTTGCAGGGAAGCGGTAGAGGCCGAGAAAGCTTTTGCGTCGATGTATATTCCCCTTATTTTGTCATTCTCTTTTGCCTTCTTGATTGCCGACAAGATGTCGTCGAGCCCTAATTCAGGAGTGTCGTTGTTGTACAGTCCGATAAGTTCCATCAAAGGGTCGGTGGTTGTTCTCTCCTTGAGGAGTCCTTCCAACTTCAAATGGAGAAAACTCTTTTCCTTAAGTTCAAAACTACTGTTGTTGACACTTGCGACCATGCCGGCAAATATTCCGACAGTGAATATTGAAACAATTATCAGGGCTACAAAAAAACCTAATGCTGATGCTAAAACTGTTTTAATAAATCCTTTCATATTCGGGTTTAAATTGTGATTTAGACGTGTTTAGAAAAATAGCCAGCGGTTTTCTGCCAATGAAACATTGCAGAAAACCGCATAGACAAAGATATAAAAATATTTTGTAAGAGTCAATCGAAGTCTTACTCTTTATAGATTAGGCTTGTCGCCTTTTGCCTTGAAAGCCAGGGCATATAATTTCATCTGCTTCACCATCGACACCAAGCCGTTGGAACGGGTGGGGGAGAGATGTTCCTTCAATCCTATTTTATCAATGAAGTACAAATCCGAGTTGATGATGTCGTCTGGCGTGCGATCCGACAAAACGCGCAGCAGCAAAGCCACGATTCCCTTCACGATAACCGCATCGCTTTCGGCATCAAAATGAATAACCCCGTTTTCGTAACTTGCTTGAATCCAGACGCGACTTTGGCAACCTTCGATCAGATTGCTTTGTGTTTTGTAGCGGTTGTCAAGAGGCAAAAGGGCGTTTCCTAATTCGATGAGATAGGCATACTTGTCCATCCAGTCATCAAAAATCGAAAACTCTTCTACAATTTCATCCTGTGTTTCGTTGAGTGTGCTCATTATTTATTTTTCTTTGTATAATACTTCCAAAATTGTTTGTCCGACCGCTTTCAGCGTTTCTTTGCTGACGTTGTCCATGTTGTCTTTGGTGGTGTGCCAATACCAGCTAAAGCCGGTTTGGGAATTTTTGTCTTGCTGGATGATGTCGATGCTCGGGATTTCCGCTATTTGGTTCACAGGCACATGGTCGTCTGTGATGGTGCCGCCCCTGGCATCTATAAAATACTTGCCGTATCCTAATAGGCGGGCATTTGACCAGACTTTTTCTACAATGTCTGCTGCATACTCCATCGAGAAACCTTCTTTGTAGAATGTTGCATCAGGTGCGCCAACCATGTCGAGGAGGATTCCGTAACGGGCTTTGTATCCTTCTTTGTGGGGATTCTTTGCCCAATATTGGGTGCCGAGACACCACCAATCGCCGGGAGGAACATCCTTTGCAGTCTCTGGTTCACCCCAATCCTCCACATCAAAAAAGATGATGTCAACACCCGCATCAGCAGGCTTGCTTTTCAGCACACGAGCTACTTCCAGCAACACGCCAACACCGCTCGCCCCGTCGTTAGCTCCCAGAATTGGCGTGTTCTGTTTGCTCGGGTCTGGGTCATGGTCTGCAAACGGACGGGTATCCCAGTGTGCAAAAAACACAACCCGGTTTTCTTTTTCGGGAGAATAGCTTGCTATGATATTACGGGATTTCAACTTGATTCCGTCGTACGTTTTCACGGTTGCTACTTGTTCTGTGACATCTGCGCCAAAACGTTTCAGTTGCGCAACGAGGTAGTCGCCGCAAGCTTTGTGTTCTTTGGTGTCGGGAACACGAGGTCCAAAATCTACCTGCTTGGCTACATATTGGTAGGCACTATCTGCATTGAATGGAGGAGATACTTGTTGGTAGGTGTATTCTACTGTGGTAGCGCTTGTTGCGGCCTTTTTGTTGCAGGCACAAGCGAAAAATAAGAGTGCGGCAACACCTATTGCATATTTTTTGAAAAACATAAATTGCTTTTTTAGATTTTTTCTTTTACAAAGATAGACGTTTGATTTTGAATATGGGAGTGTTCGGACAGATTTTGCATCATTCGTTTTTCGGAAAATGAATGTCCGGGAATGTGATAACTTTTTCATACTTTTGTGATAGCTGATAGCTGGTTATAAGAATTTAAATGGTCTTCAGCCCATTTATGGCTTTAGCCAAAACATTCACCAAAATTTAAAGTACAATCATTAAATAGCCATTCGTAACTTGTATATAGTAAACTACTTATGTCCGAAAAGAAAAAAGTGCTTATCGTCACCCGGCGTGAATTACGAAAAAACAAACTCATCAACTGGGTGTCCGAAATTTATCTCCAAATATTGGGACAGGGAGGTGTGCTTCCCATACTTGTGCCCATTGCGCAGGGAACAATAGCCAATCTACCCGACTACCTCGAAGATTACGATGGGATCTTGATGTCGGAAGGGGGTGACATTAGTCCGGCATATTACAACGAACCTTATAGCGTGAGCAAACTGGACGAATACGATCCGATTAAGGACGAAATTGAGATCACTTGTTGTCGCCATGCCGTGGAGCATAACAAGCCGATTCTCGGATTTTGCCGGGGTATGCACATGATAAATGTGGTTTTCGGGGGCAGCCTCCACTTGGATATTCACGAAATCAACAAAAAAAGCGTGCTGCATATCGATTACGACCACTACGACACCGTTCGCCATCCGGTAGCCATTGCTGAAGATACACCTCTATTTCATTGGTACAAGGAAAAGGAGATCCAAGTGAACACCTACCATCACCAAGGAATCAAGAAATTGGGGGAAGGATTGGTGACGATGGCAAAAGCTCCCGATGGACTGATCGAGGGGGTATTCCATCCCGGCTATAAGTTTGTTGTGGGACTTCAATTTCATCCCGAACGAATGTATCAAGAATACGCCGGCAATAAACTGGTGTTCAAATCATTTATCGATGCGCTTTAAGCAAATATGTTAATGTGCCAACGAGTAATTCAATAATTCAATAATTCGTAATTCCGATGACTCTAACTTCTTTCAAAGAATTAGCACTGAAATACAAAGTGATTTTTTTCGATGCCTATGGCGTGCTAAGGAATCACAAGGGGATGTTGCCGGGAATCCAAGGGATGTTCCGTTTTTTGGAAGACAACGGCATTGCCTTCTACATTCTCACAAACGATGCTTCGCGTAGCCCTCAACTGTTGGCTAAAGTGTATCAGGATGCGGGCATCCCCGAGATCACCGACAAGAAAATTATTTCTTCGGGAATGCTGGCCCGGGATTATATCCAGCACAAAGTTGAAGAAGGACGTTTGGCTTATTTGGGTACAGAGGCATCGGCGCATTACATACAAGGCAAAGGGTTGACCACGATTTCCATCAGCGACTTGGACATCAACACCAGCGAAGACATTAGTGCTTTGATCTTGCTGGATGACGAAGGTTTCGATTGGAACATCGACCTCAACAAGACGCTCAATCTCTTGCGCAGGCGGGCCATTCCCGTGATTGTTGCGAACACCGATGTAACGTATCCGATGGCCAAGAAAGACGCTGCCATCGCCGTGGGTGCTTTGGGAGACATGCTCGAAACCTTGGCTCACAAAACCTTTATCCGCTTTGGAAAACCCGATTCGCAGATTTTTAGTTTTGCCTACGAATTTTGCACACGAAAAAACAAGGTGATAAAGAACGACATACTCATGGTGGGCGATTCGCTCGGAACCGACATCATCGGTGGCAACAAGTTTGGCATCGACACGTGTTTGGTGCTGACGGGGAATACCCTTCCCGAAAATTGCGACCTGATGATTCGATCCACTGGAATTATTCCCGATTATATCTGTGAATCTGTCGCTTTGTAGTTGGAAAGAAATTAAATTAAATATCACTTCATCCGATCAGTGCTTTTCCCCACAAAAAAGCTCCTGGTGGGCATGGCGATAATGGAGTCCGTAAGGATAGACGCCCAGACATTAGGTCTTGCGAGATTCGGCTTCTATCACGTGATTCTTCGTGAGAAATTTAGAAGCCGAGATATTCCAGGCGAGTGTGCCTTTTCCCGCACACAATTTGTATTGGAATTTTCCCCTTCCTGTTTCAGGTATTTGGCTGCAGTTAAGTATTCGATTGTCTGCTGTTGCCTCCAAGCAAAGTTAGAATCCACAAGAAAACAATCGCTCCACAAACTGAGACAAACAACATCCCGATAATTCCGCCGAAATGAATATCTAAAACCCTGAAAAGAAAGCCTCCCAAAACAGACCCAATCAAGCCTACAACTAAGTTGATGACTAAACCGAAGCTGTGTCCTCTTGCCATTTTCCCGGCAATGAAACCTGCCAAAATGCCAATGATGATCGAACCTAAAATTCCCAATTCCATTTTTTTGTTTTTATAGATTAATATTTTTGAATATGTACTTACCGATAGGGAGTCAGCACCCCAGAGTTGGAGTCCCGGCGGCAGTTTTTTAATTAATACAGAAAATTGCTCTTCTGATAATCTATAACAATCCGGTGGAAGAATAAGTCTTCGGGTCTGTATATTATGTAATTAATAACCAAAAATATATAACAAGGCCGGCAATTCCGTTTCTTTATACACGAATAAATCAGTATCGTAATGAATGGAAGGATAAGGGCTAGCAACTCGGTTCAAAACAAAAAAAACGCCTTGATCGCAGATGGAAATACCGCGCTCGGGCACAACATGGCCGTCTGTTTGGAGGCTATGGGGAATTGGAACATCATCATTACATCCCCCAAAAAGCTTCATTACAAAGGAGCATTCGAGTTTATCCCTTTGGATAGTTTCAACATGGATGTGATTGACCAACATCAGAAAAAATTGCAGGAGATTACACATGTTTTTTTTGGAACAGCCGGAGACAAATCGCACGATGATCCGGAGTCTTTGGATTTGGTGATCGAGATTGAGAAAATAACGCCTTGGCTCGAGCATATCATATTCATTCAGGAAATGGTGAGGTACAAGAATCAAAATCCCACTTCCAGAGCCATTGTTTCAAGGCTAGAGGAATTCTATTCATGTCATTCCCGTGTATGCCGATTGCAAGAGGAGAGAGTGACCTTGTAACTGTGTGACTACGGTAAGAAGGTTAGTTTCCAAAAACGCTTGAGTGCGAATTATATAAGTTATTGCACGAATAATGTAAGGTTTTCGGGAAACTACATAACTATATTTGTATAATTCAAGAATAAATAAAATTTTAATAAAAAGATTATGAACATAGTAAAAGTCTTAGTAAGTGTGGTAGCCGCAGCCGCAGCGGGAACAGTTTTCGGAATTTTATTTGCTCCGGCAAGAGGCTTGTTGACTCGCAGATCAATTTTGCACAAAGGTGAAGTGAAAGCCGATGCGCTGAAAAACAAATACAACGAATTTATAGACAGTGTCTTGTATAAGTTCGACCGGGTCAAAGAAGATGTGCTTGATTTTACCGAAGAGATATTGCCTAAAGCTGATGAAATAGACAAAGGTGCAAAATCTGCCCTGAAAGTAAAATAACCAACTAACCCATCCCTAAATCTGCTTCGGAAGAGGTTCCCTACAGAGAGTTCTGCAAAGGAATTTTCGGAGTGGATTTTTTCATTCCAAAATAGATCAAAACCAATGCAATGAGACAGGATATAAATGCCATTGAATTCCTGCTTGAAAGAGAGGAGAATACGGTAAAGCAAGCTGTGAATTGGTCAAACCAGATACAGTGGAATACTGTCCATTCGGCTCGAGATTAATCACTCAATTGGTTGTCAAGGCCTTTTTTCTCAGCTTTTTATTACTCGGAAACTTAGGCATTGCTCTTTTGATTGGCGATATGCTTGGCAAATCTTTCTATGTTAGGCTATTGCAAGTTCGATGGCCTGTTAAACATTTCGAAACGCTGGCAAAAACCATTTGTGGTTTCCTAATTGGATTTCGAATCGCAAGGAGTGGAAGATGCACGGATTGTGAAAATTGACGATGCGCCTTTGTGCCAAAAAAGGGGGAAAGGCCGGCTGGAAAAGAGTTATTAAAAAATACAGCATAATGGTTGTTTCACTATTTAAAATCAATTGCAGATGAAAAAAAATATATCCGACCAATTAGTCGAAACATTGGTTGCAGCAGGAGTCAAACGGATCTATGCCGTGGCCGGAGACAGTTTAAATCACATAAACGAGGCCGTTCAACGCGAAGGAAACATTCAATGGATTCATGTTCGCAATGAAGAAACCGCAGCCTTTGCGGCAGGTGCAGAAGCACAGCTCAATGGGCTGGCTTGTTGTGCCGGGAGCAGTGGCCCCGGTCATGTCCATCTCATCAACGGGCTGTATGACGCACACCGTTCATCGGCTTCGGTATTGGCCATCGCATCTACTATTCCCACCAAAGAATTCGGCACCAATTATTTTCAGGAAACAAATATATTCAAGCTCTTCGAGGATTGCAGTTGCTACAATCAGATGATTACAACACCTCAACAATTTCCTCGCATGTTGCAGGCGGCGCTTCAACATGCCGTGCATAAAAAAGGGGTGGCCGTTCTGGGTGTTCCGGGCGACATCACCAACCTTCCTGCCCAAAAAGCAGAAACCACTACCTCCTTGTTTCGCAACAAACCTATTGTGCGCCCATCCGACGAGGAATTGGTGCAGCTTGCGGCACTCATCAACCAATCGGGTAAAATCACACTCTTCTGCGGACTGGGTGCTGCCGAAGCTCACGACGAGATTATCCAACTTGCTGAAAGATTAAACGCACCAGTGGCCTATTCTTACAAAGCCAAAATGGCCATCCAGCACAACAATCCGTACGAAGTGGGACTGACCGGGTTGCTCGGCGTTTCGTCGGCCTACCGCAGCATGTACGAATGCGACCTGCTCATTTTGCTCGGTACGGATTTTCCATATACGCCTTTTATGCCCGTCAAAAACAAAATTGTGCAGATTGATCTAAAGCCCGAACAACTTGGCCGGAGAGCAAAATTGGACATGGGGCTTTGTGGAGATGTGAAGGACAGCCTGCTGGCATTGCTTCCATTGGTTAGGCAAAAAAGCGAGAGCAAATTCTTGAATCGCCAGTTGGCACGTTATAAAGGGGTAAAAAGGAGGGCGCTCAGTTATGTGAACGACAGGGGAAAAGAAAATGCCATCCACCCCGAATATGTTGCTTCGGTAATCAATGAACTGGCCAACAGAAATGCCATTTTTACCGTTGACACGGGAATGTGTTGTGTGTGGGCGGCACGTTACATCGAGGGTACTGGCGAGCGGAAGATGCTCGGGTCGTTCAACCACGGCACGATGGCCAACGCTATGCCTCAAGCCATCGGGGCTGCGTTAGCTTGCCCGGGCAGGCAAGTCATTGCCTTCTGCGGCGATGGAGGGCTTTCGATGCTCCAAGGTGATTTGATGACCATCGTCCAGTACAACTTGCCGATTAAGATTGTTGTGTTCGACAACCATTCGTTGGCCATGGTGAAACTCGAAATGGAAGTTGCCGGAATTCCTGATACGGAAACCAAATTGCTCAATCCCGATTTTGAAAAACTGGCCGAAGCCATGGGGATGCCAGGTATGACTATCAACCGTCCCGATGACGTGGAATGGACACTGGAAAAAGTATTTAGCGAAAATGGCCCCGTATTGGTATCCATCCAAACCGACCCCAACGCATTGGCTATGCCTCCCAAGTTAGAATTCCAGCAAATGAAAGGCTTCGCTTTGTATATGACCAAAATGATACTCAAGGGACGTATCCGTGAGGTGGTCAGGACTATTTTATCGAACTACCGCCATCTTGGAGATGTGTTTTCTTGGTGAATAATACGTTGTTTTTCAATATAAAAGCAATATATTCCCTTTCTTTAACACCGTTTTTGCTAGTCCAAATTAAATCCAACGCACTTCTTCCCGAGTCCTGAGATTTGATATAACAAAGCCACCAAGATTATTTGGTTAGAAGGTCACTTGCTCACTCCCTTATATATTCACCCCGAATATATAACCTACCAAGGCAGACAATCCCATGGCGATTGTTCCCCATACTGTGATTCGTAAAACAGCCTTTGTTATGCTCGAACCGCCTGTTTTTGCCGCAGTAGCTCCTAATATAATCAGAAAAAGAGTGGTGAAGCCATATAGCCAATATTCCATAGCCCTTATCGGGACAAAAAAGATAACCAACAAAGGCAATATCCCTCCAACCGAAAATGCAGCTCCAGATGCAAGGGCTGCCTGTATGGGGTTTGCCTGACTAATTTCGTTGATGCCTAGTTCATCTCTGACGTGTGCCGCCAAAGCATCTTTTTCGGTCAATTCGATGGCCACTTGCATGGCTGTTTCTTTTTTCAGACCTCTTCTTTCATAGATTTGAGCCAATATACCTAATTCTTCTTGTGGCATCTCTTCCAGTTCCTGTTTCTCCCTTTCAATGTCAGCTTTCTCCGTGTCTGTTTGTGAACTTACAGACACATATTCTCCGGCAGCCATTGACAAGGCCCCCGCAACAAGCCCTGCAACTGTTGCCAAAACAATGGGTTCTCTTGTTGAACTTGCAGCAGCAACACCAATTGCAAGACTTGAAATGGATATTATGCCGTCATTCGCCCCCAAAACGGCAGCTCTAAGCCAGTTGCTTCGGTGGATGTAATGATTGTCTAAATAGTTGTCGATTGTTATCATTTTCTTCTTTATGTTTGCTTCTTAAGCAGTTTGCCCTAATGGCAGCGCAAATGTTTTTTTAGTAGTTCACTGCGCAACTTATTGATTGTCTTATGTCTGTCGATGCAATTAAGGCGCAAATATACAAAAGTATCTTAACAGGCCACACCCTGAAAGCGTAAAACTATGATAAAGTTTTGCTATGGTTCAGTCTTTCTGCACAGCCCCCTCACACAACCAGGGTTGGATGAAGCCACGCAGTGGCGCGATGTGCATCACCGGATGTGTAGCGTAGCGGAACTTCCGGCAGGTGGGTGGCTTGGCAGAAGTCAACGCCAATTCTAAGCCACCGAGGAAGGATCATGTTGGAGCATCCCTACAGGATGCCTATAACGCCGCCACTTATTTTCTACCGAGCGA
>DBTT01000051.1 GCA_002307185.1 Bacteroidales bacterium UBA1309
TTGACGTTTAATCTTTAAAACCTTATAATTATGGCAATCTTACATCGCATCAGGGCTTATCTCTACGATAACCTTTTGACCAAAGACAACCCGAACGACCTGATCGCGCGGGTGGTAAGCGAGCGTTCGCTCAGTGTGCAACAAATCAGCGAGGCGGCTGTCAACCGCGGCGGATCGGACGTGTCGGCCACGGCCATGCAACACGCCGTGGAACTGTGGTTCAAGGAAATGGCCTACCAGCTGTGCGACGGCTATTCGGTGAACACGGGCTATTTCACGGCGGGCACACTTATCCGCGGGGTGTTCGACAGCCCGCAGGAAACCTTCAATGCGGAGAAGCACAGCATCCTGTTCCAGTTCAACCAGGGGGAGAAGCTCCGCGTTGAAATCCCCAACATCGAGGTGCAGATCCTCGGGTTGGCAGATGCCTCGGCGACGATTGTGCAGGTGACCGACGTGAAGACGGGTTCGGTGAACGACCTGCTCACCCCGGGGCGCAACCTGCGCATCAGCGGCAGCAAGATCAAGGTGGCCGGCACGGATGCCGCCAACGGCATCTTCTTTCTGGACACTGCCACGCAAGCCCGCACGGCGGTGGATCCTACGGACATCGTCACCAACAATCCGTCGGAGCTGCTGGTCGTGATTCCCGCACTGCCTGCCGGAGAATATGTGGTGGAGGTGGTGACGCAGTATGCTGTGAGTTCTTTGCTTGCAGGACCTCGGACAGCCCTGTTAGAAAAAGTGCTGACCGTGGCGTAGATAAAGGCGCTTTATCCGCCCGAGTGAACCCGCTTTATCCGCTCGGATAAAGCAGGTTTATCCGAGCGAGTAAAGGACCTTTACTCGGGCGAGTGAAGCGGACGGGGATCTTTGCAGGAGCTAAGGCTCCTCTATCCGAAGACTTAATTTGGGGCTCAAGTAGCACTCCCTGTAGCTTCCTCCTCTTTCAACACGGTGGCACACCCAAAGATTATCTCGTTTATGGGTAGTTTTTGTGTTGTTCATCCCTTTGCAGGCTGGGAAGTTTGGGGGGGATGATGTTTATCCCGGTTTGGACGTTATTTTTTGAATTGAAAGTTTGGAAACCGGGATGTAAATAAACTTATTTTTTTGTGATCCTTATGGGCTGTGAAGCCCGTAAGGATTTTTTTAAAGCCTCACCCCTAACCCCTCTCCCAAAGAGAGGGGAATGGCTTGCGCACACAAAAAAGGTGCGCATCGGTAAATATGTAGAGACGTAATGTGTTGCGTCTCTATTTATTGGGGGGCATCCCGGCGTGACTGGAAGACCGGCTGGCTGTCGTGAAGCATTTTTCAAATAACAGGAAGATTGCCTGCAATTATATCTAAACCAGAGTATGAATTATGTAACTATATCAAAAAAATATGTAACATTTATTACCTTGAAAATAGTGAACTTTGTTTCAAGGAACGAGTAAACAAGTGAAGAAGTACCCCTGTAGCCGAGTGACCTTGTAATTTTGGACACAAGGTTACAAGGTTGCTTGATTAAATTAAATGATCATGAAACTGATAAAGGTAAAAAAAGTACTGATTGCAATGGATTACGACGAAACGTCGAAGAAGGTAGCTGAAGAAGGTTTTTCTATTGCAACGGCTATGAATGCCGAAACGATATTGCTACATGTGGTTTCTGCGGATCCGGTGTACTATTCGGCTTATACTTATATGTTTGAATTTCAAGTGGAAGTTTTGAACGATCTCAAAGCCTCGACCCAGATTTTTTTAGACAAAGTGAAAAACCACCTGGGGGACAAATCGATACAAACTGTTTTGAAAGAAGGCGATATTGCCGATAATATTTTGAAAACGGCAAAAGAGCTGGATGTGGATAT
This sequence comes from Bacteroidales bacterium UBA1309, assembly GCA_002307185.1. Taxonomy (GTDB): domain Bacteria; phylum Bacteroidota; class Bacteroidia; order Bacteroidales; family Dysgonomonadaceae; genus UBA1309. Next base: position 1,860 of record DBTT01000051.1, read on the forward strand.
CATCGTGGTGGGTTCGCACAGCCGCAAATGGCTGGAAAGTATTTTTTTGGGTAGCCAGGCACAAGATCTTTTGGCAAAAACAACCTTGCCTTTGTTGATCGTTCCCACCCGGAAGAATGAGTGAGTTTGCTCGTTGAATAGCTTATTAATCGTTGATTTGTATAGTAATATGATGTTTTTATATCGACAATACGACAGATGCAAATAACAAAAATAAGAGTTCTGTTTTGCATCAAGCTAAGATACCTGCAACTATATAAAACGATATAAAGTCAAACCCAAATTGTGGCGGATATGCCGGAAATACCTCATTAAAAATGGAATCAGAAAAGAATATGGTAAAAGAAAATACGCAAGAAGCACCCGACATGAAATGTATTGGCATAGCTGCCGACCATGGGGGCTTTGCATTGAAAGTGCAACTGGTGTCAGCCCTCCAGAATGATGGTTACCAAGTGATCGATTTTGGAGCTTATGAATTGAATTCGGATGATGATTATCCGGATTTTGTCATCCCATTGGCCAGAGCCTTGGTGAATAAGGAGATTTCAAGGGGTTTGGCTATTTGTGGAAGCGGTGTTGGGGCATCTATTGCCGCCAATAAGGTGGCCGGTGTTCGTGCTGCGCTGATCACCGATTCCTTTTCGGCTCATCAAGGAGTAGAAGACGATGACATGAACGTGATGTGCTTGGGAGGTCAAATTACCGGATACAAATTGGCTCTCGAATTAGCCACCACCTTTTTGGGCGCTCGCTTCAAAGCCGATAAACGGTTTGTGCGTCGCCTTATTGAGATAAATATGTTGGAAAAGTAAACTTGTGATCAGGTAACCGAGTGGTCAAGATTACTCGGTCCCCCGATTACTTAACAATTAAAATTATGGCACTTAACGAAACAATCATACATGAATTATCAACCACAGCAAAGGCTCTGGTTGCTCACAACAAGGGCTTGTTGGCGATGGACGAAAGTTATTCAACTTGCAACAAGCGATTTGCCAAATTGGGAATTCCCCAGACAAATGAAATGAGATTGGCTTACCGCGAAATGCTTGTCACTGCCGAAGGGCTGAACGAAGGTATCAGTGGAGCTATTTTGTTTGATGAAACGGCTCGCCAAAACCTCCAAGATGGCACCTCATTTATTGAGGCGTTGGCCGGTAAAGGAATCATTCCGGGCATCAAGGTGGATGCTGGCACGGTTGCTTTGGCGCTGCATTCGGGAGAAAAGATTACCGAAGGACTCGACAATCTGCGTGAACGGCTCAAAGAGTATCTTGCCATGGGATTGAAGTTTGCCAAATGGCGGGGTGTCATTACCATCGGCGACAATATCCCGACGAAGGGGTGCATCGAGGCAAATGCACACGCATTGGCCCGTTATGCTGCTTTGTGCCAGGAAGAAGGACTCGTTCCCATTGTGGAGCCGGAAATACTTATGGATGGCGAACACGGTTTGGAACGTTGTTATGAAGTAACGGAACAGGTGTTGCATACCGTTTTCAATCAGCTGTATAAGCAGGGCGTGATGCTCGAAGGCATCATCCTGAAGCCCAACATGGTGGTGCCGGGTTTGGCTTGTCCTATACAGGCATCGGTGGATGAAGTGGCAGATGCCACGCTAGAATGTTTCTTGCGGACTGTTCCGGCAGCCGTTCCCGGAATTGCATTTCTTTCCGGTGGACAATCTTCCGAATTGGCTTCAGCTCGTCTGAATGCGATGAACCTTCGTGAAAAGTCAAGACGGCCATGGGAATTGTCTTTCTCGTTTGGCCGCGCCATTCAACAGCCTGCACTTGAAATTTGGAACGGGAGAGACGAAAATGTATTAAAAGCCCAAGAGGCTTTGTACCACAGGGTCGTATGCAACTTGGCAGCACGAAGTGGCACTTACAAGGAAGAAGGAAAGAAGTGATCAAGTTGACCATGTGACCAAGATTACTTGGCTAGAAGGTCACATGGTCACAATCCTTAATTCTGTTATTCTGTAAATCCTGTCAAAAACAAAAGCAAAATGAAAACTTGCACAAATACTGGCGGTTCAGAAGCTTTATCGCCTGAACTTCTATACAAAATAAATGCTTATTGGAATGCTGCCAACTACTTGTCGGTTGTTCAGTTATACCTCAAGGATAACCCCTTGCTCCGCAAGGATCTGGCCATGTCCGACGTGAAATCAATGCTGCTTGGGCATTGGGGAACTACGCCAGGGCAAAACTTCATCTATGTGCATCTGAATCGGGTCATCAAAAAGTACGACTTGAATATGATTTACATATCCGGACCAGGGCACGGTGGGCCGGCATTGGCCGGAAACACCTATTACCGATATTCACGAGATACAGGCCAATGCACGACTCAAAAACGAGACGCATCGTCCTCATTGGCCAATGATTGTATTCAAATCGCCCAAAGGCTGGACAGGGGCAAAGGAAGTGGATGGCATACAAATAGAAGGAGCATTCCGCGCCCACCAAATTCCAGTGCTGGTGGACACACAGCACCCCGACCATCTAAAGATTCTTGAAGCATGGATGAAAAGCTACAAGCCCGAAATTCTGAATTGGAAATGGAACACCCTTTGAATTGCATTTTGTTGCAGATTCGCATATTTGCAAATGATCCAATCTTATTTCTCTGAATATTGATTTACTAAAACCAAAAGAATGAATCCGACTGATGATGCAGAAATTATAACCAGTGAATCCCAGCCCCTTAAATTTCCAACAGTGTGTATTGGTGCTTCTGCTGGAGGTTTGGAAGCATTGGAACAATTCTTCCAAAACATGCCGGAAAATACAGGGATGGCTTTCATCGTGATCCAGCATTTGGATCCGACCCAAAAGGGGATGTTGCCCGAACTGCTTCAGCGGGTTTGCAAGATACCTGTGTCAGAGGTAAATAACGCAACACCGGTGAAGCCAGACAATGTGTATGTGATCCCCCCCAACAAAAGGATGTTGATTCAGAAAGGAATCCTTTATCTGTCTGATCCAGTCGAGATAAGAGGCCTCCGCTTGCCTATCGATACTTTTTTGCGTTCACTTGCAGATGATCAACAGGAAATGGCTGTCGGGATAATCCTTTCGGGCATGGGTTCGGACGGGAGTAGCGGTGTGCGTTCGTTGAAGGAGAAAAACGGTGTCGTGTTTGTTCAGGAACTTTCGGACGCCAAGTATGACAGCATGCCTCGTAATGCCATGGATTCGGTACTGGTGGACGTTGTGGCTAAAGCCTCCGAACTAGCGGTAAAACTGATTGAATTTGTCAAGCGAATTGAGGAAGTTAAGTCTAATTTGCAGGCTGAAATAAAAGCCCGGAGTGCCCTTGAAAAAGTGATTGTCCTGTTGCGGACTCAAACAGGAAATGATTTTTCGTTGTACAAAAAAAATACCATCTATCGGCGAATTGAGAGGCGGATGGGCGTTCATAAAATAGACAAAATTGCTTCTTATGCGGATTTTTTGAAGGAAAATCCCAAAGAAGTGGAGATCCTGTTCAAGGAGTTGCTGATTGGCGTTACTGATTTTTTCCGTGATCCGGCCATGTGGGAAAGATTAGAAAAAAGTGTGATACCCGTGTTACTGGCCGAAGCGGAGGGAGAATCCGTTTTGCGTGCATGGGTGCCGGGATGTTCTACCGGCGAAGAGGCTTATTCGCTTGCCATTGTCTTCAAAGAAGTATTGCAGAAAATAAATCCGCACTGTGGCGTGTCGTTGCAGATATTTGCCTCGGATATAGACAACGAAGCCATCGAAACCGCTCGCAAAGGCTGGTTTTCGAATAAGATTGCCGCCCACGTTTCCGCCAAACGGCTCTCCCGTTTTTTTAATGTGTCTGAAGACGGATATCGTGTCAACAACGAAATCAGGGAGATGGTGGTGTTTGCCAAGCACAACGTGATCCTGCACCCGCCATTTACGAAAATCAATATACTTACTTGCCGCAACCTACTTATTTACATGGAGGCCGAACTGCAAAAAAAACTGTTTGGATTATTTTATTACAGCCTTTGTCCCGATGGCTTTTTGGTGTTAGGAAGTGCCGAAACACTTGGTGCGCAGAGCCGTTTTTTTCATCCGATAGACAATAAATTAAAGATATACAAACGAATTGTCACCAACGAGCCTCCCGAATTGTATGATTTTCCTTCGGCATTTTCACGCGTGAAGCAGCCCAAAGCAGAATTGGCTTTTTCGGCACAGGCCCCTGCTAATATTCAAACCTTGGCAGACCAATTGCTCTTGCAGAATTTCTCGCCGCCAAGCGTTTTGGTGAACGACAAAGGAGACATTATCTATATCAGCGGACACACAGGAAAATACTTGGAACCTGCCGTTGGAAAAGCCAACATGAATATATTTGCCATGTTGCGTATTGGCTTGCAGAATGAGTTTTCAAATGCCTTCCGGCAGGCTGTGATAAACAAAGAACGGGTAACTGTAAACAATATCAAGGTTGGAACCAACGCAGGCACGCAATATATAAATCTGACAATTCAGTGGATCGAGAAGCCCGAAGCATTGCAAGGCAAGTTGATGATTGTGTTTAAAGACGTTGCCAAGCCTGAAGAAATCAAAGAACCGATTACCCAAGATAGCAACAGCACCGAAAGTATTCAGCGAGTGCAATGGGAAAAAGAATTGCTCCAAGCCCGCAAGGAAAGCCAAAGTATATTGGAAGAGATGCAGACTTCGCAAGAAGAATTAAAATCGACCAACGAAGAACTTCAGTCCACCAACGAGGAGCTTCAATCCACCAACGAAGAGCTGACCACTTCGAAAGAGGAGATGCAAAGCATGAATGAGGAACTGCAAACGGTGAATGCCGAATTACAGTCCAAGTTGGACGACTTTTCGCGTGTAAATAATGACATGAAAAACCTGCTCAACAGCACCGACATCGCCACCCTGTTTTTGGACAAGCAGTTGAATATACGCCGCTATACGAATCAAGCAACCCAAATATTCAAGTTCATAAAAAGCGATATAGGACGACCTTTCACCGACCAAGTGTCCGATCTCATTTATCCCGACCTGGTGGACGATGCACGCGAAGTTTTGCGTACGCTTCTCTTTATTCAAAAACAAATCACCACTTCCGACGGGCGTTGGTTTTCCACACGCATCATGCCTTACCGCACTTTCGACGACCGGATTGACGGATTGGTGATTACTTTTTTCAATATCTCCGAACATAAGCAACTTGAAGTAGAACTCAATGAAACAAGGCAAATCCATCAGTTGCTAATGGACAAGTCGGAGAGTATCATTATAAAGCTATCTGCCGATTGGAATATCACGGAGTACAACTCGGAAGCTGAAAAATTCTTTGGTAAAAAACAAAAAGAAGTATTGAACCGGAACTATTTCGATCTCCTGGTTCCTGAAAAAGACAGGAAAAAAACTGAGAAAGACCTTATCAGGTTAGTAGGAGAAGGAACAAGCAGCCTGTATAAAATGTCCTCTGTGGATGCTCAAAAACAGTCGATTGAAGCAGGTTGGGCAGTAAATACATTGACTAACGCCGAGAAAATCTTAACGGGAATAATTTTAATTACCAAAATACCACTCTACTATGAGTAAAGACAAACAAGATTATCACACAGATGTCAGCTTGCTCCGCATCAAAGCCGAAGAATTGCTAACCGAAAAAGAGCAAGAAAAAAGCGTTGCTCAGGCAGAAATGGACGCCCAAAAGCTTCTCCACGAACTGCAAGTGCACCAGATTGAATTGGAGATGCAAAACGAAGAGCTTCGTGAAGCCAATGAACGAGCTGAGACTGCCTTGAAGAGATTCACGATGCTTTATGATTTGGCTCCGATGGGCTATTTTGTACTTGCCCCCGACGGCACAATCGACGAGCTGAATTTCACCGGTGCCGAATTGCTGTCGGATAGGCGTTTCAGCTTGGTAAGCAATAATTTAAAGCTATATATTGCCGATGGATCGAAGCCCGAATTCAACGATTTCCTTGGAAATATTTTTAAGGATAAAACCAAAAAAACGTGTAAAATAAACTTAGGATACGACACGGTTCTAATCAGACCGGTTTATATGGAAGGCGTGGCCATCAGCGGCGAGAACAAGTGCTTGCTCTCGGTGGTGGATATCAGCAACTTTCAGAAATAATTGTACTTGCTTTCTATGACCTGCTCTGTAGTTTTGTATTGTCATCTCGTTTAAGAAAATGTTGTTGGAAGGGCTTTGATTGCTGATGCAATACTTTGTAGATGAATCAAAAAAGATCTTGAATTCTCCGTCTTTATTCATTTGCAATTAAAAATTAAGAACATCAATATGTTATATGGTTATGATGCTGTATATAAAATTCATGGTAAGCAACCGTTGCAAGATGGCAGTTGAGGCGGAGCTAAATAAAATTGGCTTGCATCACTTTGTCATTGAGCTTGGCAAAGTGGAAATGCAGGAAGAAATTACTCCCGAACAGCTTGTCAGGCTGAAGGCAGGACTGTCGCTCTCAGGACTTGAATTGATGTCAGACCAGCGTGCCATATTGGTAGAGAGTATAAAAAACACGATCATCCAGATGATCCACTACGATAGTGAACAGCCCAAGGTCAAGTATTCCGTTTTCTTAAGCGAAACACTCAAGCATAATTACACATACCTGTCGAATCTGTTTTCGTCTGAAACAGGAAATACGATTGAACATTATATTATAATCCATAAAATTGAACGGGTGAAAGAACTTCTTTTTTACGATGAACTGAGTCTTACCCAAATTTCATACATGCTCAACTACAGCAGTGTTGCCCACCTTTCCAATCAGTTCAAGAAGGTAACCGGCTTGACCCCTTCATCCTTCAAGCATTTAAAGACTAATAATCTAAATTCGCTTAATGATCTGTGAATCATGTAATTCATAATTGTGTTTATGTAACAAATTTGACCATTGCCCGACCTATCTTTGTTTGAGTATGGAAATCCTTCCATTACAATAAAAACAAATGAAATGAAAAGAAAATTACACACTTTGTTGGCAGTAGTTTTTTTGCTATTTGCCCCGGATCTTATCTTTGGGCAAGCTCCAAATCTAGGCACTGCTTCTACTTTTGCCCTATTTACAGGTGCTAGCGTATTTGACAGCCATGGGGGAAGTTATACGGCGAAAATTTTTGTAAATGAATTGAATGCCGGTATCCTCCAAGCTGGGATTTATTACTATGTGATTTCCGATATCGGAGGAGTTGTTCAATCGGGCAAGCTCATTTCAAAATGATGAAATCAACGATAAAACTAGTAGCCTCTTTTCTTGTATCGGCAGTATCCACGCTAATATTCTTACAGCCACTTAAAGCACAGGAAAATAGTGTCAGCTACCAAACCTTTTACGATGAGCTAAGTCCTTACGGGCAATGGGTCGATTTTTCAGGTTATGGTTATGTGTGGATTCCCGACGCCAATTCCGATGCCAATTTTGCTCCCTACTTGAATAATGGCTATTGGACTTTTACGGAATATGGTTGGACTTGGGCCTCCGATTATGATTGGGGCTGGGCTGTGTTCCACTACGGTCGATGGAGTTTCAACGATTCGTTTGGTTGGTTTTGGATACCCGGTGATGAATGGGGCCCTGCATGGGTCAATTGGCGCGAAGCAGATGGCTATTTCGGTTGGTCGCCCATGGCTCCTGGCGTGGATGTGAATGCCAGCCTGAATCAAGATTACGACAGTCGCAATTCCCACTGGTCGTTTGTGGAATACCGTAATTTTCAACAACCGGATGTGAAACGGTATGTTGTCAACCGCCGCACACAGCGTGATGCCATCGGTAGAGGTTCAAGAGCAATTCGAAACACATCTGTTGATCCTAAAAGCCACACCATTTATGTTTTGGGACCTTTGAAAGACGTGGTTCAGGTAAGCAGCGGGAGGTCAGTCACTCCATTGGCTATTCAGCCAACCAGCAAGTCTGGTCAAAGAGTAAGCGATCGCCAATTGTTGATTTACCGGCCACAAGTTGACAAGAATAACAATATGGGAAGAGTTGCACCTGCGCAGGTGACGGACATAAATAACGTAAGAAAACTGCCGGATCGAAATACAGAAGGGCAGTACATGATTCGAAATTTTGACAGCAAATCGGCCGAAAAAGTGGATAATGATGCGTTGAACCAGAAAAAAATCAATCAGGAATTGGAAGATAGGAGGACTGAACCAGTTTCGACTCTGAAAATACAAGCTGTAGAACCTATAAAGCTTCCCCTTCAAAACAAACCTATACAGAGAAACGTGCAGCCAATCCGACAAAAGAACGTGATTCCCAATACGCGAAAAGCGTCACGGGGCGTCAAGCAAAAAACGCCATCCGGACAAAAGCCGATTGCCAAAAGACAACAGACCGTTAGGACGAAAAAACAGGTGAGACCTTCCAAACAACTTGTTGATAAACAGCTTGAAATAGATAGGGATTAAAAAAGGAATGCGAATCAAAATAGAACAAAACGACATTTACAAAAGAGAAATTCGGATAAAAATGCATTTTTCTGGATTTTCTCTTTGTATGTCTTTAAAACAACATTAATTTAGAACAAAATGGAAGTCATTAAAAAGTCAGATAAGGTCAAACAGTTAGCAGCCGATCTGGCAGCAGAAGCAAAGAAATCGGCACCTAAACGCCCGTTATTCATCAGAATAATCAAGAGTCCAGTGTTTCTCGGTCTTTTACTGCTAATCATTGTTGTCCTTTTCGCTTATTTGTTTACAAAAACTTATTTCGAAAAGAATAGTCTTGAAAAAGAAAAAATAGAATTGGTAAGCCAGTTCAAGAAACAATCGGATAGCATTCAGCTAAAGAACTTGGAATTTAGTTCTATGGTCTTTTCCTGGTCGGTGCGAAATGGAATATTGAGAAACAACATGGACAATCTTGACTTGGAATTCAATCTTTTTGCCCGTTATTCGGGTGCCGATTTGGTGCAACTAATCACTGAAGAGAATAATATCATCTTAATTTCATCGGACAAAAAGTTTCAAGGAGGGAAATTTCAAATTCCCCTAAATATCGATTTGAATAAGACGACTGTTGTTCGCGATACTTCGAAAACGGTTATTTACACGCCAATTATGGGTTTAAACAAAAGAATAGGGATATTGAGAACCGAATTGGGGAAGAAGGGAGTAAACGAGTGACCTTGTAGTCTTGGCCATAGTAATTGCTTATTGGAGCAATCTCCGAATGCCCGATCAACAAAAAAGTGTATTTTTGTTTTCGAATCTATAAATCAATGAATCTTGAAGCAAATCTTAATCATAGACGATGAGGCCAAGCTGCGGGCCTTGCTCACACGGATTATTAGTTTGGAAGGATTTGAAGTCATTCCTGCCGAGGATTGCAAAGCTGCGTTGAAAAAATTGGAAACACACGATATCGACGTTGTTCTTTCGGACGTGAAGCTTCCCGACGGCAGTGGGGTGGAATTGGCAAAAAAGATCAAGGCCGACTATCCAGCCGTCGAAATAATTTTGCTGACTGCCTATGGCAATATTCCCGATGGGGTGCAGGCCATCAAGAACGGGGCATTCGACTATATCACCAAAGGGGACGACAACAACAAGATAATCCCGTTGCTTTACCGTGCCATAGAAAAAGTGGATTTGGCCAAAAGGGTGGAACAGCTCGAAAAGCAATTGGGGGAAAAGTATTCCTTCGAAAAAATTATTGGTCAATCCAAGTTGATACAACAAGCGATAGACTTGGCCAAAAAGGTGGCCGACACCGATGCCACGGTTTTGCTGACAGGCGAGACAGGCACCGGCAAAGAGGTTTTTGCGCAAGCTATCCACCAAGCGAGCAAGCGAAGCAAACAGAATTTTGTGGCGGTGAACTGTTCGGCTTTCGGAAAAGAATTGTTGGAGAGCGAAATGTTCGGGCACAAGGCGGGAGCATTCACCGGAGCTATGAAAGACCGAAAAGGGCTGTTTGAAGAGGCAAACCACGGCACCATTTTCTTGGATGAAATAGGGGAAATGGCGTTGGAACTGCAAGCCAAATTGCTGCGGGTGTTGGAAACCGGTGAGTTCCTGAAAGTGGGCGACTCCAAACCGACAAAAGTGGATGTGAGGTTGATTGCCGCGACTAACCGGAATATGCAAGATGAGGTTGAAAAAGGAAATTTTCGGGAAGATCTGTTTTACCGCATTTCTGTTTTTCAAATACAGTTGCCTCCGCTCCGGGAACGGATGGCCGACATCGAAGCTCTGTCGAATTATTTTCTGAATTTTTTCGCTTCAAAAATGAATAAGCGGATCAAAAGTATCTCTGCTGAAGCTTTGGAAGTGTTGAGATTTTATACATGGAAAGGTAACATCCGAGAATTGAGGAATACCATCGAGAGGGCAGTTATCCTTTCGTCGGGGGAGGAAATCATGTGGGCTGATTTGCCTTCGGAAATACAACAGATTGGCTCTGCCTCAAGGACCAAATCTTTTTCGGCCTTTGAACTGGCCAGTGCCGAGAAACTGCATATCCAAAAAGTATTGAACTATGCCAACGGCAACAAGACGAAAACTGCCGAATTGTTGGGCATCGCCCTTACAACATTGTACCGCAAATTGGCGGAATACGGGATAGAATAGTTTGATGGAAAGCGAAAGAATAATTTCAATTTAGTGCTTTCCGAAACAAAAAAATTCTTACTTTTGCCGTGTCATAAAATTTGGTGATGGTATTCACCCGGAACCGCCTGATAGGCTGATAATACCTACATTTCATTACAGTTGTCGCAAAGCGATCGGTTGTGGTGATATGTAGGTATTACGTTTTTCAGGCGGTTTTGTTTTCGAATAAGAAATAATAAATTGTGAAAATAGGTAACAGGAAAATGCAATGGTGAAAAAGCTCATACGGTCGTTCGACCAATACTTCATTTTCAAGTACATCCTCAAATGGTTTGTATATGTTCTTCCCGTGGCTATAGCAGTAGGCTCGTCTATCGCCTTTTTCCTTTGGTTGCTCGAAAAAGCCACGGAACTAAGGTTCGAACAAGGCTGGTTGCTCTACCTCCTTCCTTTGGCCGGGGTTGCCATTGTCGCCCTTTATCAGTTTAAAGGCAAAAATTCGGATGCGGGTAACAATTTGGTGATGGACGAAATCCACAAGCCTGGAGGTGGCATTCCGTTCCGCATGGCGCCGTTCGTCCTATTTTCAACGGTAGCCACTCACCTTTTTGGCGGTTCGGCCGGGCGCGAAGGCACGGCCGTCCAGATAGGAGGCAGTGTGTCGGGCTTCTTGGGAAAAGTGATGAAGCTAAAACCGGAAGACTTGCGGATATTGCTGATGGTGGGAATCGCCGCCGGGTTTGGTGCTGTATTTGGAACACCTATCGCCGGCACAATTTTTGCCATGGAAGTCTTAGCCATTGGGCGTATCAAGTATGATGCCTTGCTTCCCTGCCTGATGGGAGCTGTGTTGGCGGATATGATTTGCTCGATGTACGGCATACACCACACCCACTACGCCATCGCTTTCCATGAGCAAGCATCGTCAGAAATATTCAATTTGAAAATAAATTACAAGATTTTGCTTTCCGCTGTTGGAGCTGGCATTTTGTTTGGCCTTGCCGGATATATGTTTTCAGAAGGAATTTACAGGTTCAAGGCTTTTATAAACAAATCCATCAAATGGAGATACGGAGTTCCCTTTGTCGGCGGTTTGCTGATTATACTGCTGACCATCCTTCTCGGGACGAAAGATTATCTTGGGCTGGGCGTGGTCACCGAGTCTGGGGCTGGCAATAGTTTGGTGAATGCTTTCAAAGAGGGCGGAGTGGATAATTTCAGCTGGTTCTGGAAAATCGTGTTCACGGTGATTACCCTGAGCACGGGGTTCAAGGGGGGCGAAGTGACGCCGTTGTTTTTTATCGGCGCCACATTGGGCAATGTGATTGGCACTTACACTGGGATGCCGGTGGATTTGTTTGCCGGATTGGGATTCATTGCTGTATTTGCCGGTGCAACTAACACTCCGCTTGCTTGCACGATCATGGGCGTGGAGCTTTTTGGTGGGGAACATGTGGTTTATTTTGCCGTAGCCTGTTTCGTGGCTTATTATTTCAGCGGGCATTCGGGCATTTACAGTTCACAACGGGTCAGTGTTTCCAAAGCCAATCTCACCGACCATTTATCTGAAAAAAACACCCTAAAATATATTCGTGAACGCAAAAAGGAAGAAAAATGAAAAATGAAATCAAAACTCACTCGTTTGGTAAACTGCGTATCTATTTGAAGACGGGTGAAAACATCCGGTCGAAAACCTTTCTCCGCAAAATTTTTCCCGCCAAGATGTATAGTCATTTAGTCCGGATGGCCAAGGAAGATGGTATTATCCACGCATCTGTTTTCCATACACACATGAGTTTCAGCATCGATGAGGAAATAAAGCAATTTTCTTTCGAATCCACCAACAGCAGCCTCACAGTGTGCGTGGAACTTATTGACACAAAAGTGAATTTGCAACAGTTTTTCATCAAGCATAGCGAAGCTCTAGGGGATAAAATTGTGATATACAAAGAAGTGGAATTCTGGGATGCAAAATAAAGACTGGTATGGTTATTTATTAAAAATTTGTTCATTATGAAAATTCAATCGGTAGAAGCAATCGAGATTCTCGATTCAAGGGGTAATCCCACGGTAGAAGTGAATATCCTGTTGGAAGACGGGGCTAATGCAAGAGCAATGGTTCCAAGCGGTGCTTCCACGGGCGAACGCGAAGCCTGCGAGTTGCGCGACGGTGACAAAAGCCGTTATGGAGGGAAAGGGGTACTCAAGGCGGTGGATAATGTGAACCGTATAATTGCGCCTGCTATTCTTGGCAAGAGTTTCGTTTCGCAACGTGAATTAGACCTCCAGATGATCGACATGGACGGCACGCCCAACAAAACGAGGCTGGGGGCTAATGCCATCCTCGGTGTCTCGATGGCTTATGCCCGGGCGAAAGCATTGAGCAACAAGCAGCCGCTCTACCAATACTTGGGGGGAGCGAATGCTTGTTTGTTGCCTGTGCCGTGCATGAACGTTATCAACGGAGGCCGCCATGCCGACAACAATGTGGACTTCCAGGAGTTTATGATTGCCCCTTATGGGGCTTCTTCTTTCCGTGAATCGATCCGCATGGGCGAGGAAGTTTTTCATGCTTTGAAAAGCGTATTGAATGCTAAGGGATACAGCACGGGCGTGGGTGACGAAGGTGGTTTTGCCCCCGACCTCAAATCGAACGAGGAAGCGATAGAAGTTATTTTGGAAGCCATCGTGAAGGCTGGCTATAAACCTGGCGAGGATGTGGGCATTTGCCTCGATCCTGCCTCGAGCGAGCTTTGGGAAGATGGCAAATACAAGATGTTTAAAAGTACCGGCGAGCTTTTGTCGAGCGACCAGATGATAGAGCTTTGGGGAAATTGGACAAGCCAATATCCGATTGTCTTATTGGAAGACGGTTTGGCCGAAAATGACTGGGAAGGCTGGAAAAACCTTACGCAAGAGCTTGGGGGAAAAATTGAGCTGGTGGGAGATGATATTTTCTGCACAAATAAAGCAATATTGGCGGATGGAATTAGCCAAGGTGTTGCCAATGCGATCCTTATCAAGCTCAATCAGATTGGGACGGTAACGGAAACGTTGGAAACCATAGAACTGGCTTATAAGAACGGGTATAATTGCTTTGTGTCGCACCGTAGCGGCGAAACTGTTGACAGCTTTATTGCCGATCTCACAGTTGGTGTCAATGCCGGGCACTTAAAAACTGGAAGCGGCTGCCGGGGCGAACGCATTGAAAAGTTCAACCAATTGATGCGCATTGAGCATCAATTGGGCAAGAACACTAAATTTGCAGGGCTAAAAGCCTTTAAAAACAGATGAAAGAATCCGTTTCTGGCACTTGCCTCGGATGAGTGTCGGAAGCAGATTTACCTTTGAACTTAATAAAATGAATATGGAAACCTCAAATTTCAAACGTATCCTTATTGCAGTGGATGGAAGCGAGCACACTCTCCGGATTGCCGAAAAAGGCTTGGCCCTTGCAAGGCAACTTGGCGCCGAGGCGGCTTTGGTTTTTGTGATCGACAAGGGGAAGGCAAAGGGTAGTGTAGATGCCAACATCACACCCCAAGAAGCGGAGATTGTACTAAAGAAGGAAGCTGTCTTGGCTTTCGATACTATTGCTTCCTCATTGGGTAGCGGAGATTTTATAAAGTTTATGCCAACCGGTTTTCCAAAGGAAGAGATCTTGAAAGTTGCCGAGGCATGGGATGCCAATCTGATTGTGATCGGTACGAAGGGAAAATCGGGCATAGTTGGAAGCCTGATGGGTAGCGTGGCCGAATATGTCCTTTATCATTCTAAAAAAGCAGTGATGCTTGTGAAATAAATCCTTCCGAAAAGGGATGCGCTTGCGTTGCTTCCATCAACTTTTTTAAGGCTATAAATCTGCAATAGCTTTTTTGAATTTTTCACACCCTATCGTATCGCTACGAAAGACCCTTTCAAAACGAAAGGGTCTTTTCTTTTGGCACAAACTTCTTATTGCTATAATCTATTTATCTGTTGCACCTTATAATCAAGCTCTCATTTCTGGCACAGCAATTGGGATATACTAAGCGTGAACATTTGATTCTTAGGTAAAACATTTTAAAAGGTAAAAATTATGATTGTGTTATTGGTCGTTGCTGTCCTCTTGTTCGGGTATATGTGCTATGTGCTGGTGAAACCCGAGAAGTTTTGAATTTTGAGGGAAGACAAAATTACAGAATTTACAGAAAAACAAAGGCATCATTTTGGGATACTATCATTTCCCTTTTTCCCATTTTGCAAATTCTGTCCTTCCACTTTTATAACTTTATAAATCAACAGAAATGAATACGGAAATACTTGGAGTGGTTTTTATGTATGTGGCGGTGGTGGCGTTGGCAATTCCGCTGGGGAGATATATCGGCAAGATTTTCAATGAGGAGAATACTTGGCTCGATCGGATTTTTGATCCTTTGGACAAGCTGTTTTTCAAGTTGGGCGGCATTGACCCAACAAGAGAGATGAACTGGAAGCAGCATTTGGGTGCTTTGCTTGTGATTAATGGCGTGTGGTTGGTTGTTTGCCTGTTTGTGCTGATGAATATGAGCTGGCTTCCGTTGAATCCGGATAAAAACTCATCGATGAGTTGGCATTTGGCGTTTAACACATCGATAAGTTTTATCACCAACACCAACTTGCAACACTATTCGGGCGAAACGGGTTTGTCGTATCTCGGTCAACTGATATTGATGGTCTGGCAATTTGTGAGTGCTGCTACGGGAATTGCCATTTGTGGGGTCGTTTTTCGTGCGATGAAAGAGCGGACCACCAACAAGCTGGGCAATTTTCACTGCTATTTTGTCCGCTCCTGCACACGCATATTGCTTCCGCTTGCTTTTATCGGGGCAATCGTATTGCTTTTGAACGGCACGCCCATGACTTTTGAAGGAAAAGACACGATCACCACGCTCGAAGGCCATCAGCAACAAATCAGCCGCGGGCCAGTGGCAGCCTTTGTGGCTATCAAACAATTGGGAACGAACGGAGGTGGTTTTTACGGTTCTAATTCGGCCAACCCGATGGAGAATCCGAATTACCTGACCAATATGCTGGAAACGGTGTATATCCTGCTCATTCCGACAGCACTTGTTTTTTCTCTGGGTTATGTCTTGAAAAGGAGGAAGCTCTCCTTGGTGATTTTCAGCGTGATGACCATTGGTTTCCTATGCTTTCTTGTTCCCGCAGTTTATTACGAGATGCGCGGAAATCCCGCTGTTTCGCAGTTGGGCATCCGGCAAACGGCAGGGAGCATGGAAGGGAAAGAGGTGCGTTTCGGTTCGGCGGCATCCGCTTTTTGGGCGATTAGCACCACTTGCACGAGCAACGGCTCGGTGAACGCCATGCACGACAGCCTGACCCCGCTTTCGGGGATGTTTGCGCTTCTCGGAATGATGGTGAATTGCTTCTTTGGCGGTGTTGGCGTTGGGTTTATCAATTTTTATGTCTTTATTATTCTGGCGGTTTTTATCGGTGGACTGATGGTAGGACGAACGCCTGAGTTTCTGGGGAAAAAGATTGAAGCCAAAGAGATGAAAATTGCGATGATGGTGGCTCTGTTGCATCCTTTCCTTATTTTAGTGGGAACGGCATTGCCCAGCTATTTGTATGCAAACAATCCCGAAGCATACGCCAGCTGGTTGAATAATCCGGGTTATCACGGCTTTAGCGAAATGCTTTACGAATTTACGTCTTCGAGTGCCAACAACGGCAGCGGATTCGAAGGTCTGGGCGACAATACGCCTTTTTGGAACCTGTCAACTGGGATTGTGATGTTGTTGGCTCGGTATATACCAATCATTGGGCCTGTCGCCATTGCTGGAATTTTGGCGAACAAGAAATACATTCCGGAAGGAAATGGCACGTTGAAAACAGACACGGCGACTTTTGGATTGTTGGTGTTTGCCATTATCATCATCGTGGCTGCACTTTCATTCTTCCCGGCATTGACCTTGGGGCCTATTGCCGAGTATTTTTCGATGTGAATATTTTTGACAGAATTACAGAATTAATCTTTTTCTTCTTTCTGCAAATTCTGAAATCCTGTGCATCACTAAATAATTAAAGACATTATGAGTAAATATCAAAATAAATCGTTGTTCCAACCTGAATTGGTTTCAACAGCGTTGAGACAATCGTTCATCAAGCTGAATCCAAGAATCATGTTTCGCAATCCCGTTATGTTTACGGTGGAAGTGGGAACATTCATTATGCTCTTCGTGAGTGTGTATTCGCTGACGAACGATTCACAAGGCGCGTTCGGATACAACTTCACGGTCTTTATCTTGTTGCTTCTCACCTTGTTGTTTGCCAACTTTGCGGAAGCCATTGCAGAAGCTCGCGGCAAAGCGCAAGCCGACAGCTTGAGAAAAGCGAGGGAAGAAACGCCTGCCAAATTGGAAGACGGGAAGATTGTTTCATCTTCACAATTGAAGAAAGGCGATGTCTTTATCTGTGAAACGGGTGACATCATCCCTTCCGACGGTGAAATCACCGAAGGCCTGGCCACTATCGACGAAAGTGCCATTACCGGAGAATCGGCTCCGGTGATTCGGGAAGCAGGAGGCGACAAAAGTTCCGTGACGGGCGGCACAAAAGTGTTGTCGGATCGGATCAAAGTGCAGGTGACGGCTTCTCCCGGGGAGAGTTTTTTGGACAAAATGATTGCCTTGGTAGAGGGTGCAAGCCGGCAGAAAACCCCCAATGAGATTGCCCTCACCATTCTTTTGGCAGGATTCACTTTGGTGTTTATCATTGTGACTGTCACGTTGAAACCTTTTGCCGATTATGCGCAAACGCCGATAACCATTGCTTCGTTTATCTCGTTGTTTGTCTGCCTGATTCCAACCACGATCGGAGGACTGCTATCTGCCATCGGTATTGCCGGAATGGACAGGGCATTGCGGGCCAATGTGATTGCCAAAAGCGGAAAAGCGGTGGAAACTGCTGGAGACATCGATGTGTTGTTGCTCGACAAAACAGGAACTATCACTATCGGAAACCGCAAGGCAACTCAATTTTACCCTGCAAATGGTGTCAACCGGGAAGAGTTTATCAAAACAGCCGTCCTGAGTTCATTGGCTGACGAAACTCCAGAAGGAAAATCGATCATCGAATTGGCTAATGTCAACCCAACATCTTTTGATACACCTTCGTCACGTTTTCATTTCATCAAATTTTCTGCTGAAACCCGTTGTTCGGGTGTGGATGTGGGCGAAATTCGTATCCGGAAAGGGGCTTCCGATGCCATTCGGTCGTTGGTGGAAAATAGTGGAAACCATTATCCCGAAGGGGTGAAATTCACGGTCGAGAAAATATCGATGAACGGAGGAACGCCCCTGGTGGTGGCGGTCAACGAAAAAGTGGTTGGAGTGATCGAATTGCAGGATATCATCAAACCCGGCATCAGCGAACGTTTTGAACGCTTGCGCAAGATGGGTATCAAAACGGTGATGGTGACGGGTGATAATCCGTTGACCGCAAAATACATTGCCCAAAAAGCGGGAGTGGACGATTTCATTGCCGAGGCCAAACCCGAAGACAAAATGAATTACATCAAAAAAGAACAAGCCGCCGGAAAGTTGGTTGCCATGATGGGCGATGGAACCAATGATGCTCCGGCCTTGGCACAGGCCAATGTGGGTGTGGCCATGAACAGCGGAACACAAGCTGCCAAAGAAGCGGGCAACATGGTGGATTTGGACAACGACCCCACCAAACTGATCGAAGTGGTGGAAATCGGGAAGCAGTTGCTGATGACCCGGGGAACGCTCACCACCTTCAGCATAGCCAACGATGTGGCCAAGTATTTCGCCATTATCCCCGCCTTGTTCATTACGGCCATTCCTGCTTTGCAAAGCCTGAATGTGATGGGACTTCACAGCCCGCAAAGTGCTATTCTTTCGGCCGTGATTTTCAATGCAATTATTATTCCCTTGCTTATTCCTTTGGCATTGACAGGTGTTGCCTACAAACCGATTGGAGCAAGCGCATTGCTTCGTAGAAACCTGTTTATTTATGGTTTGGGAGGAGTCATCGTCCCATTTATAGGAATCAAAATTATCGATTTAGTTGTTTCACTATTTGTATAGAAATCAAAATGAAAAAGAATATCACAATAGCCGTTCGGCTCACATTGGTCTGTATCGTGTTTTTTGGCGGAATCTACACCTTGTCCATCTGGGGAATTGCACAAATAGTTCCCGGACAAGGAAAAGGCTTCACCATCTCCGAAAATGGCAAGAAATATCACCTGCTTGTGGCGCAGAATTTCAGTTCCGACAAGTATTTCTGGTCACGCCCATCGGCCGTGGATTACAATGCGGCAGGAAGTGGCGGAAGCAACAAAGGACCATCCAATCCGGCTTATTTAGCTCAAGTGCAAGCCCGGATCGACACATTTTTGGTCCACAATCCGGATGTGAATAAGTCTGAAATTCCTTCCGATTTGGTAACGGCGAGCGGAAGTGGCATTGACCCGCATATTTCGGTGCAGGCAGCTAAGGTGCAAGTGAAAAGGATTGCCCGAAGCCGGAACTTATCGAGTGTGGAAATAAATAAGTTGATAGAAAATAACATCGAACATCCTTTGCTTGGGCTTTTTGGAACGGAACGGATCAATGTGTTGAAGTTGAATAGCGAGTTGGATAAACTCAGGTGAAATGTTGCCTGTTTGGTCGCTATCTCAAAAGGTTTTGAATAGCGTTTAAGCAATGTTGCTCAGTGCATCTTTATTTTCAAAACAGTTATGGAAGAAACCCGGAAATCGGCGGAAGAATTTCTCGACCTGATAAAAAAATCGAGGCGGGGAAAATTGAAAATCTATATCGGCATGAGTGCCGGTGTGGGCAAAACCTACCGGATGCTGACCGAAGCTCATATGCTTCTCAAAAACGGTATAGACGTGAAGATTGGCTACGTAGAAACTCACAACAGGGCGGAAACGGCAGAGCTTCTGGCGGGATTGCCCGTGATTCCAAGGCGGAAACTTTTCTATAAGGGTAAAGAATTGGAAGAGATGGACTTGCAAGCCATTATCAACTTACGTCCTGAGGTTGTGATGGTGGATGAACTTGCCCATACCAACATCGAAGGGAGTAAAAATGCAAAGCGTTGGCAGGATGTGGTGGAGATTATTTCTGCAGGAATCAATGTGATTTCGGCAGTCAATATCCAGCATATCGAAAGCTTGAATGAGCAAGTGAGGGAGATTACGGGTATTGAAGTGAAAGAACGCATTCCCGATTCCGTATTGGCGCAGGCGGACGAGGTGGTCAACATCGACTTGACAGCCGAAGACCTGATTACCCGTTTGAAAGAGGGGAAAATCTATCAGCCAGAAAAAATCCGCTTGGCTCTCCAAAACTTTTTCACGAGTGACAACATCCTGCAATTGCGTGAATTGGCTCTGAAAGAAGTGGCTTCGGCGGTGGTCAGAAAAGTGGAAATGGAAGTCTCGAAAGGAAAAACACAATACCGCACCGAGAAATTCCTCTGCTGCATCAGTTCCAATGAGAAAACCACCAAAATGCTGATTAGGAAAACAGCCCGGCTTGCCAATTACTACAATTGCAAGTGGTATGTGCTTTACGTACAGCGGGAAAAGGAACAATCGGATAAAATCCCCTTGGACCGGCAACGGCACCTGCTCAACAATTTCAAGTTGACGATCGAGCTGGGTGGTGAAGTTGTCAAGCGGGAAGGGAATTCGGTGGCTAAAATCATTGATGAAGAATCGCAAAGGCTTGGCATCACCACAATTTGCATCGGAAAACCAACTTTCAGGCCAATTCCTCTTATCTTTGGCAAGAACTTTTTCAGCGAATTAGTATCGTACATCTCAAAAAGCAATATTGACCTTTTAATTCTTTCATAAAATGAGAATCAAAACAAAACTGATCGTAAGTTTCGGCTTGTTGCTGACACTGATAAGCATTCTTGGGGTTGTCGGCGGCAAATATATCTATACATTAAAAAATGATACGGCAAATATTCTGAGAGACAACTACATGACCCTCGAATATGCGGAGAACATGTTGTCTGCCCTCGATCAAAGTGACGAAACCAAGTCGGTTCAGTTGTTTGAGGCCAACTTGAAAAAACAGGAACGCAATGTGACGGAAAAAGGGGAGGGAGATCTGACAAATGATCTGCGGCATAAATTCGAAAGTTACAGAACAGATGCTTCCAACAATACGCTAAGAATGGATATTCGGCAAGATCTCTTGAAGATTATCGGGTTGAATATGAATGCCATCCAAGTGAAAAATAAGATCGCAAAAAATTCAGCTGATGATGCCTTCTACTGGATTAGCATCACAGGCACGTTGTGCTTCCTTATCGCCATAATCGTCCTGTTCAATTTTCCATCCGAAATAGCCAATCCCATCAAAGAGTTGACAGAAAGCATCCAGCAAATAGCTTCGAGAAATTATTCCCAACGATTGTATTTTGACAAGAAAAGCGAGTTTGGTTTGCTGGCGAATACTTTCAACACGATGGTTGAAAAATTGCAGGAATACGAAGAAAGCAACTTGTCCAAAATCATGCTGGAGAAAAAACGGATCGAGACTTTGATTAACAACATGCCTGATCCGGTGATTGGCCTGGACGAAAAGGAACGGGTGATTTTCATCAATCAGGAAGCCTTGAAAATTTTAAACTTGAATGAAAAAGACTGCATTAATATTTTCATTGACGAGATTGCACCCAATAATGATTTGCTCAAAAAGCTTGCTCAAAATTTAAGCACCACGCAAGATGAAAGTAACACGAAACGTGAACCGCTCAAGATTTTCCTTGATGCCAAGGAAAGTTATTTCGAAAAGCAGGTCTTGCACATTTCCGTTTTGCCGACAGGCGAAGAACAAGCCCGTTTGGTGGGGCATGTCATCATTTTGAGGAATGTGACCGAATACAAAGAAATTGATTTTGCCAAAACAAACTTTATCGCCGCTGTCTCGCATGAACTGAAAACCCCGATTTCTGCCATCAAGATGAGCCTGCAGCTTTTGGAAAATAAGCGCATCGGGCACTTGAACGAGGAACAAGCCCAATTGCTCGACAGCATCCAGGAGGATGCCAACCGTTTGTTGAAAATTACAGGAGAATTGCTCAATATCACGCAGATAGAAAGTGGGAATATCCAATTGTCGATTATACCTGTTGACGTAAAAGAATTGCTTGTTTACGCCACAAACGCCCTCAAGATGCAAGCCGAGCAAAAACACATCCAGTTTGCAATACAATGCCCCGACTCCGTTTCAGAAGTCCAGGCGGATAATGAAAAAACAGCTTGGGTGCTGACCAACCTGATCTCCAATGCCGTCCGTTATTCCTACGAAAATTCCACGATCTACCTGTCTGTAAGAGAAAATGACGCTCAAGTGCAAATCTCAGTGAAAGACTCTGGAATGGGAATTGCCCCGGAATACAAGGAAAAGATTTTCAACCGCTACTTCCGTGTTCCCGGCACGCAAAAAGAAGGAAATGGCTTGGGACTATCCATCAGCAAGGAATTTATCGAGGCGCAAGGAGGTGAAATCGGCGTGGAAAGCGAGATGGGAGAGGGGAGCACCTTCACGGTTTCCCTAAATCGACATGATACAAAATCTGTGTGACAACAATTAAAACAAAATCCAGAATATGGCTTACAATCACACGGCCTGTTTTTAGTTTAGTTGTGCTTGGATCTCTTTGGCCCCTTTGATTGTGATTTCATTGGCTTTCTTTATGTTCTCTTCCGTTCTGGTTATAAGTTTAATAACTGCTATGTGCGAGTCCGTTGTGTCAACAATAATCTTGAGAACTTTCTTTTCGTCAATTAGATAATCTGCATAATTGTCTTTTATAATGTCATTGTCAATCAAGAAGATTGTTGGCATGCTTGTTGGTTTTGTGTATTTTTGCTGTATGGCTGTCAACGAAATAAGCTTGGGATTATATTCCTTTTTCAGTTTTATATAAATCTGCCCATTGTATTTTGTGTTGTTGATCACGATTTCCTTTTTCAGAACACTGATGCTGTCAATATCTTGAGGGTCGATTGTTTTTGTGATAGACAAATTGTAGTGTTTTCCGTTGATATAAAAGGCTGGTTGCAAAGAGCCGCTTGCCGTAGTTGTGAATTCAACAGTAGGCAGCGTATCATTCTTGGCCTTTTCGATCAAATCCTTACTCTTGTTTAATTCGTTTGTGGCCACTTCACTCGATGTTTGACAAACTCCTTTTGTAGTAAAGGCGACTAAAACAAGTGCGAAAATCAATTTCTGTTTCATGTTATTTTTTTTTAGGTCTATATTTTAATCCTTTATATTATTTTTCAAAAATAAGAAATAATTTTTTGTTTAAACCATCTTGTCTGGAATTTTAATTGTTTAATTTAAAATTTGAGTAAGTTCTTTTGAAAAGTAAGTCTGGAAACAATCTATTTTATTTGTTTCCACCTCATCTGAGATAGTCCGTAGGATTGATATTGTATTGTTCCTTGAAGCATTTCGTGAAATAGGGTGGCGAAGAGAAGCCAGATTCGTAAGCCACTTCGGCAATCGACTTGCTATGTAATGACAGCAACCGCGAAGCATATTTTAGGCGGATGATGTGGATAAGTTCGTTGGGTGTGTGGTCGGTGAGCGATCTGAGTTTCCGGTAGAGCTGCACGCGCGACAATCCCAGTGATTTGGTAATGTCGTGCACATTGAGTTGGGAATTCTTTTTTGCTAATTCATACTTTCTTGTAGATTTGAATTCTGATATTGCCATTTTAATTTTATTACAATTAATTTTAAGATTGTCCTTTTCACACATTTTATCTACATTTGCAGATCACCATCAAATTTAGGTATGTTGCTTAATGTTTTGATTACTTTTCTCCTCGTTTTTATGAATGGCTTCTTTGTGGCGGCCGAATTTGCTATCGTGAAGGTGCGAACTTCGCAGATCGACATAAAAATACAAGAGGGCAGGAGTGTTGCAATTCTTGCCCGGCACATTGTTCATCATTTGGATGCGTATCTTGCAGCCACTCAGTTGGGTATCACACTTTCGAGTTTGGGCTTGGGTTGGATTGGCGAACCCGTCGTGTCGAAGATGTTGATTTCCTTGGTGGAATTGTTCGGAGTCACTTTGGATCCAGGTTTGGCACATAACTTTGCTTTACCGGTTGCTTTCGTCATCATAACCGTTTTGCACATTGTTTTTGGGGAATTGGCTCCCAAGTCTCTTGCTATTCAGCGTTCGGAAGAAACAACGTATTTCATCGCCTATCCTTTGAGAGTTTTTTATGTTGTGTGCCGCCCTTTTATTTGGGTGCTTAACGGCATTGCGAACATGGTTTTGAAGGTTGTTGGATTACATCAGATTTCCGAAACCGAGGCATATACTCGCGATGAATTGAAATTATTGGTGAACCAGGCGCATGAAAGCAGTGGTGAAGACAGCATTGAGGACGTTGGCTACAACATTATAAAAAATGCTTTCTCCTTTTCGGAAAGAACTGTTCGCCAGGTGATGGTTCCCCGCACACAGTTGGTTTCGATTGATGTGGAGGACTACGATGAGGAAAAATTGGAGCATGTGATTGAAGAAGGCTATTCCCGTATTCCTTGCTACCAGCATAGCATTGACGATATTATCGGCGTGGTGCATCTGAAGGATATCCTCAAAGAAATGCGCAGAAGCGGCAATGTGGATATTCGCTCCATTGTTCGCCCGGTATCTTTTGTCCCCGAAACCAAACGGATCAGCAAATTGATGCGTGAATTCCAATTGAAACATCAGCAGATTGCGATCGTATTGAATGAATTTGGTGGGACTGACGGTATCATCACCATGGAAGATATTTTGGAAGAACTAGTGGGTGAAATTCAAGACGAGTCGGACGATGAAATCCCATTCGTGGAGCATGTTTCAGACAATGTATATTCGGTGATTGCCATGGCATCCATCAACAATATCAACGAACAATTGCCTCACCCAATTGACAAAGAAGGCGAATACGACACGCTTGCAGGCTATCTCATCGATAAGTTCGGAAGAATTCCGCTTACCCGCGACAAAATTGAGGCGGATGGGTATGAATTCACTATCCTGAAAAAAGCCAGAAGTTCAATTGCCTTGGTGCAAATGAGGGATTTGTCGAGTCCCGATGGTGGTTAACCGTACAAATCAATCAGGTAGTAATCATTAACCATTTCTAAGTTGTTCACTCGTGAAGAATCAGCTATCTTTGCACAAATTTTTTGTAGATGCAATTTGAACTTCAATATACTGACCCCAATTCGAATGCGAGAGCCGGCCTGATAACCACAGACCATGGACAAATAGAAACCCCTATTTTCATGCCTGTTGGAACGCAAGGCGCAGTGAAAGCGGTTCATTTCACCGAATTAGAGAACGACATCAAAGCTCAAATTATCTTGGGAAATACCTACCATTTGTATCTTCGTCCGGGATTGGATATTTTGAAACAAGCGGGCGGTTTGCACAAATTCAATGGTTGGAAACATCCGATTCTTACCGATAGCGGGGGATTTCAGGTTTTTTCATTGGCTGCAAATCGTAAATTAACAGAAGAAGGTGCTATTTTCCGCTCGCACATAGACGGCTCGAAACATATGTTTACTCCCGAATCCGTCATGGACATTGAACGCACCATTGGTGCCGACATCATGATGGCATTCGATGAATGTACTCCCGGCGATGCAGATTATGCTTATGCAAAAAAATCGCTTGACCTGACAGAACGTTGGCTCGACAGGTGTATCAACCGGTTCAACGAAACGGAATGCGAGTATGGCTACAAGCAAGCTTTGTTTCCTATCGTGCAAGGCTGTGTGTATCCCGATTTGCGCAAGCGGGCTGCAGAAAATGTGGCATCCAAAGGTGCTGACGGCAATGCCATTGGTGGATTGGCGGTTGGCGAACCCACCGAGAAGATGTATGAAATGATTGAAGTGGTGAACGAAATACTTCCGAAGGACAAACCCCGTTATTTGATGGGCGTGGGAACTCCTGCCAATATTTTGGAGGCTGTGGAACGGGGTGTGGATATGTTTGACTGCATCATGCCCACACGAAACGGCCGCAATGGACAGATTTTTACCAAAAATGGAATTTTGAACATGCGCAACCAAAAGTGGGCCAACGACTTTTCCCCGATCGAAGAAGATGGTGCTTCGGTGGTGGATACGCTCTATTCGAAGGCATATCTTCGTCATTTGTTCATTACGAATGAAATCTTGGCGTTGCAAATAGCTTCCATTCACAACCTTGCTTTTTATCTTTGGTTGGTGAAAGAAGCTCGGAATCATATTGTTGCAGGTGATTTTGTGGCGTGGAAAGGCTCGATACTCGGTGCTGTTTCACGCAGAATTTAATTTGGGCAAGGCATTGAATAAACCTAAAAACGACGTATCGTTGCTATGTTATCGATATTAGACAGATACATAATCAAAAAATTCCTTGGGACTTTCGTCTTTTCGATTCTCCTGATTATTTCCATTGCGGTCGTATTCGACGTGAACGAACAGTTGGACAAATTCATCCGCAACGATGCGCCATTGAAGGCCATCATCTTTGAATATTACATGAATTTTGTGCCGTATTACACAAATTTGTTCAGTGCTTTGTTTGTTTTTATTTCGGTGATTTTCTTTACCTCCAAAATGGCGGACAATTCGGAGGTGATCGCCATGCTTTCCACGGGTATCAGTTTCAAGCGTATGCTTAGGCCCTACCTTATTTCTGCATTGGTTATTGCTGTTTCTACCTTCATTCTGGGGGGATACGTCATTCCGCCAGCAAATGTAGTCCGCATTAATTTTCAGGAAAAATATATCCGGAAAAAGAAGAAGGATTATGCCAATCGCGTGCAGCTGATGGTGAAGCCTGGGGTGATTGCCTATATAAACAGATACAATGCCAATGAAAAGATGGGTTATTCTTTTGCTTTGGACAGGTTCAAAAAAAATGAACTGGTTTCCCGTTTGACTGCTGAACGGATAAAGTATAATTCGGGCTATAGCTGGACAGTTTACAGCTACAATGTGCGTACGATGGAAGGTTCCCTCGAAAAAAATAAGTTTGGACAGCAATTGGATACGACCATTGCAATTATTCCTCAGGATTTTGTCATCTCGGTGAACGATGCGGAACAAATGACCACGCCTCGTTTGCGTAGTTTTATTTCTCGGCAAAAAGAGCGGGGAATCGGCAATATTCAGGACTTTGAAATAGAATATTACAAACGATTTGCGTCTGCTTTTTCAGCATTTATTCTCACAGTGATTGGAGCTTCGCTCTCTTCCCGTAAGGTGAAGGGTGGCATGGGGGTGAATATTGGGCTGGGATTGCTGTTGAGCGTTTCTTACATCCTTTTCATGACCATAAGCTCCACTTTCGCTACATCTGGCTTTGTGAGTCCGATGATTGCTGTTTGGATTCCGAATATCATTTTTACATTTATTGCTTGGTTCTTGTACAAACGGGCGCCAAATTAAGGGGGAATTTTGCTCGGAAGCAAGTTGGGCTAAAAGGCAAATTCTGAATGAAAGTATTTACCCAAAAACGGGATCTCTTTTTTTCTTTTTGCTAAAAACTTGTTTTTCCTGGTAAATAATTCTACATTTGTCCTACACAATCAAGGGGTGCCTTTGCGGGCTGAGATCATACCCTTACAACCTGATGCGGGTAATACCGACGTAGGAATGATGAAAATCATATTCTTCCCTTTTTTATAAGGATATCTCTTGATTGTTTGATTTTAAGCTAATCAAATATGAAGAGAACTTCTAAAAGATATCCGACAGCCCTAACGATTGCAGGTTCCGACAGTGGAGGTTGTGCTGGGATACAAGCCGACCTGAAAACTTTTTCGGCCATTGGTGTATTTGGGGCATCCGTGATAACTGCCGTTACAGCGCAAAACACGCAACAGGTGCGGGCTGTACATATTCTTCCTGCTCAAATAATCAAGGAACAAGTTGAAGCTGTTTTGGAGGACATCTTAGTAGATGTTGTCAAGATTGGACTACTTCCCTCACCCGAAATCATAGAAACGGTTGCCGCGATTCTTGGAAAATATCCAATGCTTTCTTTGATAGTCGATCCTTTGGTGATTTCCTCAAGTGGTGATTCTTTGGTCTCCACACCTACCTCAAAGGCTTTGCGCCAATATTTGTTTCAACGAATTAGCCTACTTACCCCCAATATTCCAGAAGCCGAAGCCTTGTCGGGGGTGAAGATCGAATCGGTGCAGGATTTGCATCATGCAGCCGAGAAATTACTTTCCCAAGGTTGTGAAGCTGTTTTGATAAAGGGCGGTCATCTGCAATCGGCTTATGCCAATGACACACTTTTTCAGGCAGGAAAAAAATCCTTATGCTTTTCATCTCCCACTATTCAGACTCGAAATTTACATGGAACAGGATGCACCCTTTCTTCCGCCATTGCTTCATACGTGGCATTGGGTAACAATTTGGAGAATGCAGTACGTCTTGCAAAATTATACATCACGTCGGCAATAGAAACAGGAAAAGAAATAAAAACAGGTGAGGGATATGGCCCACTTTGCCATTTTTTTGATCCTAAGCCATTGAAAACAATAGATATATGATAGTTCTACTTAACGGTCAACCACACGAAGTTGACGAAGGCATTTCTTTAGCATTTTTTATTCAATCGCTCGGACTCCAACCACAGGGAATCGCTGTTGCTATCGATTACGAGGTGATACCCAAAGAGGATTGGATGGAAACCATCCTTTCAGACCAGATTGAATTGATGTTGATTCACGCAGCTTCGGGGGGGTAAGGTGATGAAACTCTTTGTTATTACCACGGAGCAAATTTTCCCCGATGAAGCATTCGTTTTAAATGATTTGTTCTTGGAAGGAATGCCGGTGTTGCATCTACGGAAACCCGCCGCAACAGCAGCCGATCTGGAAAACTTATTGGATCGAGTCAGGCCTGAATTTCTGGATCGGATTGTATTGCACGATCATTTCGAGTTGCTTTCGTCCTATCCTTTGCGGGGTGTTCATTTGAATAGCCGCCACCCAAAATGCCCGGCTTTTGCAGTCGCTTCGGTAAGCCGCTCGTGCCATTCTATACCTGAGGTGGAAAGCTCGCTCGAAACCTGCAAATATGTTTTTTTGAGTCCTATTTTTGACAGCATTTCGAAAAATGGTTATCGTCGAGCTTTTTCCCATGAAGAACTTTTGCTTCTTAAAAGCCAAGGTGTTATCAATGAAAAGGTAATTGCCTTAGGCGGAATAGAAGAGACACTGATTCCGCTTGTGGCACATTATGGCTTTGGAGGCGTGGCGGTACTCGGCTCACTGTGGGGGAGCTTTCCTTCAGATAAGGATCGAGAATTTTTGATAAAACGATTTTTAAATTTAAAATCAGTCACCGATAAACTATGAACGGATTACTTTTTATCACCCACCAAACTGAGAAATATAGCTATCTGCAATCCATCGAAATGGCTCTTGCCGGTGGTTGCCGACAGGTTCAGCTGCGGATGAAAGAGGCTTCTCCTGCGGAAATCGAAAAAGTGGGGAAAAAGGCAAAAGCTCTGTGTGACAAACACAAAGCGGAACTATATATTGATGATTACGTGGAGATTTGCCGGAATGTTGGGGCTGCCGGTGTTCATCTTGGCAAATTGGATATGCCACCGTCCGAAGCCAGGAAAATGTTAGGGGATAGCTTCGTCATAGGTGGAACAGCCAATACTTTTGACGACATTTTCCGGTTGAAACAAGAAGGAGTCGATTACATTGGTTTGGGGCCGTTTCGATTCACGACAACCAAGAAAAATTTAAGTCCGATTTTAGGGTTGGAGGGCTATCGCCGTATTCTGGATGAGTGCAAAATTAACGAAATCAATCTTCCCGTATTTGCTATAGGAGGAATAACCGTTGCCGATATTCCCCATATTTTGAATGCCGGAGTTTCAGGAATAGCCCTTTCGTCAACGATCTTAAATGCGGAAAATCCTATAGGAGAAACAATGAAAATAATCAATATCATAAATAGCTTAAAACATGAAGAAATTGATAATTGCAGGTAAGGAATTTTCTTCGCGGCTCTTTTTGGGTACGGGGAAATTCGGTTCTAACCAAACCATGAGTGAGGCGATAGATGCTTCTCAAACGGAAATGGTTACAGTTGCCATGAAGCGGCTGGATATGAATAACAAGCAGGATGATATGCTCGTACATGTCACAAAACCGGGGATTCAATTGTTGCCCAACACCTCGGGAGTGCGGAATGCCAAAGAGGCTGTTTTTGCAGCACAATTATCACGGGATGCTTTCGGTACAAATTGGTTGAAATTGGAGATTCATCCCGACCCCAAATATTTGTTGCCTGACCCCATTGAAACCCTGAAGGCAACCGAAGAGTTGGCCAAATTGGGTTTTGTGGTGTTGCCCTACATTCAGGCCGACCCGGTTTTGTGCAAGCTTCTTGAACAGGCTGGTGCGGCTACCGTAATGCCGCTTGGTGCACCCATTGGCACAAACAAAGGTTTGGCTACCCGTGACTTGCTCGAAATTATCATTAGCCAAAGCAATGTGCCGGTGGTGGTAGATGCTGGGATTGGTGCACCTTCACACGCTGCTGAAGCGATGGAACTGGGTGCTGATGCGGTGCTGGTTAATACGGCTATTGCTGTGGCTGGCAATCCGGTAGTGATGGCCGATGCCTTTCGGTTAGCCGTGATAGGCGGGCGGATGGCCTACGAGGCGCAGTTAGCTTCTCAACTCAGTGTCGCCGAAGCAAGCAGTCCACTCACCTCTTTTTTAATGTGAATGAGAAATTTTGCTGCTACTTGGCGATCTTTTCTGCGTCTTTGCGTGAAATTAAATTGTTGGATAAATCTCCCTCAGAGGGATTTCGACAAATTCAGTCATTTTTAGTGCTTGGTATTTTAAACTAAATAGAACAAATGAAAACCAATCAACGAATTCATTATCCTTCGTCCGAAAAGGTATATCTGAAGGGGAAAATACACGGCATCGAAGTTGGAGTGCGTCGTGTGAAGTTATTAGACACCGTGTCGGAAGTGAACGGTGAAATCGTCAAGGAAAAAAATATACCCGTTCTAGTGTATGACACCAGCGGCGATTATTCAGACAGCAACATTCCCGTGGATATAACCAAAGGGCTTCGCCGATTGAGGGAATCTTGGATTCAGCAACGGAAGGATACCGATCAATTGGGTGCTTTTTCATCGGAATATTGCAACCAACGTTTGTTCGACACAAATCTGGATGCTATTCGTTTCCCGATCGTTCATTTTCCAAGAAAGGCAAAATCGGGGAAAAAGATTACCCAAATGCACTATGCCCAACAAGGAATTATTACCCCCGAAATGGAATACGTGGCCATTCGGGAGAACCTCCAAAATGAAGAACTGGGTATTCCTTCCCACATCACACCGGAATTTGTTCGTGATGAAATTGCCGCAGGAAGAGCTGTGTTGCCCGCCAATCCAAATCATCCTGAAGCCGAACCCATGATTATTGGAACAAATTTCTTGGTGAAAATCAATACCAATATAGGCAATTCGGCTTTGTCTTCTGGCATTGACGAGGAAGTCGAAAAAGCGATCTGGAGTTGCAAATGGGGTGGGGACACACTGATGGATTTGTCCACCGGTGACCATATTCACGAAACGCGCGAATGGATTATCCGCAACACGCCTGTTCCGGTGGGTACGGTTCCGCTCTACCAGGCTTTGGAGAAAGTGGACGGGGTGATTGCCGACCTCAGTTGGGAAATTTACCGCGACACGCTTATAGAGCAATGCGAACAGGGTGTGGATTATTTTACGATTCATGCCGGCTTGCTCCGGAATCACATCCTGCTGGTGAAAAATCGAACCACTGGGATTGTATCCAGAGGCGGTTCCATCATAGGCAACTGGATGGCACAACACAACCGGGAGAATCTTTTCTATACCCATTTCGAAGAGATTTGTGAGATTTTGGCACAATACGATGTGGCTGTTTCTTTAGGGGATGGGTTGCGCCCGGGATCCATCAACGATGCCAATGATGCTGCACAATTTGCCGAATTGTCTGTATTGGGCGAGTTGACCAAAATTGCTTGGAAACATGGAGTGCAGGTGCTTATTGAAGGTCCCGGACACGTGCCGATGGACAAAATAAAAGCCAACATGGATGAGCAGGTGAGACATTGCCACGGAGCACCGTTTTATACCCTCGGCCCTTTGACCACCGACATTGCGCCCGGCTACGATCACATCACCTCTGCCATTGGGGCGGCGCAAATTGCATGGTACGGCACGGCCATGATTTGCTATGTCACTCCCAAAGAGCATTTAGGCCTGCCCGACAAAGAAGATGTCCGTACAGGTGTGGTGTCTTATAAAATAGCGGCCCATGCGGCTGATTTGGCGAAAGGCCATCCTGGTGTTCAGGTGCGTGACAATGCTTTGAGCAAGGCACGTTTTGATTTCCGTTGGAAAGACCAGTTCAACCTTTCGCTCGATCCCGAAAAAGCATTGGAATTTTACAAGTTGGGGCATTTAGACCAAGAAAGTGATCATTGCACCATGTGTGGCCCTCACTTTTGTGCCATGAAACTCACCAAAGAGATGCACGAGTGTGCTAAGAGATCATGAATGACTGACATCGGTTTTTGAGACAAGATTCTCAATTAAATCGAAGCGTTCCACTAAAATTTCTTTTTTGTGCATACTTTTTGCTTTTTAAATTCTTTCTTTTGATACATATTGCTTTAATTTGTTGCCGCAATTAACAAATATATTTTCAGTATGATAAAAAGAATATCAATCGTATTGCTGTTTGCTGCAGTTTCGTTCCTCACTTTTGGGCAAACCTACGAGTGGAAACAGGCCGAGAGCAACGGGTATGCGTACAAGTATGTTACGAACGATCCAACGCACAGTCGTTTTTACACGCTCAAGAATGGGCTCACCGTTGTTTTGAGTCCTACCACCAAAGAACCCCGAATCCAGGCTTATGTGGCTGTAAAAGCCGGAAGCAAAACGGATCCGGCTACCAACACAGGGCTTGCGCATTACTTGGAGCACATGATGTTTAAGGGTACAGACAAATATGGCACTCTTGACTGGAGCAAAGAAAAGCCGGAGTTGGACAAGATTGATGCGCTTTATGAAGTCTATAACAAGACCAAAGACGAAGCGCAACGCAAAGCCATTTACCATCAGATTGATTCGATTTCAGGAGTGGCAAGCAAATATTCCATTGCAAACGAATACGACAAGCTGATGTCGAGCATGGGCGCGCAAGGAACAAATGCCTTCACGTCATTCGAACAAACTGTTTACACCGACGATGTACCTGCGAGTTCACTCGACAAATACATTACCGTGCAGGCTGAACGTTTCCGCCAGCCTGTTTTCCGCATTTTCCACACCGAACTGGAAGCCGTTTACGAAGAAAAAAACCGCGGTTTGGACGATGATGGAACGCAAGTGTTCGAAACTTTATTCGCCAACTTGTTTAAAAAGCACAACTACGGTTTGCAGACAACTATAGGTACGATAGAACACCTGAAAAACCCTTCTTTGATTGAAATCAGGAAGTATTTCAACACTTATTACGTGCCAAACAACATGGGTGTGATTCTTTCCGGCGATTTTGATCCGGATCAAGCGATTGCCAAGATCGACAAAGCTTTCGGTAACATGCAGGCGAAACCGGTTCCCAAATATTCTTTTCAGCAGGAGAATCCGATTACAAGCCCTGTTGTCAAAGATGTGGTTGGCCCCAATGCAGAAAGCCTGACAATTGGATTCCGCCTTCCTGGAAACAAAGACAAAGACGTGCTTCTGGCAGATTTGGTCGGTTCCATCCTGACTAATGGAAAAGCGGGCTTGCTCGATTTGAATTTGGTGAAGAAACAAAAGCTCCAAAGAGCCAGCGCATTCACCTACACGTTGATCGACTACGGCATTCTCTACTTGTCCGCTTCGCCCACTACCGGACAAACCTTGGAAGAAGTGAAGGATCTTGTGCTGGGAGAGATTGACAACTTGAAGAAAGGTAATTTTGATAGCGACCTGATTCCTTCCATTGTAAACAACATTAAAAAAAGCAAAATACAGCAAACGGAATCTTACGAAGATAGGGCCAGTTTGCTGATGGATGCATTCACCTCCGAATTGGATTGGAAAGACCAGGTGGCTTATGTCAACAATCTCTCGAAAATCAAGAAAGAAGACGTGGTGGCGTTTGCCAATAAATATTTTGGAGACAATTATGTGGCTGTCTTCAAAAGAAAAGGCGAAAGGCCCAATTTGCAGAAGATAGAGAAGCCCCAGATTACTCCAGTGGAAACCAATGCCGGAAAACAATCTCCTTTTGTGAAGTCGGTCGATGAAATGCCCAACACTCCTTCAACTCCTGTATTCTTGGATTATGACAAGGATATCCAGAAAGACAAAATTGGAAATGCAGAAGTGCTCTATGTGCAAAACAAAGACAACTCCTTGTATCGCCTTCGTTTCCGTTACAAAATTGGGGTTCTCAATGATTTGAAGTTGCCTTACGCCACCCAATATATCCAGTACCTCGGCACGGATAAGAAATCGGCAGAACAGATTTCGAAGGAATTCTACAAAATAGCTTCCAGTTTTAGCATTTCCTCTGCTGAAGAGTACACCACAGTCACCATCGAAGGGCTTCAGGAAAACTTCACTCAGGCTGTCAAGCTTTACGAAGATTTGGTGGCCAATGTGCAGCCAAACGACGATGCGCTGAAAGCTTTGAAATCCAGAATCAGCAAGGCACGGAAAGATGCCAAGCTCAGCAAACAGGCAATCATGCAGGGGCTTACCAGCTATGCGCTGTATGGCCCACAAAACAAGTTCAACAACACCCTCAGCGATGCCGACATCGAAGGCCTTGTTCCCCAAGAGTTGATCGGAAAAATAAAGGAATTGAACAATTTTGAACAAACAATCATCTACTACGGCCCAGCTTCTATGTCCGAGTTGGTCACTACTTTAAAGCCTTTGCATAAAATTCCTGCCAAGTTTGCTCCTGAAAAACCATTGAAAACCTTCAAGCAAGTGGAACAAACTAAAAATCAGGTGCTGTTCACCGACTATAACATGGTGCAAGCCGAAACCCGTTGGATTCGCAACACAGATCTTTATGACCCCAAATTGGCCACAGTTGTCGATGTGTTCAACAACTATTTTGGCGGCGGCATGGGATCCCTCGTGTTCCAGACAATCCGTGAAAGCAAGGCTTTGGCATATAGCACCTACGGTTATTATGTGTCCCCGTCCAAAAAGGAAGACAAATACTATATGTTGGGATATGTGGGCAGCCAAGCCGACAAGTTCAACGATGCCGTGAAGGCAATGAACGAGTTGTTCACCACTTTGCCCGAACTTCCTGTAAACTTTGAATTAGCTAAAAATCAAGTTAAGAAAGACATCGAAACTGAACGCATCACGCAGGACGACATCATCTTCAATTATTTAGGTGCTCAACGTTTTGGCTTGAAAGACGATATCCGCAAACAAATCTACAACGATGTGGACAAGGTGACGATTGAGGATCTCAAGAACTTTCATCAGTCAAAAATTTCAGGGAAACCCTACACTTACGCTATTGTAGCATCGGAAAGCAAACTTCCTGAATCGGAATTGAGCAAGATCGGCGAAGTGAAGAAAATTTCCTTGCAAGAATTGTTTGGGTATTGATATTCGAATTTAATTCTGTGGAATAACAGATAAAATGTCTTCTTGCAGGACAAAGAAAGGACAAAATAGAAAACAGGGCATTCACAAAAGTGGGTGTCCTGTTTCGTTTTTACGCTGTGCTTTTCTTATACCACTGATCTAAGTACATGACAAAATTTAAATCAAATATAGATATTTTTAAAATTTTGTCATGTACTTAAGTAGCGAGAATCATTTGTTATCGTAAAATGTACAAGCTGATAGCCAATAGCTTTTAGCCATTAGCCTTTTCCAACAGCTATAAGCTAATAGCTAAAGGCTATATTTGGCATTAAAAAGCACGACAATCTATTGCGACCATTACTTAGATGAAAGATATTAAATGTTTCGCCTGACATAATGTTCAGGAAGGGAAACTAACGTTAGGCAAAGCAATTCATCTGTCTGGATTGACACGTTATGAATTTGAAAAAATTTTAGCAAAAAACAACATCCCCATTTCCAATCCAAGCTTCGAGCAAGTGATTGCGGATATTGACACACTAAGTGATTTGTAACTGTGTTGCAAGTTCGAAACTTATTTTTTATTTTTACGCCCGATGCGCAAGTAGGCGGTTGCCGCCTCGTCCTGCTTGCGCAGCCTGCGCAAAGGCAAACCAAAGCCGGCCACATGGTTGCGCAACGCACGCAAAGCCCGGACGAAGACAAGGCATGCTTGCGGAATCTCCGCAAGGGACACATGAGGGGCGGCTAACACTTGCGGAACATGCGCAAGCAACACAAACGAAGCAAGAGCCACTTGCGCACAAGGCGCAACGATTCTTAATAACAACTGAATGTTACACAATTAAAATGAAACCTATGAAAATCGATTCCATCTCCACTTCCCACCTTCAGAACGGGGAACATTTCACGTTCATGAGCGAGGTGCAACACTCCATTTCGGCCAACGACCCGGCCGGGATAGATATCGCCGGGGCTTTCACATCCTTCCAAACGGCACTGGCGGGCGAAGACCTCTCGTTCAAAAAAGTGCAAAAGAGTGACATCACCAAAGATCTCGTCGATGCCGACAGGCAGCGCGATGCGGTGGTAGCCGGATTCAAGTCGCAGGTAGGGTCGTTGCAGAAACACTTCGACAACGGCATATCTTCGGCTGCCTACCGGATACAGGTGCTGCTGGACACTTACGGCAACCTAAGCACGCAATCGTACGACAACGAGACTGCCAACCTGAAGAACCTGGTGCAGGAACTCGCCGGCAAGTATGCAACCGATGTTGCCACACTTGGGCTTGGCGGCTGGGTGTCGCAAATGGAGACACTGAACAACAACTTCGACTCGCTGATCAAGGAACGATACGCCCAAAGTTCCGACAAATCGACGGTCAACAGCTTGCGATCCGCCCGAATCGACACCGACAAAGCCTACGGCGCAATGAGGGACAGGCTCAACGCAGCCATCGTGTTCAACGGCGAAGCCAAATACACCAAAGCGGCAACAGACCTCAATGCCATCATCAAACGCTACAACGACATCCTCGCGCAACGCAAAGGGAGGACAGGTACAAGCCAGGGAACGGATACAGGCGGGCAAACGTCGAATTAAGCAATAAAAACAATTTGTTGCCGCATAAGTCGTATAAAAAAGCTAAAAGCTAAGACACAAAGGTTCGCCGTTTTTTTGCAAACAATTCAATCGGCAGGCATGCTTACACTCACTCCCTAAGCAAATATTTCTTACCGAATTAGCGGGATGGTAAAAGGAATAAACAAAATTTCATTGCGATGAAATTTTGTTTATTTCTTATACTCCCCCAGCTTCGCTTCCAATTTTATCAATTCATCGCGATACTGTGCCGCTTCTAAAAATTCCAGCTTTTTAGCCGCTTCAGCCATCCTTTTTTTCATGGAGGCAACAGCTTTCTCGATCTCTTTCCGGCTCTTGTATTCGGTGCTAACATCCGATGCAATGGAGAACGAATCCGGTTCAAGATATGGCGCAGGGTCGCCATGCTGCCGATTTGTCAGGGCTGAATTCTTATTTTTAGCTATTTGATAAGGCGTGATTCCGTGTTCCTCGTTGTATTTCATCTGGATTTCGCGGCGGCGGTTGGTCTCATCGATGGTCTGCTTCATGCTGGCCGTGATTTTGTCGGCATAGAAAATCACCTTTCCGTGCACGTTGCGGGCAGCACGCCCCACAGTTTGGGTGAGCGAGCGGTGGGAACGAAGGAAACCCTCTTTGTCCGCATCAAGAATGGCGACCAGCGAAACTTCCGGAAAATCCAATCCTTCGCGGAGCAAATTCACCCCAATCAGCACGTCGAACAAGCCGTTCCGCAGGTCATCCATGATTTGCACACGGTCGAGCGTATCCACATCGGAGTGGATGTAGTTGCAACGCACGCCATTGTTGGCAAGGTAAGTCGTGAGTTCTTCTGCCATTCGTTTGGTTAGGGTTGTCACGAGGACACGTTCATCCACTTCCACCCGTTGCTGGATCTCTTCCATCAGGTCGTCAATCTGATTCAGGCTAGGGCGCACATCAATCGGAGGGTCGAGCAAGCCCGTTGGGCGAATCAATTGTTCCACCACAACTCCTTCCGATTTCACTAATTCATAATCAGCAGGCGTGGCACTCACATAAATTGTTTGCGGAGTCATCGATTCAAATTCTTCAAACTTGAGCGGACGGTTGTCAATGGCAGCCGGCAAGCGGAATCCATATTCCACTAAGTTTCCCTTCCGGGAATGGTCGCCGCCGTACATGGCACGAATCTGCGGTATGGTTACATGGCTTTCATCAATTACCATGAGGTAGTCGTCGGGAAAGAAATCCAAAAGACAGAAAGGGCGTGTGCCGGGTTTCCGGTTGTCGAAATAACGGGAATAATTTTCTATTCCAGAACAATAGCCTACTTCCCTAATCATCTCCAAGTCATAGGTTACTCGCTCATAGAGGCGTTTGGCTTCCAAATGTTTGCCTACGGAACGGAGAAATTCTACTTGCTGACCTAGATCTATATCTATTTCGCCAATCGCACGGTTGATGCGCTCCTTGGTAGTCACAAAAAGGCTGGCAGGATAGAGCCTAAATTCTTGAAAACGTTCGATGCGAACTCCTGAAAGCGGGTCGATGCTTTCTATACTCTCTATTTCGTCGCCCCAAAAAATAACACGCAGGATCATGTCGCCTTCTGCAAGGAAAATGTCCACCGTGTCGCCTTTCGCCCGGAAATTACCCCTTGCAAGATTAATTTCGTTTCGGGTGTAAAGCAAATCAACCACTTGGCGTAGAAATGCTTGTTGAACCAATTTTTGACCCGCTTGGATGATAATCGTAGAACTGCGAAAATCTTCCGGATTTCCCATGCCATAGAGGCACGAAACGGAAGATACCACGATGATGTCCCGCCGATTGGAGAGCAGTGAAGTGCTTGTCGCCAAACGGAGCTTTTCGATTTCTTCGTTGACAGACAAATCTTTCTCGATGTAGGTATTCGTGGACGGAATATACGCCTCTGGCTGATAGTAATCGTAATAGGAAACAAAATATTCGACTGCGTTTTTTGGGAAAAAGCCCTTGAACTCACTGTAAAGCTGAGCCGCCAATGTCTTGTTGTGGCTGAGCACCAAAGTCGGCTTGCTCACCTCCGCAATCACATTGGCTATCGTGAACGTTTTTCCTGAACCCGTTACGCCAAGCAGGGTTTGGAAAGGAATGTTTTCATTCACGCCTTTCACCAATTCTTTGATGGCCCCAGGCTGGTCGCCAGTGGGTTTGTATTTGGAGGTAAGTTCGAAATCCATAAATCAGTTTCCGTTAGTGGGAATCTCACAAAAATAAGGATTTTTTTCGATTTTCGGATAGTCCATATTTTCAAATAGCGGATTTAGGAAATAAAAAGCCAGCCTCATTTCTTCGGCTGGCTTTTCGGTGTCAAGGGTACCGGCTTATTGAGTTCTTTTGTTCATTTGTACCACTTGTCCGCCATTTCTTTCATGAAGGCGAGGCTTCCCTTGGCCAAATCTTCCGAATTGTATTTGGATGGTCGCCACAAGGATGTCGGGCCTACAAGCTCCGTGATTTCGGATGAAAAATTTTCCAGCACCAGCGGGCCTTGGTAATTGATTTCGGCCAATCCCCGGAACAAGTCATCCCAATGCACATTGCCTTCCCCCATCATTCCGCGGTCACTTTCGGTCATGTGAACATGTTTCAGACGATTTCCGGCTTTTATGACTGGTTCATAAAAGTTAGCCTCTTCAATATTCATATGGAAGGTGTCGAGATGTACCCCCAGGTTATCTGCCCCGATGGTGTCAATCATAGACAATATTTCCTCTGCAGCCGTGAAAACATAGCTTTCGTAGCGGTTGATTGGTTCGGGAGCAATGGTGATGCCTTGCATTTTTGCATAGGCTGCCACATCTGCAAAAACCCCGTAAACTGTCGCCTTTTCAGCAATCGTCAAGGGTTGTCCCGTGAATATTCCGATAGCCGAGTGGAGTACACCTCCCAGAAAGTCGCTGCCTACTTCGGCCGCCAAGTCAACCGCTTTTTTCAGTATGTCCGTTGCTTTTTGTGGATAAAACGGCATGTGACATTCTGCGGGAATATTCAGCGAGAGGCGCACTCTCACCCCATTGTCTTCCAATTGTTTTTTTACTGTTTTCGCATCAAAATCGAGTGTGGCCGGCAAACAGATCTCGAGCAAGTCGAAACCATATTCTGCTGTTTTTTTGATAGCGTATAATCCTTTATCAGCACTCCATCCAGGAATGAACGACAAAAGGGAAGTTCCAAATTTGGGCATAATTATATTGTTAATTTGTTGATTCGTAAATTCGTTGATTTGTGAATTTGTAAATTCACAAATTATCACATTGGCATATTAACTCATTGGCACATTAAAACAACCACCATTCCGTCTTCACTCCGATATACGCTCCCCATTGCTTTTGATTTACTTGCAGCCAAGACGAATATTCGTTGTTTTTGGCATACTCGTTGTATCGGGCCAGTGTCATTACCAAGCGGATATGGGGGCGGCACCAAGGGTCGCGTTTCCCTAATGGAACCACAGTGGGTGCGAAACTGAATTTCCACATCGATGCTTCGGGATTTGTTCCATCCTTGCGGGTCGCGTAGTGCACTTCCCCTAACAGGTGCAACCAATCTTTTGCATAAAAAAACCCACGCATTCCCACCACGAAATCTTGTTTTTGATTGAAAATCTCGTTTCCGTTGAAAAAGGTAGCCTTGTTGTCGCTGCTGGCCCCACCTTTGCTCAATGTGTAAACTCCATACGCATTCAACGACACTTTTTTGGACAAATTCAGAAGAATATGCTCCACTGTGGTGAAAGAATACGCATCCGTATATTTCCCGTGTTCATCGGGTGCTCCGTAAGTGGCCCAAGTGTAGGTATTGCCATTGTCACCACCATTGGCGATGCCACGTCCATATCGCACCGAAAACTGATTGAACGAGCCCGGCATCAATGTACGGATGGAATTGTTGTACTTTGCCCCTAACACCCAACCGTTGTCGGTTGCATAATGGATCGTCGATTTTTCCGAAGTACCGGATACATGATGGAATTCACCCAACAGTTTCAGCGTGTTTCCGTTTTTGGAAATGACACTGTGCTCGATCACCCACGCTTGCCGCTGGCGAATCACGGGATTGGTGCCCCCGTTTACAGTCACGGCATAGTTGTAGGGAAAAACACCCGTTGAATCGCTCGAAGCCGGCATGTACATGGCCAATTCTGTATTCTTGTAACTTACGCCAAAACCTTGTGCCGAATGGTCGTCGAAATAGAAATAATCGCATATGTGTATGTCGTCGTAGCGGCGAAAACGGACACCGGCCCATGCCGACCAGCGGCTACCCATGATATTGCGAGCCTCTATATAAGTTTCCGGCAGAATAAATGTCAGTCCATTCGGGCTGCGAGTACTGGTGTTACCCATGAATTGTCCGTTGGCTGAATACATTCCCAACCGAACTTGAAAAGTGACATTTGTACTGTCTTTCCCATTTAGTTTGGGTGTGAAATGTATGGCTGGAAGCAAATCCATGTAGTCCGTCTGTTCCATACGCCCGCCAAGCGAGCCTTGTCCCGACAAGTTCAATGGCTTCCACATATTCCCCTCCCCGTTCGGAGAAAAACCAACGCCGATACGCCCCGTAGTTCCCATCGACATGTGTGTGTTGGTAATCACTACTTGCGCTTTGCTGAATTGGCATAATAATGCCAACATACCTAAAATTAATTGGAAGTTTTTCATGGTATTTAAACGTTTAAACAATTTGAGCAAAAATAATTTATCCTTGAAGCAAAAGCGATTGCAATCGAATCTGAGCGGTTCTCCATAAATAGTTTCAAGGGAATTAATCGTTGGCAATCAACCTGTTTTCAGATTTCTCTTTGTAGCTGTTAAAAGCGTAATATGCAACATATACGAAGCAAAGAGCAGGAACAATTAGTGAATGAGCAATGCCTGCAATATCAGAAATCCCGCCCATCAACATGGTCAACGTCGCGCCTCCGATGATGGACATCACCAGCACGGAAGCAGCCAATTTGGTGTGTTCGCCTAAGTCACGGATACCCAGAGAAAAGATAGTCGGATACATGATCGACATGAAGAAGCTGGTTGCCACCAAAGCCCACACGCCTATTTGTCCGGGAAGCAGAATCCCAACCACTAATAATGCAACGTTGATTATTGAATAGAGTCCAAGCATCTTGTGTCCTTTGATTTTTTTCAACAAAGCTGTTCCAACAAATCTTCCCAAGGTGAAGACCACGAGCGAGATTGTCAAGAAATTAGCCGCAGTTTTTTCGGGCGTGCCATGCATTGTGCCTTGTATGTAGCGGATCAAATAGCTCCAAATACATACTTGTGCGCCCACATAGAAAAATTGTGCCAAAACAGCTTGTTTGAAATGACGCTGTCCAAAAATAAATTTCAAAGAGTTGCCAATGGAAGAAGAGTGTGCAGAATCTTCTTCATCTTTTACTGTGGGAAATTTTGTGATGCCGATGGCAAAAGCAAAAATCAAAATTACTATTCCAATCACTAGATAAGGTGTTTGTACGGCCAAAGCTTCTGAAGAATAATACGCATGAATTGCTTCTGGTGACATTTTAGCAAGCTGCTCTTTGCTGTATTCGATACCCGAGAATATAAAATGTTGTCCCACGAGAATCCCAGTGATACAGCCAATCGGGTTAAAAGATTGAGCTAAATTGAGACGGAAAGTCGCTGTTTCGGGAGTTCCCAATACTGATACGTACGGATTGGCTGCTGTTTCCAAAAATGCAAGTCCAGACGCAATCACAAACAGAGCAAACAAG
Organism: Bacteroidales bacterium UBA1309; assembly: GCA_002307185.1. Lineage (GTDB taxonomy): Bacteria > Bacteroidota > Bacteroidia > Bacteroidales > Dysgonomonadaceae > UBA1309. The sequence goes on from DBTT01000051.1 coordinate 44,524, forward strand.
AAAAAGGCGTAGGAACCCACTTCTGCTGCCGGATAGAACAGGAATGCTCCGGTGGCATAGAGTAGCAAACCAATAATGATGCCTGATTTGTAATTGAATTTGCGCATGACCAATGAAGCAGGAATCGCAAAAAGGAAATAGCCCATATAGAATGCCGATTGCACCAATCCGGATTGAAAATCAGTAAGTTCAAATGTTTTCTTGAATTGCTTAATTAGAATGTCATTCAAGTTGCCGGCCATCCCCCACATAAAGAAAAGGGACACAATTAGAATAAGCGGTACTAGATAATTTGCGGCTTTCTCGGTAGTTGAAGAACTTAAAACTGCCGTTGCAGCATTTTTTTCTGAATTAAAATTTGAAGTTTTCATGTGATAAAAATTGGCTTTAAAGGTTAATTTGAAATTATGGCTTGATTTATTTCTAATTCTTTTTTGATAATAAATTGGTTTAAATCTTCTGTCGAATATGCAGGGCATGCACCCTCATTAGAAGCCACAAATGCACCTACTGCGATAGCGTATTTCATTCCCTCCACGGCAGATGCGCCGTTCAATTTCTTAGAAAGAAAAGCGGCCAAGAACGAATCTCCGCTACCCACTGTGTCTTTCACCTCCACATGGTAGGCCGGGAAAGAGTGCGATGCGTTTCTCGTGTAATAAGTGGCTCCTTCCTCTCCCTTGGTGACAACCACTTCGTCTATGCTAAACTTATCTTGAAGATAACGGACGCAAGCTTCTTCCTTATCTTCCTCGTTGAGATACCATTTTCCGAGCAAGGCAACCTCGTTTTCATTCATTTTCAAAAGATTGCATTCATTCATCAGCTCTTCAAGCAATTCTTGAGAATAGAAAGGGGGACGCATATTGATGTCAAAGACTTTATATTTGGCAACTTTCAAGAGGCGAAGCAAGGTGTTGCGCGATGTTTCGCCCCGAGTGACCAAGCTTCCGTAAACGAAAGCATCGGCTTCAGCCACTTTGTCGGCCATTTCTTTGTTCCATTCGATGAAATCCCAAGCTGCTGGATATTCGATGGTGTAAGCCATTTCGGTAGGAGTTACAGCTATGGCGTGAACCAAGCCCGTTTCGTGAGCAGTATCCGGCATGCAATAGTGTGCAGGTATTTGCCAACCATCGAGCAAATCGATGATTCTATCCCCCCACTCATCAGCCCCCACTCTGCTAATCATATGGCTATCTATCCCTAATTTGCGGAGATGGTAAGCGACATTCATCGGAGCACCACCAGGTTTGGTTTTTGTTGGAAAAATATCCCAAAGAACTTCGCCGTAGCATACGACGGTTTTGTGATCGTGATTATTTGTCTTCATAATTGCTTAGGTTATTTAGTTAATTAGAATTTCAAACTGAGATGTAATTAGTTTAATCGTTTAAACAGTCAAGTAAAAAATTAGAGAACTGAAGATTTTCGAACAACTAATTCAGTGTCTAATATAACTGATTGTTTGGTTTCTGGATCGGCTATGGCATCTAGGAGCAATTTAAGTGACTGTGAGGCTAATTCCTCCATGGGCTGCTTTACGTAAGTGACAGGAGCGTAGAACAAATCGAACGCATCCGTTTCATCAAAACCGACAACTGCAATTTGTTCGGGCACTTTTATCTCCAAACTGTTCAAGTACTTGAGCCCTGAGATGGCCAATAAGTTGGTGGTGAAAAACAAAGCATCGATTGGATCCTCGATATTCAACAACTTGTCAATACCCTCTTTCACATCCTCATCGAGATGGTTGATACGGACATTTACCACCATAGAAGAATCTTGGAGTAGATCGGTAGCACCTCTTTTTCTTTCCGACAAGTGGTAAAGGCTAGTTTCGTAGCTCACAATCCCGATTTGTTTTCTTCCATTGTCACGCAAATGTTGAATAGCTTCAGAGGCGGCTTTATAATTGTCTATGGCCACGAAGTTTGTTTCTATTTCTGGGTAATATCGGTCGAATAGGACAAAAGGAATGCCGATTCCGTTCAAATAAGACAATTGTTTTTCAGCATGCTCAGGCAAAGCAATGATAAAACCATCCACTTGCCTGTTTAGCAAAAGGAGAATCAAATTTTGGGTTTTTTCAGCACTTTCGTCGGAACTTCCAAAAATAACTGAATAATCATGTTTCTGGGCTTCATCTTCAATGATACGGGCAATTTGGGAAGAATATGGGTTGGCAATATCTGCCACAATCAAACCAATGGTGTTCGTCTTTTGAGACTTGAGGCTACGAGCAATCTGATTGGGAACATAATTGAGGTCGATGGCGGCTTGTTTGATTTTGGCTGCCACTTCTTTGCTTATCCGTCCCTCTTTTTTATTATTCAGCACATACGAGACCAATGCGGTAGAAACCCCGACATCCGATGCGATATCTTTTATGGAAACTCGTTTTTTCATGGCTGGCCCAGAAGTATTTACTTTATATTTTGTAGGATTTATTCTGCAAATATAATGATTAAACGTTTAAACAAAAATAAACACGAGTATTTTATGATTATTTAATAGTACTATTTTCCACTTCTAATGCAACCAGTCTCAATCTGCCAATTCTTTCTCAATCTCTTTGTTTAGCAATACAACCTGCCGGATAAGGTCTCCGAATGTTTTTTGCCTGAGAGCTGTTTCTCTATAATTTTCAAATTTCTCTGCCTCTTCGTATATGCTATCAATATGTAAATTGCCGGCCACCCCCTTCAATGTATGTACTTTAATGCTGGCGTCTTCTGAGTCCACGTCTGTAGCATTCCAATCGATCTCTATCGCTGAATAAATTTCTAAAAACGAATTCAATAAGGATTCTATAGAATCTCGATCAGGAAATATCTCATTCAGGTATTCCATATTCAAATAGGCGTTTTTCCGAGGCTTTAGTAGCAAACCATGATCTTCTTTTTTCTTGGTTCGTCCAATATATTTCATCTCGAAGTAATTCGACACAACCTCCCAAAGTTCTCGTGTGTCTATAGGTTTTCCCAAATGATGGTTGAACCCTGCGCTTGAAGAATCTTCTTTATCTTTCTCAAATACACTCGCAGTAAGCCCGACGATGGGTATCTGCAGGTCAATCTCCCTGATTTTCCGGGCGGCTTCATACCCGTCCATCACCGGCATATGGATATCCATAAAAATGATGTCGTATTTGTTGATCATGGTTTTATTGACAGCAACAAACCCATTTTCGGCCAAATCTACCTCAAAACCAATCTTGCGCAGCAAATCAGCTGCAATTATGCGGTTAGTTTCGTTGTCCTCTACCAGCAAACATGATTTTGTTTCCATCAGCATAAGCTGTTTGTTTTGAGCAATGTAGATGGAAGGGGATTTTAGAGAACTAATCACCGAATATACACCATTCGGAGTAAATGGCACGGGAATGAAATTAATATCTGCACTACTAATTTGGTGTAACAAAGGTTCAAGTTCAGTCTTGGCATATTCCGAAATGAGCAAGACTGTTTTTTCCCAAAGTTTTTCATCTTTTACGATGTAATCGAAAAATAACATTCCTGTAACATAGGCCTTCCAATCAAAGATAATCCGCTGAGCCTGTTTCATATCAGCTAGGTGCAACTGGAATAAATTGGGATTGACCATATCCACATGATATTTATCTCGTCGAAGCAATAGAACCAGATATTCAACGAGTTCACCGCCTTGAGTCATTATCAAGATGCTCGCTTTTTCCGGTTCAGCCAACCGTTCATGATGGATGGGAGATGTCGCCACATTTGCGATTTTGAATGGTAGGTGGCATCTAAATACTGATCCTTGTCCTTCTGTGCTAAGAAAATCGATGTCTCCACCCATACTATTGATAAGTTTCTTGCTGATCACAAGGCCAAGTCCAGTTCCACCATATCGCTTACTCGTTGTATTGTCACCTTGTTCAAATTCGGTAAAAAGTTTCGATTGCTTTTCTTGACTCATCCCGATTCCGGTGTCCACGACCTTAAATTCAAGCCTAACATCTCCTCCAGTCATCTCAAGGCATTGGGCATAAACTCGAATGTGCCCCTTTTCGGTAAATTTCAGAGCATTACCCACAAGATTAACAAAAATCTGTGTAAGCCTCAATTCATCCCCAATAAGTTTTTGGGGGATTTCAGGATCGATAAAAAAGAGCAGGTCGATCTTTTGCGCATAGGCAGCATATCCAAACATGTTGGATAATTTATTGAAAATGGAATCCAAATCAAAGTCCTCTTTTACCAAGAAAAGTTGTTTGGCTTCGATCTTGGAAAAATCAAGGATGTCGTTTACTATTTGCAATAACAATTGGGAAGAAGAAATAATTCGGCCTATATAATCCCGTTGTTGCGGACTAAGGGATGTCTGTGCAACCATATTTGACAAACCGATGATTCCATTGAGAGGAGTCCGGATTTCATGTGACATGTTAGCTAAGAATTCAGACTTTGCTTCATTGGCTCTCATGGCGCTTTCTCTCGATTTCATCAGCTCAGACTCGATGTTTCTCAGGTTGGTGACATCCGAATTGACACCAACTACCTCTGTGCGTCCATTTTTATTTTTAATGGCAACTCCAGCAGTAGAAATGCATTTCACATTTCCTTTTGGGGTTTTAATTTTAAATTCGTAATGAAAAGAATCGCCACTCTTAAGTGATCTATTGAGCTGATCTGTTGCCTCCTGCGTAGATTCTTCCAGCAAAAGGCTATACCATTTTTCGTAGCTCATGGGTTGGGAGGTGTCATCCATCTCATAGATGCGGTACATTTGAGAATCCCATTCCAACCGGTTGCTTTCCACATCGTGCTTAAAAATCCCGAGGCTTGCAGCTTCAGTAGCTACTTTGAGTTTATATTGACTGTCAATGATGTCCTTGTGGTTCTGGTTGTATTTTCTTATATAAGGAATAATCTTGTACAATGTCATTGATAAGAATATCAGTGCAGACATGAGGACAAAAAGCAGCATGATACAGATCGTGTTCCTATCCGAACGTTTTGTCTCATCAATGACAAGGTTCACCAATAATTCTAGATTGGGATATAGTTCGAATGTCTGTTGTCGTATCTGGGAAGCACATTCGCTTGTTCTAGTTTCAATGTAATTCTCAATGCTACGGAAATAAGCATCTGTTTGCCTGAATATGGGTTCGTATAAACTGTATTGTTGAGTTCTTTGAAGGTATTTTTGGGTCTTATTTGAATTGTCCTTCATCTTCTGCAAATCCGATATAATCAATGTCGTAGTACCCGTTGGATTTGTTTCGGAATGAATCGTCACATCCAAAGCAATTTTTTGAGAATACATCCTTTGCCTGCTCGCATAAGTAAGAATATCTACTTTGTTGTTCTTCTCGTAAAGAAAGTAAAACAGAAGAGTCAACAAAGTGACTGCTATGAGAAAAAGAACACTATAAATCAGCAAAATGGATTTACGGAACTCTACTTCTGTATCTTTTATTATCTGCGGAAGCCGGAAGATGTTTTTCATTTAATTTTATCAATTTGGAATAGGTAAGAAGAAAAGATAGCATATGCTCACAAAACTTAATTTTCCAAAGCAAAAATACAGAAAAAAAACGGTGTATTCCCCACCTGATTTGGCAAACAATATTTCTGTGGGGATTTAATCTGACATACGCCGAACGATTACACATCCTATAAATCTCTATATAGCGCATTATTAGTCAAATACCCCCACAAAGAGGTTGCTATCCAAAATGCAAGATTAAAGCAATAGGGAAATATCAAAAGCCTACCTCCACTTAATGAAAATGAACTCTATAGAAACTTCCAAGTATATCAGAATCCCTGTCAGTGTTCCGCATTCAGGAAAGGCGATATGTCCCGGTAGAGATATTCCCCCATATCCATTCGCAGAAAAATGTCTTTTATAAACAAATTGCGAACAACTTCTTCCTCTTAAGGACTGTAAAAACAGGCCGCTTTGGCTATAATACAATGAGTTTCTTCTGGGTAAACTCTGCCGGTGAATTGGGAATGTAGCTGAGTTTAGATTCCATGGCGGGCGGTTCCGACTAGACGAAGTTCTTTGCATTAGAGGTAGGTAATCTTTTGTAATACAAATCCACAGTACTTTTGAGGTATCAAGTATCGCCTGTGCCTGTTGCAGCAGAAGGAATGTCAAGGTTGAAAACGAGAGAAATAAGTTTATAGCCAGTTATAAAACATTAATCTGAAGTGAAGGCTGCGACTCGTTCGACTAGCCTGTTGCTATTTTATCATAGCGAGCAATTGCAACATGGCATAATTGGTGGCCCGGACAATGTTGAAATCACGGATACGTCCCAATTGATATTTTTGAGCCAATTGTACTCCATTGAACTGGGTACATATCCAAACAGTACCTACAGGCTTCTCGGATGTGCCGCCATCTGGCCCAGCAATTCCCGACACGGAAATTGCACAATCCACCGACAGCAATTCGGCAATCCCCTTTGCCATTGCGCGAACAACTTCCTCACTCACAGCTCCATAATTAGCAATATCACTTTCCGGTACATTCAGTACGGAAGTCTTCACATTGTTCGAATATGAAACCACGCTTCCTTCGAAATAGGCCGAAGAACCTGCAATGGAGGTGATCTTGTGCGCAATATGTCCGCCGGTGCAACTTTCGGCTGTCGCCAAAGTCAGGCCTTTTTCTTTGAGCTTCTCTCCTAATATTTTCTCTAAAGGAATGTCTTCTTCGCTGAGAATGGCATTTCCCAACCGATTTTCCAACAATTCTACTTGTTGAACGAATTCAGGCTGACGATGCTCTCCTTGAACGAACAGGCGAAGCTTCATAATGCCAGGAGAAGGCAAATAGGCCAAGCCAAAATTGTCAGGGAGGTTGTTCTCAAAATCGGCGAGGTGAATGGCCAAAGCCGATTCGGTGTAGCCTGAAACAATAAATACTTTGAAAAGATAGGCTTCTTGCTTGTAATGTTGTTGCAATCTGGGAAGAATTTCGGTTTCCATCACCCATTGCATCTCAAGCGGAACGCCGGGCATAGAAACCAAGACTTTTCCATCCCTTTCAAACCAGGTGACGGGGGCTGTCCCTACTTTGTTTTGAATTACGGTACAATCCTTCGGAACATAGGCTTGGTTTCGAGTAAGCTCATTGATTTTTGTCCAATTGCTTACCACATTCTTGATATTTTCAAGCACATCATTGCTGAAAACGAGCTCTGTTCCAAAATAATCACAAAGTGTTTTCTTCGTAATGTCATCTTTCGTGGGTCCCAAACCTCCTGTTGTCAAAATAACATCAACTCGCTTGAAGGCATCTTCAATCGTGTTTTTGATTTGCAAGGCATCGTCGCCAATAGAGATTTTTTCTTCTACTTCAAATCCTGAAACGGTCAATTTATGAGCCATCCATGCTGAATTTGTATCAACGATCTGTCCAATCAGGATTTCATCTCCGATTGTAATAAGTGCAACCTTCATTCTATTTTTTTTCTAAGTGTCAACCGATCACTGCACGTGAGAACGGGGCCGCGTCTTTTCCGCAAAATTCACCGTCCAAATATTTGAAGTATCCTGTGATGGCAATCATGGCAGCATTGTCTGTCGTGTAGCCAAATTGAGGTATATATATGTTCCATCCATATTTGTCCCGATGGTCGGCAAACGCTTGTCGAAGTCCTGAATTGGCGGAAACCCCTCCTGCAAGGGCGATTTCATCGACACGTAAATCTTTGGCTGCCTTGCGAAGTTTGTCCATAAGTATGTCAATGACTGTTTTTTGCAGGGATGCACAAAGGTCAGCTTTGTTTTTTTCGATAAAATCGGGATCTTTTTTCAATTCATCGCGCAGCAAGTAGAGGAATGAGGTCTTCAATCCACTAAAACTGTAATTATAGTCTGGGATATGCGGTTTGCTCAATTTGAACGCCTGGGTATTTCCTTCTTTGGCTAATCTATCCACAATCGGGCCACCCGGGTAACCCAATCCCATCACTTTTGCACATTTGTCGAAGGCTTCGCCGGCAGCGTCGTCAATTGTTTGACCAATCACTTCCATCTGGTTGTATGCCTTTACGTGCACGATTTGAGAGTTCCCCCCCGAAACCAACAAGCATAAGAACGGAAATTTAGGTGGATTGTATTCTTTGTCATCCTGAATGAAATGAGCGAGGACATGCGCCTGCAAATGATTCACTTCCACCATCGGAATATCTAAAGCGGAAGAAAGGCCTTTGGCGAAAGATGTGCCAACAAGCAACGAACCCATCAAACCCGGTCCGCGGGTAAAAGCAATCGCTGTGATTTCCTTTTTGTCCACCCCTGCTCTTTTAAGTGCTTCATTTACTACCGGAATAATATTTTGTTGGTGTGCCCGCGAGGCCAACTCCGGCACAACTCCGCCATAGCTTTCATGCACTTTTTGACTTGCAATCACATTGGAGAGCAAAACTCCGTCACGAATCACGGCGGATGCCGTGTCATCGCACGAAGATTCAATACCTAATATTGTAACCATCATCTTTTCTAATAAAACAAGTGCAAAATTAGCAAATTGCATATATTTAAACGAATAAAGAAAGATAATAAGAGTAAATATTGAAATGAGTTATTCTCTAGTTTTCCCAAGAATAACGAAATTACAAAGAAGGCATGGAATGCTTTCACGACTACATTCCCTATACTTTTTTATTCAATCAGTATTCAAATATTTATATTTCAGTTTTACTATTTTCATCTCAAAATTGAAAAAACACACGAAATACTTGCCTGTATTATTTTAATATAATACTTTTACTAAAAAATAGTACTAAACATTCATACTGTATGGAAAAACTAAGCAATCAGGAAGAATCGATCATGTTATATGTCTGGAAACTCAAGATGTGTGCCGTGAAAGATGTGTGGAATGAATTGGAAGACCCGAAACCGCCATACACCACCGTAGCGTCTGTGTTTCGGAATTTGGATCAAAAAGGGTACTTGGACTCCAAGAAATTTGGCAATGTGAACGTGTTCTCCCCTCGAATTTCGGAAGAAGAATACAAGAAAGCATTTATGTCTTCCGTGGTGAAGAGCTATTTCGAAGATTCGTACAAGGAACTCGTTTCTTTCTTTATTAAAGAAGAGAAACTCTCTCCCGAGGATTTACAAGAAATTATACGGATGATTGAAGCCGGCAAAAAGCAACCTTAATAGAGCCCGATTATGGAAAACTCAATTTTGATTTATTTGGTAAAAGCGTCGGTGGCACTTGCCCTGTTTTTCGGATTATACCTGCTGTTGTTCCGAAGAGATACGTTTTTGGTAACGAAGCGAATCTGCTTGCTTGCTTCATTGCTTTTTTCAGCTTTGATTCCGTTCATCACGCTTCACTTTTCAGCCGACGAAAATCCCCGGATTCCCACCTCTTGGCTTTCGGAAGTGGTAGTGGTGCCGTTCTCGAATGAAAATCAGGAAACAATGCAGGCTCTCGATTGGCAAAGTACGTTAGTTGCCACCTTGTTTCTTGTTTCCTCTCTTTTCCTGATCCGTTTCGGATTGCAGCTTTTTGAAGTTTTCCACTTGAAATACCGCAATTTATCGCAAAAAGCAACTGGATACACATTAGTCCAAATCTCCGAAAAAAAGGTATCTCCCTTTTCCTTCTTCAAGTGGATTTTTGCCGGGGCAAATGCTTGGGAGTTGGATACTGAGAATGAAATATTGCGTCACGAAATGGTGCATGTGAAACAATGGCATTCGATAGATGTGATGTTGTCAGAATTGTTTTGCATCGCTTTTTGGTGGAATCCGGTTGTTTGGTTCTACCGCCGCGAAATCCGCATCAACCACGAATATTTGGCCGACCGGGGCGTTTTACGTGTGGGCTACAACCCCCAGCAATACCAATATTTGCTCTTGCAGACACTCACAATTACCAATCGTATTCCTATTAATAATCATTTCAATGTTTCACAACTAAAACAAAGAATCGCCATGATGAACAAAAAACAATCTCCTTGGCTATCAGCAACAAAGTATTTGCTGTTTTTGCCTCTTTCAGTTCTTCTAATTGCCGGAAATGCAGTGAAGGCTTCCCAGATTAAAATTTTGAATGAAATTGCTGAAAATACAGCCATTGGCAAATCGATTCAAAACACGCTAGGTGAAGATGAAAAGATCCAAGCCAACAATGACTTGGAGCAAGCTGAAGCCGACAGAAAAGCTTCAAACAACCAAGAAAAGAACATCGCTTTAGGCGACCAACAAAAAGAAGTTAAAAAGGCTAAGGCTTTTATGGGAGTAGAGCAAATGCCTCAATTCCCAGGAGGTACGCAGGCAATGATGGATTATCTTTCCAAAAGCATCCGGTATCCAGAGGTTGCCGCCAAAAATGGCATCCAAGGCCGCGTAACTGTCCGCTTTATCGTTGACGAAACAGGGGCAGTTACAGACATAGCTGTTATAAAAGGGCTTGATCCTTCTTGTGACCAGGAAGCGATAAGAGTCGTGAAAGCTATGCCAAAATGGATTCCAGGTAAGCAAAAGGGCCAAGCTGTACCCGTTTATTATACCTTGCCTATCTCCTATCGGTTGAAGGGAAAAGAAAGCAGCAATACTAAAGTTACCGTTCAAGTTTCTGATCTCCCTTCAAAAGAAAACTTTAATGAGAATGTCCTATTCTTGGTTGATGGAAAAGTGACTCCTGCTGAAGCCGCCTTGAAGCTCGGGCAAAGCAACCAAATCGATCATATAAATGTGATTAAAGATAAGTCTAAAATTGCAGCCTTCGGTGATATTGCGAAAGGTAAAAATGGAGTCATTGAGATAACGATCAAAAAAGAGAAATAAACAGCCTACTACCAAATCAATTTTATTACCACGAATGCCATGCGCCAAATCTACTTACAGCCATGGCATTTTTTTTCTTATCAACGATGAAAAAGATATTTTGCCTCCTTGCCTTCTTGGCAATCCATATCTGCAACGGCTATTCCCAAGATAATAGCACGTTGAGCGAGATCCGTTTGCTCATGGGCAATTACGAGTATAAGAAAGCGTTGAGTCTCATTTCCAAACAAAACGATGATCCCGAATTTTTGTTTCAAAAAGCTGTTTGCCACAAAGCTTTGGGGGATTACAAGCAAGCGCGGGAAGTACTGGCCAAGCTTGTGGAATGTTTCCCCGACAACAAGACTTTTTTGGGTGAGCTGGCTCTTGCGCATCAAGCCGAAACGAATTGGAAATCGTCCCTCGATTGCTTTGAGAGGCTGATTTCTTTGGATTCAACAAATGTCTATTTCCAATTAAAGAAAGCCGAAATGCTATATAATTTGGATAAATTTGAAGAATCCATCAGTTTGAATAAGAAACTGTATATAAAGGATAATGTGCAAACTGTGCTTTGGCTCATCGGCAGAAGCTATGAAAATATCAATCAATTGGACAGTGCGTCAGTATATTACAGAAGAGCATGGCAATATAATTTCTACGACACCCGCTCTTTGGCCTATCTGGTGAAAGCTTCCACCGTGCTCAACAAAATCGGCGAAGCCATTGAGGCCTGCAAGGCCTATGTTTCTATTGACTCCACCAATCAGCAGATCAATCGGTTGTATGCATCAGCTTATTATCTAGCTGATGAATACGGGAAGGCTATAGCTTTGTTTCAAAAATGCAAGCAGAATGGCGACACCTCGCTAATTGTGAACCGATCGTTGGGGTTATCTTATTTCGAAATCAAAAATTCGGATTCGGCTTACGTCTATTTGCAAAAGGCGTACGTGCAAGACACCACCAATAACAAGGTAATGTTTTCTCTTGCGACCACTTGCAACGATATTCAAAAAGGAAAAGAAGCCCTGTTCTATTTTGGAAAATACCTTTCGAGAATTATTCCGCCAGATGCAACATTGTGCCAAGCATACAAAGGGGTTGCGCAGGGATACCGGAATGAAAAGCAATTTGATAAATCCATCGACTTGTATAAATTTGCTCAAAATTATGCCACCGAAAACCAGCAAGCTTTAATCAATTATACTATCGGGGAAATATATATCTATGAGCTTGAAAATAAGAGCAAAGCATTGCCTTATTACAAATTATACAATGCTTATCTCAAGGATTATATAGCAAAAAAGAAAGCTAAGGCCGATTCCGATCCAATTGAAATAAAACGGGCGGAGGTTCAGTACGAAATGTTGGAAAAATATATATCCGGTTTCGATAAAAAGAAATGAATATGCTACGAGCTTCTCCGTCCTCTGTTTGACGAAGGCAATTGTAATAAATATTTTATGAATTATATATTAATCATATATATTAAAAATATATAGATATGATTAATATATAATTCTTTTTCATTTATTTATATTTGTAATAAAACCAACATTAATTATATTTCAGAAATAAAACACAATGGAAACATTCAGGATAAGAATATCTTTCAGATGAAACACACCTTTTGAGCAATATATTAATCATATATAATCTTTTTTTAATTATACGAATCAAATTTAGCTCATTTATATTGTTTGAACAGTAAAAAATAATTACATTTGTGATGAATTATATATCACTCGTATTCCATAAATATAAAACAATATGAATGAAATAATAAGCATTTTATCTTATAGCGATGATGCGATCCTAAAGGAAGTTTGCAATTTTGTGAAGCAGAAACGCATTGACCGACACCTGACCCAACAAGAGCTAGCCAAGAATGCCATCGTCAGCCGTTCCACGATCAGTTTGCTCGAACGTGGAGAAAATATTTCATTAATAAATCTCATCAAAATACTTCGCATATTGGATGCCCTGTATGTCTTTGAGCAATTCCGGGTGCAGCCGCAAGTGAGTCCGATGTTGCTGGCAAAGGAAGCACAAAAAAAGCGCAAGCGGGTGTACCACACGGACGCTGAACGAAATAGCCTCGTCAACGAGCCGGAGGATTTGGGATGGTAACAACTGCATTCGTAAAACTATGGGGCAAGACGGTAGGGGCAGTCGTTTGGTCGGAAGAGCAGCAATTGGCAAACTTCGAGTACGATACGGCATTCGATTTGCAGGGCTATCCTGTTGCGCCAATAAAAATGCCACGGAAAACCATTTATACTTTCCCCGAGTTACGAGGCTCGCAAACCTTCAAAGGCTTGCCTGGCTTGCTGGCGGACGCCCTACCCGACCGATATGGCAATCAGTTGATAAATGTGTGGCTGGCACAAAACGGCAGGCCTCAAAATTCCTTGAATCCAGTGGAGTTGCTTTGCTTTATCGGCAAAAGAGGAATGGGGGCCTTGGAGTTCGAGCCTGTGATTTCACCCAACAAGCCACAATCTTACACCCTGGAATTATCGAGCTTGATAGAGACTACGAGAGAACTTTTGAGCAAAAAGGAAGACTTTCGGCTAAATACTTCACAGCGGATGCAGGACGTGATGTTGGATGTGCTTAAAATGGGAACATCTGCCGGAGGAGCTCGTCCCAAAGCCATTATTGCATACAACGACGCAACAGGAGAAATTCGTTCAGGCCAAACGTTAGCCGAGCAGGGATTCGGGCATTGGCTGATCAAATTCGATGGAGTAAGCGATGCTCAGTTTGGTTCTTCAGATGGGTATGGCCGGGTGGAAATGGCTTATTATAAAATGGCTACCGATTTTGGCATCGAGATGATGGAAAGCCGCTTGATCGAAGAAAAAGGACGCGCCCATTTTATGACAAAGCGTTTTGACAGAAGAGAAGGCAACCATAAAATCCATGTGCAGACTTGGTGTGCCATGCAGCATTACGATTTCAACCAGATTTATAGTTTTAGCTACGAACAGCTGTTTCAGACGATGCGTTTGCTCCGGCTCAATTATGCAGAAGCGGAACAAATGTACCGGAGGATGGTTTTTAATGTTTTGTCCCGCAATTGCGATGACCATACGAAAAATTTTGCTTTTTTCATGGATCTGGATAGGAAATGGCGTTTGGCTCCGGCGTATGATTTGTGCCACGCTTATCGCCCGGGAAGCGATTGGGTGAGTCAACACAATCTCAGCATACAAGGAAAACGGATCGGCTTCCAGAAACAGGATTTGCTGGCCATTGCAAAACAAAATTCAATACGAAAACCCGAGCAGGTACTCGAGGAGGGCATCCAGATCATTTCCAAATGGGAACAATATGCTTCCGAATTCGATGTGGAAAATACCTTGAAAAATGCAATAGGACAAACCCTTCTCACACAACTCTCATGACCTTGGGGTTGCAACAGTAGGCATCAATTCAGAATCACAGACCAGGTGTCTGTCGAAATTTCCTCCTCATATTATGCGAAGCAGAAGATATTGTTTTATTTTTGCACTACAATGGAAAAAGATTTATCACTGCGAACAGTAACCGTGATGCGCTACATCACACCTTTGCGTGAAGGCGGTTCATTGCCGGCTTTGGCGGAGGCAGACGACGGGTTCAAATATGTCTTGAAATTCCGAGGAGCAGGGCATGGAGTCAAAATGCTTATATCCGAATACTTGGGAGGAAGAATTGCCCAACAATTGGGCCTACGGATACCCGAATTGGTGTTGGCTTATTTGGATGAAGATTTTGGCAGGACAGAAGGCGATGAAGAAATCCAAGACCTGCTGAAAGGTAGCCAAGGCCTCAATCTTGGGCTACATTATTTGCCCGGCGCGATTGCTTATGATTCATCGCTGAAGGTTGACCCTTTGATCGCTTCCAAAATTGTATGGCTGGATGCTTTCACCACCAATATAGACCGGACATTCAACAACACGAATTTGCTTGTCTGGCACAAGGAATTGTGGGTGATCGACAACGGGGCTTCGTTCTATTTTCACCATTCTTGGACAGACTTCGAACGGCATGTCCTGAATCCTTTTCCGTATATCAAAGACCATGTGCTGTTGTCGCAAGCAAACAAATTGGACGAAGCTGACAGTTATGCCAAACGTGTTTTGTCGGAAGCCTTCTTTCGTGAAATCACCCGCTTGATTCCGGACGAATGGCTCCAATGGAACGATGTCCAGCTATCGCCCGATGCCATCCGTCACGTTTATTTCAATTTTTTAAGCACCAGGCTGCAACATTCCGAAAACTTCCTAAACACTGCCTCCAATGCCAGAAAATAATCTGTATGAATACGCCGTGATTCGTTTTGTCCCGCGGGTGGAGCGAGAGGAATTTTTCAATATCGGAGTGATTTTGTTCTCGAAGAAGGCTCATTATATCCGCTTGGAGTACCATTTGTGTCCCGATAAATTCAATTTATGGTGTCCCGAAACGGATTACGATGATGTGGTCTCCAATCTTTTTTCGATGAAGGAAGTGGCGAATGGAAACAAAGAATTTGGACCAATTGCAAAGCTTGATATTCCGGAACGTTTTCGATGGCTAACGGCTGTGCGTAGTTCGGTTGTTCAAACTTCAAGGCCTCATCCTGGCAAGACTAACAACCTGAATGATACTTTTGAGCGGCTGTTTCGCGAGTTGGTATTGTAAGCGAAACCGTTAGGTTACTTGTTGCTCTTTATTTTACAAACCAGTCTTTTCACCCAAACAATACACGCCTTTACCTAACATTTGATTTTGCGCAAAGTTTTTTCGTCAATCAGATGAATATTTCTCGTAAACAATTTCCTTTCCCGATTTTTTATTATTTTTGCTAACTAATGTTATCTATAAAAGACGATAAAATAACAATCTATGGAAAATGAGGGTTTATTAGTAGAAGTTACGGCCAAAGCGCAAACATGGCTAAAGGGAAATTACGACGCCGACACAAAGGCAGCTGTAAAATCCTTGCTCGAGAACGAAGACAAAACCGAGCTTATAGAGTCTTTCTACAAGGATTTGGAATTTGGAACAGGCGGTTTGCGTGGTATCATGGGCGTAGGAACCAACAGGATGAACATTTATACTGTTGGGGCAGCTACTCAAGGGTTATCTAATTATTTACTGAAGGAATTTTCTGATCTAAAGCAAATC
Source organism: Bacteroidales bacterium UBA1309 (assembly GCA_002307185.1). Lineage (GTDB taxonomy): Bacteria > Bacteroidota > Bacteroidia > Bacteroidales > Dysgonomonadaceae > UBA1309. The sequence continues at coordinate 60,456 of DBTT01000051.1, forward strand.
AGCGTTGTCATTGGGCACGACTGCCGCAACAACAGCCGCAAATTTGCCGAAATCTCTGCCGACATCTTTTCTGCCAATGGCATCAAAGTGTATCTATTCGACAGCTTGCGTCCAACTCCGGAAATTTCATATGCCATCCGTAAATTCGGATCTCAGAGTGGCATCGTTATCACGGCTTCTCACAATCCAAAAGAATACAACGGGTACAAGGCTTACTGGAATGATGGTGCGCAAGTGATTGCTCCTCATGACAAAAACATCATTGCCGAAGTAAACCGCATCAGTTCAATAGACGACATCAGGTTTCAAGGAAATAAGGATTTGACCGAAATAATTGGAGCTGAAGTGGATGCCCAATTTATCGAAGACATCAAGAAAATCTCTCTTTCCGCAGAGGCTATTGCCCGCAACAAAGATATTAAAATCGTTTATACTCCGATTCACGGAAGTGGAATTATGCTAGTGCCACAGGCATTGAGAGCTTTCGGCTTTACAAATATCATTGATGTGCCTGAGCAAAATGTTATTAGTGGAGATTTTCCTACTGTAGCTTCTCCTAATCCGGAAGAGCCGGCAGCATTGGCACTTGCCGTGAAAAAAGCTGAAGAAGCTGGTGCTGAATTGGTTATGGCAACAGATCCTGATTCAGACCGCATTGGAGCAGCGATTCGGAACGATAAAGGTGAATTTATATTGGTAAATGGAAATCAAACATTTGCAATCTATATTTATTACCTCATTACACGTTGGAAAGAGCTTGGCAAAGTGACAGGAAAAGAGTACTCTGTTCGAACCATCGTTACGACTTCCCTTGTGGACAAAATTGCAGAGAAGAATGGCGTGGAGATGTATGAATGCTACACAGGATTCAAGTGGATTGCAGCCATCATGCGTGAAAATGAAGGCAAAAAAACGTACATTGGTGGCGGAGAAGAAAGCTACGGATTCCTTGCAGAAGATTTTGTCCGTGACAAAGACGCCGTATCAGCGGCAGTTCTTTTGGCCGAAATTGCAGCTTGGGCCAAAGACAATGGAAAGTCTTTATATACATTGCTTCAGGACATCTATGTGGAATACGGGTTTTCTAAAGAAAAGGGAATTTCCGTTGTGCGGAAAGGAAAATCTGGCGCAGAAGAGATTGAAGCGATGATGAAAAATTACAGGGAAAACCCAATCAAGGAAATTGCCGGATCGAAGGTGACCCTCATCAAGGATTTTGCAAAATTAGAAGGTTTTGACTTTAATCTCAACGAAAAATTCACATTGGAGATGCCTACAACATCCAATGTATTGCAATATTTTACCGAAGACGGCACCAAAATTTCAATTCGTCCTTCGGGAACAGAACCCAAGATTAAGTTCTATATTGAAATGCATTCGAAGCTGAAGTCTCGCGAAGATTACGATGTACTCGATAAGGCATCAGACGAAAAAGTTTCACAAATACGCAAAAGCCTCGGCATTTAGTTGATAATAAAGCAATCTCAAAAAAAAGAGGGCTTAAATGTTAATATTAACATTTAAGCCCTCTTTTTTTTGAGATAATCATACCTTATACACAAACCGCCAATTACTCATTTTGGTCAAAATGTTGTTTTTTCAAGCCCAAAAAGATACAAAAAGCGATATTTTATTAGCAAAAATAATTTTTTTGCTAAATATATTTGGTAGATTGAAAAAAATATCGAACCTTTGTCTTTGAGTTTAGAAATGTGTAAATAATTTAATAGAAAACCTATCAATATCAAACAATAGTATTAATCTAACTTACATTTTTATGAAAAAATCAATGATCGGAAAATTCGGAGTGTGCTTGTTCAGTTTGTTCGTAGCAACAACAGTAGGAGTGAAGGCTCAGGATAAATTAGATGCGTCTGTTGGTGCAGATTTGGTTAGTGCCTATGAATGGCGCGGACAAGATTTAGGAGGAGCGGCAGCTCAACCTTATGCGGGAATTTCGTACAAAGGCTTGACATTGGGAGCATGGGGCTCGGTCGGTTTGGATAAGAGCAATAGCTACACCAGCGAGCTGGATTTTACGGTTGGTTATACATCCGGCAAGTTTAGTGCTGCTGTTACAGACTATTACTCATTGGTCAATGCCAACTTTGGAGACGTGAAGTATTTCAAGTATGGATCCGGTTCGGCAAGCACAGCCCATGTTTATGAAGCCACTATCGGCTACAATTTTGGACCTCTCGCTTTGGCGTGGAATACAAACTTTGCAGGCAATGACGGCACAAAATCGGATGACAAGCGCGCCTATTCAACCTACATCCAAGCTACGGCTCCGTTCAAAGTGGGTGCTGTTGACTTTAAGGCCGAATTAGGCGTATCACCTTGGGAAACTTCCTATTATGTAAATAGTAGTTTTGCGGTCGTGAATATTGGCGTTACGGCAACCAAGCAGGTTAAGATTGCGGATTTCACCTTACCTGTATATGCTAAAATAGGTGCGAATCCAGACACGCAACGGGCATTTGTAGTATTAGGAGTAACTCTTTAATTATTATAAAACAATAATCCGATGAAAAAAGTTGAAGCAATCATTCGTAAATCGAAGTTCCAGGACGTAAGAAAGGCCCTTCATGAAGCCGAGATTGACTTTTTGTCATGGTGGGACGTGAAAGGACAAGGAGACGCAAAGCAAGGCTTGATTTTCCGCGGCATCGCCTATGATGTGAACGCAATCGACCGTATCCATATCTCTTTTGTTGTCCGTGATGTGAATGTTGACAAATCCGTGGATGCCATCCTTAAGGCAGCATACACAGGCGAGAGTGGTGATGGTCGTATTTTTGTGACCCCAGTTGAGCAATCTATTCGTATTCGAACAGGAGATCATGGAGAAGAATCCCTATACAATAAGGGTTAACCATTAATTTTGATAGACAAATCTTAGGGTTTTAATATTAATCAATAAATTCTCTAATAGAGTTTCACAAGGCAGAAAAAGAAAATGCAATGCCTTTATAACCAAAAGAAATATGAAAAAGATTGTAAAAATATCAGGTTTATTATTGGGCTTGCTCGCATTTAGCCCTATGCTTATGGCTCAAACTGAGCCTGCGCCAACAATTGATTCGGGTGACACCGCTTGGTTGATTGTAGCAACTGTGCTTGTTTTGATGATGACCATTCCCGGACTTGCATTGTTCTACGGCGGATTGGTCCGCCGCAAGAACGTGTTGAGCGTTTTGATGCAATGTCTAGCTCTCACTGGCGTAATTTCTATTATATGGTTTGCGGTAGGCTATAGCTTGGCTTTCGGGGGAGATGCCAAGGGTACATTCCTCGGCAATTTTATAGGCGGCTTTGACAAGTTCTTTTTAAATGGTATCACGCCTTCAACGATTTGGACTGGCTATAAAATACCTGAGATTTTGTTTGCCTTGTTCCAATGTATGTTTGCGGTGATCACTCCCGCATTGATTATCGGCACATTTGCTGAAAGGGTGAAATTCTCGGGATTCCTGGTATTCTCGATCCTATGGTCAATCATCGTGTACAGCCCGATGGCGTTTTTCGTATGGAACGCAGACGGCTGGTTGTTCAAGTTAGGGGCATTGGATTTTGCAGGTGGAACAGTGGTTCACATCAATGCCGGTGTTTCAGCATTGATATTCTGTTTGCTGGTAGGACGCCGCAAGGGTTATAAGACTACAGGGCATCCAATTACCCCACACAATATCCCGTTCGTGGTGATCGGGACAGCTCTTCTGTGGCTGGGTTGGTTCGGATTCAATGCTGGAAGCGGTTTGGCAGCGAATGGAATTGCAGCAAATGCATTCTTGGTAACTCATTTGGCGACGGCTGTCGCTGCTGTGACCTGGATGGCTTTGGAATGGATCATCAATAAAAAACCGACCATCGTCGGATTCTGTACGGGTGCTGTTGCCGGCTTGGTAGCCATCACACCCGCAGCGGGTTCGGCGGACGTGCTTGGAGCATTTGGTATCGGTATTGCAGTGGCTGTCATCTGTTTCATCATGGTGGCTTATGTGAAAAACAAACTTACTTACGACGACTCGTTGGATGCATTCGGTGTACACGGAATCGGAGGTATCGTAGGATCTATCCTTACCGGTGTGTTTGCAAGTCCAATTGTAACTGGTGGAGCCAAAGGTGCATTGTATGGTGACTGGCATCAATTAGTGGTTCAGTTGATTGCAACCGGATTTGCGATAGCTTTCAGCGCTGTCCTTACATTTATCTTGTTCAAGATTGTTGATGCAATCATTGGCATTCGCGCCACCAAGGAAGAAGAAGCAATTGGTTTGGATATTTCCCAACATGGCGAATTTGCTTACAGTGAAGATGAATAGCAAGTGACATCTTTTATTAGCTCAATAAAATAAAATCTTATAATTATAAAATGCCCGGGTAGAGATCAATACTACCTGGGCATTTTCATTATATATGACTCCTGAAGGTGAATTGAATACGGCTTTATACTTGCTTTGTAGAAATAATAAGTTCCTCATAAGAGGGAATCTCTTCCAAATAGGCAATTGATTGCTTTTCATAATCAATTTGACAACAGTAATGGTTCATCCCATTACTTACGATAAGATAAGGCACTTTCAAGACATAGTTGTAGCGGGCAATCTGCTCAAAAACTTTTTGCGTGATGCTGACTTCGGGAGCTTTGTATTCAACGATCACAAGAGGTTGCAATTGGTTGTCATACACGACCGAATCGCACCGTTTTATCCTTCTACCCAATTTGATTTGCATCTCGTTAGCAATCAGCATGGGGGGATATTTCTTATAAGCGATAAGATAATTAACAAAATTTTGACGCACCCATTCTTCTGGAGTAAGTGCTACGTATTTAGCTCTTAAACGGTCGAAAACGATTAAGTTTTGACCGTCTTTCTTGATATTTATTTCGCAAGGGGGCAAATTTAAGTCCAACATTTAATATCTTTGTGGGTTAATATTCCCCACCTTCGGAAATTAACGAAAATAATGGGGTCGTGCTATTTACCAAAACCAGTCGTGACAAAAGTAAACTTATTATGAAGACAAAACAAGAAATCGTTGCTAATTGGCTGCCACGTTATACCAAAAGACCACTGGAAGAATTTTCCAAATTCATTCTTCTGACCAATTTTTCCAATTACGTAGAAATCTTCGCAAAATATTTCAATGTGCCGATTGTGGGCCATGAAGGAAATATGCCGAATGCAACAGCAAATGGCATCACTATTATCAATTTTGGCATGGGCAGCGCAAATGCAGCTACCGTGATGGACTTGCTAAGTGCCGTTGAGCCGAAGGCCGTGCTGTTTCTCGGAAAATGTGGTGGTATCAAAAAAATCAATAAGCTGGGCGACTACATCCTTCCAATTGCCGCCATCCGGGGCGAAGGGACGTCCAACGACTACTTTCCACCCGAAGTGCCATCTTTGCCGGCATTCAGCATCTTGCGTTCCGTGTCATCCAACATTCGTGACTTCAGCCGCGATTATTGGACTGGGACAGTATATACAACCAATCGCCGGGTGTGGGAACACGACGAAGAGTTCAAGAATTACCTTCGCAAAATCCGTGCAATGGCCGTTGACATGGAAACTGCGACTTTGTTTACTTGCGGTTTTGCCAATGGGATACCTACCGGAGCCTTGTTGTTGGTGTCGGACCAACCGATGATCTCCGAAGGAGTGAAGACGGAAGCAAGTGACAGGCAAGTGACGGCCAACTTTGTGGAAGAACATGTGATGATCGGGATCAAAGCGCTTACTACACTTATCAACGATGGACGAACGGTGAAACACCTTCGTTTTGAAGAAGAATAATATATCGGAATGGCGGTAGTGAGCACCTTGACATTTGAACAACTCAGAAAAAGCATTGAGGCTCTTGATTTTCAGCCTGTTTATCTTTTGATGGGGGAAGAGTCGTATTATATTGACGTGTTGACTGATCTGTTAAGTGAGCGTGTGATTCCTCCTGAATCGCGCGACTTCAATCAAACCATTGTTTATGGCGCGGATACGGATGTGCATTCGCTAATCTCGGCATTGAGGCGTTTCCCAATGATGTCCGAACGCCAATTGGTAGTGGTGAAAGAAGCGCAAGGATTGAAAAACATCGAAGTGTTGGAGTCGTATCTGCATAATCCGATGCCAAGCACTGTGCTTGTTCTCAACTACAAGCATGGATTGTTGGACAAACGCAAAAAACTTTATACGGAAATCAACAAACGAGGTGTCGTGTTTGAATCCAACAAGATATATGACAGCAAGATGCCTGCTTTCATCACTTCCTATGTGACATCTCTCGGATTAGGCATAGATGCAAAGTCGGCGCAAATGTTGACCGATTTTTTGGGGAACGACTTGAAAAAAGTCGTCAACGAGATTGACAAATTAAGGCTCTCGGTTTCTTCAAACGAGAAACGGATCACGCCAGAACTCATTGAGCAAAACATTGGCTTGAGCAAAGACTTCAACAACTTTGAATTACTGAGGGCTGTCGTTGATAAAGATTTTGCGAAAGCAGAGAAAATAGCTTTCTATTTCGAAAAAAACGCTAAAAACAACCCTTACCTGGTTACTTTGTCCGTTGTTTTCAACTATTTCAGCAACTTGCTTGTTTGCTATTGGGCAACGGATAAAACGGATAGTGGATTGGCTCGTGAACTTGGGTTGCGCAGCGATTTTCAAGCACGTGACTATGTGACGGGGCTAAAAAATTATAAGGTAATGAAGACAATGGAAAATATAGCTTTGCTTCGAACTTACGATGCCAAAGGAAAGGGAGTGGACAACCCGTCATCTGCAACCGGGGAGTTACTCAAGGAATTATTGTTCAAACTAATGCATTGATTCTCGGGATGGAAATTGATTTTAGCATCCTTGACAGATTGATAGATGATGATGTTGCTTTCGCAATATATCGTTTGCCGAGAAACCAAGATATTCATTTGATTATACAGAATGACAATCAAGTATATAAGACCAATAATTACTGCACTTTAACAGAAAAAAGTGGTTTTGTAATTTATCCATTTCAGATTACGGATGATTGTCCGATCGTGATTATTCGTCCGGATCATCATTTGGTTGGAGCAGAAGAGATCAATTGTTTTTCGACGAATTATTCACCGAAAAACAGGGTGAAAATGCCAGCTAACTTTTTTGATGATTCTACATCCCGACAAGACTATGCAACGATGTTTGAAAGATTTCAAGAAGGATTGAAAGCCGGTAAATTTCAAAAGTTGGTCCTTTCGAGAAAACAAAATATAGAACTGCCACCCCACTTTTTGTTTGCAAATGTCTTTTCAAGAGCATTGTCCACCTACCCCAACACCTTCGTGTATCTTGCACACACTTCATCAACAAGCACTTGGTTAGGTAGTACTCCCGAGTTATTCTTGTCAGAAAAAAATGGCATATTCCATTCCGTAGCGTTGGCGGGAACCCAAACGGTGGCGCCAGGCACAGACATATCCACTCTTTCATGGAGCGATAAAAACGTTTATGAACAACAAATCGTTGCGGATTATTTCCGGAAACAACTTGCCGATAGCCTCCTGCCATTTAGCAACAGCGACACATACTCCTTCCGCGTAGGGAATTTGGCCCATTTGAAAACCGATTTTCATTTTCAAAGACACGGCCAGATTACAACCGGAGAGATTCTGGCCTTGATCCATCCCACGCCTGCGGTTTGCGGGTTTCCAAAGCAAGAGGCTTTGGAATTTATAAATAAAATTGAAAATCATTCCCGCTCCTATTACTCAGGATTTGTAGGCAATTTGGGGATGAACAATAGAACAGACCTGTATGTTAACTTAAGGTGCTTACAGGTGAAGGATCGCTCGCTGAGCTTATATGCCGGAGGTGGAATTCTGTCATCTTCTAATAAAGAGGAAGAATGGACTGAAACCGAAGACAAGATGCAGGCAATGTTGAATATCCTTCGATAAAAACGCGCCAATGTTCTTCCTGTTAAATGAGAGTTGTGAAAACAAGTTTTGTGATTAAAAAAACTGTTTCTGTACTTAATTATTCGTCTATTACAAACATAAAGTCATGGATTATAAGTTTTCAGGAAAAAGTGGATTAAAACTGCCACAGTTGTCGCTCGGGCTGTGGTATAATTTTGGCGACGTGGACGATTTCAGTGTCGCTACCGATATGATCTGCCACGCCTTCGACAAAGGAATCACCCATTTTGATTTGGCAAACAATTATGGTCCTCCAGCCGGAAGCGCGGAAATTAACTTCGGAAAAATTCTATCTTCCCAACTTAAAAATCACCGGGATGAAATGATCATATCTTCCAAAGCCGGACATTTGATGTGGGACGGGCCGTATGGTGATGGAGGTTCCAGAAAGTACATCATGGCGAGTATCGATCAAAGCCTGAAACGTACAGGTCTGGACTATTTCGACATATTCTATTCGCACCGCTACGACCCCGAAACGCCCCTAGAAGAGACCGCTCAAGCTCTCATAGACATTGTCCGTCAAGGAAAAGCTTTGTACATCGGTTTGTCCAAGTATCCCGTAGAGGAAGCTATAAAAGCGGCTGAACTGATGAAGGAGCAGCATGTCCGTTGCCTCATTTATCAGGATCGGTATAGCATGTTCCGCCGGGAAGTGGAAAAAGCCCATTTCGATCTTTGTCAAGAACTTGGGCTTGGATACATCGCTTTCTCCCCGTTGGCCCAAGGGCTTCTTACGAACAAGTATCTGCATGGTATCCCTGCTGATTCGCGGGTGGCAAAAGGTGTGGGCTTCTTGAAGGAAGAAGACATTACACCGAAACTTATCGATACCATTGGAACTCTGAACAAGCTTGCCCTTGAACGGGGACAAACACTTGCCGAAATGGCACTGGCATGGGTGCTTCGCAACAAAGTAGTCACATCGGTTATTATTGGAACAAGTTCTGTGGCACAGATTGACGACAATCTCAAAGCTCTTGACAATATCCGTTTTTCGGAGGATGAGCTGACTTTGATTGAGTCTGTACTGAAAGGGAAAAAACTCTAATTCAAACTAAAAAAGGAAAATTGAAATGGAATTGACGATACAAGAATATCCTGTAGGGGCGCGCCCCGAAGTGACAATACCGAGTACTGAAATATGGAAAACGCTTGGTGAAGAAGGCATTAGAAGGATGGTGAGCCGCCATTATGATTTGTTGCGTCAAAGTGCTATCAAAAAGATGTTTCCGCAAGGAGACGAAGAATTTGAGCAAGCCAAGCTCCATTCGTCCGATTTCATGATACAAATTTGCGGTGGCCCCGACTATTTCAACCAACATCGCGGGCAGCCTATGCTTATTCGCCGTCATCCATTCTCCATTACCCCCAATGGACGGAAGATTTGGCTCGAATGCTATCGAGTGGCTTTGCTTGAAACTGCTCTTCCCGAGCATCTGATCCGTTCCTTTTGGCAATATATTGAAGTGTTTTCAGTATGGATGATGAATACACATGGAAAAGCGGAGGTATAAAGTGCTATTTTGCCATCCTGATTTTTTTAAAATAAACACACATATTTTTTATTAAATAGATTTGTTTTAGATATTTTTTGTAAGTTTGCTTGTATTCAAAACTAGAGTCCCATGAAACAGCAAACTTTTTCCCTTATTTTCTTCCTACTCCTTCCTTTTTACTTGTATGCGCAAAAGACGAAACTGCCCGACAGCAAAAGGTTTTCGGAAAAGGCTTACATTTATAAAAAGATGCTGCTGCAACAGCTTTGTATGGAGCAAGAGCTAAATATGGCGTGATAATGATTCAAACAAAAGGTTTTAAGGCAAAAGTGGATAAAGCTTTGAGCGAAGGCGGTTCGGATGTTCCAGGAAATTCCATCCGCAAGAATTTCCACGACGATGCTTTCTGGCAACCCCGCTTGACTACCGACAAACAAGGAAAGGCTTCGTTTGAAGTGACATATCCGGATGATATCACCACATGGAATGCCCACTTTATTGCCATTGGTGGAAAACGGATGACAGACAAGCAACAGCTTTCGATCCGTTCTTTTAAGGCATTAACAGCTCGGCTTTCTTTACCCAGCTTCGCTATTCGTGGCGATGAATTCAATGCCACAGGACGCATTTCCAACTATTATGGAGATTCCATTTCATTGACCCGAAGCTATAAATCGACTAGTGAAACGGTTGTAAACGATTTGAAAATCAAGACAAATTACCTGGATCATATCCCAACGAAGGCAGCAGAAGGAGACAGCCTTTCGATTTCGTATTCCATCAAATCGCCCAACGGTTTTGTGGATGGGGAAGAACGTTCACTGCCAATTTTTGAAAAAGGAATGCTCCAAACCTATGGAAACTTTCAAGTATTGAACGACACCTTGGTTCACAAACTAAAGTCCGATCCCGCTTTGGGCGAGGTGACTGTTCATGCGGAAGCTTCGAGTTTTGCTCTTTTCTTGGATGAAATTGACAAGGTGGAAAAATACAAATACCTGTGCAACGAACAGATGGCCTCTAAAATCAAGGCCTTGCTGTCTCAAAAACGGCTTTACAAATTTTTAGGGAAAAACTTCCGAAATGAATCGAAACTGAATGAGTTGATTCAAAAGCTGAATAAGAATAAAAACACGGTTGGTTTGTGGGGCTGGTGGAACAACAGTGGAACAGTCTTTTGGGTGTCAAAGCAGGTTATCAGCGCCATGCTCGATGCGCAAGATGCCGGTTACACAACTAATTTTGACAAGGAAACCCTGGTAAAGTATTATCAGCACGAGCTTGACGGAGGATTGGCAAGCCTTAAGATGGCTTTACCCGACAAGCTTCCTTACGCTAAAGGAGAATTATTCGACCGCCTTTTGCTTCTCAAACGATTGAGTGCTCCCATCGATTTTGAGGGCTATTTCAAGCAAATCAACTTGTTGAAAAATTATTCCCTCACCGACAAATTGAGAACTTTTCAAGTGATGGCAACCATCGGTTTGCAAAATCAAATCCCGCTCGATTCGTTGATGAAATACAGCCGCCAAGCGCTGTTGGGTTCTTTGTATTGGACAAATCGCGACAATGGTGATTTCCGTTTCGAACTCCCTTACGAAAACAATACGGAATATACCCTGATGGCATATTCCATCTTTAAAAACATGGGAAACAAGCAAGCCGAGCTCGAAAAAATACGGAATTATTTCTTCGAAATCCGCCGCAACGGGCAGTGGACAAACACCTATGAATCCACCCGTATCATGGAAACCATTTTGCCGGATATGCTCAATGAAAACCAATCGTTGAAAGATGTAAGTTTGAATGTGAACGGCAGCCTAATCACAAAATTTCCTTATGCAGAAGTACTCAAAATAGCCGGAAAAGAGGTTGAGATACAGAAAAGAGGAACGGCCCCCGTATTCATCACAAGCTATCAGCAAGCTTGGAACCCTGATCCGGCAGTTGAAGCAAAAAAAGGCTTTGCTGTGAAATCTTGTTTTGCAGACAACAACGACACGGCTTCCGTATTGAAGGCTGGAAAAGCAGTCACGTTGAAAGTTTCGGTGGATGTGAAAGCAGATGCCCAATACGTCCAAATCGAAGTGCCGATTCCGGCAGGCTGCTCCTACGAAACAAAACCGAACTCCTATTGGTCGGTAAATCACAGCGAATATTTCAAAGACAAAGTGGTGATTTTCTGCAACCGGATGGATAAAGGGAACCATTCGTTCAGCATCGAATTGAATCCCCGGTTTACCGGAAAATACACGCTAAACCCAGCCAAGGCCGAATTGATGTATTTTCCCACATTCCATGGCAATGAAAAGGTAAAAGGGGTGGAAATCCGGTAGAGACAATGCACCGATCAATATGGGTGTTTTAGACGATGCATGTATCGTCTCTACGAGGTATATTTATTGTTTTTCGGTCAGATATTTCCAAAACCGTTTTGGCATGTGTTGGCGTTGCAATTTCAGGTTGATGCGCTCTTTTATCGTCATGGATTTGAAATAGCCTTTCCAAAGCTCCTGAAACATTTTCTCGTCTTCCGCCATCAGCTTTTCGTCCAACTTGCCGCCGAGCAAATGCTTGTCGTTATCCAGGGTCATCTCCTCGCAGGTTTGCAAATCGTAATAATAACCATAATGGCGTTTCAGATCGTAAATTACCCATTTTTGATCGGCAAAACGGTCTTTGAAATGGTCGATAATCAAAGGCAGAACATTGTAGCGGGGTGAAACAGCCGCAAAGAAAATATCATCGGCTGCCTTTTGAAAACGGACAAACTGCTTCTGGAAATGCGCTTCGTGCGAAACTTTCCTTGCCAACTGGTGGGCTTCCAGCACATCGGCATCGGCAAAATTTGTCTCGATGGAGACCGGGCTGTCTATCGTCTTGCGGATGTAGCGGAAGAGGAGTTCGTCACTACCTGCCTCTTCCGATAGCCACAAATGGGTCAGCATATTGCAAGCTCCCTTTGTCATTTTCTTTTCCAAGGCTGTACACACCCGACCGGACTTTTCCTCGTCCGAAATCACCATATATTCTTCTGTCAAAAACAAAGGTGGAATATCTCCCACACCCAACAATTTGTCAGGAAACGTTTTCCGGCTGTAAGCATCAAAAATGGCCGTCAGCAAGCCCTCGAATGTTTTGTCGTAGAAGAATACAAGCATGATTGAGATTTTTTGAGGAAGGTACTTTTATGCCTTTATTGCTCAAGCAATTTCATTCTTAAGATTTCAGGCAAATAAATTAACTTGAAATTGAAAAACTGCCTCATAGCGGAATCAATCAGGAAAAATGATCGACAATTGGCCGCCATCCGCCTTCTTCTTGGGTTCCGTCAATACCTTGCGGACATATTCCGGTGTTGCTTCCTGTACGGTGAATGTTGGCAATTCGTTGCAGGTGATAAAACACTGCGCTTTCTTCATCACGATGCCGATTTTCTTCAGATGCGAAGCATTCAAGCGTCCATGTCGGCGCGACATTACAATGAACTGTGCCGATTTAACACCGATTCCCGGCACACGCAGGATCATGGCATAATCCGCCTTGTTGATATCCACAGGGAAGGTCTCGGGATGGCGCAATGCCCACGAGAGCTTGGGGTCAATCTCCAGATCGAGGTCGGGATACGAATCATCGACAATCTCGTCGGCCCGGTATTGGTAAAAGCGCATCAGCCAGTCGGCTTGATAGAGGCGGTTTTCACGCACCAGCGGGGCTTGCTTCAAGGTAGGAAGGCGTTTGTCGTAGCTGTTGACAGGAATGTAACCGGAATAATACACCCGGCGCATTTGTGTCTGTTGGTAGAGGATGGACGAAACCCGAAGAATGTCTTTGTCGCGTTCGTCTGTTGCTCCCACAATCATTTGGGTGCTTTGCCCAGCCGGAACAAAACGGGGTGCTTTCCGAAACTTTTTCCTATCCTCAATATTCTGGAGCACACCCTGCTGGATGTACTTCATCGGTTTATACACGCTGCGGTGATCCTTTTCGGGAGCAAGAAGCTTGAGATTCGCTTCGGTGGGGATCTCCAAGTTCACACTCATGCGGTCGGCATACAATCCCGCTTCATCTATCAGTTCACGACTTGCTCCGGGAATACTCTTCATGTGGATGTAGCCGTTGAAACGATGCACTTCCCGTAGTTGTTTCACCACGCGCACCATCCGCTCCATGGTGTAGTCGGGGCTGTGGATGATGCCCGAGCTTAAGAAAAGCCCCTCGATGTAATTCCTTCGGTAGAATTCGATGGTCAGTTCCACCAATTCGTCCACTGTGAAAGTAGCCCGGCGAATGTCGTTCGTTCGGCGGTTGATGCAGTAGGCGCAATCGTAGATGCAATAGTTCGTGAGCATGATTTTGAGCAGGGCTATACAACGTCCGTCCTCGCTAAAGCTGTGGCAAATACCCATTCCACCCACCGTATTTCCCAGCCCGCCCGCCGAATTTTGGCGAACTGTACCGCTAGAAGAGCAGGAAACGTCATACTTGGCCGATTTGGCTAAAGTCTTGAGTTTTTGGAGTACATTGTCATTCATCTTATTGCAAAGAAAAGCATTTAGAAGGAAAAAACCGGGTTCAAAATTGCTAAAAAAGAGGAAGCTGTTGATAAGTTTTTTGAAGGGAAAAGCAGAGTGAATTCACTAAAGGCACAGTTTGGGATTCAATTCAGGGATTGAAACTTCTTTCCTAAATTTATTTAACAAATCCTTTGTCATAAGCAATAATACCTGTATTTTTGCGCACGATATCAGTGTCGTTTGGGAACATATTTATTCAGGGTATTTTCCTTGGAAATCTTCCCAAATATGCCAATTTATTTCATTTTTCAATAGCTACTGGCTATCAGCCAACTTAAAACTTATTTTTAGATTATGGCTCACTACAACAAGCCTTATGAAATGACGCAAGAATTTGCGGCATCCTCTGTTTACAAAAACAGCCTTTCCCTTACAAAATTTGGCATTATTTCCATTCTCGGGGGAGCCTTCATTGCTTTCGGTGGATTATTGACGGTTATGGTTGCCGGAGGAATGCCCGGAATCGGCGAGGCAAATCCCGGAATCCTGAAATTCATAGCAGGTGCACTCTTCCCCATCGGCCTGATTATGGTGTCTCTGACCGGTGCCGATTTGTTTACGAGCAATTGTGCGGGATTCACCTATCTGATCCTGCAAAAACAAATCAAGCTATATGGCTTCTTGAAAATATTGCTCCTCTCCTATCTTTTCAATTTTGTGGGAACGCAAATCATCGCATTCCTGCTGTCCTACGATGTTGGCTTGTTGGACCACGACCCTTGGAAATCTTATCTCCATCATTATGCCGAGCATAAAGTGTTTCAGGACTGGACAACTGTGTTTGTGAAGGCCATCGGGGCCAATTGGTTAGTTTGCCTTGGCATGTTTATGGGATATGCTTCGAAAGACATCATTGGAAAGTGCATCGGCATCTGGATTCCGGTAATGCTCTTTGTCACCCTTGGATACGAACACTCCATCGCCAACATGTTTTTCATACCCGCATCCATCTACTCAGGTGCACACATCTCGTGGACAGAATTCATTGTCAACAACCTGATTCCAGCCACCCTCGGAAACTTTATCGGCGGAATGCTGATGGTGGGATCTACCTATTGGTATTTACATCTGAAGGATAAGCAATAGTGAATAAGTGAAACTACCGGGTAGGGTGAAAACAAAAACGAGGTATCTTTGTTTTAAAATAGATGTACAACCAATCTATTATTTCAACATGACTACGTCTGAAAAAAACGAAAACAACCTCGCAAAAGAAACATTGTCCTACTCATTCCACAATAGCCGATGGGGACAGGTGTTGATAGCCAGCAGCCCGAAAGGAATCTGTTTTGTTTCCTTTGCAGAAGACACGGAATCTGCACGAGAGAAGCTTCAATCTCATTTTCCAAAGGCTTTCTTAAATGAGAAAAACGATCCGGCACATCAGAATGCACTTGACATAATAGATGGAAAGCTGAGTGATGCATCCAAAATCAAATTGGATATTGTTGGCTCGGAGTTTCAGAAAACAGTGTGGGACGCCCTTCTGCAAATCCCTTATGGAAATACGTCAACCTATTCCGAGATTGCAAACAGGATCGGAAGGCCCAAGGCAGTGCGTGCCGTAGGCAATGCCATAGGAAGAAACAACATAGCCGTGCTTATTCCTTGCCACAGAATTGTCAGATCTACCGGCAAACTGAGCGGATATAGATGGGGCGTTGATCTCAAGAAAAAAATCTTGGAGCAAGAATGTAAGGAAGGTTAAGCTAACTTTCGAAAACTAATTATCCGACGGCGATTTACAACAACAATTTAGTCGGGATGTTTTCACTATATTAAACGACACGAATCTTATTTCACCATCATTCCACATTGATTGAATCCACATTTTTATTATGCGGGAAAATGGGGTATATGTAAATAAGTGGCCGATTGGAGATTTAGTCGAGATTGCCAGACTCAAAAATCATTCGAAGAACTTTGAACCGTTTGTCGCGTTGCGAACTCGCTATTTCCACATCACATAAAAAAACAGCCCCAAGTAATACTTACTCAGGGCTTATTTTCAATATAGATTAAGAAAATCTCCTTATTTATTCACTCGGAATTTTTCATTTCCAGTCTGGAAGAAATCCACGATTTGTTTTGCAGCAGCAATCCCTGCGTTGATATTCGCTTCGGCAGTTTGCGCACCCATTTTTTTAGGAGTGGCAAAATAGCGGTCGGCAAATTTGGCAACCAATTCGTCGTGGTTTCCAGGTTTGATATCGGTCAGGTATTTCAAATCGGCACGTTCTTCCAAGGCTTTCACCAATTCCGCTTCGTTGATCACTTCCTTGCGGGCAGTGTTGATCAACACGCCTTTCTTGGGAAGCTTGCTCAACAAGGCATAATTGATGGAGTTTTTGGTTTCGGCTGTAGCTGGAATATGCAGCGACACAAATTGGCAAGTGCTGTAAAGCTCTTCCACGGAAGAAACGGCTTCCACACCTTCTGCTTCGATGGCTTCTTTGCTCAAAAATGGATCGTAAGCATACACTTCCATACCAAATCCTTTGGCTACGCGGGCCACGTTGCGGCCTACGTTTCCGTAAGCATGGATGCCCAATTTTTTGCCAAGCAATTCGGTTCCGGAAGTTCCGTTGTAAAAATTGCGGATGGCATAAACAGTGAGTCCAAACACCAATTCGGCAACCGCATTGGCATTTTGCCCCGGAGTGTTCATCACCACAATGTTTTTGGCTTTGGATGAATCCAAATCGATATTGTCGTATCCGGCACCTGCACGGACAACGATTTTCAATTGTTTGCCAGCAGCCAACACTTCGTCGTCGAAAATGTCACTACGAATGATGGCGGCATCAGCTGTAGCCACGGCATCGAGCAATTGTTGTTTTTCTGTGTATTTTTCAAGCAAAGCCAGCTCGTAGCCCGCACCTTCCACCACTTCGCGGATTCCTCTCACGGCTTCCGCAGCAAAGGGTTTGTCTGTTGCAATTAATACTTTCATATTTTTATATTAGCTGTTAGCCTTTAGCTATTAGCTTTTTAGTATTTGTTGAATTTATTATTGAAATTGACTTTAAGTGAAAGATAATATATCCGTCTGCTAATTGGCATATCGGCACATTATCCTCATTGGCACATTTTCTTGATTATTTGCCAGCTTGCTTTTCGAAGTCTTGCATGGCAGCGATCAAAGTCTGAACCCCTTCGATAGGCATTGCGTTGTAGATAGATGCACGGAAACCGCCCACAGAACGGTGCCCTTTCAAACTGCTCATACCTCTGTCTGTCGCAAATTTCAAGAAATCAGCTTCCAAATCCTTGTGTTCGTCGCTCATTACGAAGCAAACATTCATCAGGGAACGATCTTCCACGGCCGCTGTTCCTTTGAACAATGGATTACGGTCGATTTCATGATATAGAATACCCGCTTTTTCCTGATTTACCTTGTACATTGCTTCCACTCCACCATTGGTTTTCAGCCAGCGAAGAGTTTGCATCGCCGCATAAACAGGAACCACAGGAGGAGTATTGAACATGGAGCCACTTTCAATGAATGTGCGGTAGTCGAGCATGGTTGGGATTGCACGGCTCACTTTGCCCAAAATATCATTTTTGACAACGGCGAATGCCAAACCGGCAGGAGCCAAGTTTTTTTGTGCGCCACCATAGATAATGCCATATTTTGAAACATCCACCGGGCGAGAGAAAATATCAGACGACATGTCTGCGATCATCGGCACAGGAGAATCCAAGTCTGTGTGAAGCTCTGTACCAAAAATGGTATTGTTGGACGTGATGTGGAAATAATCCGCATCAGTAGGGATTACGAAATCTTTGGGAACATAAGTATAATTATCAGCCTTGGAGGAAGCAACTTCAACAACTTCACCGAAAAACTTTGCTTCTTTCATGGCTTTGTTTGCCCAAGTGCCAGTGTTCAGATAGGCCGCTTTTTTTTCCAAAAGGTTGAAAGGGACCATGCAGAATTGTAAGCTGGCACCACCACCAAGAAAAACCACGGAATATCCTTCTGGAACATTAAGCAATTCTTTAAACAAATCAACTGTCTCGTCCATAACCGCCTGAAAATCCTTTCCACGGTGGCTTACTTCCATCAGCGAAAGAGTCGATCCGTTGAAATCGAGAATAGCTTTGGCTGTTTCTTCGATTGTTTGCTGTGGTAGGATTGACGGGCCTGCGCTGAAATTGTACTTTTTCATAGAGTAAATGATTAGAATTAATTAAAATCTGTTGTTTTAGTGTATTGGGCTGCAAAGTTACAAACCTATCGCCGAATAACCTATTAGAAATGCAAAAAAAAGACGAAAATGAATAATTATACACCGTTGTGACAGAAACAATTAAGGCCTCACTTTCCCTGATAGGGAAAGGAGACCTCAATGTATTTGTCATCCGAAAATGTCTAACGCATTATGCTTTACCTGCGCTTCCAAGAACAGCTTCAATTTTGTGTTTGTAAAGCTTCTTCATGTTGTCGCGAGCCGGGCCCAAATATTTGCGTGGATCGAATTCGCCAGGTTTTGTGGCCAATACTTCACGCACCGCAGCTGTCAATGCCAAACGGCTGTCAGAATCGATGTTGATTTTACAAACAGCAGAAGCAGCCGCCCTACGCAATTGGTCTTCGGGAATACCGATCGCATCTTTCAATGCACCGCCGTATTTGTTGATAGTAGCCACTTCTTCTTGAGGAACTGATGATGCTCCGTGCAATACGATAGGGAATCCAGGAAGTTCTTTTTCAATGGCTTCAAGGATATCGAAACGCAATGGAGGAGGAACCAATAGTCCGTTTTCATCGCGAGTGCATTGGTCTGGAGTAAATTTGTTTGCCCCGTGAGAAGTACCGATAGAGATAGCCAATGAATCTACACCTGATCTGGTAGCAAAGTCAACTACTTCTTCAGGTTGAGTGTAGGTGTGGTGTTCGGCAACTACGTCGTCTTCGATACCAGCAAGTACGCCAAGTTCGCCTTCTACAGTTACGCCATGCGCGTGAGCATATTCAACTACTCTTTTGGTAAGAGCGATGTTTTCTTCGTAAGGAAGGTGTGAACCGTCGATCATCACCGATGAGAAACCAGAATCGACACATTCTTTGCAAGTTTCGAAAGAATCTCCGTGATCCAGGTGAAGAACGATTTGTGGGTTTTCCCAACCCAAAGATTTTGCATATTCTACTGCTCCTTGAAGCAAGTAGCGCAACAAGATTGCGTTTGCGTATTGGCGGGCACCTTTCGATGCTTGAACGATAACAGGTGATTTAGTTTCAGCCGCAGCTTGAACAATAGCCTGAAGCTGTTCCAAGTTATTTACATTGAAGGCCGGGATTGCATATCCGCCTTTTACAGCTTTAGCAAACAATTCTTTGGTGTTTACCAGCCCTAATTCTTTGTAATTTACCATTGCTTTTTTAATTTAAAGTTCTAAACTTAATTGGTTCATAAATTGAGTACGCAAAAATAACAATAAATTTCGACAAAAGATTGATTCTGATTGACTAAATATGCCACATAACATAATTTATACTTGATCTAGGGTTAATTGGGGGAATCATCAAGCTTGTCACCGGAGGGTGATGGAACATAATCTGTGGGCGAAATTCCATAGAATTCGCAAAAGGGATTCGAGAAATGCGATAAGTTGGAGAAACCTCTTGAATGGCCCACTTCCGAGATTGAAAGATTAATTATTTCGACATTTAGTCCCGGGTTTGAAATGTCCCTATTGATTATCTTCAACACTTTTTGGTGCAGGATTTCATCGGTAGATTTCAGTTGAATGCCAGGCAAGACACCTTTATGGTTTTGTAATCCAGAGTGCTTCATCTTCAAAACTACCTGGTTGGCGGTAATCCTCAAGATATACAAGATAAAAGAATGGTCTTTTTCTGTTTTTTTTGATAGCCCGTTTGGCAAATAATCCATATTCATTCAGTTTATTGTTAACTTTGCGCTTTTGAAATTTTCCAAGGGGATTAGTTTCTCTGGAAGTGACACCTGATTGCATTTACATTATAGAATTATGAATAACATCACAACCGAGGCCATGCTGTCTCATTTTGGGGTATCTATGGAGGACTTGAAAAAGGTTCTTGCGGCAGCTCTCGAAAAAGGCGGCAATTACGCCGACTTATACTTCCAGCACACGAGAAGCAACCAAATCAGTTTACGCGATGGTGAAGTGAACCGTGCCGCATCGAATGTGGATTACGGGGTGGGAATACGCACCGTGGCTGGCGACCAAACGGGTTATGCTTATGTGGAAAATACCCTTCCAGAAGATATGGTTCGTGCGGCAAAGACGGCTGCGGGAATTGCATCGGTAGCGAAGCAGCATAAAGAAATCAAACTTACCGAGAAATATTTCCACAACTACTATCCTATCGAAATGCCTTGGGAAAGCGTAGAGATTTTACGGAAAAAAGAATACGTGCAAAAACTGAACGACCGCATTTTCGAACTCGACAAGCGTGTTATCAAAGCTATTGTGGCACTTTCTGATGCCACTTCCTACACCTTGTTCTGCAATTCGGAAGGAGTGCTTACGAGCGACTACCGCCCCATGGCGTTGATGCACGCATCTTGCACCATGCAGGATGGGACAAAAATTGAAAACGGGCATTCTTCGCGTGCCTTCCGCCAAGGTTTCGAATTTCTTTCGGACGAATTGGTGGAAACATTGGCGCAGGAAGTGGTGGCACAAACAGCATTGATGTTCAAAGCAGTGAAACCCAAAGGGGGCGAAATGCCCGTGGTGATGGGAGCAGGCGGATCGGGAATCTTGCTGCACGAAGCCATCGGGCATGCATTCGAAGCCGATTTCAACAGAAAAGGTGTTTCCATTTTTTCCGACAAGCTTGGCAAAGAAGTATGCGACACTTCCATCAACGTGGTGGACGACGGCACCATCGAGCATGCTCGTGGAGCCATCAACTACGACGACGAGGGCGTGGAATCGCAAAAAACATACATCGTCAAAGAAGGCATCCTAAACAGCTACCTGCACGACCGAATCAGCGCAAAGCATTACGATGTGGCGCCCACCGGCAACGGACGCCGCCAATCGTTTCGTCACGCACCCATGCCCCGCATGCGTGTCACCTATATGGAATCAGGAAATATTCCAGAGGAAGAAATCATTGCGCAGGTCAAACAGGGCGTTTATGTGGATAATTTCACCAACGGACAAGTACAGATAGGCGCAGGAGATTTCACCTTCTTTGTCAAAACAGGCTACCTCATCGAAAACGGTCGCCTCACCCAACCCATCAAGGACATCAATGTGATTGGAAACGGGCCGAGAGCCTTGGCCGACATCACCATGGTGGGCAACAACCTCAAAATAGATGAAGGCACATGGACTTGCGGCAAGGAAGGACAAAGTGTGCCCGTGGGCCAGGGGCTGCCCTCGGTGCTAATAAGCAAATTGATCGTGGGAGGAGAGTGAATGGAGTAATGTGCCAATGGGATAATATGCCAATGTGCCAATATAGCGAATTAGCAAATCCGCGAATCAACGAATTCACAAATTTACGAATTTACAAATCAACGAATCAACAAAAAAGGACAACACCTAATTACAAATCATGATTACCCAAGAACAAAAAGATATAGCGCAGGGCTGCATGGAATTTGCCCTCAAAAACGGATGCCAACAGGCACGGATTTCTTTTGCTGTGGCCGACAACAGTTCGTTCGATTTCCGCAACACGCAGTTGGACAAGCTCCAGCAAAGCAGCGAAAACAAACTCGGTATCGAACTCTTTGTGGATGGCCGCTACGCTTCATTCTCCACGAACCGGCTCGAAAAAGCAGAACTACATACAATTATCCGCGAAGGGATTGTTGCAACACGTTTCTTGGCAAAGGATCTTGCCCGACGTTTGCCGGAACATTCCCGTTACTATCAGGGGAAAGGCGACGGGCTTGAACTTTACGACGACTCCTACTTGTCGATAAATGTGAACGGCAAAATAGACTTGCTCAAACAGACCACTGCAGAAGTCTATGGCAAGGACAAGCGCGTGATTTCCGTCACATCCAGCTACGAGGACAACCGCAGCGCCGAGTATATGGTGGCCAGCAATGGTTTCGAAGCTTGTTCACAAGATTCGTCTTTCAGCCTCTCTTCGGAAGTGGCTTTGAAAACCGACACGGATGCGCGTCCCGATTCGTTTTGGTTCGACAGCACCATTTTTTGGAAAGACTTGCAGAAGGAAGGCATCGCCCGCAAGGCGTTTGAAAGGGCTTTGGGCAAAGTGGGACAAAAACAAGCGGCTTCCGGAAAGTACCAATTGCTCTTGGACAACACTCAGGCCTCACGAATGGTGTCACCCCTCATTTCATCAATTATGGGAACCGCCCTGCAGCAGAAAAATTCATTCCTGATCGACAAGTTGGGAGAACAAATCATTTCCCCATTGGTCACCATCCACGACACGCCACACCTTGCAGGCTCGTTCGGCGCACGCTGGTACGACGGAGAAGGGGTTGCCACATCCGAACTCCAGATCATTGAAAAGGGCATATTGCAAACTTATTTCATCGACACCTACAATTCGGTGAAAATGGGTGTTGATCCCACTATATCGGCCCCTTCTATATTGAACTTTGAATTGGGAAACACCGACTTCAACGGGCTCCTCCGCCAGACCGAATACGGAATCTGGGTAAGCGGATTCAACGGGGGAAATACGAATCAGACAACCGGAGACTTCTCCATGGGCATCGAGGGTTTTCTTATAAAAGACGGAAAAGTGGTGTCGCCTATCGGGGAAATGAACATCACGGGAAACATCCTGGATCTATGGAAAAACCTGGTAGCAGTGGGCAACGACCCCCGCAAAAATTCACCCTGGAAAATTCCGGCATTGCTCTTTGAAGGGGTGTTGTTTAATGGATTGTAAGAAAGGATAAGGCTTCATAGGGGTGAAATACGAACTAAAAAACGAGCTTGAAACAAAAGCCGAAAAGAGATCGGGAAAGCTGTTTCCTTCATGAAAAAGAGTCACTGCAAGGCTAAGTCCCAATCTTTCCACACCACTTCATATCCTTGTTTCTTCACGGCAGACAATACTTCGTCGGGAGTCCGGTCGTCATTCACTACAAACTGTTCCAATTCCGATCGATAGACGGCATAACCTCCCGGATCGGTTTTAGAACCGGCACTCAGGGAAGTGATTCCTAACGAGGTCATGTTATCCCTGAAAATAGAACTTTCGCGCGTGGACAGCGATATTTCCACATCGTTGTCGAAAATGCGGTAAGCAAAAATGATTTGTGCCAACTCTGGGTCGGTCATCACCACGTTGGGTTGAAAGCTTTCTCCTTCGTGTGGGCGCATCCGAGGAAAAGAGAGGCTGAATTTGGTTTGCCAATATTGTTTCTGCAAATAGCGCAAATGCAAGGCCATCATCGTGGCATCGGTGCGCCAATCTTCCAAACCAACCAGAAAACCCAAACCAATCTTATGGATCCCGGCTCGTCCCATCCGGTCGAAACCTTCGATTCGCCAATCGAATTTGGATTTCATCCCTTTGGGGTGATATGTTTTGTAACGTGCTTTGTTGTAAGTTTCCTGATAGCAGTAAACAGCATTTAATCCAGCATTTGCCAACTGTCTATACTCGGCTTCTTTCAAAGGTTGCACTTCAATCGAGATACTCGAAAAATAAGGTTTCACCAGCTCCATGGCATGTTGGATATAGTCCGCACCTGCATCGCGAGGATTTTCGCCCGTCACCAACAACAGGTGTTGGAAATCGCCCATTTCTTTAATCGCTTTCACCTCACGGAGAATTTGCTCATCGGTAAGGATAATTCGTTTGATGTCGTTGTTGTGGTTGAATCCACAATACACGCAGTGGTTGATGCACGAGTTGGTCAGATAAAGCGGCACATAAAACTGAATTGTGTTTCCAAAACGTTGTCGGGTGTATTTTCGGCTAAGTTGCGCCATTTGCTCCAGGTAAGGCAACGCTGCTGGAGAAATCAGCGTCATGAAATCATCAATATCCCGTCGTTGTTTCTTCAGTACGATCTCCACGTCTTGGGACGTTTTACTATATATCCGTTCTTTAAGTATATCCCAATCGTAATTGTCTATTTCTTCTATGAATTCCATTTTACAATTTTTTTTCAGACTCTAAAAGTATTACAATTTATTGGGTTTTTAATATCTGTGGTCAACAATAAAATTCTCCATTTAGGATTATTTTTGTTAAATTTAATTGTGCCGTAATAACGGGAAGGTAACATTTAAGTAAAAGAATTCAAAATGGAAAGCAAAAAACGGACTCATTTTTGATAATTACACTTTCTATTATATGGAAGAAAATGTTTTCACATATCCAGCCCTATTGGCAAAAAAAATACAGTATCACCCAGTCTGTTTTCTGTTTCTCCAGCAACAATTATGTATATTCCTATTCAGGATATTTAAAATAATACATATCTTTGAAGATGAAAAACAAACTATCCGCATCATGGCAGAAGAAGAATTGGAATTAAATGTGTCGGGATCCGACTATTCGGACGATGATATAAAAACGCTTGACTGGCAAGAACATATCCGCCGGAGACCGGGGATGTACATCGGCAAATTGGGTGATGGAACTTCCGCGGACGATGGCATTTATGTTTTGCTCAAAGAGGTGCTCGACAACTCCATCGACGAATACATGATGGGGTATGGCAAAACAATTGAGATAAAGATTACCGAAGAAAAAGTATCTATCCGCGACCACGGCCGAGGTGTGCCTCTTGGCAAAGTGAAAGATGTTTCATCCAAAATGAACACCGGCGCAAAATACGATTCCAAAGCATTTAAGAAATCGGTCGGATTGAACGGGGTGGGTATTAAGGCTGTAAATGCGCTTTCCTCCCATTTTGTGATGCAGAGTTTCCGTGAAAAAGAGACAGTGCGTGTGGAGTATCAAAAAGCGGTGGTCGTAGCTGAAACTGTCATCGAACCTACTACCGAGGAAAACGGAACTTATGTCGAATTCAAGCCGGATGACACCATTTTCACGAATTACCTCTATCGAAAAGAATATGTGGAAAGCTTGTTGAAAAACTATGTTTACCTGAATACAGGCTTGTCAATTTATTATAATGGAGAAAAATATTTCTCGAAGAACGGGTTGGCAGACCTGCTCAACGAAAATCTTACTGCCGAAGCGCTCTATCCGATCATTCACCTGAAAGATAGCGATATCGAAGTGGTGATTACACACACCAACCAATATGGTGAAGAGTATTATTCGTTTGTCAATGGGCAACACACCACGCAAGGAGGAACGCACCAGTCGGCTTTCCGCGAAGCACTTTCCCGTGTCATCAAGGAATTTTACAACAAGAACTTTGATTATGCCGATATCCGCAGCGGTGTGGTGGCGGCCATCAGCGTGAAAGTGGAGGAGCCGATTTTCGAATCCCAAACCAAGACAAAACTCGGCTCCAAGGACATGGGGCCTGGCGGACTTTCGGTACAAAAATTCATTGGCGACTTTTTGAAAAAGGAATTGGATAATTTCTTGCACAAAAATGCAGAAACAGCAGATATCCTGCACAAAAAAATACTCGATTCCGAAAAAGAGCGGAAAGCCATTGCCGGAGTTTCGAAACTGGCCCGCGAAAGGGCTAAAAAATCGAATCTCCATAACCGTAAATTGCGTGATTGCCGAATCCATTACAGCGATACAAAAGGGGATAGCTTGGATGACACTTGCATCTTTATCACCGAGGGAGATTCAGCCAGCGGTTCCATCACCAAAAGTCGCAACCCTAATCTGCAAGCGGTGTTCAGCTTGCGGGGAAAGCCTTTGAATTCTTTTGGGTTGACAAAAAAAATCGTATATGAAAACGAAGAGTTCAACTTGTTGCAAGCGGCTCTTAACATCGAGGAAGGATTGGATGGATTGCGCTACAACAAAGTCATTATCGCTACCGATGCCGATACCGACGGAATGCACATTCGCTTGCTGATACTTACGTTTTTCCTTCAGTTTTTCCCCGATTTGATCAAGAAAAACCATGTGTATATTTTGCAGACACCCCTTTTCCGGGTGCGAAACAAAAAGGAGACAATTTACTGCTATTCCGAAGAAGAACGTGTAAATGCTATCGCCAAACTGGGTACCAGTCCGGAAATTACCCGTTTCAAAGGATTAGGAGAGATTTCTCCCGACGAGTTTGTCCATTTCATCGGAAAAGATATGCGCCTTGACAAAGTGACTATGAAAAAGGAAGACTTGGTGAAAGAAATGCTGAATTTCTACATGGGAAAAAATACTCCCGACAGGCAGGTTTTCATCATCGACAATCTGATCGTAAACGAAGACGATGTCGCATAAAGCAGAGAGACGGAAGTAACTGGTCTTAGAATTTATTATTCGCATATTATATAGTATTGGCAGATTAAATACTAATCGACATGAAAGTAGAAAATATCCTGGCAACTCTTGAAGCCCGCCATCCGGGTGAAGCAGAGTATTTGCAGGCTGTGAAGGAAGTGCTTTTCTCTATTGAAGATGTTTATAACGAACATCCCGAGTTTGAAAAGGCCAAGCTCATTGAGCGTTTGGTAGAACCCGACCGGATATTCACATTCAAGGTGGCTTGGGTGGATGACAAAGGGGATGTACAGGTGAACATCGGATACCGAGTTCAATTCAACAACACAATAGGCCCCTACAAAGGTGGACTCCGTTTTCACCCTTCGGTGAACCTGTCCATCCTCAAATTTTTAGGGTTTGAACAAACGTTCAAAAATGCACTGACAACCCTTCCGATGGGTGGAGCGAAAGGTGGATCCGACTTCAATCCAAAAGGGAAATCCAATGCCGAAGTGATGCGTTTCTGCCAGGCATTCATGATCGAATTGTGGCGAAATATTGGACCAGATACCGACATTCCGGCTGGAGACATTGGCGTGGGAGGCCGCGAAATTGGCTATCTGTATGGAATGTATAAAAAATTGGCTCGCGAGAATACAGGTACATTCACCGGAAAAGGGCTCGACTACGGAGGCTCTTTGATTCGTCCCGAGGCGACTGGTTTTGGGGGATTGTATTTCGTGAGCGAAATGCTAAAAACTCATGGTTTGGATATTCAGGGCAAAACCATTGCGCTTTCCGGTTTTGGAAATGTGGCTTGGGGTGCGGCTTTGAAAGCTACCGAATTGGGGGGTAAAGTGGTTACGATCTCTGGCCCTGATGGTTACATTTATGACAAGGAAGGTATTTCAGGAAAAAAAATCGACTTCTTGCTCGAGCTTCGGGCTTCGGGTGAAGACATTGTTGCTCCTTATGTGGAAGAATTTCCAAATGCAGAATTCCACGAAGGAAAACGTCCCTGGGGACAAAAGGTGGAGATCGCCTTGCCCTGTGCCACTCAAAATGAACTCGATGAAGAAGATGCCCGAACCTTAGTTGCTAATGGCGTCAAATGTGTTGCCGAGATTTCCAACATGGGGTGTACTGCTCAAGCTGTGGACTTTTTAATCGAAAACAAAGTCTTGTTTGCTCCAGGAAAGGCTGTGAATGCAGGTGGAGTTGCTACTTCCGGATTGGAAATGACACAAAATGCGATGCACTTGCAGTGGAATGAGGCGGAAGTTGACCAACGTCTTCACCAAATCATGCACAACATCCACAGTCAATGCGTAGAGCATGGAAAAGAGAAAGGTGGCTACATCAATTATGTGAAAGGGGCCAACGTGGCCGGATTCATGAAAGTAGCGCGGGGCATGATGGCCCAAGGTGTTGTTTAACTATATGATAATTAGTTGTCTTTAAAAAAGCCTTCATGGGGAATTTTATAGTTGATTTGATATGAAACAGCTTTTATATCGTTCAAAACGTGGGATATAGACCGTCTTGCAGGGACACCAGTGAACCATAGCATGGTTTGAGGAAGAAAAACACTGCTTGGATAAATTTATTGTATTTCGGACGATTTTTGCAAATAAAATCATCGGTATCCTCTCCCTGCCGGGATTGCGCCAGCATATATCCGGCTTTAGTGGCATTAGTCCTTTTTCTTTCCTGCCCGAAACTTTTTGATTCCAAGCAAATTTGCGATCAATATGATGGAAGTGGAGATCGTGATGGGATTGACAAGTGTGAATAAAATTTGTATTATACCCCAATAGATGAAAACCGGAAACCAAGTGAAAGTTTCCAGCTTTTTCGATTCATTTATTTAGCTTATCTTTGCAACTTTAATAATTTAGGATCAATGCTAATCGTAGAAAGTCTCAAAGTAGAAATGTCGGGGAAAACCCTTTTCGACAACATCAATTATATCATCAACGACAAGGATCGCATCGCTTTAGTCGGGAAGAACGGAGCCGGCAAAAGCACAATGCTCAAGATATTGGCCGGAATCAATAAAAGTTACAAGGGCACAGTCTCGATGCCTGACGGCACCACGATCGGCTACTTGCCCCAGGTGATGGAGGTTTCCGATGTGCGTACGGTTCGGGAAGAAGCCTCGCAAGCTTTTTCGCATATCATGGATTTGCAGCACCAAATCGAAGAGATGAACCGTCAATTGGAAACGAGAACCGACTATGAATCTGACAACTATTCGAAACTGATCGACGACTTCACCCATGCCCATGAGCGTTTGGCCCGTATCGAGGACACCAATTTTGACGGAGCTGTTGAAAAGACTTTGCTCGGACTTGGATTCAAACGCGCTGACCTTGACCGCCCGACAGATGAATTTAGTGGTGGATGGCGTATGCGTATCGAATTAGCAAAACTCCTTCTTCGCAATCCCGACATTATGCTTTTGGATGAGCCCACCAACCATCTGGATATTGAATCCATTGGCTGGCTTGAAGATTTTATTAAAACTCAAGCCAATGCCGTGGTCTTGATTTCACACGATAGGGCATTTATCGATGCCGTCACCACACGTACTATCGAACTTACATTGGGACGGATTTATGATTACAAGGTGAATTATTCCAAATATATTGAGCTGCGTGAAGAACGACGCCAGCAGCAACTCCACGCATGGGAATCACAGCAAAAACAAATTCAAGAAATCGAAGAGTTTATCGAGCGTTTCCGGGCACAGGCCGCCAAAGCTGTGCTGGTGCAAAGCCGTGTTCGCCAATTGGAAAAGATGGAGCGCGTTGTGATTGATGAAGAAGACAAAGCCTCCATCCGCATCCGTTTTCAACCAGCTACCCGTTCGGGGAACTATCCTTTGACGGTGGATGGCGTGACGAAAAAATACGACGACTATCTTGTATTCGAAAATGCAAACCTTATGATTTCCCGTGGTGAAAAGGTCGCTCTTGCAGGAAGGAACGGTGAGGGGAAATCCACTTTTGTGAAATGCGTGATGGGCGAAACTGCGTACAGCGGAACAATGATGCTCGGGCACAACGTGAAGATCGGTTATTTTGCCCAAAACCAAGCGATGTTGTTGGATGAAGACCTTACTGTTTTCGAGACCATCGACCAAGTTGCCGAAGGTGACATCCGCACACAGATACGGAGCATACTTGGGGCGTTCATGTTCAACAGGGACGATTCAGAAAAAAAAGTGAAAGTGCTTTCGGGAGGCGAAAGAACCCGTTTGGCCATGGTAAAACTACTGCTCGAGCCAGTTAATCTCCTCGTTTTGGATGAACCGACCAACCATTTAGACTTGCGGACAAAGGAAGTGCTGAAAAATGCCTTGCTCGATTATGATGGAACAGTGATCTTGGTGTCGCACGACCGCGACTTCTTGGATGGGCTGGTCTCCAAAGTTTATGAATTTTCCGACAAAAAAGTGAGCGAACATATAGGCGGCATCAAAGATTTTTTGGCAAAGAAACGACAAGAAATTTGGCAATAAAACTTAGAAAGAAATGTTATGTTGTATGGATTTGCAAATCCGTTTTAGAAATTAGAAATAGGACCTGCCAACGCATAAAAGATCAGGTTATTGTTGAATGAAACCCAATAGTAGCCTGATTTTTTGTTTAATCGGAACTTTTTCGGATTTGCTATAACAGGTAAAAATAGAATTCATATATGTCTCATAAATATTTACAATCAACGTCTTGCTTTCATTGATAATTGTTCAAAAATTATTTGATTTTTAATAATTTAATCCTATATTTGGGGTGAATTATTAAAACCAAAGAACCTTAATTCGACATCATTTCGGCGAACGACAAAGACAAAATTGTTCAATAAGGAGATATTTTTTTTCTTTGTATAAGAACTCTCATTATATCTATTCTAAACAAAAAAATTATGTTACCAAAACAAGAAAACGAAAATCAAATACAAATCGAGTTGAACGAAGAAGTGGCGCAGGGAATCTATTCGAATTTGGCCATCATTTCCCACTCTTCCTCGGAATTTGTTGTAGATTTTATACGAGTGATGCCGGGAGTTCCAAAGGCAAAAGTACAGTCTAGAATCATATTGACCCCCGAACATGCAAAACGACTGCTTCTCGCATTGAGCGAAAATATCGAGAAATACGAGGCTCTGAATGGACAAATAAAAACAGGGCAAGAACCAGGCTTTTTCCCCCAGCTAGGAGGAAAGATTGGAGAAGCGTGACACCAAATTTCGACAGGAAATTCTATAAATATAAGATAAAAAAACGTCCCCCATTTGTTATTATTTCCATTGATTCATAAAAAATGGCATGAGAATTAGTATTCCAAAAGAAATTAAACCCAATGAAAACCGTGTTGCGATTACTCCTGCGGGTGTTTTTGCGCTTGCCGAAAACGGGCATGAAGTTTTCATTGAAAGTGGCGCAGGCTTAGGAAGCAGCATTTCAGACGAAGATTACATCGCTTCGGGCGCAAAAATTTTGGCAACAGCTAGGGAGATATACCAAATTGCCGACATGGTGGTGAAGGTAAAAGAACCGATTGAACCGGAATATAAATTGATTAAAGAGGGGCAAATCGTATTCACGTACTTCCACTTTGCGTCGAGTGTGGCTCTCACCAAGGCAATGATCGAAAGCAAAGCTATCTGTATAGCTTATGAAACAGTGGAGCTTCCCGACAAATCATTACCTTTGCTTGTTCCGATGAGCGAAGTTGCTGGAAGAATGGCCATACAAGAAGGAGCAAAGTATTTAGAGAAAACCCAGGAAGGTAAAGGAATCCTTTTAGGGGGTGTTCCCGGAGTTCGTCCTGCGAATGTTTTGGTGATCGGCGGTGGCATTGTGGGTTCGCAAGCGGCTAGGATAGCAGCTGGGGTGGGGGCGAATGTGACGATTCTCGACACGAATTTGAATCGTTTACGTCATTTGAGTGAAGTGATGCCAGCCAATGTGGTCACGCAATTTTCGGATCAATATACAATTCAACAATTAGTGAAACAAGCCGACTTAGTGGTTGGTGCAGTCTTGACAGCTGGAGCAAAGGCGCCTGTGGTGATAAGACGAGAGATGTTGAAAACCATGCAGCCAGGAACCGTGATTGTGGATGTGGCAGTGGATCAGGGAGGTTGTTTTGAAACGACCAAACCTACAACACACACTCATCCTATTTATGTGATTGACGGTGTGGTGCATTATTCCGTTGCGAATATGCCGGGCGCAGTACCGATGACTTCTACTTTTGCCTTGACAAATGCCACATTGCCTTATGTCAAATTGTTGGCAGACAATGGATGGAAGGAAGCAGTTTGCAAAAATGAGAGTCTGCGAAAAGGACTCAATATCATTGACGGTGATATTGTTTTCAAAGGTGTGGCCGACGCGTTTGGATTTCCTTTTAAAGCCATTGAATTATAACTTGCATCATTATTGAATTAGAGATATGGAAGAAGAAAATGTAAACAAATTTAATCTTTTCACCATGTTTCGTGATGAATTCAAATTTATGAAGCTTTGAAAAACAGTATGGTTTGTTGCCATTATCAAATAGTATGCCATTTAATCGATAAATCAGAAAAAGATCAACAACAGAAATAAACATTCTTCAATTATTTACTCTATGGAAATTTTAAATTCATCGCTAATTGATTGGTCAAGAGCACAGTTTGCTCTTACAGCCATGTATCATTGGCTTTTCGTTCCTTTAACCTTAGGTCTGGGGGTCATCATGGCTATCATGGAGACTATCTATGTACGCACAGGGAATGAGCAATGGAAACGCACTGCAAAGTTTTGGATGACAATCTTTGGAATCAATTTCGCCATCGGGGTTGCCACTGGTCTGATTCTGGAATTTCAGTTTGGAACTAACTGGTCCAATTACAGTTGGTTTGTTGGAGACATTTTCGGTGCACCGCTTGCCATCGAAGGTATCGTTGCATTTTTTATGGAAGCAACATTCATATCCATCATGTTTTTCGGATGGAAGCGCGTGAGTAAAAAAATGCACTTGGCTGCTACCTGGCTGACTTTGACGGGAGCTACTCTTTCCGCATTGTGGATATTGATAGCCAATGCTTGGATGCAATATCCGGTGGGAATGGAATTCAATCCGGATACTGTTCGTAATGAAATGAACGATTTTTGGGCAGTGGCACTTTCGCCGGTTGCGATCAACAAGTTTTTCCACACAGTGGTCTCTTCCTGGGTTTTTGGAGCTGCTTTTGTGGCAGGAGTTGCCGGTTGGTACATCTTGAAAAAAAGGGATTTGGAATTTGCTAAACAAAGCATGAAAGTAGCATCTGTATTTGGGCTGCTTGGGATTATCCTGACGGCCACCACAGGCGACGGTTCGGCTTATCAGGTGGCTCAAAAGCAACCGATGAAGCTGGCTGCTATGGAAGGACTTTACGATGGACAAAAAGGTGTCGGACTGATTGTCGTAGCTCTTCCCAATCCTGAAAAGAAAAAATACGATGACGGTGTGGAGCCTTATGTCTTTAAAATAGAAATTCCCAAAGCACTGTCAGCTCTCGGATACCGCGATTTTGATGCGTTTGTACCCGGAATCAACGATATTATAAAAGGTGGCTACATTGATGCTAAAGGAGTAAAGGCTTTGCCTTTCAGCGAAAAGCAAGCCAGGGGGAGAAAAGCCATCCACGCATTGTCTGACTATCAGAAAGCGATGAAAAACCACGATACTGCCAATGCGGCTAAGTACAAGGCCATCCTGAAAGAAAATTATTCCTACTTTGGATATGGTTATTTGAATCATCCTGATCAGTTGGTGCCAAATATCCCCATAGTGTTCTGGTCATTCCATATCATGGTTTACATTGGAGGATTCTTCATCTTATTTTTCGGGTTACTAACCTTCTTTAGTTATAAAGACAAACTCGTCAATAGCAAATGGCTTCTATGGTTGTCTATTGCTTCTGTTCCATTGGCATATATTTGTACTCAAGCCGGATGGTTGGTTGCCGAGATCGGTCGTCAGCCTTGGACTATTCAAGATGTTCTGCCGCTACAAGCTGCAATTTCATCTCTTTCCGTTGAATCAGTGAAGATTAGTTTCTTCATATTTTTCATATTGTTTACGGCCTTATTGATTGCCGAAATTCGTATTATGTTGAACCAGATTAAAAAAGGACCTGGAGCAGAATAAATTTTGCCGGCAGGTTTTTTTAGAATCATAAAGTATACACAACCATGTTTGAATATTCATTCTTGCAACATTATTGGTGGTTTATCATCAGCCTCTTGGCGGGTTTGCTAACCCTTTTGCTGATGGTTCAGGGAGGCCAATCCATGCTGTTTTCTCTCGGAAAAGAAGATCACCACCGTTTTCTGATGGTGAATGCCTTGGGACGCAAATGGGAATACACTTTCACTACGCTTGTAACCTTTGGCGGTGCATTTTTTGCGTCTTTCCCTCTTTTCTATTCAACCAGTTTTGGTGGAGCCTATTGGGTTTGGATGCTGATCTTGCTTTGTTTTGTCATTCAGGCAGTGTCTTACGAGTATATGTCAAAGCCTGGTAACACATATGGAAAAACGACCTACCAATCTTTCCTTTTCATCAACGGATTGCTAGGCACGTTTCTTATCGGAGCAGCCGTCGCTACCTTTTTCACCGGTTCGGAATTTATTGTTAATAAGGGGAACATATCCAACTTGACAGGCGACCCTATCACAGGACTTGTTATCAGCCAATGGCAAAATCCATTGCATGGCCTTGAAGCTTTGTTTGATGTACGCAATTGGCTCTTAGGCTTGGCTGTTTTCTTCCTTGCGCGCACCAATGCCTGCCTGTTTTTCATTAACCGTATCGACAACAAAGAATTGGTTGAAAAATCACACAAATACCTTTTATACAGTGCCGTCCCATTCTTGGTGTTTTTCTTGGCATTTTTATTTTGGATACTGTTAGGTAAAGGATATGCTTCGGATGCAGCAAGCGGTGTCGTGACTTTAGAACCTTATAAATATTTTTTCAATTTGGTCCAAATGCCGATAGTTGCTGTTGTATTCTTGGTTGGAGTTATCTTGGTGTTGTACGGAATAGGCCGCTCTATATTTTCCAAAGTATTTAACAGCGGAATATGGTTTAGTGGTGCAGGAACAGTGTTGACAGTTTGTTCGCTCCTGCTTGTTGCCGGATACAATGGCACGGCATATTATCCGTCATCGATCGCAGATCATAGCAGTTCGCTGACTATTTTCAACTCGTCTTCAAGCCACTTCACGTTGACAGCGATGACTTATGTCTCCATTTTGGTTCCATTTGTATTAGCTTATATCTTCTTTGCATGGAGATCACTCGAAAGAAAAAAATTCAAAGCAGAAGACCTCAAAGAAGACGGTCACGTATATTGATAGTCAGCAAAGAATAAAATATATTGAAAAAACAGGGAATCGGTGGCAAACACTTATTCCCTGTTTGTTGTTTATTGATGAGTATCGAAAGAAAAACATAGTAAAGAAGCAGATGCAACTAAAGAAAAGTTATCTAATTATTGCTGCCGGATGTATGTGGATGCTGGCAGGTATCAATGTATTTCATATTGGATTTCAAGTGTGGGAGATAAAAAAGACAATGCCTTGGCTTCACTTCTTTGGTGTAATTGCCACTTTTCTTTTTTTTGCAATTATCTTCAACAAGACCTACACCAAAAATGTAAATCGAATTTCGAAAATGGACAATCCTCGAAATCCATTGTCCTTTTTTGACATCAAAGGGTGGTTGATTATTTCTTTTATGATTACCTTGGGCATCACGGTCCGCCATTTCGCACTACTTCCGGTTTATTTTATAGCTGCTTTCTATCAAGGATTAGGGGCATGCCTCACCATATATGGGGGACGTTTTTTGTGGACAGGGGCAATGTCAGGATATTGATTTTTTATAATTATCTATTGGCGAACCAATGTGCCAATCCTTCACGGGCATCGCTTAATTTGTCTTCCCAATGTTTTACAGAATTTTCACCGATTATATCGGTCACGTATTTTACCGCCAGAAAGGGCTTGTTCAGTTCTTTACACACTATAGCTTGGGCAAAGGCCTCCATATCCACCACATCTCCGCAAATCGATTCTGCTTGCGTGACAAAGCTATCTCCTGTATTGCAAACACCTAAGGTTGCGTTTGTAGAAATCCAGTTTTTGATAATATCTTCGTCAGCAAGTACCTCCTGAAAGCCTATTTCATATTCTATTCCGGGAAGTTGCACCGTTAGAAAATCGCGGTCGATAAATCGGTTACAAACAAAAATATCTCCCACTTGATGATTCAATGTGCCGGATGTTCCTATGTTTACGACCAAATCAGGATCTTCCTCCATGATAGCTTTTGTGAGCATCATCGCAGCTTTAGCCTTTCCGATGCCCGTGAAAACGTATATGATTTCACAATTAGGAAATGTCAAAGGAATAAATTCAGCCTTCAAAGCAAAGGTCACAACAATCTTTTTCATATTTATTGGATTAGGCTTATTTTGTATATGTACTTTTTACAATTCGCCTCTTTCAAATTTGTCAAGCATTTCGCCGGCAATGCTGATATTGGTGGGACGGCTCGGTAAATTACCTCTCTCGAACCAGGCTGCTTCTGTAATTTCTTTGCCATCGATCAGGATCGGCTGAAATTCATCAGCTTCTGCCGTGAAACCGACCATTAAGGAGCCAGACAGTGGCCAGGGCTGGCTTGCGAAGTATCGGATATTTTTCACATCCAAACCCACTTCTTCTTTCACTTCGCGAAGCACGGTTTCTTCCAAGGTTTCTCCCACATCCACATATCCCGCAACCAGAGAAAACCATCCAGGGCGAAAATTAGCGTTGTTGGCGAGCAAAATCTTATTCCCTGCAGTGATTGCCACAATGATGGCTGGCGAAATTTTGGGAAAGAATAGGGTGTTGCATTCAGGACAGAACACCGCTCTTTCATCTACCTTGTGTTTGGTTTTCGCTCCACATTTGCCACAAAAATGGTGTTCTGCATACCAATGGTGCAACTGAAAGCCAACGAGGCTTATCCATGCTGTTTCTGGTTGAGAAAGGGTTCTGAAAAAATTGATTTCCTTGTAGCAGAAAGTAGATTCTTTTATAGGCAAATCGTTCCACAGCATAAAACAGGAAATATCATCCAATGTAAACAAAAATGTGGCTTCCGCATCACCGTTTATTTCAGGGAAATCCTTTTTCCGGGGGAGTTCAAAACCGATACCGATGACCTTCATCAATAGTTTATTATCGCTGAAATGAAGCACATAATCATCCGCCTTGATTTTTTTGTCAGTCAAAAACTGGTTGTTGAAGTGGTGAGGAAAAATATCCTGAATCATACTGCTCGTTAAATTATTGTTGATCCTTATTGTTATTAAGATTTGGAGCTGTAAAGGTATTCAAAATGGGTGGAAAGAGAAAAAATATAGTATTCAAATTTTTAGTAAGAATTTGAGGTATTTATTTAAGAGGCTAATGCAAAGTGCTAGTAGCAAAGAGGCTGTTGCTTTTTCTAACCTCTTCTTTTACCGAAAATATCTGCAAGGTTATTTTCAGAGAAAGAAGAGATTTCAACCAGATAATAAGAATTTAAATTTCTGTTGAAGTGTGAAAGGTCTGTAACTATCTTGCTTTTGACCCTTAGGGAGAGCCTTTTAGTTTGTTTTGGTGAAAGTGGCTGTCCTGCCAAACATCGGGCTTCCAACATAGCCCCTCACTTCCATGTTGCCATTTTTGATCTTTATTTCGCAACTGTAAGTCTTGCCACTTTTTGGGTCATACACTTGTCCATCAACCCATTTTCCATCATCGAATCTAAATCCGGTCAAGATCAATGCATTCAACAAAGTACGTTCACGAAGTTTTTCGTCTTTGTTCTTGCTGTCTTTCCGAAGCGTTTTTCCATCTGCTTCATATGTGTGCTTCATCCAGACTAATTTCCCGTAGAATTTCCCACTTGTCTCATAGATTTCTACTTTTCCGTCTTTGTCTTCGTTGAGCCACTTTCCAACGATCGCATTCGAAGATTGGGCATATGTTGCTATCGATATTATGAACGAAATGGCAATGAATGCAAGATATTTCATCTTTGTTTTAATTTTGATTGCTTGATAAATTAAAAAAAAAGCAGGATCCGACGACACGAGTTGAATCCCACTTTAGTATATTTTTGATGATTGGATCATCCGGTTATTTTACAGAATTGGCACTTGCTTGTGCTTTGCTTTCCAGGTCTTCAAGCACATCAATCAACTTGCCTGCGACATCGGCTGCAAGTTGGTTCACACTCTTTTTGCCTTTTCTAAATTCATGGCGTGCTACTACTCCAGCTCTAAGTGAACGCATTTTTCCAAAGGTTTTCCCTTGTTCTATTCCGTCCAAAGCCTTTCCTTTCACTTCGTCGAATTTTTCTCCTAATTCTTCCCTTGTTTCAGGGTCGGACAACTTCATCGCTGCATAAGTGCCTAATGCTCCAACGGCTATACCTAACAAAAATTTTTTCATAGCTTTTCCGTTATATTGTTTAGTAATACGATTATTGACATTCTGTTAAAATAACAACTTCCGCGGTTGATTTGTTTACAAATTTAGTGATTTAATTATTAATCCATTCAATCACTTGTAAATATTACTTCACTTTCAAAAATTGGTCGAACCAGCGGAAAAACTCCCTTTGGAATAACACTCCGTTTTGAGGTTTGGCGATCCAGTGGTTTTCATCAGGGTAGATAAGCATCCGTGTAGGAATGCCGCGTAGCTTTGCCGCGTTGAATGCCATCATTCCCTGGGAAGCAAGGATGCGGTAGTCTTTTTCGCCGTGGGTAATCATGATGGGGGTATCCCATTTGTCCACAAACAAATGCGGCGAATTTTGATAGCTACGTTGTGCAATGGAATTGTTTCTGTCCCACGGGGAACCGCCCAAATCCCAATTGGCAAACCAAAGTTCTTCGGTTTCAAGATATTGCGCTTCTAGGTTGAAAATCCCTGCATGCGCCAAAAATGCTTTGAAACGTTTTTCGTGGTGTCCTGCCAACCAATATGTGGAAAATCCGCCGTAACTTGCTCCGGTACAACCCAAATGATCTTTATCGACATAAGGTTCTTTCGCTACATCGTCTATCGCAGATAGGTAGTCTTTCATGTTTTGTCCGCCATAATCTCCGCTGATCTGCTCGTTCCACTCTTTGCCAAAGCCGGGAAGGCCTCGACGATTGGGAGCCACAATGATGTAGCCGTTGGCCGCCATTATTTGTAAATTCCAACGATAGGACCAAAATTGGCTGACGGTGCTTTGGGGGCCACCTTGGCAGTAAAGAATGGTCGGGTATTTTTTGTTAGGATCAAAGTCGGGAGGAAGCACCACCCAAGTCAGCATTCTTTTTCCGTCGGTGGTTGTCACCCAGCGTTCTTCCACCTTGCCCATAGTCAGTTGATCGAGGATTTCCTTGTTTTCGAAGCTTAACTCGGTGGCTGCGCCGTCTTTGATGTTGACAGCATAGATTTCGTCTGGTTTGGAAAGCGAATGGCGGGTGGCAATTAATTTGCCATTGGCGGCCAATTGCACCGATTGGTAGTCGAAGTCTCCTTTTGTGATGGCGGTGATTGTTTTCTTTTCAGGATTGACGAAGAAAATATGCGTTTTGGCCTCCACGCAGGAGATCGAGTAGAGAGTTTTACTATCGGTGTTCCAAACAAAGTTGTCCACATTGTAGTCAAAATTCACGGTCACATCCGTTTTTTTTCCCGTAGCCAAATCAAGAATAAAAAGGCGGTTTTTATCTGCTTCGTAACCATCGCGTTCCATGCTTTGCCAAGCAATCTTTTTGCCATCGGGTGAAAAGGCTGGATTGATGTCGTAGCCCATCATCCCTTCGGTGAGATTTTTCGTGGTTTTATCTGCAAGATTGTAGAGATAAATGTCAGAATTGGTCGAGATTGCATATTCCATGCCTGTTTTCTTGCGGCAAGTGTATGCGATAGTTCTGCTGTCGGGACTCCAAGCCAATTGCTCCATTCCTCCAAAAGGAAGCATGGGGCATTCGTAAGGCTCGCCTTCAAGTATATCGATGATGTTGCTGAGTTTTGCACCATTGTAATCAGCGACAAAGCTGTGAGGGATTTCCTCGATCCATTCCGACCAGTGCTTGTACATCAAATCGTCGATGATGCGCCCCGAAGCTTTCTTTAAATCAGGATATATGTCGGCAGAGCGTTGTCCGTATTTCACATTTTTGAAAAAGAGAATTTTGGTTTCATCCGGTGAAAACCTGAATCCATCCACTCCGCCATCCACATCACTGGCTTGCACTCTGCCAGAACCATCTGAATTCATGACCCAGATCTGATTCGAACCGCTTTCACTGCTTAAAAAGGCAATTTTCTTTCCTCCTTGAATCCAAACCGCATTGTTTTCGCTTTTTGGAGTGAAGGTGATTTGTTTTTTATCGGTGCCGTCAACATTCATAGTGAATAGTTCACGGTTGGTTTTGTTTTGCTCGATGCTGACGTAAGTGACTCCGTAGAGGATTTTCTTTTTGTCGGGAGATACTTGGATGTCGCCCAATCGTCCAAAGCTATGAAGTATTTCGGGCGTGAGAAGCCTGTCGGGTGAAGTCACTTTCACTTTTCCGATCAATGGAGCTTCGTCGTTTGGAGTTTGGCCATTTGCTTCGTTGGAAAAACCGAATAGAGATGTACCTAATGCAATTGCCATAAGCGATTTTAATTTCATACTATTATAATTGTAAACAAGTGAATATGTAGTAAGTCGAAAATTCCCTAGAGAGGATGCCTGAGTCGTCTAAATAATCATTCACCGCTGATTTCGACATTTGCCAATTCGCTTAGCACCTTCACTTTTTCGTCAATCACTTTTCCATCCTGCATATAGATGGTGCGGTCGGTGATTGAAGCTAAGTGTTCGTCGTGAGTAACGATGACAAATGTTTGATTTATGTTTTTTTGAAGATCGAAGAATAATTTGTGTAGTTCAGCCTTATTTTCCGAATCCAGGCTTCCTGAAGGTTCGTCAGCCAAAATCGCAGCGGGATTGTTGATAAGTGCCCGGGCAACGGCTACGCGCTGTTTTTCTCCACCAGAAAGTTCGTTGGGCTTGTGGTTGAAGCGTTCTGAAAGCCCCATCATGTCGAGAAGTTCCTTTGCTCGTTCACGTGCTTTGGACTCTTTTGCTTTTCCAATCAAAGCGGGAATAATCACATTCTCGATTGCAGTGAATTCAGGCAACAGTTGATGAAACTGGAAAACGAATCCAATGTTTTTGTTGCGGAAATCGGAAAGATGCTTTTCCTTCATTTTCCCTATTTCCACCCCATTGAACTCGATAATTCCCGAATCAGGCTTGTCGAGAGTTCCGATGATTTGCAGAAGTGTGGTTTTTCCGGCACCACTCGGTCCCACGATGGAAACTATTTCGCCTTCATTGATTGTTATATTTATGTTTTTCAGTACTTTAAGTGAACCGAAACTCTTTGATACGTCAGTGACTTGAATCATGTTTGAATTTGTCTTTTTGTAGTTGGCAAAAATAGGAATTATTTCCGTAACTCGTTTGATTTTCGATTATAAGAAAAACAATGGAATATATAAAACGCTAAGAACGGCATGATTTTCAACAAACCCTGCCGTTCGAAACCTATGAATGAATAAATGTGAAACTATTTATTGTTTACTACTTTCTGTATGTCTTCGGGAGTGAAAGTTCCCATCAGGCGGATGACGGTGTATTCCTTGTCGCCTTCCACAAACATCACCAGGTCTTTAAATACATTGTTTTGCTGTTCGGCAAGGAAAACCACATTTTGTCCCTTGTCTTTTACCTGCATGATGCGTTCGTAGCGTCTGTTTTTGCTCAAAGCTTCCATTTCCAACTTGATGATGCGGATAGAATTTTGGCTTTCCGTGGTGTAAATTTCTATTTGCGACAACTTGTTGGCAATACTTTTGATGTCGGTGCCACCTTTATCTATATGAGGCATCATCGACAATAAAGCCTTAGATATAAATACGGTTGTGACATTTTTGTCATTCGATAATTTTTCAAAAAGTGTTACTTTTTGTGCTTGCGCTTGCATGATTGCACATGCGAAGAGCGTTAGAAATATTATTTTTTTCATACGACTATTTTTCTTGTTTGTGTATCAAAATTTCTTTTATAAAACGCTTGATTAAAGATTGTCTGACACAGATTGGATTCCATCCAACCCCTTGTTGAAATTTGTAGAAACCATTTCCAACGCCTTCTGTGCCTCGATGATCTTCTTTTGGTCTTCAGGGCTGAGTTTTGATGAGGAATTACCAATTTCCGTTGCATTTGAACTTCTTTCATTGCTCTGATTCAGCACGAATAATCCTACCGAGATCAACAAACAGACGCTTGCTGCAATTCCTCCGATTTCGAACCAAAGTTTTTTCTTCTTGTTGAAATTGGGTGCCGATGCTTTTTTGCTTTCGTTTTTTTCCAACTTATCAATCAGCGATGAAAGACGGGATTCAACACCCTCGGGAATAGGGAAGGTTTCCTGCTCGAATAACATCTGGAAAATTTCTTTTTCGCCCTGCATCTCTTCAGGCAAATTGTCTTTGGAAAAATAGGCAAATAATTGACTTTCTTCTTCCTTTGAGGCATCTCCTTTATAGAAAGCATCTAACATTTCTTTTATTTCAGTGACATCTTTCATTATCTCAGTTTATTAAAATGTTCTCGAATAGCTGTTCGTCCTCTCGAAAGCAATACACGGATATTCCCTTGGCTGTATCCGGTGGATTGCTCTATTTCTTCGTCGGTGAGTCCGTCCCAATGTTTCAATTTCATCACTGTTTGCTGGTTTTGTGGCAAGCGGGAAAGGTATTGTTTCACTTTCTGTGCTTCGTCGTGATATTCAATTTGTTCCGGCAATGAATTCGCTTCAGGTATATCTTGTTCAAAAACTTGAAAATCTTC
The DNA here is from genome assembly GCA_002307185.1 of Bacteroidales bacterium UBA1309. Lineage (GTDB taxonomy): Bacteria > Bacteroidota > Bacteroidia > Bacteroidales > Dysgonomonadaceae > UBA1309. The sequence continues at coordinate 102,794 of DBTT01000051.1, forward strand.
TTTTTGCTTTCGCAAGTAGTCGAAGCAAGTATTTTTCAATGTCACGATTGCAAATGCCTCGGTGTTGTCCACTTGAGTCAATTGTTCTCGTTTTTCCCAAAGTTTGATGAATGAATCTTGTAACATATCCTCGGCGCATTCAGCATTTCCGACTAATCGGTAGGCAATCCGAAACAATTTTTGATGATAAGGTAGAAACACTTGTTTGAAAGTTTCCGCATTCATCTTTGGTCATTGTTTTTGGAACTTGCCTTTTTGTTCGTTCACAATGGACTGCAGATCCTCCAACGTTAGGTTTCCTACAAATCTCACCAACACGATGTCTTTTTCGTCCCGCACAATGATAGCTACTTCGGAAACAACATTGCCCTCTTTGTGTGCCACGATTCTCACATGGTCTTTGTCTTCGTTCACGCAAATCAATGTTTCAAAGCCGTTGCCATCCTTGTAGTTTTCTATTTCCTTGATGATGGCATCAGCCTTTTTCCCTTGATAATCCTCCACGGTGAAAACATCCATTTTTTCAATTCGTTGGATGAAGTTGGAGATGTTTTTCTGTGAAGTGGAATCCGCTTTTCCAGCCATCATGCCCATCATTTCTTTTGTTATGGTTTGATGCTCTACATTTGTATTGCCTTGAAAGGCCTTAAATAGTTTGTCCAAATTTTGAGCATTTGCGAAAGCTGCGATTGACAAAGTAAAATACATAAAGACGATTATTCGTTTCATAAAATATTGGATATTATGTTTTTAAATTACTTAGTTGCATAGGTTATCTGCATTTTCAAATATAGACGTAAATGTGGATAGTTTTGTTACAAAGTTCGATCAAAATTTTTAATTGAATCCTCTTGATGGCAACCAATATCTACAAGCTAGAGCTTATCGCTCTGCTCATTTATGATTTTTTGGATGTCTTCAATGCCAAGAGCTCCCACTAATTTCACTAAGGCAATTTTGTCTTCAGTGCGCGCAAGTATGGTAATCTCAGTGTTGTTTTCGCTATCTTTATGGACTACGATTCGGACATTTTTCCCATCCTTATTTACTGTCAATAACGTTTCGTAGCCTTCTCCATCTTTGTATTCATCGATTGCTTGGAGGATGTCGCCTACGTTTTTGTCTTTGCAATCTTTCAAGGCATAAATATCCACATTGGAGATTTTTTGTATGAGATCTTCTGGTTTGTTTTGTGAGATTGAATCTTTTTGACTCAATGTCATGCCCAGGAGTTCTTTTCCTACAGTTTGATGTATAACGGCGGGATTTTCTTGAAATGCTTTCAATATTTTCGCAAGACCTTGGGCCTGAGTGAATGTCGCAAATGAAAATGTTAAACAGGCAATGGCAAATATTCTTTTCATAATGAATTTAATTGATTTATATTTTGTTATTATAGGAATCGAATGCGCAATTTTTTATCCTTTTATTATAAGACGTGAGAGTTGGAGAAAATGTTACAAGAGATTGGAGAATTTTATTTATTTGTTGAAAGAGCTACCGCCATCAATTATACATCAAAAAACAGCAAGAAAATGAAAATTGCAGTACCAACAAAAGGAATGCTGATTGATGACCATTTTGGCATTGCGAATCCTACACCATTTTCAAGGTGAACGAGAAAAAGTAGATAGAATCCACCGAAGTCCTGCCCTCAAAGAGCGGTTGCGGATGCAAAAGCAACATCGCCTAGGTCTTGCAAGACAAAGGGGTGGACATCCTTATTGCCGGAAGCATGGGCAACGGTGCCTTGAATGTGCTTAATACGCACGTAATAAAGGTATTAATTGGAAATTTGGGTGAGGCAAGGGTCAAGGTGGAATAGTTCCTGGATGGGAAATTAGGTGATCAGGGAATCGTTTGTATGCACCACGGAGATGAGGAACATACTTGCCTTTAAATTTCAAATGAAAAATAAGTCCCGCATACTTCAATTAGATGCTTGACCACGATTCGAAAAGCAGCATAGCGAACGGAAAGCATTTCCAAAAAGGATACAGTTCTAAGGCACGTAACGACTTCGGTCTTTGCAACTAATAATAATATCTAGGCAAATCTTAAATTCGAGCAATAATTATCTTATGAATATTTATTACTCTCAATAGCCAATATCTGCGAATATTTTATTTCCTTTGTTTATTATTTCCAAAGGAATTATTTATTTGAAATATCTAACTATTGGATACATTCATTCTAGGCTGGAAACGTGGAAAATAGAACAAACCCAAAAAATATATAGAACTAAAAATGAAACATCTAATCATCGGAGGAGTGGCCGGCGGAGCCACTGCCGCGGCAAGAATCCGCAGAGCGGACGAAAAAGCGGAGATTATTCTGCTCGAAAAAGGAAAATACATTTCTTACGCAAACTGCGGGCTACCGTATTATATTGGCGGTGTAATTCCCGAACGCGATAGCCTTTTCCTGCAAACCCCGCAATCGTTCGGGGGGCGCTTCAACGTGGATGTGCGTGTCGGAAACGAAGCGGTTGCCATTGACACGAAAGCCAAGACCGTGAAGATACGGAAAGGCGACGGCAGCGAATATTCCGAAAGCTACGACAAACTGCTGCTATCGCCAGGTGCTTCACCGGTGCGTCCACCGCTCCAAGGGATCGATACCGAGGGAATTTTCACTCTGCGTGACGTGAACGACACGGACAAGATAAAAAACTACATAACGACACATAAAATAAAAAAAGCAGTCGTGGTCGGTGCCGGCTTCATCGGCCTAGAAATGGCTGAAAACTTGTACCATGCCGGTGCGGAAGTCTCCATCGTTGAAATGGGAAGCCAGGTGATGGCCCCCGTGGATTTTTCAATGGCATCGCACGTCCACCAGCACCTGTTGCAAAAAGGAGTTCAGCTCCATTTGGAACAAAGCGTCGCCGGTTTTGCGAAGACCGGCACTCAAATCGAGGTGCGTTTTAAAAGCGGGGAAAGTGTTCCTGCCGACATCGTCATCCTTTCGATCGGGGTACGCCCAGAGACCTCCCTGGCGAAATCTGCCAGCCTTAAAATTGGAGAAACAGGAGGTATTTGGGTGGACGAATACCTGGAAACATCGGAAAAGAACGTGTACGCAGTGGGCGACGCCATCGAGTTTCCGCATCCCGTGACAGGGAAGCCTTGGCTCAACTACCTCGCCAATCCGGCAAACCGCCAAGGGCGGATAGTGGCCGACAACATGGTTTTTGGGAACACTACAAAATATGAAGGAGCCATCGGCACGTCCATCGCCAAGGTCTTTGACATGACGGTTGCTTCCACGGGATTGGCAGGTAAAAAGTTGAAACAGCTTGGAATTCCTTACAATGCTTCATGGACTCATTCGGGATCAAATGCCGGCTACTATCCGGGATCAATTCCATTGAGCCTCAAACTGACATTTGATACGGGAACAGGCAAGCTCTATGGTGGACAATGTGTTGGTTACAAGGGCGTGGACAAGCGCATTGACCAGATAGCCCTGCTCATTAAAAAAGGTGGTACCATCTACGACCTCATTCAGTTGGAACACGCCTATGCGCCTCCTTTCTCATCGGCAAAGGATCCAATTGCTATTGCTGGTTATGTGGCGGGCAACATTGTAAGCGGGCAGATGCCTGTCGTCTCATGGAGGGAAATGCTGGCTTCGGACCCGAAGGAGACGATGCTCCTCGATGTGAGGACAGAGTCGGAGTTTTCGATGGGGTCGATTCCAAGTGCAATTAATATCCCTCTCGATGACTTGCGCAAGCGGATAAGCGAGGTACCGACCGACAAGCCAGTTTTGATCTTCTGCGCCATCGGATTGCGTGGGTATTTGGCCTTAAAAATCCTTACGGCTAATGGCTACACGAATGTACGGAATCTTTCAGGTGGCTACAAGACCTATTCAACGGCCGTTGCACCTATAAAACGGACTGAATCAACACTCCTTGAAAACAAGAATGACAATGACATTGACCAACAAAATATGAAATCTACAGTAAAAGACAGGGTCAGGATTGATGCTTGCGGCCTGCAGTGTCCGGGGCCTATACTCCGCCTGAAACAGTCGATCGACAAGATCGGGGAAGGCGAACAGCTGGAAATCGTAGCCACGGATGCTGGATTTTCACGGGATGCGCAAGCTTGGTGCAATACAACAGGCAATCTGCTTGTTTCCAACATGGAAGACAAAGGGAAATTCACGGTTGTCATCGAAAAAGGTTCGCCCAAGACTTGCAAGATTGTGACATCGTGTGATGGCAAGGGAAAAACGTTGATCATGTTCAGCGACGATCTGGACAGGGCACTAGCCACTTTTGTGCTTGCAAACGGGGCGGCCGCAACCGGGCAGAAAGTAACCATTTTCTTCACGTTCTGGGGGCTGAACGTGATAAAGAAGATGAACAAGCCAAAGGTTAAGAAAGACATATTCGGACGCATGTTCGGTATGATGCTCCCTTCCAACTCACTCAAGCTGAAGCTTTCCAAAATGAATATGTTGGGTATCGGCAGCCGGATGATGCGTACCATTATGAAAGTCAAAGGAATCGATTCGCTGGAGTCGTTGCGCGAACAAGCAATCGAGCAAGGAGTGGAATTCATTGCGTGCCAGATGTCGATGGACGTGATGGGTGTCAAACGCGAGGAGTTGCTGGACGGGGTGACCGTTGGTGGGGTGGCAACTTACATGGAGCGCGCCGACAATGCCAATGTGAATTTGTTTATCTGACAAGAGTTTACTAATTACGAATAAAAGAATAGTTGTCGGAATAAATCATTCCGGCAACTATATTTGTAGTTGATTCAGGGAACTTTTTTTCAATTTTCAGTCTTGTTTTAAGTGTTTGGCGACTGAAATGGTTTCTTGTCCCGAAATATATCAAGCCAATAGAACCTCCTTTTGATTCCCAATAAATATTTTTACCGGATGGCTTTTGCCAACTTCTTATTGATCTGATGCTCGGGGGACGGATGCAATAATCTTTTTCTTTACAAAAAACTCCTGATAGGAGCGATGTGACCCATAATGTCAATCAATTTGTGGCATGCTGGCCAGTGGCTTGCTCACAATACAAGCAAAATTGGGTTGTATCTGCAAATTAAAACTTATTATTTCAGATAAATAGCCACGAGTAGATACTCCTTATAACTTCATGTTGATAAAGGATATATCCTCACTTTAAGAGCCTATATTCAAGGTCTTTCGATAAATGAAGATTGTCCATCAAAAAGGCACTAATTGAATATATTAAATTTTGGTTGACATGAAGTGAAAATAAGAAGTCTTTTATCCTTTCGATTATTTCACAACAATTATTCTTCTGAGGTAAAAAGAGATGTTTTTTTGAAAGAAAATAAAAAAGCCTTAACAATCAATTATCAAGGCTTTAAGCGGTATGGACGGGACTCGAACCCGCGACCCCCTGCGTGACAGGCAGGTATTCTAACCAGCTGAACTACCACACCGTTTTTATGGAGTTGCATTTTCTCTCAAATGCGATGCAAAGGTAGTGGATATTTTGGAATTTGCAATAGCTTGACGAAACTTTTTTCAATGAATTTAAACATTTGCTGATTACCAAATGCTTATAAAAGCATTTTATTTCTCTTTCCAACCGGTAAAGCTAAATGATAAAATGTGTTCGACTTCGTTCCCAAAGCAAATGGATGTAAATCCAAGAAATTTCATTAAATTTGAAGCCTAACTTCAAGCCCAAAAGGACAAGGCTTGAATCAGATTTTGAATAGATGGACAAAATGAACTGGGAGCAACTGATTTCATCCAAGCGATTTGGAATGGAGGACTATCACGATGAAAGAACACACAACCGAACTGATTTTCAACGGGATTACGACAGGCTGATTTTCTCTTCGCCTTTCCGGCGATTGCAAAACAAGACTCAAGTTTTTCCTCTTCCAGGAAGTGTTTTTGTTCACAACCGATTGACACACAGCCTTGAGGTTTCGTGTGTTGGCCGTTCCTTAGGCTACTTGGTGGGGAAATCGCTCCGGGAGAAATATCCCGATTCCAATGCTTCATTCGATTCCATCGAATCCATCGTTTCTGCTGCCTGTTTGGCACACGATTTGGGGAATCCACCCTTTGGACATTCCGGTGAAAGAGCCATTTCCACGTTTTTTTCGGAAGGAGAAGGAGGCCTGTTGCAAGATAAAATCGTAGTTGAAGGAGGGCGATGGAGCGATTTGACCAACTTTGAAGGAAATGCCAATTCCATCCGCCTACTGATGCACAAGTTTCAAGGACGGCGCAAAGGTGGCTTTGCGATGACCTATTCCACACTTGCATCGATCGTGAAATATCCCTATTCCTCCGAAAAGGCAGCGAAGAAAAATAAATTTGGATTTTTTCAGAGCGAGGAGGACGATTTTGCCCGGGTTGCCGATGATTTGGGCATGTTGAAAGTGGGAGAGAACCCGTTGGAATATCGCCGGCATCCTTTGGTTTTCTTGGTGGAAGCGGCAGATGACATCTGTTATCAAATTATGGACTTGGAAGATGCCCACAAGCTCAATATTTTTTCCACAGAAGAAACAATCGAATTGCTTATCGCATTTTTTTCGAAAGAGAGGCAAGAGCGTATCCGGCAAGTGATGGCGAAAGTGGAAGATGTGAATGAAAAGATTGCCTATCTGCGTTCTACTGTCATTGGCTTGCTGGTGACTGAATGTGCAAATATATTTCTGGCACACGAAGGGGAAATCCTGAAAGGGGAATTTCAAAGTGCGCTAATCAAGCATGTCTCGGAAGAAGTGAGGGATTGCTACGAAAAATGTGCCCAAATCTCTTTTAGAAAGATTTATCGGTCGAAAGACGTACTGGATGTGGAAATTGCCGGCTATCGGATCATTAGTTTCTTGCTGAAAACATTGCTGGAGGCTACTGAAAATTCCGATCATGAATATTCGAAAATTTTATTGAACCGAATTCCTGAACAATACGAAATTGGAGCTACCACTACATACGAACGGGCTTTGGCTGTGATAGATTTTGTGTCGGGAATGACGGATGTGTATGCGTTGGATTTGTACCGCAAAATTACAGGAATGAGCCTGCCCGCACTCTGAAGATTTTCGTTTAAATTACTCCATTTAGATGCAAGTCGTAGAGGCCTGTGATAAGTCCTACCACTCCGATAATAACCAAAATACACCCCAGCAAGATATTGAATGCTTTCAAACCGCGGGGATTGAAGCGGTCATGGAGTCTGTGGACAAGCCATGAAATAAAAAACCACCACAATACGGCTCCAAAGCCGATGCAGATGATACCGATAAATTCATTTATCAAAGGATGTTCCGGGCTTATAAAGTTAAATCGCGCAAACAAGGCGATATAGAAAAAAATCATGGCTACGTTGGAAAGAGTAAGGAAAAAGGAAGAAACAAAATCTTTCCAGTAAGGAGTCACTTTAGTGGATTGTTTATTCAATCTCCTCAAAGGGTTGGAACGAAACACGAAGTAGCTGAAAATAAACAGAAATATGCTGCCACACAATTGTATAGTTGTCCTATGCGCTTCTATAAAATCGATCACGAAGTTCATCCCCCATCCGGTTACAACGGCATATATCAAATCGGAAGCGACTGCGCCCAATCCGGTAACGAAACCATGCATTCTGCCCCTGTTGAGCGTTCTTTGAACACAAAGAACCCCGATAGGTCCCATAGGTGCAGACACAATTATTCCAATAATGAACCCTTTTAGTATTATTTCTAACATATAAAGCCCATGCAGGCATAATTCAAAGCCTACAAAGTTAATAATTATTGTTTAGGAGTCAAGTCATTTATTTGACATTTACGAATAATATAACTCCTTGAAGCAAAAAAATAGCCATCAGCTAATAGCTATTGGCTATCGGCTAAAAAAACTTTACCTTTGATTCCCGTTATGAATAAGGCATTGATAAGCATTGGATCGAATGAGGATTCGAAGATGAATCTGCAAATTTCCCGTAGAATGTTGCTGGAGCATTTAGGGGAAGTATCTTTCACCGGAGAAATAGAGACTGCACCTTATGGAAAACAATACAAGGCGATGTTCCTCAATCAATTGGCAGTGGCATTCACCGACCAATCCTTGGAAGAGGTCAACAACATTGCCAAGGAAATCGAATATTTGTTAGGACGCTTGCCCGAACATAAAAAGCAGGGGGTGGTCAAGGTTGACATTGACGTTTTCGGGTGGAACGATGAGATTGTTCGCCCGGAAGACTACAACAGGCCCTATGTTCAAGATTTGCTGCCTCAATTGGCCGAATTATTGAAAGGATAGCCTCGATTATTTTTGCAAAAACGACATCCTGCTTTCGTTTTCCCTGCCATTTTCTTACCTTTGCACCGCAAAATTAGTGAAAGGGAAAACAAGTGAACTTGTGAACAGGTGCGATGAAACCTCCCGATTGCAACTAGAAGAATCCAATCAATTTTGTAAATTCGCAAAATCAGCAAATTAAAAAAATAATATAATGGATACAGTTTTAAGTGGAATCCGCTCAACAGGAAATCTTCATCTAGGTAATTATTATGGTGCCTTGCGCAATTTCACGCGGATGCAGTTCGAAAACAAGTGTTTTTTCTTTATTGCCGACTACCACTCGTTGACAACGCATCCCGATCCAAGTATTCTCCACGGTAATGTCAAAAATGTGTTGACAGAATATTTGGCTGCAGGTATCGACCCTGAGGTTTCCACGGTCTATATCCAAAGCGACGTTCCCGAAGTGTGTGAGCTGTATCTTTTGCTCAACATGCACGCATATTTGGGGGAATTGTCCAAAACCGTTTCTTTCAAAGAAAAGGCACGTAAAAATCCTGAAAATGTGAATGCCGGATTATTGACATATCCCACCTTGATGGCAGCCGATATTTTGTTGCACAATGCCGACAAAGTGCCTGTGGGGAAGGATCAAGAACAGCACTTGGAAATGACCCGCAAATTTGCCCGTCGTTTCAATAATATTTATGGAGTTGAATTCTTTAATGAACCTGTGGCTTATAATTTTGGACAGGAATTGATAAAAATCCCCGGATTGGATGGAAGTGGCAAGATGGGCAAATCCGAAGGAAATTGTGTTTACCTGAAAGATACGCCCAAGGAAATAGAGAAAAAGGTGAAAAGAGCCTTGACGGACGAAGGCCCGAAAGAATTTAATTCGGTGAAACCGGATTATATCGAAAATTTGTTCACCATCCTGAAAGTGGTTTCAACGGCTGAAGTGGTGGAACACTTTGACGAAAAATGGAACAAATGCGAGATTCGTTACGGAGACTTGAAAAAACAGTTGGCCGAAGATATTATCAAAGTGACAGATCCCATTCGAACTCGGATCGCTGATATCGAAAATGATGAAACATATTTGCGCAAAGTGACCAAAGAAGGGGCCGAAAAAGCCCGTGAAAGTGCCGCTAAAACTTTGCGCCAGGTGCGGGAAATAATGGGCTTCAAAACATTTTAATATCGTTCATTGTTTTTTAATCCAATGTGGTAAACTAAAACTTTACTTCGTCCGAAATAGGTGATTTGCCTGCTTCGGACGTTTTGTCTGTTATTTTTAATATATGATCAATTTTAAAGCAATAGAGCTGAGCGATAAGAAAGCAATAGATGCTTGTTTGTCAAACAACATCTATCAGAGTTGTGATTTTTGCTTCGCAAATTTATATTCCTGGAATTGTAAATTTCAGACAGTTTTCGCTATCGTGAATGATACCCTGTTTCTCCAATTCAAGGAGTCTGACAATCAATTCTACTACATGATGCCAATTGGCAAAATGTGCTTGCGGAGAGCTGTTGAAATAATAATTGAAGACGCAAACATCAAATATATTCCGTTCCGGATGAAAGGTGTAAGCAGCCTGATGTGGAAACATATCGAACAAGAAATGCCTGGCATGTTTCATTTTATTCATGACCGAAACAACGACGAATATATTTACCTGACCGAAAAGCTGGTTGGCTTAAGTGGAAAAAAGCTGCAAAGCAAACGAAACCACATCAACCGCTTCAAAGCAGAAAATCCAGATTGGACTTTTTCACCGATAACCGATCGGGTAGAGGTGGATGAATGCCTAAGAATGCTCAACGAATGGGAAGATCAGAATGCCGAAAGAGCAGCGGACAAAACACTTAGGTATGACTATATGGCCACCAAGACCATGCTGGAGAATTTTGATGCATTGCAACTTTGCGGAGGATATATTCGCACAAATGGAAAAATTGTTGCATTCTCAATTGGTGAGCCGGTGAACGAGGACACTTTTGTGGTGCATGTGGAAAAAGCGTATAGTGATGTCAATGGTGCCTATTCGATCATTAACCAGCAATTTGCAGAACATTGCGGATCCGACTACAAGTATATAAACCGTGAAGAAGACATGGGGTTTGAGAATTTACGCAAAGCCAAATTGTCTTATTATCCCGATATTCTGCTCGAAGAAGGAACCGTGATCCTAACATAAGAAAAATGTAGATTTGAGAGGTTGCTTGTCTGTAAATTTGTAAATTCGTGAATTCGTTTATCTACGTTCCATGATACAATTCGCCAATCCACATACCCGCCCTGCTGTAAGGAACATCTGGAAAGAGGTTTTTGGAGATGACGATGTGTATATGGATTTGTATTTTGCTGAAAAATACGAAGACGAGAACACCTTAGTAGCTGTTGAAGACAACAACAAGGTGGTGGCATCACTACAAATGCTACCTTATGAAATCACTTTTTACGGCTCTAAGATTCCGTTCTACTACCTGGCCGGGCTATCCACTTTACCCGATTACCGTGGTCGCGGCTTGATGGCACAGTTGATCCTGAAATCTCATGAATTGATGTTGCAAAGGCACATACCCTTATCAATTTTGGTTCCTGCGGAGAGATCTCTTTTTGCATATTACGCTCGGTTTGGATACGCTCAAACGTTCAGGAAAAACTACATCGGTTTTGAGTTTTCCGTCAAAGAAATTTGGAAAAATTCCCGGGATGAAAACGAAGCTTATCAGATTTTTGACAAAACATATAATCAACATGACTTTTGCGTTCAAAAAAGTTTTTCCGATTTTAAAACCATTATTCAACAGGAAAATAATGAGGATTTTCAACCAAAACTGAATTTGTCAGGTCTTGCACGGATAATTGATCCTGAATTGCTGCTCCATTTGTACGCCAAAAAACACCCGGAAAATAAGTTTTTGGTGGAATTGCAAGATATTCAGTTTGGCAGAAAATTGATTTCTGTTGAAAACGGATCTTCAAAACTGATTTATGGCAATTTTCCGCCTGATTTTAAGGTAGATGAAAAATTACTGGTGCAACTCCTCTTCGGATTTCGAACACACTTCATGACTGACCCTTTTCGGTCACTATTTCCAAATCACAATCCCATAATGAATTACATGTTGGAGTAAATTTGTGGTCAAGATTACAAAGCTACTCGTCAAACTGCTCTTTGCGTTAAAAAAAAATGAAAATCTCTATTTTCAATTACTTATGTCAAAAGCAAAACCAATTTATTTCAGATAATTTATTACTTTTGGGCAAACTCAATGATGAAAAAGTAATTGGCTGTAATAAATTAATTTTTGATGCTGTTTGTGGAATTCCCTAAACATAAGGAACGATGTCGTTTCTTCGTAATTTCCATTTTTTATCTGTTCACTACAACTCTTTCGGGGATAGAGCCTATTCCCAGCAATCCACCGATTGGTAAATCTGATTCGCTTCCTAATATCGCTAAATCAGAATATGCGCCAAACATTGAAAGTACACCTCCTCAATTTCTATATTCCAAAACTCATCGGATAGGAGTGGATTACCGCCCTGAATATGTGTTTCGGACAAATGACTTTGTAAGAGGTTATTATGATGGAGGAAAGGCGATTACCAACACAAATTCCCTGCATTTGCAATATTCTTTTGCTTTTGCTAAAAACACTTTGTCGAATTTGACATATCATGGTGTTTACCAAGGAGTCGGGGTTGTGTATCAATCATTCCATGAATCCCGCTATTTGGGCAATCCGATATCGGTTTATCTGTTTCAGGGTGCAAAGTTGTTGACATTCAATCCAAGACTTTCTTTCAATTATGAATGGGATTTTGGTTTGTCGTTTGGTTGGAAGCCTTACGATCGCCTTACCAATATAAACAACATAGCCATTGGGTCGCCGGTAAATGCCTATATGAACCTCAATTTCTATTTGAACTATAAGCTTTCTCCTCAGGTAGATTTGATTTCGGGTGCGTCGGTCACCCACTTTTCTAACGGAAACACCAAATATCCGAATGCCGGATTAAATACCATCGGGGTGCGGGTTGGCCTTGTGTACAACATCAGCCAACATAGCGGCGAGGGCAATCCCAAGACACTTTTTAGGCCTATTGTTCCAAAGTTTCCACACCATTTCAGCTACGATTGTGTTCTATTCGGTTTCTGGCGGCGGAAAGGAGTTCTTGTAGGGGAGGAGAGGATCGCATCGCCTGATGCGTATTTGGTTTCTGGCTTCAATTTTGCGCCGATGTACAATTTAGGGTATATTTTTCGTGCAGGATTGTCGTTGGACGGAGTCTATGACCAAAGTGCCAACATATATGCCAAATATTCTGGACGTAATGCCGATCCCTATTTTCAAAAGCCATCCCTCGACAAACAGCTTGCGCTCGGAATTTCTGGACGTACAGAACTGGTAATGCCTTATTTCCGGGTGAATATTGGTATGGGGGCCAACTTTGTGGGAAAAGCCGACCAAAGAGGAACATACCAGATACTTGCTCTAAAGATAGAAACATTTAAAAGTTCCTTCATCCATATCGGATACAATTTGAAAGACTTTCACACTCCCAATTATTTAATGCTGGGTATTGGTTATCGTTTTCACGACAAGTACCCGACTATCCATCGAAAATAGACGAGTATTTTGCTTTTGCGCAACCTTGAAAATTGCGATTTCAATGACAGCTACTACCTCAAACTGGCAATCAGGAACAAATCTGCAAAAAAGAAATAGGGTGTCATTCACAAAAGCCAAACATTGATAGAGAGCCGACAAGATGTTTCGATAATCTTTGAACTCAAAATTTTTATTAACAAGGAATTGCAGCGGTATTTTTTTCGGATTTGCAGATGCTGTTAAGATTCTTTCACCGCAACTGTTGGTCGATTTTATGAGTAGGAAATTACAATTGGCAATGAATTTGGATAAGGAAAGCTAGATTTGAATGGAAAAAGCCACCCGATTTGTTTCGAATGGCTTTTCGATATGAAGTTTAAGATAAAATCTTTTTTGGGACTTATTGCAGCGAAAGAATTGATACCCCTTCAAGCACGGAATCACCCACATTCAGGTCAATGCTTGCTACGGTGCCGTCAGCAGGAGCTTGGATGTTGTTTTCCATTTTCATAGCTTCCAAGATGGCCACAGTCTGACCTTTCTTCACTGTGTCGCCCACAGCCACGTTGATGGCTACCACGATTCCAGGAAGTGGAGATTTGATAGCTTTCGATCCGGCAGCACCGCCTTTGGCGGGAGCAGCGGCTGGTTTTGCAGCGGCAGGGCGGGCAACAAGGGTCACTTCCTGGTCGTTCACCAGTTCCACGTTGTAGTTAGTTCCGTTCACCGCCACTTCGGCGTTGGACTCGTCCTTTCTGTTTACGGCAACAATATATTCTTGGCCGTTGATTCGATATATGAACTGTTTCATGATTGTTTCAAATTTTATTTTCTTGTTGGCAATTGAAGCATGGCATTCGTTTTGTCGGCCCAAGGCAGGTAGTCTTGCGACACGTGCTTGATGGTCAAGACATTGCTTTCCACATCGTGCTGATTCTGCTCGTCATAAATACCTAAGGCAATAGCGGCCAATACTTCTGTCGGTATGATTGTATCGCTCATAATAATGTTTTTTTAGGTGATTATAAAGGCAAGTTATCGTGCTTCTTAGCTGGGTTAACCTGGTGTTTAGTTCTCAATTGTTCCAATGCACGGATCACACGGAAACGGGTATTGCGTGGCTCGATCACATCGTCGATGTAACCATAGCGGGCAGCATTGTAAGGATTGCAGAACAGCTTATTGTATTCGTCTTTCTTGGCAGCAGCCACTTCCGCTTTCTTCTCAGGAGTTTCGGCAGCTTTCAGCTCTTTGGTGTACAACACTTCCACGGCCCCGTCGGCACCCATCACGGCGATTTCGGCTGTTGGCCACGCGTAGTTGATGTCTCCGCGAAGTTGTTTGCAGCTCATCACGATGTGTGAACCTCCATAAGATTTGCGCAATGTGACAGTCACTTTAGGCACAGTAGCTTCTCCGTAAGCATACAGAAGTTTTGCTCCGTGAGTGATAACGCCACCGTATTCTTGTCCTGTTCCAGGAAGGAATCCGGGAACGTCCACCAATGTCACCAACGGAATATTGAAGGCATCGCAGAAGCGAACAAAACGAGCGGCTTTGCGAGATGCGTTGATGTCCAACACACCAGCCATATATTTAGGTTGGTTGGCCACAATTCCTACAGATTGACCGTTGAAACGGGCAAAACCAACAATAATGTTCTTTGCATAATTGGTATGAACTTCCAAGAACTCGCCGTTGTCGATGACAGATCCGATCACTTCGTACATGTCATAAGCTTTGTTCGGATTATCAGGAATAATCTCGTTCAACAAGTCGTCCATACGAGCGATTGGGTCGGTATTTTCACGGCGGGGAGCTTCTTCACGGTTGTTAGATGGAAGAAAACCAAATAATTGGCGAATAATTGACAAACCATCGTCTTCGTTAGCCACAGAAAAGTGAGCCACACCCGATTTGGTTGTGTGAACGCTGGCGCCACCCAGTTCTTCTTGGGTCACATCTTCACCAGTAACTGTTTTCACCACTTTAGGGCCGGTCAAGAACATGTAAGAAGTACCTTCAGTCATCAATGTGAAGTCAGTCAAGGCTGGAGAATACACAGCACCACCGGCACAAGGACCAAAAATACCGGAAATTTGAGGGATAACACCGGAAGCAAGTATATTGCGTTGGAAAATTTCAGCATATCCGGCCAATGCGTTCACCCCTTCTTGGATACGCGCACCACCCGAATCATTGATGCCAATTACAGGAGCGCCCACTTTCATCGCCATGTCCATTACTTTACAGATTTTCATCGCCAAAGTTTCGGATAAAGATCCACCAATGACAGTGAAATCCTGAGCGAAGACATACACCAAACGGCCTTCGATAGTACCGCAACCGATAACAACACCGTCTCCTAGGAATTTTGTCTTTTCCATTCCAAAATTTGTGCAACGGTGTTCTACAAACATGTCAAACTCTTCGAAGCTGCCTTCGTCAAGCAAGATAGAGATACGTTCACGTGCGGTGTATTTGCCTTTCTCGTGTTGAGCAGCAATTCTTTTCTCACCACCACCAAGACGAGCTTTCGCACGAAGTTCAATCAGCTCTTTTACTTTTTCAAGTTGGCTCATAGCATTTATATTATGATTCTAATTTTTGTTTTAATTCGTTGTAATGCAAATAACGTAAGAAGACCCTGCCAAATGTTGGGCAAGGTCTATCTGATTATTGTTTAGGGGTTTCGCATAGCTCTGTAAGAACGCTTGCTGTGGATTTTGGGTGTAGGAATGCAATATCCAGACCCTCTGCACCATGGCGAGGAGCTTTGTCAATTAATTGAACTCCTTTTTCGTTTACTTCAGCCAAAGCATTTGCTACTCCATCTTGAATGCAGTATGCGATGTGATGAATGCCTTCTCCTTTTTTCTCAATAAACTTGGCAATAGCACTTTCAGGGCTTGTTGGTTCCAATAATTCGATTTTAGTTTGACCGATTTTTAAAAATGCGGTTTTTACTTTTTGGTCTTCTACTACTTCGATGCTGTAGCATTTAAGGCCAAGTACTCCTTCATAAAATGGAAGGGCTGCTTCGATGCTTTTAACAGCGATTCCAAGATGTTCAATGTGAGAAATTTCCATAGATTTTAATCATCTAAATTGGTTATAAAATTTACTGGTGCAAAAATAGTATTTAATTATAAGACAAAGAAATTATCTATCAAAAAAACGCACCCTTGCGGTGTTGATCTAGGCTTGCTTTAAATTGCGTGACCTCAAAAACGGTCTCCGCCCCATGCACTAAAGGGTAGTTTCCCACCACATGCCCCACAGGGAAATCGAAGCACAAAGGAAAGTCATAATCGCTGACAAGATCACGAATAGACTCGTAAACAGAAGAATACATCAAAGGGTCTTCCTGATATTCGGTAAAACGACCGACAACTAATCCTGAAATCCGGTCAAAAACACCGGCAAGCTTCAAATGCCACATCATGCGGTCGATCTGGTAAGGCTTTTCGGCAATATCTTCAACAAAAAGAATAGTCCCTTCGGGAATTTCAAGATAAGGAGTACCAAGCAAATTACAAGCAACAGTAAGGTTGCCTCCCATCAGCTTTCCAGAGACTTTTCCTGCCCGATTGAGCCGATTTGGAGCCACCTCATAATGCACTGGCGCACCAAACAGCATTTCTTTCAAATAATAAGATGCGATCGAATCCATGTCCTGAACAAGGTGTTTTGCCATGGGGGCATGGAGCGACATCAATCCATTTTTGAAAAAAGCGGCATGCAGGGCAGTTATGTCGCTGTATCCTATCAGCCATTTGGGATATTTTTTTATTCCCGAAAAATCTAATTTATCCAATAAATGAGCGATGCCATATCCTCCACGCGAGCATAAAATAGCTTTTGCTTCCGGATCGTCCATCGCTTGTTGCAAGTCGGAAAGCCTTTCTTCCATCGTGCCGCAAAACCTTCCAAGTCTATTCTTTGCGTAAGGCATTACTTCGGGAAACAGCCCCCAGTTTTTCAAAACCAGGCACACATCATCGATATATGCCGGCTCGATAGCTCCAGATGGCGATACGATAAGCACTTTGTTACGATGAGATAATTTTTCAGGAGAAATGAGTTGAGTCATAGATAAAAAATAATGTGATAATATGCCAATGTACAAATATGTGAATTACGAAATGAGCAAATATAACAAGTCTAATTTTTGAAGAAAAAACTCCCCAATTTTATGGAATTGAATAAAAGTTTTTCTCTATAAAGTAAAGTTAGCAAGAATTATTTCGAAATACCTTCTATCTCTATTTTTAGTTGTTAAACTTTTTAAAACAAGAAACCATGAGTAAAGATATTAATTTGACCTCATCGGAGTGGACCGATATTGTCTTTGAAGGAAGAAACAAAGAGTATGGAGCTTATGCAATGCGGCAGTCGTCAGCCAAAAGGCATATTTACGCATTGTTGATTTCAACGGCTTTTGTTGTTGCGGCCATAAGCCTACCGCCCCTCATTAAGGCAGTGATTCCGTCGTCCGGCCAATTTAAGATGGATGAAGCTACGGTCATATCGACCATTGATCCCATGGATGAAATTCCAAAACCCGAAATTCCGATTGAACAGCCTAAGCCTCAGTTACAAGCCCAAACCGTGAAATTCACACCACCTGAGATCACAGACGAGAAGAATATCAAGGAAGATGAAAAGCTGCAGGCCCAAGAGGTGTTGAGCGATAATAAAGGCGTTATTTCCGTAGCCACGCACGAAGGGTCGTTGGATAGAGGTGCAGTGGTGATTGAACACGCAGGCAACAACGAAATTGTCGATTCGGAAGAAAAACCGTTTCACGGTGCGGAACAGATGCCACAATTCCCGGGTGGAGATAAAGAATTGATGGCCTATATTTTGAAAAACCTGAAGTACCCGGCCATTCCTGCCGAAAACGGTATCCAAGGACGGGTGGTGATCCGCTTTGTTGTAAGCAAAACAGGCGATGTGACCGATGTACAAATTTTGAAGGGACTTGATCCGGCTTGCGACAAGGAGGCAGTGCGTGTTGTGAAAGCTATGCCGAAGTGGATTCCCGGGCGGCAAAACGGACGAACTGTACCGGTGTATTATACGTTGCCCGTGACGTACCGGTTGCAATAAAAAGGGCAAAGCAACAGGCTGTCACACTTTGCATCTTTTCCGAGTAAAACCAAACAAAGATGCCAAAAAAATTACGGTTGAAGTGAAAAACCGTTTTGGCGAAACTTTCTCCGAATCAGTAAAATTGTAAAAATTCCACAAGGATAAGGGGCTTCTAAATGCTGTTCAATTTATTGAGCAGCATTTCATTTTTTACCCTCAAGCCGGGTTCACAAAATGCCTTCACACCAACTGTGCCTCTACTTTTTTCGCCTCAGATCTTTGCCTTCGTACTCACAAATGGCATGGATCCATTCTTCTGTGAGAGGAGTTGAACTATGCTGCTGCAAGTCGTAAGCCACCATCACCGAATAGCAAACGCATTTAGCTTCGCCAGTGTGGGTGTCTATCAAACGTTGGGCAAGGCGGAAACTCTTGTTTCCAATCTCTGAAACAGCCGTTTGAACCGCTATATTGTCCGAAGCAAATATCTGAGTGAGGAAATCCACCTCGATATGAACCACCATGATCGCATCTTTCACCCAATTCACGTTGGGGCACACAGACGAAAAATATTCAGTTTTTCCCAAATCATAGAAGGAGAAATAGACTGTATTGTTTACGTGTCCGAATTTGTCAACATCGTTGAATCGGATTTGAAGTGGCAGAGTATGTTTGTATGTAATATCTTTCATTTTTAATTAGGGCATTTAATCGATTTGCAAAATTACTACATTCAAACCTGAATCGGGTGGCAAACTCATGGATAAATTCGATGAAGTAAATCTGGCATAGTAGAAAAACACTGAATGTAGAAACTTTCGAGGAAGCCTAATTGTTCATCTTGATGTGAAATAAATTTTGTAATTTCGAAAAAAATATATCCAAAAATAAGAAAATGACAGCAAAAGAGAGATACGAAGGGGTAATTGCTTGGTTTGCCGAGAACGCCACTTCCTCCGAAACCGAATTGCACTACGACACTCCTTTCCACTTGCTGATTGCGGTTATTCTGTCGGCCCAGTGCACCGACAAACGGGTGAATGTGGTTACACCTCCATTGTTCGAGGCATTTCCAACACCAGAAGTGATGGCTAGCAGTTCGGTGGATGGAGTTTTTGAGTATATTAAGAGTGTTTCCTATCCTAACAACAAGGCTAAAAGTTTGGTTGGAATGGCCCAAAAACTAATTTCTGATTTTGGAGGTGAGGTTCCCTCTGATATGGATCAACTTATCACGATTCCTGGTGTAGGGAGGAAAACGGCGAATGTGATGCTGGCGGTAGCTTTCGACCAACCCGCCATGCCAGTTGACACGCATGTGTTTCGTGTATCGAACAGGATAGGGCTGACCAACAATTCGAAAACGCCAAAAGATACGGAAGATGTTTTGACCAAAAACATTCCATCCGAAATTCTCTCCAAAGCTCACCATTGGCTTATCCTACACGGGCGCTATGTTTGCCTCGCACGAAGCCCAAAATGCGAACAATGTGGAATCAGGGATTATTGCAAATATTGGGAGAAAAGGCTAAGAAGTGAACGAGTCAACAAGTGAAAAAAGTTGCAAGGTTGCAAGTCCGCTCATTTTCTTTTTCCCAAGTCAGTTTGTGGCAAATCGATTCCAACAGGACTTGGCGATGGCCCTTCAACCAGCAAGAGTAGGAATTCTAAACCAATTCCAATCAAGAAGCAATAAGTAGCACCGTCTATTTGTACAACCCAAAGCTTAAACCACGATAGACAACTGATTTTCTGAGCCAAAAGATCTTTCCATTCTCAGATTTAATTTGCTTGAGATTGGGATATTCCTTTTTCAAAGCAATATATCCGACCCATCCGTTTGTTCTGATTGTAGCTTTTTCCCAATATAAATTTCCGAAAAAGGTTTGAATGAATTAGCAGGAGGATTGTGTGCATAATCAAATCTTAAATTGTTTCATACTCAGGAAATACTTGCCAGTTGCGTACAAGCGCTCCTGTTCGAGAAGCCTGAACTCTTCAAGAAAAGGCTGAAGATATTGTGAGACTACTTTGGAAATGCTGAAAAATGGGAAGTCTATTGGCTTATAGCTTGTGCATTTTGAAATGTCAATAAAGTTTGGTTCATGGATTATAAAAAGGGCTATACCTAAAAAATAGGACAGCCCCTTGCTTTATCAATTGTCTTCTAGAAATAATATTCTTTAATCGTTCATCGAAATCAAAAACTCTTCGTTGTTGATCGTCCGTTTTAAGCGGGTTTCAAGGAATTGCATAGCTTCCACGGAATTCATGTCGGACAAGAAGTTACGCAACACCCACATACGGCTAAGTGCATCCTTGTCGAGCAACAAATCGTCGCGGCGGGTGCTGGATGAAATAATATCCACAGCAGGGAAGATTCGTTTGTTGGAAAGTTTGCGGTCGAGTTGAAGTTCCATATTACCAGTTCCTTTGAATTCTTCAAAGATCACATCGTCCATTTTCGATCCGGTATCAGTCAATGCCGTAGCGATGATGGTGAGAGAACCACCGTTTTCGATGTTACGGGCTGCTCCAAAGAATCTTTTTGGTTTATGCAAGGCATTTGCATCCACACCACCAGTCAAAACTTTACCGGATGCGGGCTGTACTGTGTTGTATGCCCGGGCAAGACGTGTAATTGAATCCAAAAGGATAACCACATCGTGGCCACATTCCACCAACCGTTTCGCTTTGTTCAATACAATCTCGGCAATTTTCACATGCCTGTCTGCTGGTTCGTCAAAAGTAGAAGCAATTACTTCAGCATTCACGCTGCGCTCCATGTCTGTCACCTCTTCAGGACGTTCGTCTATGAGTAGCACAATCATGTACACTTCGGGGTGGTTCGCTGCAATGGAATTTGCGATGTCTTTCAGCAAGGTTGTTTTACCCGTTTTGGGCTGTGCAACGATTAATCCACGTTGTCCTTTTCCTATTGGAGAAAAAAGATCAACCACGCGGCTCGACATGCTGTCGTTACGGCCTTTGGTCAATTGAAATTTTTGGTTCGGGAACAGCGGTTTCAAATGATCGAATGGCACGCGGTCGCGTACTTCTTCGGGGCTGCGTCCGTTGATTAAGTCAACTTTCACCAATGGGAAAAATTTCTCCCCTTCTTTTGGCGGACGTATAGGGCCTTCTACCACATCACCCGTTTTTAAGCCAAACAAACGAATTTGTGATTGTGAGATATAAATATCGTCAGGAGAAGACATGTAATTGTAGTCCGATGAGCGAAGAAACCCGTAACCTTCCTGCATAATTTCCAAAACACCCGAAGCGGTCAGGATGCCGTCAAAGTCAAAAGATTTTTCTTGTTGGGCTGGTGCTGGCCGTTCCTGTTTTGGTTGTTGAGGAGCTGGTTGCTGTTTCACTTGAAACAGGTCGCGCGGCATGGAAGACGAATCTGTTGCTTGAACTGGCTCTGGGACAACGGTAGCAACAGGAGTACTTGGTTTTGTTTCAGCTTCGTCGTCGTCAAGTTTCAAACTTGCCAATAATGGAAGCGGTGGAACAGGCTCGGAGGTCTCCGCAGATACTTTCTCCTTATTTCTGGGTTTGAAAACCAATTGTGTAGGCCTGGCCGGCAATGTTTTTTGAACGGGAGGTTCTGTTTGTTTTTGAGAAATCTCCTCTTTTACTTCACTGACTTCAGGTTCTTCTTTTTGAACTTTCTGTGATCGATCGTTGCTGTCATTTTTCTTTTTCACAAATGTACGTTCATTGGTGGACTTTTTTACAGGGGCCACTGCCTGACTAGCAGTTGCATCATCCAATACAGCAGCTTCTTGTATGGCTTGAGTGACGAGATTCTTTTCAGGACTTTCTCGAGTTTTTTCAGGATTTGCTTCCACTTTGTTGTTTTTGTTAGCATCATCTGGGCTAACATGGTTGTCTGATTTTATTTTGGGCTTATTTTTGGTGGGTTTTTTATCTGAAACCGTATCTTCTTTGATGTAGCTTTCAGAATTTTTATTTTTTGATTCGATAATAGCTTGTTCGTCCAGTATCTTATAAATCAGTTCTTCTTTTTTATATGCATCAGGACGTCTTATACCTAATTCTTTAGCTAAAGCCCGAAGTTCAGTGGTCACTTTTTCGTTTAGCTCTAAAATATTATAAACAGGCATGAATTATTTGATAGTTAAGTTAGTAAAATATATACAGATATGAGGTAAGAATATGAAATGGGCTATTCTTTGCTTATTAAATCATAAAAGAAATAAAAAAAAAAGGGATTCATTTGAATAAAGCAGTGAAGAGTTTCTCGCTTTATTTGTGACAAAAGTATATCTTTTTTCTATTCAGACCAAATTCTACAGAGCCTATTTGTAAAAAAAAATGCAAAAAGTGGATATTGAAATTGATAATAAGGTCACAGGGAAGCGTAATAGGCAATCATAAAGGCGGTCTGGTAATTTTTATTTACTTGTAATATCTTGGTTTACTGTTATTTTTACTATTCTTTTGGTGTTGTTATCAACTTTGAATCGATTGTCGGAACGATGGCCAATAATCCAGATAATTTTATTTTTGGATGTCAAAATCCACGACGATTCTTTGTCGATTATGCTAAATTTGTTGTCGCTGAAGTAGTCGCTCAGTTTTTTTTTCCCATTCATGCCAAATGGTACGAACCAATCTCCTTTTTCCCATCGCCTAAGTATGAGCGGAAAAGAAATCTTGTCTCTATCAAGGCATAATGTGTGAGTGGCTTTGGGGACTACAAAACTTTCCAAATTGCTAATGCGCTCGATTTTCAAATGGATAGGGAAGTTCAAGGATGATGTGCTTTCATCAATGATAAAAGACTCGTTGCTAGATTCAATAATTTTGTCAATAACCAGATTATCACGGTTTTTTACCAAACGGTGAGTGGGTGAAAAGAATGTTTTTCCTGAAATACCTTTCAATGATTTATAAACTTGAGCTATTTGGCCGGAATTGAACCCATGTGGAGCAAGAATTTCAAAAATAAGGGCCTCGGGTTCAATACTTTTATTCAACTCTGAAATGGAAATATGGTTGTTCAGCATCACTCTTTCTTTCTCTTCTTGAATAAAATTTGCATATATGTGTTCAACCTGCGAAAGATGTTGCGACATTCGGTTGATCGTATCTTTTACGGAGGGATTGATTTGTTGCATCAAAGGTAAAATTTCTAATCGAATTTTGTTCCGCTGGTAGATTGTTTCTCCATTGCTGCTGTCGTCCACATATTTGAGGTCATTTTTTTCGGCATATTCGTTAATTTCTTTTTTAGTGAGACAAAGAAGAGGCCGGATGATGTTTTCACTTTTAGGGGAAATCCCTTTTAAACCTTTGATTCCCGTTCCTCGGATTAAATTTAGCAGGACTGTTTCTACCGAATCGTCCTGATGGTGGGCGATTGCCAGATGTGAGATGTTGAGTTCTTTAAGTAATTCCCCAAACCATCCATAACGAAGTTCGCGGGCAGCCATCTCGATGGAAATCCTATTTTCGTCCGCATGGGTTTGGGTATTGAAATGTTTCACAAAAAGGGTGATGTTTTTTTCCTGGCAGAATTGCCTTACAAAAGCCTCGTCTCTTTGCGATTCTTCTCCTCTAAGATTGAAATTACAGTGTGCAGCAATACACTTATAGCCTAGTGAAATCAGAATATGGAGCAAAACGACCGAATCGCTTCCGCCACTCAACCCAACGACCACAGCCTCATTTGGCGTGATAAGTTGATGCTTGTCAATATATTGGGATATCTCTTCCAGTGTGTTCATATTGGAGACAAAGTTAAGCGTTTATACCCAAAAACAAGTTTTCAAGTTCATAATATTCCACCTATTTGAATATAAGTCGTTTTTTGGGGAAATGTTATAAATATTTTTTTTATATAACAATTAACATTGCTAGTTTAACTTATTTATTAGTAATAAGTCGGTTGTAATATTTAGTTTTACAAATTGAAAAATAATAGTTCAATTTATGAGCATTCGAACCCGAATTATGAGAATTTCCCCCTTGATTGTGATGTTTGTGGTCAGCGATACGATTTATTCCCAGATGGTTCAATCTGAACTCAAGAAAGATTTATGGAGGACGATAGAACCCTATGGTGAAAAAAATGATATGCCAATGAACAGTGCATCCATGTCTTTGCTCAATCCAACAACTTTGACCCCTTCAACAGTTACTCATGATGTGATGTATTACTATTACAAGATCAAAACCAATGTTGTGTTGGAAGATTTCTACGAACGATATCGGCGTTCCCATACTGTTGATCCTCATTTATATACATACAATGGTGACGAACCCTTGACTAAAATCAGGGCAGGTTATTTGGAGACGGTTTTTATGGGAGGCCATTTTCAACAGGTTTCTCCTCCTGCTAATAACGTCGGTTCTCCTGCAGGTTTCACTATCGACATTAGTGGAGGTGGGCGCAAACACGTTTCCGAGAAAACGAAAAAAATCCTCAAGGAGGTATATGACCGGGAAGTGGAGGAGTGATTCGTTTTAAAACTTTACTGTTGGCAAGCAACGTCGAGTTTTCCCCAGTTCCGTTTGTATCTTGAAATCATCCATATGGCTCGCTCTTAAGAGCCGGTTGTTTTCTGATATTCTGTCGGCGTTGTGCTGAACACAGCCTTAAAACAAGTTGCAAAATAACGGGGGTCTGTGAAGCCCACCGAATAGGCTACATCGGAGATATTTCGGGATTTGTCTTTCAGCATTTGGCAGGCATGTTTCAACCGGATATTCCTGATGTACTCGTTGGGCGGCAATCCGGTCATAGTTTTTATCTTGCGATATAGAGACGATTTGGACATGTTCATATGTTTGGCAAATACATCAATGTCAAAGCTTGTGTCGCTGAGGTGTTCCTCTATGACTTTTATTGTGTTGTTCAAAAATTGCTCGTCTTGCGACTGGTAGTCGAAGGTTGAGATATTGATGTTCACATTCGATTTGAATTCAGCCTGCTTTGTTCGTCTGTTTGTCAGAAAGTTATTTAAGCGGGCGTGCACAACTTTTATGTCGAAAGGCTTTGAGATGTATCCATCTGCCCCCGCATTGTAGCATTCTACGCGGTCTTCCACCGTGTTTTTAGCCGTTATCAGCAACACCGGAATATGGCAGGTTTCGATATCCCCTTTTATTCTGCGGCAAAGCTCAAGCCCATCCATTTGCGGCATCATCACGTCGCTGATGACAATTTCTATATCATTGTTTTTGATAATATCCAATGCCAATACTCCATTTGTGGCTGTAAGCACATGATATTGCCTTTGCATGATGCTCTTCATGGTGTAGAGAATGTCTTCGTTGTCTTCAACAATCAGGAGGTTGATTTTATCCTCGACAGGTGCTAGTAGTTCCTCTTCTGTAATTTTGATGTTCTCCTGATTCATGATCTCATTTGTAATCTCTGTTTTTACGATCGTTTTTTCCAGCTCGCTTTTGTTGTAGGCCGAGATGCTTAGAGGAATGATGACTTGGAAACGGGTACCGGCGTTTACTTCGCTTTCAACCGATATTTTACCATGATGGAGTTCTACCAAGTCGCGCGTTAGTGAAAGCCCGATTCCGTTTGTTTGTCCGGCTTCAATGTTTTTGTTGTTGTAGAACCTCACAAAGATGTTTTCCAATTCTTCTTTATCAATCCCCATTCCGGTGTCGCTGATATTGATGGATGCGTAATTTTCTTCTGCTTCCACGAAAGTATTCACGGAGACTGATATTTCGTTGTTCTCTTGTGTATATTTCACGGCATTCGACAACAGGTTGAAGACAATCTTGTCCACCTTGTCGGCATCAAAAAAACCGTTTATGTGTGCCGGGGCGGCGTTGAATTTGAAATGTATTTTTTTGTTGTTTATGATTGGCAAGAAATGGTTTTGGCAAATATCGTTGATGAATGCAGCAAGATCGCCTTTGCTTACATTGAGCCGCATGTTTCCACTTTCCATTTTCCTAAAGTCGAGAACCTGCTGCAAAAGTCTCCTTAAACGGTCGATATTGGTGCGTACAATTTCAAATTGAGGGATTTTCTTCTTCAAAAGATCTTCCGTGTCATCTATCAAACAGCCAATTATGGTCAAAGGAGTAAGCAGATCGTGCGAAATATTGGTGAAATATCTCAACTTGGTTTGAGTCAGCTCTTCCGATTTTTCCTTGTCAATTTGAGCTATCCTTAATTGGTGCTGCAGATGAATTCTTTTCCTTACAAAAGCAAACACGGTGTATAGTATGGCCGATATTACTGTAAAGTAGAATAAATAGGCCCACCATGTTTCGTAGAATGCGGGTTTTTTGTAGATAACAAACGTTGTTGTTGCTGAACTCCAGATGCGGTTTTTATCGGTTGCTTTCACCTGAAAAACATGCTTCCCCTTTGAAAGCTGGTTGTATGTGGCGAATTGTCGTGTCGTGTATATCCAATTGTCATCCATGCCCTCCATCTTGTAGGCATAAACGATTTTTCCAGGATAAGAATAGTCGAGCGTTGAAAAGTCAATTTCTATGTTTTTGTCACCCGGATGAAGATCAAGAGACTGGGAAACAGTTTTAAACCGGTTGTCATTCTGCAAATTCAGCAAGGATTGCCCTTGTATCTTGATATCTGTGATCAACGTCTTGATGGCATTGTTTTGTGATTTTTTGAATGTGGGGGCTGAAAATTTACATATCCCGTGGTTTCCACCAAAGTAAACATTGTTTGTTCCCGAATCAACAAAATATGAGCCACTTAAAAATGAATTGACAACCAAACCGTCATCACTCGAATAATCACGCGATGCCCCTGTGAATTGATTGTAAGCAACTACCCGTTTGTTAGTTGAAATCCACAAGTTGTTTCTATTGTCGCATACCATGTCCAAAATTGCTTCCCCGTTTAGATTGCATCTGCTCGTGTAATCTTGGAAGGTTTTAGATTTTCCCTCAAACAAGATAACCGTTCCGTCTTTTGCCCCGAGCCATACATTTCCGGCAAAGTCGCAGCAGATAGAAACGATATTGTCCCTCAATAAGGAATGGAGTTTTTTGTTGAAATTGAGGATTTTGTATTTATGCAGGTCAACATGAATGTTTGTCTCTACCAGATAAGCCCCTCTATTTCCGGTGCTTATCCATATATTTCCATCCTTGTCTTCTACGATATTGGTAATATCTGTGATATTATCTGTAAAAAGTTGGACTTTCCCTGTGTTGAATGGTTGCACAAAAAGGCATCTATCAGTGGCTATCCATATATTGTTTTTTTGATCTTCAAATATTTTCCTGATTTGCGCCGAGTACTGTTTTGAGAAGACTGCATTTAGGTCTATTTTATGCTCGAGCTTCCTGCTGTTTTTATTAAACACATAGACTACCGCATTGTCCATCGCACCCACCCAGACTTTGTTATTTGCAAACTGCTGGATGCTTGTTACATTAGACAGATCCCCGATAGATTTCAATTCGGGAATCTGCAGGTATGTCGTTACCTTGTTTTTGGATAAGTCGTAAAAGCAAAGCCCGGTGCGGTTTTGATTCAACCAAAATACATTGTTGTCATCTTTAAATATGGCAGTTATGTTGGGTATAACGTGGAGGCTTTTTTTGAAATCAGCTAAGTCTAAGTTCATGACATCGGATTTGTCCATGTTGATAGAGAAGGCTCCTTCGCTGAATGCCGCAACCCACAAATTTCCTTTTCTATCCTTGAACAGCTCGCTGAAAATATTGTTTGATCCTGTAAATAAAGAGGATACATTGATTTGCTGGGGTGACTTTCCTTGATGATTTTTGAGTGTATAAATTCCAGAAAGCGACATCACCCATATGTATTGGGAAGAGTTATCTTGGGTAATGCTGAAAAAGGTATTTTCTTCCTCTTGTTTACCATATTTATAAATGGGGCATTTCATGTACATCATTGTTTGGTTGTTGTTAGGGTAAAACTTGTACACTCCATCTCCCCAGGTACACAACCAGTATTGATTATTATTATCTTGAAAAAGCCTGAAAGGGTTGTTCTTGGTCCCTAGGGGAGGAAACCTGGTCACATCCCCATTCCGTTCGTAACGATACATGCCGTTAGACCAAAGCAAGATCCATACATCTCCATAATGGTCTTCGAATATTTGATTCACGCTTGAGAAGGGTATTTTGTCACCCGAGATTCTTTCGTGTTTTTTATTTTTCGGGTTGTATCTATATATGGCATTATCGGCTGAAATCCAGACATATCCGTCGCTTGAACACAAAATTGCCCGGATATTCATTTTGTTGAAAAACGAGTTGTTGACATGTGAAATTTGAAATGTCTGCCTGTCCAAAATACATAATCCTGATCTTGTACCAATCCAGATTCTATTTTCCTTGTCTTCTCCCAAGCAGGTGATTTCATTGTTGGGTAAAAGGTCGGGATTATTGAAGTCCGAGCGCAAAACAATTACCCTATAGCCATCGTATCTGCACAACCCGTCCAGTGTCCCGAACCAGAGGTATCCGTCGTTGTCCTGCAAAATACGTTGCACGGAATTTGAAGGAAACTGGTTTATCACAGGAATTGGCGTTAACGAAAATCTATTGGCCGATACTAAGGATGGACATAGAAACAAAAAAAGCAGAAGGAAGAACTTTATATCTTTTTCCATCTTACAGAAAGTGAGCATCGTGTTGGTTGGTTTGAATAATGCGGCTAAATTAAAAATAAATTACGATTAAATTTGTATTGATTTTCATATTTCTAATTGGTAAAATATTTATAGTTCTGAATATTAAATACTTAATCTCTTATTGAAATATTTACTTGGCTGTATATTACACAATACTGAATAAAAATTCAACATTTACTTTTGTTAAATTTTTGATCTTTGTTCATATTATTAATTTAATGAAAACTGTTCTGTATTATGAATAGAATCTGCGCTTTGTTTTTCTTTTTTACGATAGCCTTTGTTTCCTGTAAAACGGTTAATACTCCAATTCCAAAAGCTTCATCTTTGCCAACAAGCAAGGATGTATTATATTCCATTAAGCTTGCCAATGATTATTGGCAAGTCCACAACAGCTACAAAGTTAATGCTTTTTGGCATCATGCAGCTTATCATACAGGGAATATGGCTGCATTTGAAGTGACTAAGGACGAAAAATACAAACGTTATTCGCTTGACTGGGCGCAGTATAATGGATGGAAAGGGGCAAAGTCTGACAAAAAGGCCGAATGGAAATACTCTTATGGAGAAACGGATGACTATGTGCTTTTTGGCGACTGGCAGATTTGTTTTCAGGTATATGCGGATTTGTATAAGCTGGATGGTGATCCCAAAAGAATCGAACGCGCGAGAGAAGTCTTGGAATACGAGATGTCCACCCCAAATAACGACTATCTGTGGTGGGCAGACGGTTTATATATGGTGATGCCAGCCATGACCAAACTCTATAAAATAACCAACAATAAACTTTACCTTGATAAATTGCACGAATATTTCATTTTTGCACGCAACCTGATGTATGATTCCGAGGCAGGCCTGTTTTATAGGGATGCAAAATATATATATCCCAAACACAAAACCAAGAACGGGCATAAAGACTTTTGGGCGCGCGGAAACGGTTGGGTCTTTGCAGCCTTGGCTAAGGTATTGCAAGATTTGCCGGAGAATGAAAAATATAGGCAAGAGTATGTTGATATTTTCAAAGAGATGGCTCAAGCTATAAAAGCTTGCCAACAACCCGCAGGTTTTTGGGCACGAAGTATGGTTGACCTCAATCAAGCTCCTGGCTATGAAACTAGTGGAACTGCATTTTTGACGTTTGGCCTTCTTTGGGGAATCAACAATGGTTACCTGGATCAGAATGAATATCTGCCGGTGGTCGAAAAAAGCTGGAATTATCTTTCTGAAAAAGCTCTCCAACCCAATGGGCTTGTAGGCTACGTGCAACCGATAGGTGAGAGAGCCGACCAGCATAAGGACGTGGGGCCAACCACTACTGCGGATTTTGGAGTGGGTGCATTTTTGCTCTCTGCAACGGAAATGTATAAGTATCTATCGAGATAATCACATGCTCAAATAATAAACAAACGGACAATCGTTAGCCGGATCGATTCGATTCGCTATTCCCTCATTTGGCCCAAAGAAAAGGCTAAACGTGGATCGTGATAGGGAATATTGCTCAAGTGATGGAAGGTATTGCGCAATGACGAAACGCCGGAAGAAATCCAACACCAGAAATTGTGCGCATTGGTATTGAAAAGCAATGCCGGTATAGGAGGAAATGCTTCATATGTTGAGCGGAGGGAAAGTAAGGCCCCATGATGTTCGCCTGTAGCAAACGCAGAAAGACTTGGGCAACAATGGGAGCATGTAAACAACTTGTTTGGTGTTTCTGCTATAGGCTTCTCGGCCGATGAATCACTCTTTTTTGACTTTCCCTGCGCAAGGTTGGACACCGTAAGAAGCATGGAGTGGTCAATCTTACCCAAAAGATGATACCGAAAATCTTAATTACTTGACCTGTTTGGAAATTTGAAAAGTAAGCAAAAGGTGGGGCTGCTATTTGTTGGTTGATAGCTTATTGACGGCAATGATATAGATGGAGGTTGGATGTCTGTTGTTTCAATCTTGCCAAAGATAGTTTGTCCCGAATTCAATTGCTGTTGTAGGAAACGATTATCCGCAGAATGTTGATCTTGATAAACTGGTGGAAGTTTATTATGATAACGATACCAGAAATACGATAAGATGAGTTTCCTTGAATTTTATCCAGAACTTTTTAGATAAGGAATCTTGGTTGTAGATGTCAAAATACTACCGGAAGAAATCGGGTTGCTTGTCCGACATATCGGTTAAAAGAACCTCTCAGGGCTTCAGGTAATATTATCAACTCCTTTATAAGTTAAATAAAACCTCTGAATTTCATTAATTTTTGGTATGTTTTAACATTTTTGTTTGTTGTTAAACTCATGGGGCTTTGTTTTTGAATAGTTCTAAAACTTGATTTGAAAAGAGTTAGCATAAGATAACCCAGGAAGAACGTTTGATATTCATTCAATGTTGTTTAAAAGAAATTCACGGCCAGTTATTTAAGAATTCGTTTTAATCGCCTTTATTTTTTGTTTATACTTTTACCCCATCGATATATAAATTTTTTGAATACCAACTTAATATAAATTCTATGAAAAAATCAAATTCATCGAGGCCGATTGGGAGGATGCTATCCTTCGTAATCATTCTTTGTTTTATATTCTTTGGCCAATGGCCTACGGCATTGGCTCAAACCAAAGAAAAAATGGCGGGGAAAGTTGTTGACTCCAATGGAGAGCCATTAATTGGGGTGTCTATTGTGCAAAAAGGTACTACAAATGGAGTTAGTACTGATGTTGATGGAAATTTTGCTATTTCTGTTCCGGCAACGGCGCTATTAGATATCTCTTATGTTGGATATAACAATCAGACGATCAAAGTTTCTATAGGCAAACCGATTACTATTACTTTGATAGAAGATAACAAGCTGCTGGAGGAAGTTGTTGTGGTTGGTTATGGGGTTACCAAAAGGAAAAATTTTACTGGTTCTGTGTCAACAATAAAAACAGAAAACACACCTTTGGCATTACAGCCAACAACAAGCGCACTAGATGTTCTTCGAGGAACAGTCACCGGAATTACAATTTCCCAGCAGCAGGGTGCCGGGCAGGAACCCTCGTTGTTGGTGCGTGGGCAAAAATCCGTTAATGGTGGAACATCTCCATTGATTGTACTTGACGGCATGATATACATGGGAAGCTATCGAGATATAGATCCTTCAACTATTGAAAGCATAAGTGTTCTGAAAGATGCAACATCTTTGGCTGCATATGGCTCGCAAGCCGCTAACGGGGTCATAATGATCACTACCAAGAAAGGAAAAATAGGAAAACCCATTATCAATATAAATTCTTCTATTGCGCTATCTACTGCTACAGCGAAACCTGATGTTTTAAGTCCGAGTGATTATGTCAAAAAAGTCAATCTCCTTAGCGGATTGGATGAAGATGCAGATCCCACATGGATGAATACATTTGAATATGAAAATTACGAAAATGGAAAAACGATTGATTGGTTTGATTATGTTACACGCACAGGCGTTTTACAAAATTATTCCGCATCAATCTCTGGTGCGAGCGAGAAGATGAATTATTTTTTATCAAGTTCTTATTCTGACCAAAAAGGTATTGTCATCGGGGATGATTATAATCGTATTGGAGTTACAGCAAAATTACAAAACGATATAACCAACTGGCTGCAGATCGGAGGGCAAGTTAATTATACTGTAAATGATTATTCCGGACCAACAACGTATAACTTGTATCAGGCTGTTCGCCTTAGCCCTTATGGAAAGTCAACGAGAGACAACGGCATGCCTGAAAAGTATCCTGTCAACGAAGGCGTTTATAGGTTGAATCCTCTTTGGAGTGTCAAGAGTGGGACTATCGACGACCATGACATGTATGCAACTACAGGCCTAAAGGGAAACATCTTGATTAAATGTCCATGGTTAGAAGGCCTCAGTTACAGGATGAACGGAAGTTATTCAGTGGAGAATATTGAAAAAGACTATTTTACCCACGAAGGCTATTATGTTTTGGAGGGGGAAGACGAGGATCGTTACGCAACATCAACAGTGGCAGATTATTTAGCGTCAGCCAATGGTTACAGTGCCCGCACCAAAAATACTTCATGGGTATGGGACAACATTGTTAATTTTACTCGTCAATTTGGAGACCACTTCCTAGATGTTACCTATGTATATACCAGAGACTCTTATGAATACAATTACCGTAAATTCACAGGGTCGGATTTTTCATCCTTAGGTAATACTAATTTAGGATATTGGGGATTGGCTTTGGCTGGGACACAATTAATATCTAGCATAGATTATACTCTAAAGACTGATGTGGGTTATTTAGGACGTATTAATTATAATTTCAAAGATACCTACCACCTAAATTTATCTTTACGTCGAGATGGATCATCTGTTTTTGGAGCCAATCATAAATGGGGAAGCTTTCCTGCAATTGGAGTTGCCTGGACCATTTCCAATGAACCCTTCTTGAAAAAGATTTCACTTATAAATTACTTGAAGTTGAAAACATCTTGGGGGAAAAATGGTAATCAAAGCCTCTCTCCTTATGAAACAATGTCCAAAATCACCTTAGGCCAATCAGGAGGCTATAGTTACACCTTTGGTAATACTTCAGAGGTTAGCTGGGGGCAACGTATTACATCAATGGGAAATGCTGATCTTGCTTGGGAATCCACTGAATCTATCAATTACGGTTTTGACTTAGGTTTATTAAAAGACCGTATCCATATTGAATTTGATGGTTATTTTTCCAAAACAACAAATCAAATTTTTAGCAGGACTATTCCTGTTATGATAAATGGATTGACTTCGATGTATGCAACAATGGGGCAAGTGAACAACATGGGAATAGAAATAAACTTATCCACCGTTAATCTCCAGACAAAAGATTTCAAGTGGTCTTCAACACTATCTTATTACCTCAACAGAAATAAGCTCAAGGAGCTATATGGAGACGGAGAAGATGATATAACGAACTCCCTGTTTCTAAATAAATCTCTTGGGGCAATCTACGGTTACAAACCTATTGGTATTGTTCAGACAGATGACGCTGAATATATTTCCGCTAACGGTGCTGTAGCAGGTGATGTTAAATTCGCAAATTTAGATGGGAGTTCGGATGGAGCAATAACATCAACAGACCGCACAATTCTTGGATATACCAAGGAAAATTTCCGGATGAGTTTTGGAAATACATTCAAATATAAGGATTTTGAATTATATGCCTTATTTACAGGAGTGTTTGGCGGAAATGGATATGGCCAGGCAAAGAATTATTATGCTTTCAGAACGGCCTCCGATGTAGTTGGCGACAATAACCTGAATCATGGCTGGTGGACCGAAGAAAATATGAGCAACAAGTATCCAAGGATAGGCTACACGAATAGTAATTATACTCCTCTACAAGGATATGGATTTGTCCGCCTGCAGGATGTGAGTTTATCGTATCTCGTTCCGCAATCAATACTGAAACGCTATGCCATCCAAAACCTCAAATTCTATGCAGCTTGTAAGAATCTATTTACAATTACTGGTTGGGAAGGTGGAGATCCTGAAATCCAACAGACGCTAGGTAGTGGTTATAGCTATGGCTACCCACTTTCTAAAACAGTATCCTTTGGCGTAAATATGACATTTTAATAATAATAATTATGAAGACAATTAAATATATATATATATCAGCCCTTACTTTGACACTCGGTCTTTGCGGTTGTAATGACAATGCTTTCCTAACGGAAAAGGCCAACACTGTATATACGACGGATAATTCATACGAAACAGTGGATCAGGTCAAGGCTTCTATAACGAATATGTATGTCCATATCCGGTATTGGTATCAAATTGATAAATTCATGAAAGGCTTAGGGGCAGATGTAATGGATACTCCATATTTTAGATCAAGTGGGTATGGCTACTCTTATTTTTCAAATTGGTCTGCTTCCTCTAATTCTGCAAGTAAGATATACGATGCCATGTACCAACTTGCCAATTATGCCAACCAATCACTTGTGGGTTATAATACAGACGGGTTGACTTGGGATAGCACCGATGATAAAAATGAAGATTACGGGCAGATCATGTTTTTCAGGGGATATGCATACTTGACTTTAGGCGAACTTTTTGGTGGAGTGCCTTTGGTGGATCAGTTTTATGAAACTTTAAAGCTGGATTTTACTCGGTCTTCACGTGAAGAAACATATTTGTTCGCAATTAACGACCTTGAGGCTGCTGCAGCCACTTTGCCAGATTACCCGTCTGAAGCCGGGCGCGTAGCCAAAGGAGCTGCTTGTCATTTTTTAGCTGAAGCGTATCTCGCTTTAGCTACGATCAATGACAACGATGCTACGTATTTGGCTAAATCCATAGCTTATGCAGACACTGTTATTTCAATGCATCCGCTTATGACCGAGCGTTTTGGAACACGTGCTTCTTCATCGGGAGGCACAACCAAAAATGACATAGCTGCATACTATCCAGATGGAAATGTTTTCTTCGACCTATTCCAAGAGGGCAATTACGATTACAGCGAGGGAAACACGGAAGCTATTTGGACACTACAAAATGATTATACAGTTTATCTGACTTATGGAGGAAACAATTATGTGAACACTCCCCGTGAAATGTCTCCGGTACTCCGGGATGTTATATGGAATAGTACCTACACTGAGTCGAATGCAAAATCAGGGCCATGGGCAGGAAATATAGACACAGACCTCTATTTGGGAGGAAATGTATGTGCCTATTTTGGAGGACGTGGTGTTGGTGTTATTTCTCCAACTACTTATGTTATAAGCGATGTATGGGATAGTACTTATAGTGATGATATGAGAAATGACCCATGTAATATCCGCCGTTACTTCCTTTGTACAGATACCGTTCATAGTTTATATGGTGATACCGTGGATTATGACATGTTGGATTATACCTCACAAAAAATCACCGAGTTTTTCCCAATCTGGACTAAGTTTGCCCCTATAGATGATTGGGGGTATGATGACTTAAGCGATGGAGGGAATCGTTCTAATATCTACTCTGACCAATATGCATGTAGGTCTGCTGAAACAATTTTATTACGGGCTGAAGCTTATTTTCGCGCAGGCAACACTACTGCGGCAGTAGCTGATATAAATTTGCTGAGAAATAGGGCTAACTGTAGTTTATTATGCAC
Source organism: Bacteroidales bacterium UBA1309 (assembly GCA_002307185.1). Taxonomy (GTDB): domain Bacteria; phylum Bacteroidota; class Bacteroidia; order Bacteroidales; family Dysgonomonadaceae; genus UBA1309. The sequence goes on from DBTT01000051.1 coordinate 138,528, forward strand.
GACAGATGATATCTCTCTCCAATATATCTTGGATGAACGGGTTCGCGAATTATATGGAGAAGAAAGGCGTTGGGTCACTTTATTAAGAATGGGAAGTGACGGGATTACTAGCATCAATAACCATGCTATGTATATCGCAACACAATCCTTCTGGGGAGGATATTTTTTACCTACTGGATCTGAAATCACCGACTGGACATTGTTTCCCATACCGCAAACTGTCATTGACACGAATACCGGTGCTGTTATTGACCAGAATGCAGGATGGTAAATGAGGTGCGGAGGGAATAAAAAATCAAATATCTCGTTTATTTAAACATGATTGAGTTAATATAGTATTATCCAAGGTTAAATTCCCCATATATCATACTTAAGAAGTATTTATGGGGAATTTAATTTTCTTATTTAAGAGGAATTTTTGGAAACTTTACTCATAATATTTTTATAATGAAATTTATCAGATTAATTGATTCTCCTATTTTTAAAAAAAAGGTAGCCCTATTCTTTTTGAGTATCATATTTAGTTATTGTTTATCACCAATGAATAGGTTGAATGCTAATACCTCTTACTCTTCCTTCCGTCCCGGCAAACTTTGGTTTGACACCGACGGCAACATCATCAATGCCCATGGCGGTGGTGTCTTGTTTTACGATGGAAAATATTATTGGTATGGAGAACATAAATCCGAAAATTCAAATGCTGCCTTGGTTGGGGTTACTTGCTATTCCTCTTTAGATCTCTATAATTGGAAGTTTGAGTCGGTGGCATTGCCCGTTTCGAACAACAAAAGCAGCCCCATTGTCAAAGGCTGCATCATCGAGCGCCCGAAAGTGATTTACAACCCAAAAACAAAAATGTTTGTGATGTATTTTCACCACGAACTTTCAGGACGGGGATACGAGGCTGCTTATACAGGAATTGCCGTGAGCAAAAATCCTGCAGGCTCGTTCACCTATTTGAAATCCGATAGGGTGAATGCCGGGTATTGGCCTATCAATATGTCACAATCGCAAATTAATTCAAAGGAAATTCCCGAAAAATATTCCAAGTGGTGGACACCTGAATGGTTTTCCGCTATTCGTGACGGACTGTTTGTGCGCCGTGATTTTCAGAAAGGGCAGATGCTGCGTGACATGACTTTATTTGTCGATGACGATGGAAAGGCCTACCAGGTTTATTCTTCGGAAGATAATCTTACCTTGCAAATCGCAGAGCTATCGGATGATTATCTCAGCCATACAGGAAAATACATCAGGGTCGATCCTGCCGGGCACAACGAGGCTCCCGCTATTTTCAAAAACAATGGCAAATACTTTATGGTTACTTCCGGATGCACCGGATGGGATCCTAATGAGGCCCGTTTGTTAGTCGCAGACAATATATTGGGAGAATGGAGACGCTACGGCAATCCATGCCAAGGGAAGGATGCCTCGCTGACTTTTCATTCACAAAGTACTTTTATTCTTCCCATACAGGGAAAAAAAGGCCAATTTATCTTCATGGCCGATAGATGGCGACCTACTAATCCGATCGATGGCCGTTATATCTGGTTGCCAATCACTTTTGAGAGTGGATTGCCTGTCGTGAAGTGGTACGACGATTGGACTCTGAATGAATTTGCTGGTTTTTTGGCAACTCAGGTGGCTGCAACAGAAACTTCTGGCTACAAATTGTTATGGAATGACGAATTCGATCACGAAGGTGCACCAAATACCGAAGTCTGGAAATTTGAAAATGGTTTTGTACGCAACAATGAAGATCAATGGTATCAACCCGAAAATGCGAGTTGTTCGGATAGTGTATTGACTATCTCTGCAAGAAAGGAAAAAAAGGTTAATCCTAACTACAATCAAGAAACTAAAGACTGGAGAACTAGCCGTCAGTTTGCAAATTATACATCCGCTTCGATCAACACCCGTGGAACCAAAGAATTCCAATATGGGCGATTCGAAGTACGAGCCAAGATTCCAACAGCAAAAGGGGCTTGGCCTGCTATTTGGACATTGGGTAAGGAGATGGAATGGCCATCGAACGGTGAAATCGACATAATGGAATATTACCAAGTCAACGACCAGCCACACATTTTAGCCAACACGGCTTGGGGAGCCGAGAAGCGTTGGAACGCTGTTTGGAATTCATCCAGAATTCCGTTTTCGGATTTTCTGAAGAAAGACTCAAAATGGGCCGATAAATTTCATGTGTGGCGTATGGATTGGGACGAAGATGCGATTCGCCTCTATATTGACGACCAGATGGTGAACGAGACTTTATTGAAAAATACCCAAAACGGGTCTTTAGGCAATTTTGCGAATCCTTTTCGCCAACCACACTACTTGCTTTTGAACTTGGCAATCGGAGGCGACAATGGCGGGAAGCCCGACGAGAGTGCTTTCCCTATGAACTATCAGGTGGATTATGTAAGGGTATATCAGAAAACTACAAAATAAATGGTACGATATCTATTGTCTTTTGTGCTTTTTTGGGCACTTCACATGGCTCAAGCGCAAGATTTGATTCCGGTTGCTAAAGGCTGGGCTAATAATTCCGTCAACACGGTTGTTTTTCGGAAAAATTCCCTCGTAACGGCTGGAAAATATCAGTTCATAGCTTTTTACGATGCCGATGGTTTTGTGACTTTAGGCAAGCGAAAACTTGGAAGAGCTGTCTGGACTCTTAAAAAGACATCATTCAAGGGGAATGTAAGCGATGCGCACAATTCTATCAGCATCATGGTAGATGGCAACGGTTTCCTGCATATTTCTTGGGATCATCATGGCAATGCCTTGAACTACGCCCGTTCTTCTCGGCCTTATTCGTTGGAAATGGGGAAGCGTGAGCCAATGACAGGTAAGAACGAAGGCAACGTCACTTATCCTGAATTTTTCAGGATGCCCGACGGCCATTTGTTGTTTATGTATCGCGATGGAAGTTCTGGTCGTGGCAATTTGGTGTTGAATACCTACGACTTGAAAAATCGCTCTTGGACGCAATTGCAGAAGAATTTGATCGATGGTGAAAACAACCGCAATGCCTATTGGCAAGCCTATGTGGATAACCGGGGAGTGATTCATCTTTCGTGGGTGTGGCGTGAAACGTGGATGGTGGAAACCAATCACGACATGTGTTATGCCAAGTCGGAAGATGGCGGAAAAACTTGGAAAACCTCTGCCGGCAAACCATATGCCTTGCCGATCAATGCCACTTCGGCAGAATATGCCTGTCTTATTCCTCAAAATTCCGAATTGATCAATCAGACAACGATGACTGCCGACAACGATGGGAATCCGTATATAGCGACTTATTACAGCGAAAAAGGTTCTTCGATTCCTCAATACCATATCGTATATCACGACCGGGAATCGTGGAAAGTGTCCAATCTCGATTTCCGAAAGACAGCTTTTTCGTTGAAAGGAGGAGGCACCAAGCGCATTCCGATTTCCCGTCCGCAACTTGTCTCCGAAAGGAGAGGGGAGAAGATAACCTTGAAGCTTTTCTTTCGGGATGAAGAACGTGGATCGAAAGTTTCCATGGCTTCGTGCAGCGACTTGGAAAGCGGAAAATGGGCAATTTCGGATTTGACCGATTTTTCTGTTGGTTCATGGGAACCGAGTTTTGATACAGAGTTGTGGAGAACAAAAAAACGTTTGCATCTATTCGTTGAATACACCGAACAAGCGGATGGTGAAGGAAAATCAAATATAGAGCCGCAAATGGTGTATGTCTTGGACGTAAAAAATATAAATTAATGATGATTATGAAACAAAAACTATTGACCTTACTTTTAATCTTGGCTGTATTTTTATCTGCTCGGGCAGCCGATTTTAAGAAAGGTACTTTTGAGGTGGGTGATAAGACTTTCCTATTGAATGGAAAGCCTTTTGTGGTGAAAGCTGCCGAATTGCATTATCCCCGCATTCCGAAAGCCTATTGGGAACACCGGATCCAAATGTGCAAAGCTTTGGGTATGAATTCTATCTGTCTTTATGTCTTTTGGAATTACCACGAAGAACAAGAAGGTAAATTTGACTTCACCGGGCAAAAAGATTTGGCCGAATTTTGCCGTTTGGCTCAGAAAAACGGTATGTACGTGATTGTACGCCCCGGACCATATGTGTGTGCCGAGTGGGAAATGGGCGGTTTGCCTTGGTGGTTGCTCAAAAAAGCAGACATCCAGTTGCGTGAAAACGATCCTTATTACCTTGCTCGTACCAAGATATTTATGAAAGAGGTGGGCAAGCAATTGGCCGGCTTGCAAATCACCCGTGGTGGAAACATCATTATGGTGCAAGTCGAAAACGAATATGGTTCTTATGGTATCAATAAGCCTTATATTGAGGCAATCCGCAATGCTGTTCGTGAATCAGGGTTTACCGATGTGCCGCTTTTCCAATGCGACTGGAATTCAAATTTCCAGAACAATGCCTTGGATGACTTGCTGTGGACTGTGAATTTCGGAACAGGAGCAAAAATAGACGACCAGTTCCGCAAATTGAAAGAACTTCGCCCAAACACGCCGCTGATGTGTAGTGAGTTCTGGTCGGGATGGTTCGACCATTGGGGTGCCAAGCACGAAACCCGCAGTGCACAAGAATTGGTGAACGGGATGAAAGAAATGCTAGACAAGAATATTTCCTTCAGTTTGTATATGACCCACGGCGGAACAAGTTTTGACCATTGGGCGGGAGCTAACTTCCCCAATTTTTCCCCGACATGTACTTCCTACGACTACGATGCCCCCATCAATGAGTCGGGAAAAGTTACTCCGAAATATTTCGAAGTGAGAAATTTATTGAAGCAATATTTGCCCCAAGGCGAAACATTGCCGGAAGCACCCGATTCTATATCCACGATCTCTGTTCCTACCATCAAATTTACTCAGATTGCGCCCTTGTTCGAAAACCTGCCGCAGCCTAAAGTGAGTTACGATGTGAAGTCTATGGAATTTTTTGACCAAGGATGGGGTAGCATCTTGTATCGCACCACGCTGGAAGCCTCGGATGTTCCGCAGTCACTTATATTGACTGATGCCAACGACTGGACACAGGTGTATGTGAACGGCAAGCGTATTGGCGTGTTGAGCCGCATGAAAGGCGAAAACACCATCCTGATTCCTGCCGTGAAGAAAGGTGCTGTGCTGGATATTCTGGTTGAAGCCATGGGACGCATGAATTTTGGAAAAGGAATTTACGATTGGAAAGGAATCACTAAGAAGGTGGAACTCAAATCCCAAAAAGGGATTAAGGACTTGAAAAACTGGCAAGTGTATAATATCCCGACTGATTACAAATTTGCGAAGGATAAATCTTACAAAGCAGCCTCGGTTCCGAAAGACAAACCGGCATTCTATCGCGCTACTTTCCGATTGGATAAAACAGGGGATACTTTCATCGATGTAAGCAATTGGAGCAAAGGATTTGTGTATGTGAACGGTTATAATCTGGGCCGTTTTTGGAACATCGGGCCTCAGCAAACCCTCTATTTGCCTGGGTGTTGGCTAAAAAAAGGAGAAAACGAAATCGTCATATTTGATCTGGCTTCGCCCAAAGAAGCTTCCACACAGGGATTGCGCCAGCCGATTCTCGATGTTTTGGCTCCCGGTGCCGCTTACACGCACCGCAAACAAGGAGAAAATCTCGATTTGACAAATGAAACCCCTGTGCTTCGGGGTACATTTGCCGACGGGCATGGATGGCAGCAAGTGAAGTTTGAAAAGCCTATCACAACACGCTATTTCTGCCTTGAAGCGCTTAGCTCCTACGATGGCAAACCGTATGCTGCCATTGCCGAATTGGAAATGCAGGGCGAAGATGGTAAAAATGTTTCCCGCCAGCATTGGAAAGTGGTATATGCCGATAGTGAGGAAACGGACGATGCCAACAACATTGCCAGCAATGTGTTCGACTTGCAGGAATCCACCATTTGGCACACCAATTATTCCAAAAATCCGACTCCATTTCCACACCAAATTGTGATTGACTTGGGCGAAAAGAAAACCATTAGCGGATTTTCTTATTTGCCACGGGCCGAAGCAAACAAACCGGGAATGATAAAGGACTATAAAGTGTATTTAAAAGAAACTCCGTTCAAAAAATAGGATACGAAAATTTGGCCTTTAAGCCTAAATTCAACAAAAGAAAGACTTCTCAAATGCTTACCAAAGCATCCCTGAGAAGTCTTTTTTTTGCTTAATTGCTATTCAAGCAAGCTATTGCAGGCTTAGGCAATTTCAATCAACCTTTCATTTTTCCGAATCTGTTCTTCGCTCAATTTTGGAATTTCAATCAGCAGGACGCCGTTTTCCACTTTGGCTGCGATCTTTCCTTCATCCACATTGTCTGGTAGGATCATTGTTTGTTGAAACTTTGAGTAAGAGAATTCACGACGTAGGTAACGGCCGTCTTTCTTCTCTTCCTTGTTTTCTACCTTTTTCTCCATCGAAATCACGAGATTGTTGTCTTCATCCACCCGGATATTGAAATCAGCTTTTGTCATTCCCGGAGCAGCGACTTCCACTTTATACTCTTTTTCAGATTCAATCACATTGATGGCCGGAGCTGTAGCATTGGCTTTAGCCATCCACTCGTTGTCAAAAAAATCGTTGAAAATACTTGGCAACCAATTTTGAGATCTTCTTACAGGCATCATAGTTTTGTCCTCCTATTCTTTAGTTTAATAATTCATTTAATTTTCGATTCCGGCTTTTTCAAAACCGTCATCCGTAAAGAAAATATTCAAACTATATGCCAAACGAATTTCATCTTGTTTTTATGACAAAAAGACACTTTTGGGGGTATTTCCTATCTTGTATATGTCATTTTTACTTATTTTTGTTCTTTATAGCATGAATAGGATATGAGATTCAATTAGAATAAACTCTACATTTGATTACTTGGGTTGAGTTGCAGATGTTTGAGACTGCCCTTGTTGATTCGTGGCTTAGGATTAAACCCGAAGGCTTGGCATGATGTTTTGTTGTAAATTTATGCATAGATAAATCTCTGAAATTTTTCCCCGTGAAAATAATTTGTGATTTGGAAATAAAAGATTATGCAAAAAGATACTATCTTTAAGCGTTTAATTATTTGATCATGAAACTCACTTTTGCACTCATTTGCTCTATTATTTCAATGTCGTTGTTTGCGCAATCTAGCGATGTGAAAACAGCGGAAGGATTGCTCTCACGAATCGCCCCATCATTCAGTAAATCAATCATATTCAAGAAAGGAAATCGATCTTTGAATAAAAGTTATTTTCGGTTGGAAAGTCAATCAGGGAAATTGCTTATCACAGCAGACAACGCCAATTCAATGGCTGTCGGGCTGAATTATTTCCTCAAAAACTACTGCTATACAACCATTTCTTGGTACGTGGGTGATAAGACATTACTTCCAGCGAAGCTGCCGGCTGTTTCCGCTCCTATTGAAATTGAAGCCCGCGTGCAAAACCGATTCTTCCTGAACTATTGCACTTTTGGTTATACCATGACTTGGTGGAAGTGGAGAGATTGGGAACACTTCATCGACTGGATGGCGCTCAACGGGGTGAATCTTCCGTTGGCGATCACTGGACAGGAAAAAGTCTGGCTCAATGTTTGGAAAAAATTCGGGCTAAGCGACGTTCAGATTCGAAGCTTCTTTACCGGACCCGCCTATTTGCCTTGGCATCGAATGGCCAATATCGACTATTGGGAAGGGCCGTTGCCCATGTCGTGGATTGATGGTCAAGCCGAATTGCAAAAGCAGATCTTGCAGAGGGAGCGGGCTTTCAATATGAAGCCAGTGCTTCCGGCTTTCGCAGGACATGTTCCGAAGTCACTTGCTGAAAAATATCCCCATGCAAAAATAACCTCTTTGGGAGAGTGGGGCAACTTCAGCAATGAATATCAAAGCTACTTCTTGGATTCTTTTGATACACTCTTCGCAAAAATACAGCATGAATTTTTAAAAGAACAAACCCGCCTGTTTGGTACGGATCATGTGTATGGCACGGACCCTTTCAACGAAGTGACTCCTCCAAGTTGGGAACCCGAATACCTGGCAAGCGTTTCGAAAAACATCTATGAAACGATGGCTTCATTTGACAAAGATGCCCAATGGCTGCAAATGGGGTGGATATTCTACTTCATGCAGGACAAATGGACAAACGAGCGCATCAAAGCCTTTCTGCAGGCTGTCCCGCAGAATAAAATGATCTTGCTCGACTACTTCTGCGACAATGTGGAAGTATGGAAACGTACCGAATCGTTTTTTGGACAACCTTACATCTGGTGCTATCTCGGAAATTTTGGAGGAAACACCACCTTGAGCGGGAATCTCAAGGATGTGGATGAAAAGATTGAAAATACATTCAAAAATGGCGGGAAAAATTTCTGGGGATTAGGTGCAACTTTGGAGGGTTTTGGCAACAATCCGGTGATGTACGAATACATTCTTGAAAAAGCATGGCAAAATACCTCGGCTGCAAAGTTTTCCCAAATATATGCAGTATCCAGAGCCGGAAAGAGGGATGCGAATCTGGAAGCGGCTTGGAAAATACTTACCGACAAAGTGTATGTGGATTATTCCAATGTGGGAAAAGGGGATCTGACAAATTCGAAACCTACGCTTGAAAAGTTTTTCAACTGGACTGTTAATCCGGAAATAAAATACGACAATCGTGATTTGTTGAAAGCATGGGAGTTGATGCTCAAAAGTAATGCGAGTTCCGATCTTTTCAAAAACGACCTAAACGTTGTTGGAAAGCAAGTCTTGGGGAATTATTTTATCGTTCTCCGGGATCAATTCACGGCTGCTTATCGGAAGAAAGATGCCAAACTGATGCGTGAGTACGCAACCAAAATCCAGGGATTGTTTGCCGACATCGATCAGTTGCTGGCTTCCAACCGAAACTTTCTCGTTGGAAAATGGATTGCCGATGCCAAATCGATGACCACTGCACTTTCTGAAAAGAAGTATTACGAAAAAGATGCCCGCAAGATTATCACAGTTTGGGGGGAGAAAGGGCGAGATCTGAATGATTACGCCAATCGCTCCATTGCCGGATTGATGAAGGATTACTACGCCGCCCGGTGGAAAATTTTGTTGGAAGATGCCATAACTTCGGTAGAAATGAATACTCTGTTGGACGAAAAGTCTGTTTTGGAAAAAGTGAACGAATTGTCATGGAATTGGTCGGAAGATTCCAATTATTATTCTCCCATCCCAATTGGCAACACGATAGAAATCGGTAAAAAATTGCATAATAAATACGCACTACAAATAAAACAAAGTACAAAATGAAATTAAACAACCGCTCGCTGGCAATCGATGTGTTTCGGGGATTGACAGTTTGTTTTATGATTATTGTGAATACTTCAGGAGACGGTGCCACCACTTATGCTCCGCTCAAACATGCCATCTGGGATGGTTTCACGCCTACCGATCTGGTGTTTCCGTCCTTTCTTTTTGCAGTGGGTTCGTCCATGAGTTTTGCGATGGACAAATGGCGCAATATGGCTTCTTCGCAGGTGCTTTACAAAATCTTCAAACGCACATTCATTATCTTCCTTTTGGGATATTTGATGTATTGGTTTCCCTTTTTCCGGGTGGATTCATCTTTTCATATTTTGTCTTTTCCAATTTCAGAAACACGGATTTTCGGAGTATTGCAACGCATTGCCTTGTGTTACGGAATCGGCGCGTTGATCCTTTATTATCTGAAACCGAAATGGTCGGTTGTGATAAGCGTTTTGATCCTGTTAGGCTATTGGGCTATTTATACGCTGTACGGAAGCTTCGACTTGCAACACAATCCCGTACTAGATCTGGACTTGAGGTTGTTTGGTGAAGCTCATCTTTATCATGGTGAAGGTGTTGCATTCGATCCGGAGGGATTGTTGAGTACGCTACCAGCTCTTGTGAATGTGATTGCAGGTTTCTGGGTAGGCGACTATATTCGTAAAAAAGGAGCAAGCTATGAAGCACTTTCCAAAATACTATTGGTCGGTTTTATCCTCCTTGCACTGGGTTTTATGTGGAATTACGGCTTTGCGATCAACAAGAAACTGTGGACAAGCTCCTATGTGCTGGTCACTGTCGGGCTCGATTGTTTCCTGTTGGCTATGATTGCCTATTACACCGATTTGAAGCAAAGAACCCGAGGTGTTTACTTTTTCCAAGTCTTTGGACGAAACACATTGGCTATCTACCTCCTGTCGGAACTTTTGGTCATTCTTTTGTACATAACCCCAGTGGGCGGCGCAAATTTGTTCAGGTGGATATTCGTGCATATTTTCAAGCCCGTTGGTGATTATACCGGTGCATTTCTTTTTGCAATTGCTTACATGCTCGTCTGTTGGTCGGTGGGATACGTGATGGACAAGAAGAAGATATATATAAAGATCTGATGGTTGATGGGGCTGTTTCAGAAAAATGTTCATTGTGCTAATGTAGCTCCCCTGACCGTTGGTTTCCAAAATTCACTGGATAAATAGTTTGTTTATTTTCAATGAAAAATCGATAATCGAAATTTTAGTGATTTGTACTTCAAAATACTTCAGAGACAGCCCCTCTTTTTATATCATCAATAATCCACCGTCAACAATGTATGAACTTCCGGTCACATAGCTTGATTCCTCAGATAATAAAAATGCAGCTACAGCAGCCGCTTCTTCCGGGTTTCCGATACGTTTGAGTAACACTGTTTTGGCAAGCCCATCTTCAAATTGCTTACGTAATTCATCAGGAAGAGAAGAACGTAGATTACTTGTTATTGGTCCAGGGACGAGCGAATTCACTCTGATGTTTCGAGGTGCAAGTTCTGTTGCCCAACAGCGGGCTGCAGCCAAAATTGCAGCTTTGCTGGCAGAATATAATGAAACGGAGGATTGGCCTTCATACACAGCACTCGATGAAGTTACCAAAACAGAACCACCATCTTTAATATATGGGGACAGAGCCCCCATTTGTAACATTGGTGTGATTACATTTACTTGAAACATTTTTTCAATCATTTCCTTGTTCATTCGATCCAAGGTGGCGCCAACTGCATAGGCTGCATTTAGCCAAAGTCCGTCAATTTTTCCATACTCTTTTACAATGGAAACAAGTCTGGCTGGAGATTCATTGTCTTCAGCATTGTCATTTATAATTATAGCGTTTGTACCTAATCTTTCGGCAGCGGCATTTATATGTTTTTCTGTTCTTCCGGTGATTAAAACTTTTGCACCTTCATTCACAAGCCTTTCTGCTCCAGCCAAGCCAATACCACTGCTTCCACCAGTGATTAGGAGTGTCTTATTCTCAAATCTTTTCATTTATCTATCTATTTTATGATGACGTTATTATAGTGAAATTCTGGAGTAAGAACAATATTGTCAAGTTTTATTTGTCAATATAATATTGTAACTGAATGACTAAGATTAAAAGCTTCAATCGGTTAGGTGTGAAAGTTTGATGTGTTTTTGTATGAAGTCAGGCTTAGCCCACCAATGTTTCCAAAATGCGGAACATCAATTCATTGTTGGCGGGAATAATTCCTTCGCCAGCCTTGATTTGATCCATTGTCTGAACGTATTTTCCTCCTTGATTGAGTTCTTCCAAATCGCCTCCGCTCATCAGTTGGATGCCTTCTTCATCCGCTTCGAAGTGGAATTGCAATCCCAACACTTTTTCGTTGTAAATAAATGCTTGGTTCAGACAAACGTCGGAGGATGCAATGCGGACTGCGCCTTCAGGTAAATCGAATGTGTCGCCGTGCCATTGGAAAATGGTGATTTCGTCACCAAAAGTGTCAAATGGAGCAATGTTTTTCCCCTCATTTGTAAACTGGATGCTCCACCAGCCAATTTCCTTCTCTTTGTTTTTATACACTTCAGCCCCTAAAGCATTGGCAATTAGTTGCGATCCAAGGCAAATCCCGATCACCACCTTATTGTTGTCAATAGCCTCTTTGATAGCCTTCTTTTCGAGTTTTAGCCACTCGTATTTGTTTTCTTCGTAAGTACCCATCGGACCGCCCATCACAACCATCACATCGTAGTCGGCTGAAGATGGAATCTGATAATCGGCCTCGTAAAAATTGGTGTAGGCGATCGGATATGACCTACCTTTGCACCATGTCTCTATGCATCCCAGCCCTTCGAATGGCACGTGGCGGAAACAATGAATTCTTTTGCTGCTCATATTTTTTTAGTTAAATGTTGAACTTGCCGAATTGTAAATGCGTAAAACTGCATTTACAAATAAACGATTTTACATTTTCAATACAATTCGTTCTCCAAGGATCTTCACCAATTCTTTTTTTATAATTTGCAGTTGCGCTTTTTCCTTCATCTTTTCAATAGCCAGATCCATATTTCCACTATTTTGAGCTTTCGACAATTCTTCCATCACCTGCTTCATTCGGAGTGAAAAATATTCATATTTCAATTCAATCATCACCCGGGGAACACTTGCCATAAGCTGCAATTCTTCGGCTAAGGGCGTTTCTTCCCGCGGAAGATTTTCCCCGTATTGCTTCAGGTAAATTTTGCTCAACTGGTAGCGGTCGCTCATAATTTCAGCGGCAATTTTACTGATCTGATTATCGGGATGTGACAGGAAAAATTTGTTTGTATGGAAATCTTCCTCTTCCAAATGCAGAACAGCTTCTTCAAAAATTTGCCGGAACAATGGATTTTGGAGTTGCAGGTTGTCCCGTTCCAAATCGAACTTCACATATTCGATTACGGTTGGAATGGGTTCGTCCGTTTGAGCCTCTTCGGGATCGGAAATCAATGGGAGGTTGCCGTAGCGAATCACATAGTAGATCACATTGCGTTCAAATTTATCCAATGCCGATGAATATGCCGGTGAGGAGGTAATTTCTTCCGGCGCTTCCGCGTAAGCCGGAATTTGCACCGGATCTGAATTTTGTTGGTAATTGGATGCACCTTTTTTATCCAGGTTTGAGTAAATCTGTTTGTTGATTTCATTCACCAGCACCCGTTCATCCACTTCGAGCAATCCACTGCAATCGCGGATATAAACCGAACGGATAATTTGGTCGGGAATGAGCGATATGCTTTTCACGATATCCGAAATCAATGCTGCACGCTTGATCGGGTCGTTACCTGCATCTTTCAGAAGCAGATTGGTCTTGAAACGGATAAAATCGTTTTCGTTTTGCTCCAAATAAGAGAGTAGGGTAGAGGCATTGTGCTTTCGGGCAAAGGAGTCGGGATCTTCGCCATCAGGAAGCAGCACCACTTTGATATTCAGCCCTTCTTCCAGCAGCAAATCAATTCCCCGCAATGCTGCCTTGATACCCGCAGCATCGCCGTCATAAAGCACCGTGATGTTGCTCGTGAATCGGTGAATAAGCTTGATCTGGCCGTGCGTCAATGCCGTTCCCGAGGAGGCGACCACATTCTCTATTCCCGCTTGGTGCATCGAAATCACATCGGTGTAGCCTTCCACCAAATAGCATCTATCAGCCTTGGTGATGGACTGTTTGGCAAAATAAATGCCATACAACTGGTCGCTTTTATGGTAAATCTCACTTTCAGGAGAATTGACGTATTTCCCCGTGTTTTCTGCTTTTTTGAGAATGCGTCCGCCGAAAGCAACAACTTTTCCCGACAAGGTATGCACCGGAAACATCACCCTTCCACGGAAACGATCCGCAACATAGTTGTTTTCCCCTTGAATCACCAAGCCCGTTTTGAACAAGTATTCTTTGTTGTAGCCATTTTTGACGGCATCTTGATACAGGGCATCTTTTTGCTCAAGGCTGTAGCCGAGCTGGAATTTTTTTATAATATCATCCCGGAACCCCCTTTCACGAAAATAACTGAGGCCAATATTTTTCCCTTCCAAGTGGTTTTGAAGGGTGTTTATAAAATAATCTTTGGCGTAGTTATTCAGAATAAAAAGGCTTTCCCGTTCGTTGAATGCTTGTTTTTGCTCATCTGTCAACTCTTTCTCTTTGACCTCGATGCTGTATTTTTTTGCCAGAAACTTTAAAGCTTCATAGTAGGATAGTTGCTCGTGCTTCATGATGAAATGCACGGAGGTTCCCCCTTCGCCACAGGCAAAGCATTTGCAAATATTTTTTGACGGGGACACGTAGAAAGAGGGTGTCTTGTCCGAATGGAACGGACAAAGCCCCACATAATTGACCCCGCGGCGCTTGAGCGTCACGAAATCAGATACAACATCAACTATTTGTGCCGCATCCATGATGCGGTCAACGGTAATTTGGTCTATCATTTTCTACGATTGAGTTTACGAAATTACGAAATTTGGCGGGAAAATAGCAGGGCGGGAATGAAAATTTGCGATCAATAGTTTTGGATAATGAGATAAAAAAGCACTGATATGATTTGTTTGCAGTCATGTCCAACATATAGCTTGCTGACAACTTGGCGGAAATCATTCTTGTATTTGTTTAGTATGATTTGGATTGGTGGCATAAATGTCATTTTCTTTATAAAATATAAATTGGCATTGTTGTCCGGTAAAAATAATAAGTTAACGTGAGTTAGATGTAAAAAGTTGACAAGAAAATAGGAATATAGCGAATTATTCAGTAAATTTAAAGTGTTGAATAATAAATAATTACTAAAAACACTCGCTATGATTCACGAGCATAAAATTACTGAATTAAGCGAAGCGAATCACGAATTCCAAAAAGAAAAATAGTGCATGAGTAAATTTATTTTATTGTCGATGAGTTCTTCAAAGAATTTGACAACACCATAAAGGAACATTCCCTCGAAAATGTGAAAACAAGCAAGAGAAACCGTAAATTCACCATGTCCGAAAGCGAAGTGATGACCATCCTGCTCCTGTTCCACCTGAGTGCCGCATTCAAGAACCTGAAGGCATTCTATGTGTTTTATATCCAAAAGCATATGGGGAAGGAATTTCCACGGACAGTCTCTTACAACCGGTTTGTGGAACTCCAGCCGCTCAAAAGCATGGACTTACTTCCACGAACGCATCTTCGGAAAGCTATTCGGGAACAAGGGCTACATCGGAAAGGATCTCTTCGAACAGCTTTTCGTGGACGGCGTACATTTGGTCACAAAGATCAAAAAGAACATGAAGAACGCCTTGATGCTCCTTCAAGACAGAATCATGCTCAGGAAGAGGGCCCTTTATTGAGTCGGTCAATGACGAGTTGAAAAACATGTGCCAGGTCGAGCATACAAGGCACAGGTGCTTCGACAACTTAATATATTGTCTGCACTCGCAGCTTATTCTTTTTTCGACAAGAAACCATCGATAAACATCAATGAAGACATTGTAGATCAAACTAGATTGACAAATGCTTAGGTCGAACTCAGGTTATTTTAAAACAATTGCGTTCCTATATTCATGTATTGAGAAATTAATCCTCAAGATCCGGAAGAATGATTATTCTTCTTTGGGTATGAGCGATAACCTGAGTTCTTTGCATGAAATAATTCCCATCAGAAGGAAAATCAAACTAAGAAACTACGCTTTTTTTTGTAAATTTGCAGCCCAAATACAACTCATCAAAGATTTATAGCAAGTGGGTTGTTTGGGTATTTGGGACTAGAATGACATTACGGATGAAAATAGAAAAGAAACTTCAGAATATTGTAGTTAGTGCAATTCACGCACTTTATGGGCAAAATGTAGCGGAAGATGCTGTGCAGTTGTCAAAAACGAAGAAAGACTTCAAGGGACATTTGACCTTGGTGGTATTTCCTTTCGTGAAAATTTCCCGGAAAAACCCGGAACAAACCGCTCAGGAAATAGGAGAATACCTTTGCGACAATACGATTGAAGTGTGTGATTTCAATGTCATCAAGGGTTTTCTAAACATCACAATTGCTCCGTCATCGTGGTTGGAATTGCTGGATGAAGTCAATGCCAACCCAGACTATGGATTTTCTTCCGAAACTCCCGAATCTCCGCTGGTGATGATTGAATATTCTTCACCCAACACCAACAAACCACTCCATTTGGGTCACATCCGCAACAACTTGCTCGGGTTTTCCCTTTCAAGGATCCTGAAAGCAAATGGAAACAAAGTGGTGAAAACCAACATTGTGAACGACCGCGGAATACACATTTGCAAATCGATGCTGGCTTGGAAAAAATGGGGCGAAGGGGTCACACCCGAATCGTCCGGCAAAAAAGGCGACCATTTGGTGGGTGACTTTTATGTACTTTTTGATAAACATTACAAAGAACAAATAAAAAAGCTGATTGGCGAAGGTCAAACAGAAGAAAGTGCAAAAAAAAATGCCCCATTGATACTCGAAGCACAAGACATGCTCCGCAAATGGGAAGCCGGCGACGAAGAAGTGGTGTCTCTCTGGAAGACCATGAATTCGTGGGTGTATGCTGGTTTTGCGGAAACCTATAAGGTGTTAGGCGTTGATTTTGACAAGATATATTACGAATCCGAAACCTACTTGACGGGTAGAGACGTTGTGTTGGATGGCTTGGAAAAAGGGACTTTCTTCCGCAAAGAGGATGGATCCGTTTGGGCAGATTTGACCAGTGACGGCCTCGACCAAAAACTCCTGCTCCGGGGCGACGGCACATCTGTTTACATGACGCAAGACATCGGAACGGCCAAACTACGCTTTGATGATTACTCGATCAACAAAATGGTGTATGTGGTGGGTAACGAGCAAAACTACCATTTTCAGGTACTCTCTCTCCTACTCGATAGCCTTGGTTTTGAATTCGGAAAAGGCTTGGTTCACTTTTCATACGGAATGGTGGAATTGCCCGAAGGGAAAATGAAATCCCGCGAAGGAACAGTGGTGGATGCCGACGATTTGGTAGAGGAAATGGTGAATACAGCCCGTGAAACATCCAAGGAACTCGGGAAATTGGACAATTGCACGGAACAAGAGGCCGAAGAAATATCCCGGACTGTGGGACTTGGGGCTTTGAAATATTTCATTTTGAAAGTGGATCCCCGCAAGAACATGACCTTTAACCCGAAAGAATCTATCGACTTCAACGGGAACACCGGCCCTTTCATTCAATATACCTATGCCCGTATTCGTTCCGTGTTGCGCAAGGCAGAAGAACTAGGAATCCAAATCCCCGAAACGATTTCCGGTGATTTGAACCTGGCGGAAAAAGAGGAGTCGCTGATCCAAAACCTGGCGGAATTTGCGGCCATTGTCAAACAAGCCGGCGATGAATACAATCCGGGATTGATTGCAAACTATGTCTATGAATTAGTGAAGGAATACAACCAGTTCTACCACGATTTCTCTATCCTGAAAGAAGAAAACGGAGATTTGCGCAATTTCCGCCTTTTGCTATCGAAAAACGTGGCCAGCACAGTGAAGAAAAGTTTCTGGATGCTGGGAATTGATGTTCCCGAAAGAATGTAAGAACAAATTTGGAAAACATCGGGTTGCTTTTATTGGTGATTTGGGTTTGCATTTTCTAAATAATAACTATACCAAAGAGTAATCGAAGTCTTATTTCTGAATTGAGATTAAGATTCTGGTTACTCCTGTTTTTTACCATTTATCATTTCAACAAATTTCTTAATATGAAAACATTACTTCAACTTCAAAAAGATGAAATAACAAGCAGCCTGCTCTACGAGATGCTCGCCAAAAGGAGTAAGGATGAGCACAACAAACGAATATTTGTAAGACTGGCAGCTCAAGAAAAACATCATTACAATTTCTTGATAAAACACACCAAAAGGGAGACACTTCCAAGCCAATTCTTGCTGTTCATATATGGTGTTTTTGCAGCAATCTTAGGAAATACATTTGTATTGAAAATGATGGAGCGTTCGGAAGGAGATGCATTGGTAAATTATGCCCCATACACCCACATAGAGGGTATCGAGGCAATTATGAAAGAAGAAGAAGCACACGAAAACCAACTTTTCGACATGCTCAACGAAAAACGGTTGAACTACATGGGTTCGGTTGTTTTGGGGCTAAACGATGCCTTGGTAGAGCTCACAGGCGCCTTGGCCGGATTCACGCTGGCCTTGCAAAGCTCACAACTGATAGCACTCACTGGAAGCATCACTGGTGTTGCGGCAGCCCTTTCTATGGCATCCTCTGAATACCTCTCCCGCAAATCGGACGGGGAAACGACAGGCGAAGCCATCCAAGCATCCACTTATACAGGGACAGCCTATCTCGTCACGGTCGTTATCCTGATTTTACCATTTCTTCTACTGTCAAACGTTTACATTTCTCTAATTCTTACCGTATTAGCAGCGATGTTCATTATAGCCGGATTCAACTTTTATTATTCGGTGGTGAAGGAAGAAAGCTTCAAACGCCGTTTTCTTGAAATGGCAATCATCAGTTTCACCGTTGCCTTAATCAGCTTCGGCATTGGTTTTGTCTTAAATAAATTTTTAGGCCAATAAATGCGAATTGGCTAAATGCTTCTTCTTCCACCAAACAAACGAATAAATGATTTCCAATCATTTCCACGATAAGATTGTCGGCAATTTCGGTTTGCAACCAACTGAACAACAAGAGCAAGCGTTGAAACTTATCGTGGAGTTCCTTTATACGCCTTCTTCTGACACGCTTTTCCTTCTGAAAGGGTATGCGGGAACAGGAAAGTCGTCATTGATTGGAGCATTGGTGCGTACGATGACGGATTTCAAGCAAAAAACAGTCTTGCTCGCTCCCACAGGTCGTGCTGCCAAAGTTTTTTCTGCATATTCAGGCCATTCAGCCTTCACCATTCACAAAAAGATTTACCGCCAGCAACGTTTCAATGGCGAACAAGGCAACTTTTCTGTAACCGACAACCTGCACAAAGACACCCTTTTCTTGGTGGACGAAGCATCCATGATAAGCAACGAGGGGCTTGATTCTGCTGTGTTCGGAACGGGAAGGTTGTTGGACGACTTGATTCATTATGTCTATTCGGGAGAAAATTGTCGCTTGCTCGTTATCGGTGACACGGCTCAGCTACCACCTGTGGGACAAGAGTTTAGCCCGGCTTTGCAAAAAGAAAATTTGGCAGCGTACGGATTGAATGTTTCCGAAATCACGCTGACACAAGTGGTGAGGCAAGCCCAAGATTCTGGAATTCTTTACAATGCCACAAATATCCGGGATATTCTCAACAGCGGGAAGACGGAAGCTTATCCGAAGATGAAATTAGATGGATTCACTGATATTATCCGGATCAATGGACTGGAGATGCTTGAAGAGCTATCGTCTGCTTACGACAGGGATGGCATAGATGAAACCATGGTGATTTCCCGTTCAAACAAGCGGGCAAACATTTACAACCAAGGGATTAGAAACCAAATCCTGTATAAAGAAGAAGAATTATCGTCCGGCGACTTGATCCAAATAGTCAAGAACAATTATTTTTCGACAGAGAAAATAGAAGGAATCGATTTCTTGGCCAACGGCGAAATCATGGAAGTGTTGAGAGCCAGAAGCACAAAAGAGATGTACGGTTTCCGCTTCTGCGACGCACTTATCCGCCATCTGGACTACGGCATGGAATTGGATGTGAAAATCCTGCTGGATACGCTCCACGCTGAAACAGCTGCACTATCTTACGAAAAACAAAACGAACTCTTCTTGCATGTCATAGAAGATTATCAAGACATTACAAGCAAACAGGAAAAATACAAAAAAGTGAAGACCGACCCCTATTTCAATGCCCTACAAGTGAAATATGGTTATGCCGTCACATGCCACAAGGCTCAAGGCGGGGAATGGAAAAACGTTTTCTTGGACATGGGATACATTGCCGAAGAACATTTGGGTGTCAACTTCTACCGTTGGCTTTATACAGCTTTTACAAGGGCCACCCAAAAGCTATATCTTGTAAATTTACCTGATGAATTTCTTTGATGTTAGAATATTTATTTACATTTGCGAAAGTATATTGAATATGGGAAAACTATTTATCGTGCCAACCCCAGTCGGAAACCTGGAAGATATGACCTTTCGTGGGGTTAGAATTCTGAAAGAAGCAGACTTGATTTTGGCAGAAGATACCAGGACAACAGCCTTTTTGTTGAAGCATTTTGAAATAAAAAACAAGCTGCAATCCTACCACAAGTTCAACGAACATAGAACCGTTGAGCAATTAGTTTCCCAAATAGAAGCTGGAAGTGTCATGGCCTTGGTTTCGGATGCTGGAACCCCCGGAATTTCGGACCCCGGCTTTCTGATTGCGAGAGCTTGCATGCAGGCTGATATTGAAATAGAATGCCTGCCTGGGGCAACAGCCTTTGTGCCAGCATTGGTGGCTTCGGGTATTCCTTGCGACAGATTTTGTTTCGAGGGTTTTCTCCCTCAGAAGAAAGGGAGGCAAACTCGCCTGAAAGAATTGTCGGCAGAAACCCGAACAATGGTTTTTTATGAATCTCCCTACCGTGTATTGAAAACCCTGACACAGTTTGCCGAGTATTTCGGAGGTGAACGCTTGGGGGCAACAGCACGAGAAATATCTAAAATACATGAAGAAATACTAACAAAAAGCCTAAACGAGTTAATAATCCACTTCACTGAAAATGAAATTCGAGGGGAATTTGTTATAATTGTAGCAGGAAAAGATGATTAACCTGCGAAGATTCAAAAATATAAAACAAATAGAATTAATTTCCATTTAATACAAAGTAATATGAAAAAACTGATCTATGGATGCTTAAGCCTTTGCTTGTTGGCATCATGTAATGTCAAAGAATCGAAAGAATACAAAGATTTGCAAGCGCAAAGAGATTCCTTGCTTCAGAAAAATTCAAGCGAGGCTTCTGAAATTACCGAATTGATGGGAATTGTCAACGAAGTGGAAGACAATTTTAATGAAATCAAGGAAGCTGAACAATACCTGACTCTACAAACTCAGACAAAAGGCGAACTCAGCAAGGATACCAAAGCGCGTATAAATGAGAATTTCAATATGGTGAAAGAAATATTGAAAAAGAACAAAGAAAATCTGGACAAACTCAACAAACGTCTGGGATCAAGCAAAGGCGAAGTCTCTGGCTTGAAGAAAACCTTGGAACGTTTGAACAAAGAGCTTGAAGAACGTAGTTCAACCATCCTTCAACTACAAAACACTCTCGCTCAAAAAGATCAAGAAATTGCCAACCTGAATCTGAATGTTGATAACTTGAGCCGCAAAGTGGACGATCTTGCGCAAACCAACACCAACCAAGCTGGCAAAATCAGCGAACAAGACAAAGCCTTGAACACGGCTTATTACGTGTT
Source organism: Bacteroidales bacterium UBA1309 (assembly GCA_002307185.1). GTDB lineage: Bacteria > Bacteroidota > Bacteroidia > Bacteroidales > Dysgonomonadaceae > UBA1309. The sequence continues at coordinate 159,713 of DBTT01000051.1, forward strand.
TGGGACTAGCAAAGAGCTGAAAGAACACAAAATCATCTCGGGAGGTTTTCTTTCATCAACCAAGGTGCTGAAAGATGCTTTTGACAAAAATTATTTCATCAAAGTGGATATTCGGGATTTGAAAGAAGTTCCGGTGTATGCCAAAAAAGCAAAATTGTTGTCAACGCATCCCGAAGGTTCTTATGAATTTGCAAAAGATAAAAATGGAGAAATCACTCTCCGGATTAATGATTATAAATCATTTTGGAGTCTGGGTCAATTCCTTGTGATTCAAGTAAATTAAAAGAAATATTTCATTCAAAAACAAGAGGGACTCTTCCTGTCGATAAACGTTCGGCAAGAAGAGTCCTTTATTTATTCCTAGGAAGGGATTCCGTTCGGCGGTTAATTTGCACGCACGAAACAATCCTGATCCGAGGCAAGTTACAGCGTGAGGAATTTAGTAAACGCATGAATACTATCCTTCTCGTATTCATCATTCAATGACAATTGGACCGCTTTGAGAGTGACATCCAAATCATTCAGGGGAATGGTGCGAAAATCCTCTTCGTTTTTCAAACAAGTTTCGGGCAAAATCGTCAACCAATGGCCTGTCTCCAAAAAGCGTAAAGCCAAGTTCACGTCGTTCCATTCCAATTGGGGGGAAATAGTTTTGCGGCGGTAATAAAGCGCATGGTCCAACTGTCTTCGGGAAAACAATCCGGTATTGGGCAAAGCCACCGCATATTCGTTCAATTCATCCACACTGATAGAAGTGGCATCGGCCAACACATGAGACTTATGAACCACAACACTCAATCTGGTTGCAAACAAGGGAACACACTTCAACCTCGAATCGTTCTTATGCAAATCGAAACAAATGACCACATCTAATTTATGGTCATACAACATGTCAACCAACACATTCCCTGTCCTTCTTTCCACGGAAACATTGATATTGGGATATGCTTTGCAAAACTTCAAAAGCACTTTCGACAATTCTATCGTGAAGCTATACGTGCAACCAATGCGCAAAGTTCCACTCCGTAGCTGCTGCAAATCTTTCACTAGCCGAACTGATTCGTCGGCATCCGAGATGGTACGAAGGGCGTAAGGAAGAAAGCGTTCTCCTATTTCGGTGAGGGAAACCTTCTTTTTTTCCCGCTTGAAGAGCAAGGATCCCAATTCTGTCTCCAACTGTTTAATCTGCTGGGAAAGTGTACTTTCTGTCACGAAAGAGACATGTGCAGCTTCTGTGAAATTGAGTAATTCAGCTGCACGAACGAAGTATCTGAGCTGTCTGAGTTCCATCTTATTTTTTTAATATAAAATTACTGATTTACGAATAATAAAACAAGAATCGATTGGTTTTACTTATCGATCAGTTGATTTTTACACCTAAAATTAGTCTATACTTCATTCTTGCGACTGTATTTTTGTGTCGATTTAAAATACACACCAATATGAAACGAATTTCGGTAGCTTATACCGACACCTATCCATTCGAAAGAATGGTAAGCTTTCTAAAGCTTAAACAAAAAGTAATTGTATTTCTAAAAACTTGGACACTACCAGCATCTATGGTCAGCGGATTTTTAGGTTACGTGATCTACAAGAACCTGCATTTCTTGGATTCCACGCACAAGGAAGTGGAAGCAATCATAAACTTTGTGCAACCAGCACTCATTTTCCTCATGCTGTTTGTCACATTCTGCAAAGTGAATCCCCATCAACTTCAATTGAAAAAATGGCACCTGTGGCTGGTGCTGGTGCAAACTGGATCGTTCGCCCTTTTGAGCCTGCTACTCTACTATTTTCCAACAACCACATTTCGCGTAGTAATAGAGAGTGCCATGCTTTGCATGATAACCCCGACAGCTACTGCGGCAGCAGTGATCACCGACAAGTTGGGGGGAAAACCGGCATCTATTATCTCCTATACCATTGTTGCCAATTTGGTGACCGCAATAGCCGTTCCGCTCGTTTTCCCGATTGTGCACCCGATTGAAGGACAAACATTTGCGGACTCCTTTTCGCTTATCCTCGCAAAGGTTTTCCCGCTATTGATTTGTCCATTCTTTGCAGCGGTACTTGTTCAAAAGTTTATGCCTAAACTATTAAAGAAGATCATTCAAATCAAGGACCTGGCATTTTATATGTGGGCAGTGGCATTGGCTTTGGCAATTGGAGTAACCACCCGCACGCTCTTTCACACAGATACTCCGGTAGAAATGTTGGGAGGAATTGCAGTGGTGTCGCTTGCAAGCTGCCTGTTGCAATTCTATCTGGGGCGCATGATTAGCAAGCCCTACGGAGAAATGATAACGGGTGGACAAGCACTCGGACAAAAGACCACGGTATTGGCAATCTGGATGGGATACACGTTTTTGTCGCCAATCACAGCTCTTGCGGGAGGTTTCTACAGCATTTGGCACAACGTGGTAAATTCATGGCAACTTTACCAACAAAAGAAAAAAGAGGAGGATCTAAAACAGGTAATTTAACCGACTAAGTTCGTGCCAAGAACAATGTCACCAGGAAGGAGCATCGCATTTATCAGATGAATTTTAGAGAAATTTGAAATATCTTCTTCCCTTATGCACAATTCGCGTATCAAACCTGATTTGAGCAAGCTCTGCCGCTGAACGCCATTTAGGAGAAACGAACTGGGGGTGAATAATCCCTCCTCGTTTTCAAAAAGAAGATTGCTGAACGAGGAGTCTGTGACAAAACCATTTTTGACAATGATGATTTCGTCAGCATCTCCTTTTTGAGCCAATAATCGATTCAATTGTTCCCTATCGGTGGATTTGTATGTATAGTCAATACAGTTGTCATGCACCAGTTTGAGGTTTCGGATATTTCGCTTTTGATATGGCTGAAACTCGATGTTTTCTATTTTTCCGGAATACAAAACCCGGCATTTCAAGACGTTTTCTTTTATTCCGGGTGGAGGAAGGAGTTGTTGAGCTGAAATTTCAAGGCTCGTTCCAAAGTAGTGCAATGCCGTGTTTTGCAAACGGGCAAAATGTTCAGCGAAGAGCCTTGGCACTCCGTTTTCGACGCGAATTGTCTCTACAAATTGTTTCATACAAATGGCAAATAAATTTTCTCCAACATTTCCGCATATTCGTCCTCACAACGACTGTAGGCAGTGATACCGCCGCCGCTCCTGAAAAATTTCTGTCCGTTTTTTTCTTCGATGAAACGAATCATGACAGCCGAATCAAGGGTGTTGCCATCAAAATAACCGAAAACCCCGGTGTAAAAGCCCCTCTCCTCTTGTTCCGCTTGATGGATTAACTCCACCGTTGCCTTTTTAGGCGCACCACAAATAGAGCCTGCGGGCAAAAGCTTTACGAATATATCTCCCAAATGATCCAAATAATCGTCCGGCAATTTGCCCACGATTTCCGAGCTCACTTGCAATATCTCATCGCCATGATAGGTGGAAATACGGTCGATATACCTAAAACGTTTCACCCTCACCGATTCAGCCACCATACTCAAATCGTTGCGAATCAGATCGACAATGGTGCTGTGCTCTGCAGTTTCTTTAAAATCGGAAAGTATTTTTTGCTCGGCATCCTCGATAGCCGCCGAAATAGTACCCTTCATCGGGTTGGAAGAAATTTCACCGTTTGCAATTTCAACAAAACGTTCGGGGGAAAAGCAAACGAATTTACCGGGGAGATAAATCCGGTAAGGAGCCTTGCTACGGCAAAAGATTTCTTCAAGCGATAAATTCGTATCAATCGGAGTTTTCACCGTAAGATTTGCAAGAAAGGAATCACCCCGCTTCAGACCATTCTGAATCACATCAAATTTCAGCTTATATTGGGAATGATCAACTGGTGAAGAAGAAAAATCCACCGTTGAATTCACACCTTCGGAAAACAAGAAATTGTTGGATTCCCCTATTCCAAAAAAGATTTGATCGCTATCAATCGGAGATTCGCAAATAAAAGCCTTTGTCAATTCGTAGTTTATTCCAAACAAAAATGGTGTCTTTTGCTTGCCTAAATCATTCATCCGAAGAGAAAATTCGACCAAATCAGAATAATAAGTGAGGTGTGGCATGGAATATGAAATATGAATTATTCAACATTCAAAATAAGCGATAATTTGCGTGCAAAACAAGAGGGAAAAAACGTCCTGGAGGAACAAACCATCTTTCATTTGTGCAAGTAGAGCTACTCCAAAACTTGGCTTGTGGGAAAATCATAATTGTATAAATAGTAACAAAAACAGATTGGGCAATCAACTGCAGCAAATCATTTCAGCTATTTCACCATTAAAACAAAAGTTGTATCTTGCACTTTTAATAATAATTTGAACATTCTAGGTGTTCTTCTTATAAGTCGCATTGAACCAGTATTTATTTTTACTTGCAATATAAGCATTCTCTACAATGGTGAAGATAAGTTTGAAAACGACCGGCATAATCAGCTTCATTTCGATATTCCTAATTAGCTGCAATCCTCAACCGGAGGCAACCAGTCTTTTGAGTCAAGCAGAAGCACTGGCCGACCAGGACAAAACCGATAGCGCACTGGCTCTGATCGATTCTATCTTCTATCCTGAGAGCAGCTTTAATAAAGAAAAATACATGCAGTATCTGGTGACACGCGTGCGTCTCCGTTACAAAGCATACCGTGACATCAAAGGTGACACCACTATTTTTGCGGCGCGGAAATATTTCAGGCAGCAAGCTGATAAACCCCGCTGGGCCGCACTGGCCACGTTCTATAGTGGCTGCGTTTACAGGGAACAGGGGAATACAAAGAAAGCGATGGCCGATTATACCAAAGCTGCCACTTATGCCGCCAAGACGGGAGACAATGACCTCAAGGGGCTTATCCAAAACAATATTGGAGATTTGTTCTATGAACAAGCCCTCTATCAACAGGCATTGGCGGCATACAAAAAAGCCTGTCCTCTTTATGCCGACCTTCCGTTGAAGCAAATACAAAATTACAGTTGCCAGGGAGCGACTTACCTACTGATGCGAAATGAGAGGCAGGCTCAGGTTTTTATTGAGAAAGGCCTGCAATTGGCCCGTAGAATTAAGGACAGAGCTGGGGAATCTCTACTTCTACAGAATATGAGTATTGCTTACTCTACCCAAAAGGACTACAAAAAGGCTCTGTTTTATCTTCAAGAGTCTTACAAGTTGAATACCGATTCGACCAATCTTGCCCGCTACTATCTCAATTTCTCAAATTTGTATATGCAAATGGGAAAGACAGACTCCGCTGAATTTTACGGTGAACTGGCTAAAAGAAAAGCACCTACATTGAAAGACAATTATCTTCGGCTCAGCATTTACAATACCTTAGCAAACCTAGCAAGCAAAAACAAGAATTACAAGGAAGAAGCGAGTCTCCGTCTCCACGCAATCAATGTGTTTAGTGATATTCTGAAAAGCAACAGCAACCAGGCCGTGATGGATGTTTACCAAAAATACAATTTCGAGCAGGAGAAAGCAACGCACGCAAAACTTATCAACAAATACCTGGCAGCTGTTATCCTACTGCTTCTGGCTATTATTGCGGGTGGGGCAGCCTTCACTTGGTACCTGCATCGGGAGAAAAAATCGAAACATGAAATACAGGCCAATATCAACACGTTGGCGAAGATGGCATCAGACCTCAAACAATCTTATCAGCAACAATTGCAAGAGAGAGAAACCAACCTGCGTGAACAACTGCTCTGGAAGTTTGATGTCATCCGCAAATCAGCTCTTTTGCTCGAAGACGGCATGCAAAATTTGAGCTCAGGCTATCTGCTCAAGGAATTCAAGCACATTGTATATCGCGACAATGAGGAAGATATTTGGGAAAATATGCTACCACTTATCGACTCAATGGAAAACAACCTTTCCGAACGCATCCGCCTTCAATTCCCGAACCTTTCGGAAAACGAATTCCCCGTTTGCCTGCTCACCTACGCTGGGCTACACTCCAAAGAAATTGCCATTGTGCTTGGCATTACTCAACGCTCCGTGCAAACCATCCGCACCCAACTCCGGAAAAAAATTGGAATAGATGATGCGAAGACCGACACAGCAGAGTATTTGAAGCGAACTATCAAGCCGAAACAAATTTAGCCACAACTATCAAATACATACCTTCCCTCCAATAAAGTAACCGATTAACGGGTGAAATTGTGACAAACCGACTTCTTCAAAAATCGACAAATCCGATGAGTACCCTGCAATCACCCTGCAGCGTATTTTTGTAACAATCTACATATAAACACAATAACGCATAAGCGAAAAACTATTACCCTGCAACCCCCTTGCAGGGTATTTGTTTTCAAAATGATAGCATGTAATTTTGAAGTTGAATTGTTGCAACAAGGAAGGCGGATGCAGAAAAGCCTAAAAATAGAGTAAGCATTTGATCGTTATATTTATAAAAAATGGAAACAAAAGAATTAACAAAAAGTGAACTGAACAACATTGAACAATTTATTTCTGAAACATTTAACGAGGAAGAACTGATGGAAATTAAAGGAGGAGTTAGCGAGTATCTTCCTATAAATAATGGCACAGGATGTGGTTGTTATCCTAGTGAATCGGAAATATAAGTGTTTTTTATACAAGCCGATAAAGTTTATCCTTATCGGCTTTATTTCTTGATTTGCATGTTATGAGAAAAAATATCTACCAAACATTCGTAAAGTGCCAACAAGGTTTTATTTATTATAATGCATTACATAATGCCTATATTGTATTAAATCCTCGATTGCATGAAGTCTATCAAAATTCTTCTTTAGAAGATATAGAGAAATCTAATACAAAATTATATGAAACTTTAAAAATGAATGGTTTTATTGTTGAGAATGATTTTGAAGAATTTAAAATCGCCCAATTGAACAGATTGTTGGGGAAATTTAATAAAAACGAATATGACGTTACTTTAAACACTACTTTGGATTGTAATTTAAAATGTTGGTACTGCTATGAGAATAAAGTAAAAGGTAGTAAGGTTGATGCAACTGTTTTAGAACTCATAAAACAGAATATTAAAACAAAATACATTAAAGAATCATTTAGTAAACTTAAGATCTCTTTTTTCGGAGGCGAACCTCTAAAAGAATTTGATATAATTAAAAAATTATTATTGTTTGCTGACACTTTTTGTATTCAAAGATGCATAGAGTTGCAGGTTGATATTACTAGTAATGGGACGTTATTGACGAATGAAATGATTAATTTTTTGAAAGACTATAAAATAAACTTTCAAATTACATTAGATGGTCATAGAGAAAAACACAATAAAGTAAGAATCTTCGAAAATAATCAAATACAAAATAGCTATGATCTGATTATTAAAAATATCACTAAAATAGAAAATAGCATATCTAATGCTCATACATATATACGAATAAACTTTGACAATAAGACATTGTTACATATTGATGAGATATTATCTGATATTAATCATTTAAATAGGCGTAAGAATACAATAATATTGAGAAAAGTATGGCAGGTTGATTCTAAGAAGATTGATAAAGAGCTAATCATAAAATCATTGCTGTCAATTATGTCTAAGAATTTTTTTGTTGATTATTTCGCTCTACCTCGCATAAAACCCTGTTTTGCCGAGAAAGTAAACCAGGTTTTGTTTAATTATGACGGTAAAGTTTTCAAGTGTTCAACGATTGAGAATTTTGATGATAGTAATACAGAGGGAATACTTAAAGAAGACGGAAGTATTGAATGGAACCAGGTAAAGATTGCCAATAAAATTATTCATACACCCTCAAGGGACTGTTCTCAATGTAATATATATCCGGCCTGTTATGGTCCCTGTTCGATGAACAAAACATCAATTTGTCTACTTGATAATCTTAACCTGACAAAAGACGAGTATATTTTGTATAATTTTAGACAAACAATGATACTTTCTTAATTATGAAAATATTAAACCGCGAAAAAGTTCCTTTCTGTATAACTATATTTGTCATTATTGCGACTTTAAAAAGTTTTGCGGGTGATTTCCATGGATGCATATATGATAAGACAAACGAAAAACCGATAGAGTATGTAAATGTTATTTTATTAAAAACAGACTCTACTTTTTTTGCAGGGGTTGTCACTGACGAAAAAGGAAATTTCCTAATAAAATCTGTAATGAATCAGAATTATATCCTGAAAATATCATTTCTTGGTTATAGAACTTTCTTAAAAAATATATCCATTGGCGATAATTCAAATCAGGAAATAGTAAGACTGGAACCTTCAGAGGTTAGTCTTGCGGGGGTTGTGATTACTTCTCAACAACCAATATTTAAGTCTATGAAAGGAAATCTTATAACTAATGTGAGCCTCAGTAATTTGAAGAACGCAGGTACAGCATATGATGTGTTGCAACGAATTCCTGGCATTGTCCTTGAAGATGATAAAATCTCCGTTTATGGAAAAGGAGCTCCTATTATTTACATCAACAACCGAAAGATAAATGACCATCAGGAACTGGACAGGCTACTCTCTGAAAATATTTCTACCGTTGAATTGCTAACTAATCCGGGAGCAAAATACAGTGCTGATGGCCGGGCTGTACTGATAATTAAGACAAAAGCAAAAAATGAAGGTCTTTCAGCATTGGTTAGCGAGAAAGTTCTTGTGGGAACTAAGCTGGGAGACTCAGAAAATATCAATTTGTCTTATTCCAGTAATAAAGTGAATGTGTTTTCTTCTTATTTTCATGGTTATAGGAATCTTAAAACAGACGACCATTCTGTTTACTCAATTATTCAGGATAATGGCAACACGTCAAAACATGATTTCCGCATGATTGATAGATATCCGTCTAATTATCAGATTTTTTCTTCGTCTCTTGATTGGACTGCAAGTAAAAATCACTCACTGGGTATAGAATATCAATATACAGGGAATAATGCCTCTAAAGCAACTGCGGAGAATAACAACGTAAGCATTTTAAACGGACAAACACCTGACACTACACTTATAGAAACCCTTACGAACGATAAATTCAACAGATCTTTGGTAAACGTATTCTACAACGGAACCTTTGGGAGTCATTTGTCGGCTCAATTGAATATAGACTACCTGAACAATCAGACGGATCGAGATGCACGTAATTCCGAATCTTCTTCGTCAGAAGTATCCGAAGAAGATATTATAAGTAAATCCGATTATGGACTATGGGCGGGGAAACTGATTCTGGAGCATAAGTCAAATATCGGAACGATTGGGTTCGGAGGCGAATTTAGTCTCATAAACGGTAACGGTAGCATTATCAGCCAAACAGACGAATCTTTTGATAATAGTATTTATAGCAGTAAAGAGCAAAAAACATCCGGATTTTTAAGCTATACAAATATTTTCGGTGGCTATAGTTTAAACGCCGGACTCCGTTACGAATACACGAAAGAAAAAAGCAAAGATGATATTTTAAATCAGAATAAAGTAGATAGGAAATACAGTGAAATCTATCCTAATTTTTCTGTCTCAAGAAAAATAAATGAAGTTCAACTAAGTTTGCTGTTTAGTAAAAAGGTCTCTCGACCTTCTATCACGGATTTGTATAACAATACAGCCTATGTTAATCAATATATTTTACAAAAGGGCAATCCGTATCTGACAAAAACAGATATATATGATGTAAACCTTCAGGCAGCCTTTAAAATGTTTTATGTTAATTTGGGCTATTCCTATCTGAAAGATCCAATTGCCTTTTACAGTGAACCCGAATCGAACTCTGACTACATAATAACAACTGTGGCCAATTATGATAAATACCAAGATATCGAAGCAACCTTGAATTTTAACCATAAAATATCTTTTTGGCATCCAAACTACACGTTCGGATTAACAAAGCCTTTTTTTTCAGCTATTTACTTAAACAATAATATAGGGTATAATAAACTTTCTTTTTCTGTAAGATCGTTTAATGATTTTAGTTTGCCAAGGAAATTTATATTATCTGCCAATTATACTTATGACACAAACAGTCAATACTACCTTATTGACATCGGGCAATCTCAGAAACTCGATTTAGGTATTAGAAAATTATTTTTAGAAGATAAATTAAAGTTTAATTTGGAAATTCAGGATATATTCAACTGGATGAAACAAAAGAACTCACTCAAAATAAACAACCTAAATCTTATTCAGACCAAGAAACGAGAAACCCGATTTGTTTTTCTGACGATTAGTTATCAATTTAATAACGATAAAAAATCATACAGAGGTTCTCATGCAGCCAAAGATGATATCGATCGATTCTAAATATAAACAATGAAAAAAATCTTGCCATATATCCAACCCGACTCCATGGACTGCGGTCCCGCCTGTCTCTGCATGATTGCAGAATATTATGGCAAGCGGCAATCCATCGATATCCTCCGGCAACTTTGCAACATAGCAAAGGATGGGGTTTCCATGGTGGGCATCAGCAAAGCCGCCGAGGCCATCGGACTGAAAACCATCGGGGGAAGGTTGACCATAGATCGGTTGGAAGAAAAAGCCCTGCTGCCCTGCATCTTGCATTGGAATCAGGAACACTTTGTGGTTCTCTACAAAATCAGGAAAAAGAAACATGCGACAATTTTCCATATAGCCGATCCGGGCAAAGGCCTCTTGGAATACACCGAAGAGGAATTTAAAAGCCACTGGATAAGCACCCGCACGCAAGGAGAGGAAAAGGGTATTGCCTTGCTTCTGGAGCCTACGGCACGTTTTTATGAATTAGACGGAGAGAGGAAAGCCCCTGTGAGCGGGAAGTTCCGGTTCCTCTCTTCTTATTTTATGCGCTACCGCAGCTTTTTCGGACAGCTGACATTGGGCCTGCTTGTCGGAAGCTTGTTGCAACTGATCTTCCCTTTCCTGATGCAAGCCGTGGTGGACACGGGAATCGGCAACCGGGACATAAGCTTTATCTGGCTTGTGCTTCTGGCCCAATTGTTTCTGATTCTGGGGCGGACAAGCATCGACTTTATCCGCCGGCGCATCCTGCTCCACATCAGCGCGCGCATCAACATTTCGCTGATTTCAGATTTCTTCATCAAGCTGATGAGGCTGCCGATGAAGTTCTTCGACACGAAACTGCTGGGCGACCTGCTCCAACGCATCGAAGACCACAGCCGGATCGAACGTTTCCTGACCGCCCAGTCGCTCAACCTGCTGTTTTCGCTGTTCAGCTTCGTGGTGTTCGGCATTGTGCTGTTTATCTACAACAGGCTGATATTCTCGGTATTCCTGCTGGGCAGCATAATCTATGCGGCATGGATATTTTTCTTCCTGAAGAAACGGAAGATTCTGGACTACAAAATGTTTGAGCAACAGGCTATCAACCGCAGCAAGACGTACCAGCTGATCAACGGCATGCAAGAGATCAAACTGCAAGGATGCGAACAGCGGAAACGCTGGGAATGGGAAGACACGCAGGCCGACCTCTTCGATGTGAACCGCCAGTCGCTTTCCCTCCAACAGACACAGGAAGCGGGAAGCGTGTGCATCAACGAAGTGAAAAACCTGCTGATCACCATCCTGGCAGCAACGGCAGTCATCCACGGTCAATTGACGCTGGGGATGATGCTTTCGGTGCAATACATCATCGGGCAGCTGAATTCCCCGATCGAGCAGATGATGAATTTCATCTACCAGTGGCAGGATGTGAGCATCAGCCTGGAACGGATGAGCGAAATACACAACAAGGACGACGAAGAAAACAAGGACAAGGACATTTCCTCCATTGCCGAGAATTCGGTGAAAGATATAGAGATACGGGATTTGATGTTCCAATACGAAGGGCCTTATTCGAAGAAAGTGCTAAAGGATATTAACCTGACCATTCCCGAAGGGAAAGTGACCGCCATCGTTGGGGCAAGCGGAAGTGGGAAAACGACCTTGGTGAAATTGCTTTTAGGAAACTACTCGCCCGTGGAAGGAACAATCACAGTGGGGGGTGTTCCTTTGGAAAAATTCAACCTGACCTGGTGGCGCAGCATTTGCGGGGCGGTGATGCAGGACGGGTATATTTTCTCGGAATCCATTGCCCGGAACATTGCCGTGTCTGCTGACAACATGGATACCGAGAAGCTTAGGGAAGCTGCCGAAATGGCCAATATTGATGACTTTGTGTCTGCCCTGCCATTGTCGTACAACACGGTGGTCGGGCAAGAAGGGCAAGGAATTAGCCAAGGGCAGAGGCAAAGGCTGCTGATTGCCCGGGCAGTTTACAAAGACCCGCAATTTATCTTTCTTGACGAAGCGACTAACTCATTGGATGCCAACAACGAGAGGACTATCCTAGATAACCTGGACCGGTTCTACCAGGGGAAAACAGTGGTAGTGGTTGCCCACAGGCTTAGCACGGTGAAAAATGCGGATCAAATTGTGGTGCTCGACAACGGGCAAATTGCAGAAAGAGGGACACACCAAGAACTGTCCAAGCTAAGGGGAAAATATTTCGATCTAGTAAAAAACCAACTGGAACTGGGAAATTAGAAGATGGCAGCAAACAAAAAAGACATAGAACTCCGGAGCGAGAAGGTTCGCAACATCGTAGGGCAAGTGCCACCCGTGTTGCTGCGTACAGGCATCACTACAATTGCCGTCGTGATCGTCGTGGCTTTGGTGCTGGCTTACCTTATCCCCTATCCCGAATACCGGGATGTGAGGATCCATCTATCCGCCAATCCTGGGGTGTTGGCCATACAAGCAAGCAGGCCTGGGATACTGCTTTCTACACACAAAGCGAGAGTCACAAAAGGGGATGAAATTTGTATGATCGGATCGGGCAGTTCCAAAGAGGCATTCAAATCGGATATTACAGGAACTGTTTTTTACAATTTTAGAGAGGGGGAATTCATTCAAAAGGGAGAAATCGCAGGTGCAATTGTACCCGATTCTATTGGCTCGGTGTATTCCATCATTCACCTTCCGGAGAGTGAAATGAATGGACTGAAAGAGGGATTGATTGTTGAAGCAACGGTGGAGCATTCCGTTATTCCGGGCATCGTGTCAAGGATTTATCCTATTCCGGAAATCAATGGAGGATCAAAAGATCCCCGTTGCAAATTGGAATTACTGTTTCATCCAAACCCCCTTCTATCGGAACAGCAGGCCTCTTCCGCCTTGCTTCCCAACAAAATGTATCCATGCAGGATTCTAATCTCCAAGCAGTCTTTATTAAAAAAGATATTCAAGTTCTAATTCATCCATAACTAAAACTTACTATTATGAGACAGCCCTTATTGTATTGGGGATTAATCCTATTTTTGAGCTTAAACAGCTTGCCAGCTTTCTGTGATGAAGCCGTAGCGAATATTCCGTTGACAGGTACTATTACAAAAGGAAGTACACGGTCAGCTTCAACCATAGCACCCATTGAAGCCTATTTGACAGATGCGGGAGTGGTGGCATATTTCAATAAAGCCCTGGGGGATATTACCGTCACCATCACCAATGAACCTGGAACAACCGTTTATCAAACAATTGTGGATTCTGACACGGAAGACACCCTGTCTATATCTATGTCTGATCTTGCTGCGGGAACTTACACCATTAAATTCTCTTGCGATTACGGGCAAAAAACAGGAACATTCTATTGGTAATTAGCAGTATCCGGTACTTAATATGCCGGTTTTCGAAAGTTATTTTTATCTTTATAGCTCACAAATAACGGATTGCCTTTCCTGTTCTCTTTCAGTGGGTGCAATCCATTCATTAACCTAACTCAAAAACGAAAAAAATGGCAAAAAAATTGAACGCATGGATTCGCAAAAATCCATTGACACCCGACCCGAACGACTATGTCGCAGTTCCCGTGACAGTCGGAAGCATCCAAATAGAGGGCATTGTTGACGAACTTGAAAAAGAAGGGATGGAACTCAAACGCGAAACGGTGATTGATGTCGTCAACCGTTTCAACCGCAAGGCTGCCGAGATGTTGGTTTCGGGCTACAATGTCAATACCGGACTGGTGTATATGCGCCCTATCATCAAAGGCGTGTTCTACGGCAAAACATGGAATCCTGAAACCAATTCCTTAGTGCCTTCCATCACACCCGGCATGGACTTACGCACAGCCATCGGTGATACCAATGTCGAGATTCTCGGCGAACAGTCCAATCCGCTCGAAATACTCAGCCTGACCGACACGTTCACCGGCAAGACGGATGGGACACTTACCAAGGGACGCAACGCTGAGATCAGGGGTTCATATCTCAAAATCGCAGGTGAAGACCCGGCCTGCGGTGTGGCTTTCACAAACACCGCTACAGCCGAAACAACCCGCCTCGACATGGCGGACATCGTTATCAACGAGCCTTCCCGACTGCTCATTCTTGTGCCGGCATCACTGGCCGCCGGTGAATATGAATTGTCGCTGACTACCCAGTTTAGCACGGGAAGCACCCTGTTGAAACAACCCCGCAGCACAACCTTTGGCGTTCCCGTGGTCATTGCCTGAGAGACGGACAAGCCTGGCAGCATTACCACGTGTGCCGTGGTAGTGTTGCCACGGATGTCTTTGCAATGTTACCAACACATCCGTGGTAGCATTGCAAAGATAAAGTTTTTTGCTCCACAACAATATGGTATGATTCATGATTCTCTATTTGCTTTCACATGCCTGCAAATAGGGGTATTTAATAGAAAAAAAGCGAATTGATACTTGGTGTATCGACTCGCTTATTCATTTTTATGCTGATAATCAGCTTGTTTCAATCAGTCGGGATACCAGGATTCGAACCTGGGACCCCCTGCTCCCAAAGCAGGTGCGCTAACCGGACTGCGCTACATCCCGTGCATGATTTCTCAAATGCGGTGCAAAGGTAGTGAATATTTTTAATTGACAAAATTATTTCCAACTTTTTTATTTTCTATTTTTAGTGTTTATTTCCCGTGATTAATCTGTATTTTTGCAGCCGATAAAAAATATAAATTGCTTTATGTATAGGAGTCATACTTGCGGTGAACTTCGTTTGGCGGATGCCGAAAAGGAAGTTGTGCTTACCGGATGGGTGCAGAAGTCCCGGAAATTGGGTGGTGGAATCACGTTTGTCGATTTGCGAGACAGGTATGGAGTTACGCAGTTGGCGTTTTATAGAGATCTGGATGCAGATCTTTATGAGGAGGCTAACAAACTCGGTCGTGAATTTGTATTGCAAGTGACGGGAACGGTGAAAGAGCGTTCGAGCAAGAACAACAATATTGCCACAGGTGACATTGAAATCCATGTTGCAAAACTTCTTATCTTGAACAAATCGGATGTTCCCCCATTTACCATCGAGGACGAAACGGATGGTGGGGACGACATTCGGATGAAATACCGTTACTTGGATTTGCGGCGGAATCCCGTGCGTAAGAATTTGGAATTACGCCACAGGATTGCCTTTGAAACTAGAAATTATTTAGATAAACAGCATTTCTTGGAAGTGGAAACGCCTGTGTTGATCGGTTCCACTCCGGAAGGAGCCCGCGACTTCGTGGTGCCATCCCGCATGAATCCGGGCGAATTTTACGCATTGCCGCAGTCTCCTCAATTGTTCAAGCAATTGTTGATGGTGTCGGGGTTCGACCGCTATTTCCAAATTGTGAAATGTTTCCGCGACGAGGATTTGCGCGCCGACCGCCAGCCCGAATTTACGCAGATAGACTGTGAAATGTCTTTTGTGGAACAAGAAGACGTGCTCAATATCTTCGAAGGATTGGTGAAGCATTTGTTCAAAGTGGTGAAGGGGATAGACATTCCCGAATTGCCAAGAATGACCTATGCCCACGCCATGAAATATTATGGTTCGGACAAGCCGGACACACGTTTCGGAATGGAATTTGTCGAAATCAAAGATTTGACGGCTGGCAAGAATTTCGGTGTGTTTGATGATGCCGAATATGTGGGTGCTATTTGTGCTCCCAATGCTGCTTCTTATACCCGGAAACAGTTGGACGAATTGACCAATTTTGTGAAACGTCCGCAAATCGGGGCAAAAGGTTTGATTTATGTCCGTTACGAGACGGATGGGACGCTGAGGTCGTCGGTAGATAAGTTTTATACGCCGGTAGATTTGGCAAAATGGGCTGAACGTTGCAACGCAAAGCCAGGCGACTTGATCTTAATCTTATCCGGCGAAACTGAGAAAACTCAAAAACAATTGTGCGAACTTCGCCTCGAAGTCGGCGATCGCCTCGGATTGAGGGATAAAGATACATTCAACTGCTTATGGGTGATCGATTTCCCTTTGTTGGAAAAAGACGAAGAATTGGGACGATTCTTTGCGAAACACCATCCATTCACGAGTCCCAAAAAAGAAGATATAGAATATTTGGATTCAGACCCGGGAGTTGTTCGTGCCAATGCGTACGATATGGTAATTAATGGTGTGGAAGTAGGAGGTGGTTCGGTGCGGATCCACAACAGCGATTTGCAGGAAAAGATGTTCGAGGTGCTTGGATTCACTCCCGAAAAAGCGCAGGCGCAGTTTGGGTTCTTGATGAATGCCTTCAAATACGGTGCTCCTCCTCATGCGGGTTTGGCTTTTGGATTGGACAGATTGGTGTCTCTGTTTGCCGGTTTGGACTCTATCAGGGACTGCATTGCCTTCCCCAAAAATAATTCAGGACGAGATGTAATGATTGATGCGCCCTCTCAAATAGATATTGAACAACTCAAGGAATTGTGCATTGAGGTGAAAAAGAGCGAATAAGATTTGCCTTAAAAAAATATCAGAAGAGGGAGAAGCGCAATCATAGCTTTTCCCTCTTTTTTATATTTTATGTCATGAAAATGCTTATTCATCGGGGAATTTCTTTTGTTCACCGAATTTTTATTGATTGGCAATTCGGTACTTGTAACTTTGCATTGGTTTTTTCCGTAAGGCATTTCAATACAATTTTTAGCAGCCATCATTTTTCAAGATATATTGTTCATAAACATTATTGGTTAATAAAATATAACTAAATAAATGTTTTTTTCTGTTCGGCCTCTTATTATAAGTTTACTTATTATCTTTGCGCATATTAAGTAAGAAAAAATGGTTATCGATAAAGGAGGAATTTCAGATGTAGATATTTCATGTATCTTTTGGGAAATCACAAAACGTCTAAGTAGAAGCCGTCAACGTTTTCTCGAAGGTTTTGGGTTGACAGCTTCGCAAATGGAAATATTAGGTGCGCTATATCATAATTTGGAAATTGGCTCAAAGGATGAAATGACGCAAATCACTTTATCCAAGCTGACTTATATTGACCCGATGACAACTTCCACGATCTTAAAAAATCTTGAAAAAAAAGAGCTGATTTACCGGACTAAAAGTAAGACGGATTCGAGGGCATTCTGTGTGGATTTATCTGAAAAAGGTAAATCGCTGTTCGCTAACGTTATAAGAGAAGTTGATATATTCAGAAAAGATATGTTCCGTGATATTGATAAAGAAGTCCTTTTTTTTCAACTAAGTATTTTGTTAGAAAACATTAAAAAAATAATTTAAATAAAAGGTTAATAATTATGAGGATTAAAAATTTGATTTCAGGTTTATTACCTGTATTGCTACTTGTGTCGTGCGGAAAGAAACAAGAAGCTGCTGTGAAAGTTCCTGTTTATGAAACGCTGGTGACTTCGAAGCAAAATGCAGAACTTCAATATGCTTATCCTGTTACAATTAAAGGGTCCGAGGATGTTGAAATTCGTCCACGGTTGGAGGGTTTCATCAAAGACATTTATGTGGACGAGGGTTCGGCTGTGAAAAAGGGGCAGTTGTTGTTTACAATAGATGCGCCCAACACCGAAAAAGATTTACGTACAGCCGAAGCTGCGATACTTAGTGCCAAAGCTCAAGTAAGTACAGCTAAATTGAATGTAGATAGAATCCGTCCTCTAGCCGAGAAAAATATTGTGAGCGGTGTTCAGCTCTCTACAGCCGAAAACTCCTACCAAACAGCCTTGGCTGGTTTGGATCAAGCAAAAGCTACGCTGGCCAATGCACGTGCATCACGTAGTTGGGCCAATGTAACTAGCCCGGTGGATGGCGTAGTGGGAACTATTGCTTTTCGTAAAGGTAGTTTTGTGAGTTCGGCTTACGTGATTACCACTGTTGCTAATGTTGGAAATGTATATGCCTATTTTTCGTTGAATGAGAAAGATTTGAATACATTCTTGAAAAATCTTCCAGGGACAACTCAAACAGAAAAACTGAAAAATACGCCTCCCATCAAATTGATATTGGCCGATGGAACGGAATATCCCGAAAGCGGGAAAATCCAGACGATCTCCGGTGTGGTGAATGTGACCACCGGTTCTGCTAATTTTCGAGTTGAATTTCCTAACAAGGCAGGATTGCTTAGAAGTGGGTCGAGCGGCAAGATCATCATTCCTGAACAGTTGAAGGATGTAGTCGTGATTCCTCAAACATCAACATTTGCGCGTCAGGATAAAACTTTGGTGTATAAAGTGCAAGGGGATTCAGTGGTGCAATCAGTTATCTCTGTCGTTGGGCTACCCGATGGACAAAACTATGCAGTGACCGAGGGCTTGACCGAAGGTGTGCGTATTGTCAAGAGCGGAGTTTCGCTATTGACAAACGGGGCAAAAATCACTGTGAAATAAAGATTGAAAACAATAAAGATTGAAACAACATGCTAAAAACATTTATAGAGAGACCGGTACTATCCACGGTGATTTCAATCATCATTGTGGTGTTGGGTATCCTGGGGCTTATCACCTTGCCGATTGAACAATATCCCAACATTGCGCCTCCCACGGTTCAGGTGCAAGCCACCTATTCCGGCGCCAATGCCGATGCGGTAATGAAAAGCGTGGTGATTCCCCTTGAAGAACAAATCAATGGGGTGGAAGGGATGACCTACATGACTTCAACCGCTTCCAACTCTGGAACGGCTCAGATCAATGTGTACTTTAAAAACGGGATCAACCCCGACATCGCAGCCGTAAACGTACAGAACATGGCTGCCCGTGCCAACGCATTGCTTCCGAGCGAGGTGACACAAACCGGTGTGACCGTGCGCAAGCAGCAAAGTAGTATGATTATGCTGCTTTCCATTTCTTCGGACAATCCGGACTACGATGCCTCCTTCATTCAGAACTATGCAAATATCAATATTCTGCCTCAAATCAAGCGCGTGACCGGGGTGGGTGATGCCAGTGTGTTTGGATCTAAGGATTATTCGATGCGCATCTGGTTGAAGCCCGACGTAATGGCTTCTTATAAGATAGCACCCGCAGAGGTCATCGCAGCGCTTACCGATCAAAATATCGAGGCTGCTCCCGGTGAGCTTGGACAGAATAGCGAGCAATCATTTCAATATACGTTGAAATATACCGGGCGTCTGAAAAGTTCGGAAGAGTTTTCCAATATCATCATTCGTTCCACTGGTGGACAGATCCTGCGCTTGGGAGATGTGGCCAAAGTGGAATTGGCTTCGTTGAGTTATACTGTTAATTCTTCTTTGGATGGGAAACCTTCCATCGCAATTGGTATTTACCAGACTGCCGGTTCGAATGCACGCGAGGTGATCAACAACATTGTTTCCGTAGTGAACAAGAGTTCCAAGGATTTTCCTTCGGGAATCACGGCTACGTTTGTCAATAATGCCAATGACTTCCTCGATGCTTCCATCGACAAAGTGATCCATACGTTGATCGAAGCATTTATACTGGTATTTATCGTTGTGTTTATTTTCCTTCAGGATCTGCGCTCTACGATTATCCCTGCGGTAGCAGTTCCGGTGGCTATTGTCGGTACATTCTTCTTCCTTCAATTGTTTGGCTTTTCCATCAACTTGTTGACTTTGTTTGCGTTGGTCTTAGCCATTGGTATTGTGGTGGACGATGCGATTGTCGTCCTCGAGGCAGTTCACGCCCAATTGGACAATGGGGAAAAGGATGCGAAGAAAGCAACCTTGAAAGCCATGGGCGAGATTGCTCCGGCCATTGTGTCCATCACGTTGGTCATGGCAGCTGTGTTTGTCCCTGTGAGTTTTATAGGTGGCACAAGTGGCGTTTTCTACAAACAATTCGGGTTGACACTTGCCATCGCAATTATTATTTCGGCCATTAATGCGTTGACCTTGAGTCCTGCACTATGTGCTTTGTTTCTGAAAGGACACGAAGAGGAAGACGGCAAAAAGCCCGGTTTCTTTAGAAGGATGGGCAACAACTTCAACATCATGTTTGGGGCTGCTACCGTGAAGTATAAATCTTCCTTGCATTTTCTTGGCAAAAGAGGCCATCGTTGGATAACGGTTGTGATTATTGCTATCAGCGCCGTGGTGTTGATTGGCTTGATGAAAATGATTCCCAGTGCTTTTGTGCCAAATGAAGACAGTGGTGCCGTTCTCGGTTTGGTGACATTGCCTCCCGGCACTTCTTTGGAAAAGACCGATACATTGATGAAAAAAGTGGTAAAAGTGGCACAAGATATACCGAGTGTCAAAAATGTTTTGCAAATCGATGGTGTGAATTTCATGAGTGGCCTTGGTAGTTCTTATGCCACGGTGATGATCAAGATGGATCCATGGACAAAGCGTGATATCACCATCAACGAAGTTACCGCGAAACTGAAAGAAGGCACTGATAGCCTGAAAGGGGCTTCGTTCTTTTTCATGGGGATGCCTACTTTGCAAGGATTTGGCCTGGCAAGTGGTGTCTCCCTCCAGCTACAGGACCGCACAGGGGGCGATATTAATAAATTCCAAGATATAGCGAACACATTTATTGCCGAGCTGAAGAAACGGGAGGAAATAATGATGGTAATGAATACTTTCGATGCCAACTTCCCTCAAAAGGAGATTGATGCCAATATTCCGAAAATCAAAGAGGCCGGGATGACATTGAGCTCTGTGATGGAGACGCTGCAGGCTTATGTAGGAAGTATGTATGTATCCAATTTCAATCTTTACGGCAAGCAATTCCGTGTCATGGTGCAGGCTTCTCCGGAATACCGTAAAAGCTTGGATGACCTGAGTGGCATTTATGTGAAAACTGGCTCCGGAGAAATGGCGCCGATCACTGAATTTGTGACGATAAAAGATGTCACTGGCCCTCAAACTCTGAGCCGATTCAACATGTATTCGTCTATGAGCTTGACCATTATCCCGAACTATATGAAAGGTAAAAGCACCGGCGACGTGATCACAGCCGTGAATGAAGTGAGCAAGACACGACTTCCTTCAGGTTTCAGTTACGAATATTCCGGAATCTCGCGTGAAGAGGTGGAAAGCGGAAACCAGACAACGTGGATTTTTGCATTGTGTTTGATATTCGTTTACCTGCTGCTTGCTGCCTTGTATGAAAGTTACATACTTCCATTGGCTGTGATCTTCTCGTTGCCTGTTGGTTTGGCTGGGGTATTCATCTTTATCTTCATTTCGATGATGAGTGGAACTGGAATTGTCAACAACATTTATGTCCAGATTTCGCTGGTCATGTTGATTGGGCTCTTGTCCAAAAATGCAATTCTGATTGTGGAATATGCCATCCAGCGCCGTCAGCAAGGAATGAGCATTGTTGATGCCGCGGTGAATGGTGCTGTTGCCCGTTTGCGCCCGATTCTCATGACTTCTTTTGCATTTATCGCAGGGTTGACTCCTTTGGCTTTGGCTACAGGTGCTGGAGCAGTTGGCAACAAATCAATTGGTATCAGCGCAATTGGCGGTATGTTGATTGGTACAATGATTGGTGTATTAGTGATTCCCTCGCTCTACATTATTTTCCAAACGCTGCAGGATAAGTTTAGTAAATCGGGGTTGATAAATTCCAACGATGAGGTTATCAATAAACAGAAAAAATAATTCACGCTTATGAAAACTAATAAAATACAAGGTGCTATACTATTGGTAATCATTGTTTTAATAGGTGTCACATCCTGCAAAACATCAAACCGATATAAATCACCCGAAGTGGATGCTGCTAACCTATACCGGGACACGGTGACTACGGATACAGCCTCTATTGCTTCGTTGTCATGGAAAGAATATTTTAAAGACCCCAAATTGCAAAACCTCATCGAGGAGGGTTTGGCCAATAACTTTGACTTGAAAATTGCGCTTCAGCGAGTCGAACAAGCCAAAAGCTACTATAGCAGTGCGAAAAAGGCTGCTCTACCCAGTATCGGCTTGGGGGGAACTGTTACTCACAATACAACTTCTTCAAAGAGCGAGGGAGGTTCGGTGAGTGTGCTTTCTAAGAATTCAAATCAATATGCTTTCGGTTTGGCGGCCATCTGGGAAGTGGATTTGTGGGGGAAATTGAGCCGTCAGAGCAAGGCTAAATTTGCCCAATACCTGAATTCTCAAGAGTCCCGGAATCTGATTCAGTCTAATGTTGTGGCAGGTATCGCTACTTATTATTATACCCTGCTTTCTCTCGACGAGCAATTGCGGATCACCCAGGAAACTATTGCGTTGCTGAAAGAGACTGTGACCACGATGGAGTCATTGAAGGAAGCGGGACAGCTGAATGCGGCTTCCGTGGAACAGACTAAGGCCACCCTTTATAGCGCAGAAGTGAGCATTCCTGATTTAGAAATGGCAATTCATCAAGCAGAAAATTCATTAAGCCTCTTGCTTGGAAGAAAAGCTGGCGGAGTGGAACGCTCCTCTTTGGCACAACAAGTTGTTCCTAAAGAACTGAAAGTGGGATTGCCTATCCAGATGCTGGCTAATCGTCCCGATGTGAAAAGTGCGGAGCTGACCTTTCGCTCGGCGTTTGAATCGACCAATGCCGCCAAAGCAAGTTTTTATCCCACGGTTTCGTTGACCGAAGGGAGTCTTGTCGGATTTGGAGCTTCCAATATCGCCGACCTGTTCAGACCAGAGAATTTGATTGCAAGGGTATTGGCTTCAGTTGTCCAACCCATATTTGCCCAAGGCCAATTGGCGGCCGGATTGACTGTTGCAAAGGCAGAGCAAGAGGCTGCGTTGCTCAGCTTTCAAAAGACTGTGATAGAAGCAGGGAATGAAGTTTCAAATGTATTGTACACTTACAGCTCATCCCTGAAGAAAAACAATTTGCGGGAGAAGCAGGTTACATCGTTGAAAAACTCGGTGGAATACACCCAGTTATTGTTGAAAGCTGGCGAAGCAAATTATTTGGAAGTTATCACGGCAGAATCTAATCTCCTAAACGCTCAATTGAGCCAGGTTAGCGATAAGCTTGAGCAGTTGCAAGCTACCGTTGATTTGTACAAGGCATTAGGTGGGGGTACAAAATGATATCACTCTGTTTAAATCGGCGTAAGTAACCCAAATTCGCCGTATAGAGTTGAAAAAATAGCCTGATGGATTTTTTGCAAAACCTTCAGGCTATTTTTACCTTGAAATTTGCCTCCAGCATATGAAACCGGGCAATGTAACCCATTTTTTGGATTAGCCAGCCTGTGTGCCAAGCTGCTGTGCTCGGTTACTGGATGGCTTGTTTCCCCACTTGGGATATTCCGGTTGTAAATATTGGTTCATTTGTACCTCGTAGAGCTTCTCGCTCATTGGTTTCTGCTTGAAGTGCTGAAGATAGATCACAAAACTTTCACCTTTCTGAATATATGAGCAAGTTTTAGTGGGTGGCAGTTACTAATAATACAGGTTGCCTTCATTCTAAGTGAACATGTCTTCTTTAGGAAAGACGAGAACTTTTATGCAATCTGAAATGCGGCGGAATTGGAATGCTTACATTTCTCGAATTAAAAAATAATCTAAAAAAAAACAGCGAGTAGTAAGACTGATCTCGCGCTACCCACTGATAAAGCCAATTTTTTACTCACACAACTCTCTTTGTTGTATTTCGTTTTGAAAGAGATAAAATTTATTATTCTTATCTGATTCTATCGAGAGAACGGACTAGTTTTTCGTCTGCTTTAATTTTTCTCACAGCCAACAGAATAAACAACAAAGCTATTATCGGCAAAACTATCCCTTTTACGGAGACTAAAGAAAGATGAGCGGCTGATGAGTTGGATCCATATGAATAACCAACAAAATAGCCGGAAAGCAGGAGCAAAGGGAGCGTTGCCAAATAAGCAATCAAAATCTGCCTTTTCCTATTCTTATACAGAAAGATTGAAATTACACACAGTAAGGCAGAAGCAATACTCGAAATCAATATCAGGAGTGTAATATTTGTGTGATCCCCTGAAATTACAGACATTTCTACCACTTCTCCAGTCCTAAGTTGGAAGGATGCCAATGGTACTAAATTAGTGATTGCAAGCAGTACAATTGCCAACGACAGATAGATAGTCTGAATGCGTTGTATCATTAGAAACTGTTATCTTTTTCTTTTACAGGATTTCTGTAATAAATTTTACCTTCAGTGTATTCTTGAGCCGCAATCAATGTTGGTTTAGGCAGTTTCTCAAAATAACGGGAAATTTCAATTTGTTCTCTATTTTCGAACACTTCTTCCAAATTATCGTTATACGAAGCAAATTCCTGCAATTTTTTGTCCAAGTCTTGTTTCATCTCAGCAGAAATTTGATTGGCTCTTTTCCCGATAATTCGAACGGTTTCGTAGATGTTTTGCGTGTCAGAAGACAATGACATCATATCACGCGTGATGGTATTGCTGGGGGCGTTTGTTTTTTTATAATCCATTTTGTATATAGGTGATTGTTATAACTCAATTAATTGTTTGTTTGTTGAGAATATCTTCAGGTTGAATATACTCCGGCAAGTTTTTCAAAGTTTCCTCCGCGCTGTTGAAGTATTTTTCTAACTCTTTCAGATGTTTTCCATCAGGAAACATGTTTTTATAGTTGTAATACTCGTCTATGACATCTCTGTATCTGACCGGTTGACGATATTCAATACTATTTATAGCCAATTCATATTTCGAACGAACGATATAAGTTTGAAATTCTTCCAAGAACTTAGAGTAAGGATATGATTTGATGGCATTACGAGCTGTAATTACACACGACTCGAAGTTGTTTCCCATATAATTGCCCAAGTTGTAATACAAACGCACTGCACCTAAGTCTTTTTCGGCCAGTTTGTCTTGCAGCTCGAACATGTGTTTTTGCGCTTGTTCGAGCTTGTCGCTTCTTGGAAATAACTCAATGAAATTTTGAAATTCATTGATGGCGCTTATTGTTGGCGTTTGGTCGAGCCGATAGTCTGGAGAATCGAGATACATTCCATATGCTGCGTTAAAATGTGCTATTTCTATATATTCTCCCTTCGGGTAAGTCGTATAATATGTTTTGTAATATTGCGTAGCCGTAGTGTAATCTTTGTTGTAAAAAAAACTTTGGGCTAACAAATACAAAGCTTCTTCTGCCTTGGAAGTGCCTTTCAGACTTGGTACAATATCTTCCAGAATAGAACTCGCTCTGCCATATTTCTTTTGTTCAAAATATTTTTTTGCGTAAGTATATTTTAGCTCCGTATCGCTACTTTTTAGTATCCTATTGTACTCTCCACAAGAGGTGAAAAACAATGCCGAAACGGCAAATATAAAGAACAGTCTAAGTTTCATTTTAAAAATGCGATTTAGTGTGCAAATTTACTGAAAGCTTTTAATATTCGGAATGATTGGCACTACTTTTTTGTCTTATTAGGTATTTCTTTCGGTAAATGTTAATAATTCGTCGATGTATTTTCGGTGGTTTGCCAATTTAGGGATTTTATTCTGTCCACCGATCTTGTTTCGCGACTCCATCCATTTGAGAAATGTCCCTTTCGGCAGAGCCCTTATGATGGGAGATTGTAGTGACAGGTTGTGGGAGCGTTTAGCCTCGTAATCCGAATTAACGGATTTGAGTGCCTCGTCCAATTTTAGGATAAAGTATTGCAAGTCTTCGGGTACATTTTCAAATTCAATAGCCCATTCGTGCGCACCGCTCCTGGTTTCGTCAAAATATATGGGTGCAGCAGTGTATTCGCTGATGATAGCTCCCGTTTGGGCACACGCCTTTGACAAGGCCTTTTCAGCATTGTCGATGATGAGTTCTTCACCAAAAGCATTGATGAAGCTTTTGGTGCGGCCTGTGATCCGGAATAAGTATGGGCTTGTGGATGTGAATTCAATGGTGTCTCCCAATTGGTATCGCCAAAGTCCGCCATTTGTGGATATTATAATGGCATAATTTTCATAGGTTTTTACTTCGTCCAAAGTCAACGACTGAGGGTTGGGTTTGCCCCATTCTTCAGTTGGAATGAATTCATAATAGATGCCGTTGTCCAGCATAAGCAACATGTCGCTGTTTGATTTGCTGTACTGAACGCCAAAAAAGCCTTCGGAAGCATTGTATGTTTCCCAATATTCCATATCTGGCTCCCCAATTAGTTTCCGGTATTGCTCTTCGTAAGGCGAAAAGTTTACTCCGCCGTGAAAGAATACTTCCAGGTTAGGCCATATTTCACGAAGGGTTTTACCAGTTTCGAGATTGATCTTTTTAAGCAAAATGAGCAACCAGGAGGGGACTCCCATCAATGCCCGGACATCATTTTTTATTGAATAATTTGTTAGGGCATTTAATTTCTCTTCCCAGTCGGCAAGTAGGGTGATGCTTTCGGGTGTTCTGCTTCGTTTTGCCCAGAAATAGAGGTTTTGGATTAGTATTGCCGAAATATCTCCTGTAAATATTCCATCGCCAATTTTATTAAACTGTTTGCTTCCTCCGAGTATCAATGTTTTACCAAGCAGGTAGCGTGATTGAGGATGCTTTTCGGCATAAATGGACAGCATTTGTTGGCCACATTTGTAATGCCCGCCTTTGAGTGATTCTTCTGTCACAGGAATGTACTTGCTTTTGTCTTCGGTCGTGCCGGATGACATAGCAAACCATTTTACGGGTTTGTTCCAGAGTATGTTTTGTTTTTTTTCGACAATAATCTTGTCTAAATAAGGGCGAAGTGTTTCATAGTTGCCCACGGGAATCTTGTGTCGAAAATCGTCCTTGTCTTTTATTTGGGAAAATTGATGTTGGCTGCCGAAATAGGTTTGGCTACCATTCTTCAGTAAATATTTTAGAACAACTTCCTGCGTTTGGATCGGTTTTTGTGAAAATTGTTCAACTTTTCGGTACTGAAAAGACAGATATTTGTTAATGATCTTTTCTATCATCCAATGCGACTGATTTTTCTCAAGCGTTCCTCATCGATGATTTTAATCTTTCTTCCGTCCATGGTGATCATGTGCTCGTTCACGAATGTAGATAAGGTTCTTATTGCATTAGACGTTGTCATATTCGATAAGTTGGCAATGTCTTCTCTCGAAAGGTAAATACTGATGGTGGCTCCATCTTCCTCCAATCCATAGTTTTCCAAAAGAAAAATCAACGATTCGGCCAATCGGCCACGTATGTGTTTTTGTGTGAGATTGACCACTCTTTCGTCGGAGATGCCAAGGTCAACCGACAATTGCCTGACAAAAAACATTGCCAAACTGGTGTTCTGCTCGCTGATATTTTCAATGATTTCCATCGGAATCATGCAGACAGTTGATGACTCAAAAGCAGAAGCCGCGGTTACGTATTTTTCTTTTGCAAAATAAGCCCTGTAACCGAAGTACTGAGCTGGTTTCACCATGCGGATGATTTGGCTTCGTCCTCCAACACCTCCTTTGTAGATTTTTACCTTCCCTTTCAACAAACACATTATATCACGAGGCTCCTCGTCCTCGTAGTAAATGATTTCATTTTTACGGAATTCCAAGACTCGGAGATTATTTGTCACCAATTGTCTTTCTTTTTCATCAAATATATTCCAGAGTTCGGGGATGCTTTCAGCAATATCGAATTCTTTACTTTTGTTTTTGACCATACTGGGCTATAGCACTGATTAAACAATGTATATCAATTGACAAAAATAGATATTAATTTTTTATTAAAGCGATATTTTTTGTGAAAATATGCTTTGCAGCTATGTTTTGAAATCATGTTGTATATTATTCCTTGTTATATCCAATGCGAAAGATCTATCAGGATTAATTTGCGGTGAAAGTTAAGGCTTCACCACGGATGTCATTGACTACGCCGTTTTCGAATGCAACACTTCCATTCAAAATGGTTTTCTCTATTGATGTCGAAAACGTATTTCCTTCAAATGGAGACCACCCGCATTTGTACAGGATATTTTCCGAGGATACGGTATATGGTTTGTTGGGGTTTACGAGGACTAAATCCGCAAAATATCCCTTGCGGATGAATCCCCTTTTTTCAATGCCGAATAATTCTGCGGGTGCATGGCACATCTTTTCGATAACTCTTTCAACGGTCATCTTGCCTTGTTTTGCCATTTCAAGCATCACCTGGAGAGAATGCTGCACGAGTGGACCTCCCGAAGCCGCCTGAAAGATGTTTCCTTGCTTTTCACTCATCAGGTGCGGGGCGTGATCGGTGGCTATCACATCCAGTTTTCCAGATAGCAAACCAGCCAAAAGGGCTGCTTTGTCTTGGGCCGTTTTGATTGCTGGATTCCATTTGATGCGGTTGCCGTATTGTTCGTAATCCTCGTCTGAAAACCACAAATGATGAACGCATACTTCCCCTGTTATTTTCTTGTTAGCAAGCGGTTTGTTTTCAAACAGGCCGACTTCCTTTTCGGTGGAAAGGTGCAGTATGTGTAGCCTCGACCCATATTTGTCGGCTAATTCGGCTGCTTGTGCAGATGAGCGATAACAGGCTTCAGCATTTCGGATCAGTGGATGGTATTTGACCGGAATATCTTCGCCAAGTGCTTGTTTGTAATGAGCCAGATTCTCACGGATCACTTCTTCCTTTTCGCAGTGGGTGGCTATCAACATTCCTGTCTCTGCAAAAATAGCTGACAGGCTTTTTTTGTCGTCCACCAACATGTTTCCGGTCGAAGATCCCATAAAAACCTTTATTCCGCACACATTTTTGGGATTGACTTTTTTTAACTCGGAAAGATTGTCGTTGGTGGCACCCATGTAGAACGAATAGTTTGCAAACGATTTTTGCGCGCCCAATTCAAATTTTTGTTCCAGTGCCTCTATTGTGGTTGTTTGCGGTTTCGTATTGGGCATTTCCATGAATGAAGTCACACCTCCCGCAATAGCTGCCCGACTTTCGCTCGCAATATCGCCTTTGTGGGTAAGGCCAGGTTCTCGGAAA
Organism: Bacteroidales bacterium UBA1309; assembly: GCA_002307185.1. Lineage (GTDB taxonomy): Bacteria > Bacteroidota > Bacteroidia > Bacteroidales > Dysgonomonadaceae > UBA1309. Next base: position 188,756 of record DBTT01000051.1, read on the forward strand.
TGCACCTGGTCGTCGATAACACCCGGAATCAACCAAAGTCCATCTGCTTCTATGATTCTTGCCTGATTGCGTATTCGTTCTGGAACTTCATCTTTGAATACCGATTTGATCTTGTCGTTTTCAACAAGTACGGAGCCTATAAATGAGTTTCCCTCGTTTATGATAGTTGCATGATGAATGAGTAGCATGATCTGATCTTTTTTGATGACAAATTTACTATTTCCTGCCTAATTATAACGGAAAAACTAGAGATATGTTTTTACCTTTGTTGAGCTGTTCAAAAACAAACAGGACCCTAAAAAAGAGTCCTGTTTGTTTTTTGCTGAATCAATCTGGAAATTAATTTTTTGAAGCTTCGATGGATAATTTGCGAAACTCTTTCAATTGTTTTTCGATAGCCAATGATGCCTTTCTAGCACGAGTGCCTGCTGCTTTCACACCATTTTCAGCTTGTAGGTTAGCGTCTTTTGTAAAGTCAGCAATTAATTGGTTCAACTCACTTAATAACTCTTTCATAATCGTCATGTTTTAAAATTCGACCAAAGGTAAATTCATTTTTTTATTTATCAATTTCAGATCGGTTTTTTTTGCATAATTTCATGAAAAAAGTATTGGTAATTGGTATAGACAGCCATTTTGGCGGATAACAATGTAAGTATATTAATTTCTACATGGAGAATAAAATTATTGTATCTTTGAAAATGAAATAGCCACAAATTATGAACTGTCATTTTTTTATCAATTTAAACGCCATTGTGCCGGTGAGACGGGAGCCAAAAGAATCTTCGGAAATGGTGAGCCAACTTCTTTTTGGAGAGTTTGGCAGCGTATTGGAGTTGAGTGATTCTTTTGTTTGCATAAAAAATCACTTTGATGCCTATGTTGGATGGGTGGATGCCAAGATGATTCTTGAAATATCCAAAGAGGAATACGGCAATCTTCTCTCCAAGTCGGTTTATAGAATCAATGTGCCGCTCATTGATGCCATGAATGAATCCGACAATTCTGTATTGAGGCTTCCGGGAGGTGCGGTACTGCCATATTTTGATGCAAATGCAGGCACGTTTGGTTTTGGTGAAAAATTGAGGTATAAAGTTTCCTCCGGATTCGTGAATGAGGCAAACATGGCAAAGCCGGACGGGATAGTTGCTGTTGCTGGATTGTTTTTGAATGCTCCTTATCTGTGGGGGGGGAAAAATGTTTTTGGGATCGACTGCTCCGGCTTTGTTCAGGTTGTGGCTTCCATAAGTGGATATTCGCTTCCTCGGGATGCAAGTATGCAAGCTGAAGTTGGACAAGGTGTTTCCTTCCTGAAGGATGCAGCCCCTGGGGACTTAGCCTTTTTTGAAAAAAAAGGGAAAATTTCGCATGTAGGAATTCTCCTTTCTCCAGAAACGATAATTCATGCATCTGGACACGTAAAGGTTGAAAAGATTGATGACACGGGCATTCTTTCCTCCATTTCTGGCGAATATACCCATTACCTTGCCGCAGTCAAAACATTGAATTGATTTTTGCAGAGCAGATGTCATTATATAAAATGTAGGCATAAATTATAAATGTAATAAAAGTAGTTACAATTTTCTTTTTTTTCTATATATTTGCAGCAGGTATGGGTAATACGAGATTCGCAACCGCAATACATATATTGACTATATTGGCTCTTACTCCAGAAAAATGGCTTAGTTCTGAATGGATTGCTGGAAGTATAAATACTAATCCAGTAATTGTGAGGAGAGAGTTGGCCGGTCTTCAGAAAAAAGGTTATGTGGTCACGAGCAAAGGTAAGGATGGAGGATCCAAGTTGGCTGTTCCATGTGGTGCGGTATCCTTAGCTGATATTTACCTACTGGTGAAGAACTCTGACATACTGGGCAAGAAGAACCTAAATCCCAATCCCAAATGCCCTGTCGGAAAAAACATAAATTCGAAATTGAATGGGTTGATTTCGGAAACAGACAATATCATAGTGGAGTATCTTAGTCGTAAAACGTTGGAGGATTTTGTAAATCAATTCCATTAGAATTTTTTTAAATATAAATGTAACAAATAATATTACAATTAAAAAATGAGAATTATGAAAACTGGTATCACAGGAGCGACAGGCCAATTGGGACGCTTGGTTATTGAACATTTGAAAGAAATAGTTAGTGCTGAAAGCCTTGTAGCTTTGGTGCGTACACCTTCAAAAGCTGTAGATTTGGGAATTGAAGCCCTGGAGTTTGAGTATTCAAACCCTGCTACATTGACAAATTCTTTGAAAGGAGTAGATCACTTGCTTTTGATCTCGAGCAGCGAGATCGGACAACGTAAGCAGCAACACGAAAATGTAATTAATGCTGCTAAAGAGTCGGGTGTGCAGCGCATAATTTATACAAGTTTACTCCATGCAGATACGTCATCATTGGCGTTGGCAGAAGAACACCTAGCTACAGAACGCATACTGAAAGAATCGGGAATCCCATACACGATCTTGCGTAACGGTTGGTACACCGAAAATTATCTTGGTTCAATTGCCGATGCCATTGCATCTGGTGCTTTGATTGGTAGCGCAGGAGAAGGGAAGATTTCATCGGCTGCACGTGCGGATTACGCTGAGGCTGCCGCAGTTGTACTGACAGGCGCAGGTCACGAGGGAAAAGTGTATGAACTGGCCGGAGACAGTTACTACACATTGGCTGATTTGGCGGCAGAGATTTCCCGTCAAACAGGTAAACACATTTCCTATCACAATCTCCCGGAAGAAAAGTATGCCGAGGTATTGAAAAGTGTAGGTTTGCCAGATGGCTTAGCGAAAACCATTGCCGGATATGACGTGAGTGCATCCAAAAATGATTTGTTCGACAGCAGCAAGCAGCTTTCAGCCCTGGTCGGCCATTCTACGACGCCGCTGAATGATCTGGTAAAAAGAGCTTTGTCTTAATTTTTTTATTTTCTTCATGCTTTATGGGTCTGGTATAGAACCCAATTATCAGGCCTGATTAATTTATAATTAATATATACACTTGCGTTAATTTTTTTTAATTTTTCACTTTAAGGCAAACCATATCCTAAGGTCTATTTGTTAGATTCTATATCATTTAACGGAGTATGATAGCCACCTGAATAATTATTGAAGATTGCTCTGTGTGGAATCATGGCAAATATTACATATATTTGCCATTGTTTTATTAAGATTATTCTTAATTGATATTGTTCTAATTTTTTGAAAAACAGTTAAAAGCATTTGTATTCCAATTTTGTATGTTGCAGTTCTTATGCTGCCTCTTTGTACATCTTGCTACAAATGATATTGGGATTGAATCATTTTAGGTAAGTATAGTAGAATTATTATTTTTAACATTACATGAAGAAAATTGCATTAATATCTGGGATTACGGGCCAAGACGGTTCCTTCCTTGCGGAGTTTTTGA
>DBTT01000054.1:0-219686 GCA_002307185.1 Bacteroidales bacterium UBA1309
CCGTCCTGCGGAAGTGGAGCAGCTTCTGGGCGATCCGACCAAGGCCAGGACTTTGCTGGGATGGAACCCGACCAGGACATCTTTCCCCGAACTGGTGAAGATCATGGTTCAGCACGACTTGAAGTACGTGAAGAAGCTCCACATGGAGATTTGAAGGTAAAATCGTTTTCCTGTTTTGTGGAGGCGCTGCAAGCAGCGCCTCTGGTAATTAGATAGATAAGAATGGATAAGACTACGAAAATATACATTGCGGGACACCGCGGCCTGGTGGGTTCGGCGATCTGGAAGAACCTGGAATCCCGGGGATACACCAACCTGGTTGGCCGCACCCACAAGGAGCTGGACTTGCTGGACGGTGTGGCTGTTCGGGAATTTTTTGACAAGGAGCGGCCCGAAGCCGTCGTGCTGGCCGCAGCACATGTCGGGGGCATCATGGCAAACTTCAAGTACCGCGCCGATTTCATTTACAAGAACCTGCAGATACAGCAGAACGTGATAGGGGAGAGTTTCCGCCACGGTGTGGAGAAGCTCCTTTTCCTGGGCAGCACCTGCATCTACCCGAAGGAGGCGCCGCAGCCGATGAATGAAGAAACCCTGCTGACTTCGCCGTTGGAGTACACCAACGAGCCTTACGCTATCGCGAAGATTGCGGGATTGAAGATGTGCGAGAGCTTCAACATCCAGTACGGGACGAACTACATTGCGGTGATGCCGACCAACCTGTACGGTCCTAACGGCAATTTCCATTTGGAAAACAGCCACGTGCTTCCGGCGATGATCCGGAAGATCCACCTGGCCAAATCCTTGCATGAAGGCAATTGGGACGGGGTGAGGAAGGACCTCTACAAGCGTCCTGTTGAAGGGGTTGACGGCAGTTTCACGGAAGTTGAAATCGTGGAGAAGCTGGCCAAATACGGGATCTCGGCAGGTGAAGTCAAGTTGTGGGGCACGGGCACCCCGATGCGCGAGTTCCTGTGGAGCGAGGACATGGCTGATGCGAGTGTGCATGTGCTGCTCAACGTGGACGCAAGGGACACGCAGCCCAAAGACACCGTCGAGGTCCGCAACTGCCACATCAACGTGGGTACGGGCAAGGAAGTGTCCATCCGCGAGGCAGCGGAACTGATTGTGAAGGAGATCGGCTTTCAAGGGTCTATTTTCTGGGACAGCTCGAAACCGGACGGCACGATGCGCAAGCTGACGGATGTGGGCAAGCTAAACGGCCTTGGCTGGAAGCACAGCGTGGAGATAGACGAAGGAATTCATCGGATATATCAATGGTATGTTAATAGTTAGCCGTTGAAGATACTCGTTTGAAGTGTTAGAAGTATTTGATTGGGAAATAAGGGAGCATCTGCTCAAATAACTTTATTTCCCAGTCTTTTTTTGCATTAACTGATTATTTGTTTTCAAGTTATACTTATTGGACAAGTGAATAATGACTTATGTTTGACTTATCCAGTTCAGGAAATAACATAAATATAATAAGTTCTTCACGAATATGTTGCCGATGTTTGCTAACTTGCAGGTCGATTAATTCAAATTATTTAGAAATGGTAAGGAAGATTCATTATTTATTTGCAATTCTGTGTTTATATACAGGATATTCAACAGCTCAAACCTACAAATACGAGCCTTATCGCCAACCGATACGCCCAACAAAAAATGTAATCGTGATGATTCCAGATGGCACATCCATCGGAGTTGTATCGGCTGCCAGATGGTACAAAATATACAATAAGATGGGCCGTAACTTGAGTATAGATCCCTATTTGTGTGGAACGGTGAAGACATATTCATCCAACGCACCTATTGGGGATTCTGCCCCAACTACCTCCAGCTACATGACAGGTATGCCGGCACAAACAGGCAACGTTGCCATTTATCCGAAATCGGATCCTGCGAACGACCTTGTGGATGTGAATAACGAGATGGCATATCAGCCGTTGGCCACAATCCTCGAAGCAGCGCGAATTGAGCAAGGGAAATCCATCGGCTTGGTAGTTACGTGCGAATTTCCCCACGCCACCCCGGCGGATTGCTCGGCCCATCATTACAGAAGGGGAAATTACAGTGCGATCGGTTCGCAAATGGCAAATCAAAACCTCGACGTGATGTTCGGAGGAGGCAATGCTTATGTCACGCAAGAAATGAACAGACATTTTAGCGAGAAAAATATCCGTTACATCAAAAATAATATTCAAGCTTTCCGCAATGTGTCAAGTGGTAAAACCTGGGCTCTATTTGCCGATAAAGAACTTCCGTACGATTTGGATAGAAATACCGATAGCATTCCATCACTACAAGAGATGACTGAAAAGGCTATCTCTTTGCTTTCTCAGAATCAAAATGGATTTTTCCTTATGGTGGAAGGCAGCAAGGTGGATTGGACGGCACATGCGAATGATGCCGTTGGTTGCATTACGGAGTACATTGCTTTCGACAATGCTGTGGCGGCAGCTTTGGATTTTGCAAAAAAAGATGGGAACACTACCGTTATCATTCTTCCCGATCATGGAAACAGTGGATTTACAATTGGCCGGCGTGACTTGAAGTCCTACGACAAGGCCACTTTTAATGACTTGTTTGCGAATGTATCCAAATATAAAAAGACGGCTGAGGGGCTGGAAGAAATACTTCTCAAAGAAAAGCCCGAGAACTTCAAATCGGTGATTAAGAAATATACCGAGATTGATATTTCGGATGATGAACTCAAATCATTGTTGAACTCGAAAAATTATCAAGCTGAAAACTATATGAAAGTTGGCGAGAGTCAAAACATGAACTCCACCTTGGTCAATATAATGAATAAGCGCACCTATTTCGGCTTCACATCGGGCGGACATACGGGCGAAGAAGTGTTTCTTGCAGCATACCATCCTCAAGGAGATATTCCCTTGGGGATGAATACGAATATAGAAATTAACCGTTACCTGTCGGATGTGATTGGTTTACAGACCAAACTGCCTCAACTGACAGGGCAAATTTTTGCCAAGCACAACCAAGTGTTCAGCGGGCTTCAATACTCTATTGATAAGAAGAATCCAGACTTCCCTATCCTTACAGTTAAGAATGGTAAAAAAACATTGCGAATAACAGCGTTCCAATCTGTTGGATATCTCAATAAAGAAAAGTTCGATTTAGGTTCGGTTGCAGTTTATATCGATGTGAATGACACATTTTATATTCCTCAATCTTTAGCGGAGAAAATGAAATAGGTTCTCGATGCTGATTAGTTTCTAATAAAATTTTGCTTGGCAAAAAACAGGCTGGTGGTGATGATACTGCCGGCCTTTTTTCAAATTAGCCTGTGGAACAGAAATATATAGAATAGAAAAAGCCAGCCCGGAAAATCCGAACTGGCCTTATAACCACGTACGCACGACGAGACTTGAACTCACACGAACTAACGTTCACCACCCCCTCAAAGTGGCGTGTCTACCAATTCCACCACGTGCGCATGCAATAATTTTTGTTTAAACAAAAAAATGCGACCTTTGTCGCACCAGAGCGAAAAACGGGACTCGAACCCGCGACCCCGACCTTGGCAAGGTCGTGCTCTACCAACTGAGCTATTTTCGCAAGATTTGCAATCCGAAGAAATAATTAATTTCTTACTCTTTCACATTTCTTCAAATGTGATTTCTTGTTTGCGGATGCAAATATAGTACGTATTATTTAATTTTGCAATATCAAATCGTGTTTTTTCTGCAAATTTGCACCACTACTTTAGGAATCAACTGTTTATAGCGTTAATTTTTTACTTTGTACCTATCTCCAGTCTCGTTCACCACCCGGCGATAGAATTCCTTTGAATAGCCAATGCGTTTGGGGGATGATGAGCCTCCATATGGATTGCGCTCAAACACGCCATCTTTTTCTTTCCGAACGATTCCATCCATATATTTGATAAGGAGGAATTCTCCAAGCTTTTTCCATTCTGTAAAAGCATTTTGAGCAGATTCGATGGAATAGGATGTCAAGTATTCCACTGCTTTTTGTTCGGAGTTTTTGGCAAGCTCTAGGGCTTTACTCTCCACTAACGACTGTTGGGCAAAGAATTTGTCTTCCAATTTGTCTTGCACTTTTTTCAAGTCGGGGTGCATCAGTTCATAGCGGTTATAAACCATGTTGGCCACCCAGTTGTGGATCCAAAAAGCTGAAGTCCACGAAAAATCATACAAATCGCCGTTTCCAACACGATAGCATTCGGGCGTTTCTGTCATACAAGTGTACATTGGAGTATAAACGGATTGTCCTGCATCGTCCACCCCGAACCAAAGTATGCCGCCGATCTTGTTTGGCAAGAACGAACGCATCTGGGCAACAAATGTAAAGCCTGTCTGCTGAGTAGAAACGGGACGTTCGTTGCAATACTTCACCGAATCCACTTCCCATTCCAATGGGGCCCAGCGGTAAGGTGATTTATATGGCCCAGCTCCCACATCGTTTGTCCAGTCCAATTCAGTTCCTTCGTAATGATCGCGCATGGAACCCTGCACGTCGCGGACACTCAATTTCTTGTCAGGCTTTATGTACAAAGGCATCGGGTCATTGGTTTCTCCCTTGGCGTAGGTCACGAATTTTGCCATATCCTTGTTGTAACGGTTGAAAAAACTCCATACGCGAGCTTCGCAGAAGCGTTTTCCTCCAAAATCAAGGGGGTTGTAAGCTTTAGCAAAGCTAAATTCACTATCTTTTCCTTTAAAATATCCTTTTTCACGTGCAAAGGATATCACGTCTTTCGAATAGAGGCAATTGACGGGATCGTTGAGCGGAAATTGCTGAATTCGCGATTGATTGGCATGTGCGGCGATGCAATCGTCGGGAATCCTCACGGCTACCCAAACTGCGCCTTTGCGGCCTACTCCTTTGCCTATCATTTCCATGATCCATATTTCGTTTGGATCGGCAATGCTGAAAGACTCTCCCTCGCTGTAATAGCCGTATTTCTCAACCAACGATGTCATCACGGTGATTGCCTCACGGGCCGTTTTCGAACGTTGCAAGGCAATGTAAATCAGGCTTCCGTAGTCAACGACTCCTGTGGAATCGTGCAATTCTTCACGTCCGCCAAAAGTGGTTTCACCGATGGCTAACTGGTGCTCGTTCATATTGCCGATCACGTTGTAGGTTTCCTTTGCCTGATCGATTTCCCCCAAATATCTGCCTGTGTCCCAATCGGTCACACGAAGTTTTTCTCCGGCAGGGTGTTTTTTCGCTGGCCAGTGGTATAATTCTCCATATAAGGCATACGAGTCTGCGTTGTAAGAAATAATCGTAGAACCATCCACTGATGCCTTTTTACCTACAAGAAAGTTCGTGCAGGCAAAAGATATTCCCATAGAGTAATAAAAAAAGAACAGAAGCAATAAAAGAAAATATTTTCTCATTATTATTTAAATTATAAATTTGAATGTGGCGTAAAGATATGCAAACTTTGTAAAAACTGGAAATGTATCATCTTTAGGATGTGATTATCTTAAAAAATGATGTGTTTTGTTTGAAAATAATAACATTTTTATTTAGGCACAATAAAGGTTGTCTATGTTTTATATATTGAGTCTATAATCCTGTTTAACAATAACTTAATATCTTTACTCTGTTAATTAACTTCAATTTTATATTGAAAAAACATGTTTTATAATATATATTTTTTTTTGGAAGGTACCTTATAAATGTCCTATCTTTGCTTGCAGATAACCTAAAACAATCTTTTTACCTTAAACACTGATACCTAAATTAACTCATAGAAGGTGACTTTGCGAAAAGTCACCTTTTATCTTTTTCAATGCTATATGTATGAACTGGCAAATCAGCATTTACTTATATCTCCTTATCTGTTTCGTGTTTTTTCTGTTTGTTTCTACTTCTTGCTTTCTTCCCATCAATATTCACTCAATTCATTTGGAATTGCATTTCCTTAATTCATTAAAAAAAACCGCCTTCCAATATGGAAAAACGGTTCTCTGTTACATTGCTCTTCGTAGCTGTCCGGTAACTTTTCAAAAGAGTTAGGCAAACAATTTCAGATAGCTATCTTTGGCTTCAGCTACAGATTCGGGGGTTACAGCCATTGCATTGTGAAGCACTGCATGACCAAGATAGGTACTGCCGCAATATTTCAATGATGCCACTACCGGCAGGATTACTGCGTCAATCGTGAAACCAACGGCATCGGGTTGATATACCTCCAGTGGGCTTCCGGTGGTCGTGGCCACTCCATACTCTTTCCCAGCCAATGCTGTTGCTCCCGGACCATAAGCCCATCCGTAGGTTAAAACCTGATCGATCCAAACTTTGAAAGATCCGGGTACATTGAACCAATAGGTGGGGAATTGGAAAATAATGCGGTCGTAACTTTCCAAAAGGGCCTGTTCTTTTTGTACATCAATTTTTCCATCGGGATATGCCTCGCTAATATTGTGCACTGTCACGTTGGCTGCCTCATCCAACAACTGGATAAGGGCTTTATTTGCATTTGAATGGCTGTAATCGGGATGCCCCAATACGATAAGAATTTTTTTGCTCATAATCGTGTTTGTTTTTAAATGTTACTCTTTTCTGTAGAGCAAATGTATTATATTTGTAAGGATTTGTCAATAACGAACTTAAAAATCAGATACTAACCTATAAGTTACAATTTATGGAAATCAGTATATTAGAAGAAAAAATAAATTATGCAAATTCCGAAAATTGTCCTGTTCGCTTAGTGGTGGATCGCATTGGTCAGAAATGGTCCGTATTGATTTTGATGTTTTTGAAAGAGAACAAGGTGATGCGTTATAGCCAAATACACAAAAGAATCGGCGATATATCCCACAAAATGCTTTCGCAGACACTGAGATCGCTGGAGGTGGACGGGTTGATCTTTCGCAAGGTTTATCCGGTTGCCCCTCCAAAAGTGGAATATGGCCTTAAGCTAATGGGGGAAGAGCTCTACCCCTTGGTTCGGGATCTCACGGCTTGGGCAAACGTGAATTTAGAAAGCATATTTGAAAACCGTAGAACCTTTTTGGAGGAGTGAAGAAACGATCAAGTTCACAAGTTGGCTCGAACGCTCTTTCCTGTTTCAATCTATTTTTTGTTATCTTTGACGGCGTAATTTTTCAATTAAATGACAAAGAAACTAACTTTCTTGTTTGCGATATTGTTCTCCTTCTTTTGTGGTGTAACTAAGTCTCAAGCAATCAAACTAAGTGATTCGGCAGATGTCTCGATTTTGACAAACTCCCCATGGACAGGAGCGGTTTACGGCTTGTTTGGACACGCTTCAATTCGAGTGAAAGACCCAGTTCGCCATCTCGACTTTGTCTTCAACTATGGAATGTTCAGCTTCCAAAAGCCTAATTTTATCTATCATTTTGCTAAAGGCGAAACGGATTACATGGTTGTGCCAATTCCGTATGCGGAGTTCATCGTTGAATATCAAGAGAAGGGATTGGAGGTGAATGAGCAAGTGATCCGGCTTTCTTCCAAAGACAAGCAAAAGGTCTGGGATGCTTTGTGTATGAACGTGCTTCCCGAAAATAGGGAATACCGCTACAATTTTTTTTTCGACAATTGTGCGACACGTCCATTCGACATCATAGAAAAGAACATTTCAGGAAAAATAGTCTTGCCTGATGGCAAAAACAATCCCACCTTTCGAAACCTTCTAAATGAATTTCTCGAAGGCAATGATTGGACTCAATTTGGGATCAATCTCGTCATAGGGGCGAGTGCCGACCATCCGGTAACAGAAAAAGAAAAAATATTCCTCCCCAAATATCTGCATGAGGTTTTAAGTAAATCTGTCATTCGTGATTCAATGGGGATTGAACGACCTCTCGTGAAATCAGAGAACCTGCTAAACAATAAAGAGGATCAGCCACGAGAAAGTTCCTTGTGGTCACCCTGGCTTGCCGGATTGCTGCTGTTTCTCATTGCATCCATTCTATCGTATTGGCAATGGCAAACAGGACGATCTTCATCGCTGACTAAACTGTTTGATTTTATGTTGTTTGTAATATCAGGAGCGGCAGGTGTGGTGATGACTTTCCTGATGTTTTTTTCGGTTCACCCATGTATGTTTCCCAATTGGAACTACGTGTGGCTTCATCCTTTGCACCTATTTGCGGCATGTTTATTTTATGTAAAAAGATGTACTAAATTTATTTATTACTATCATTTTATTAACTTTGCGCTCCTTACGGTTTTTCTTTTGGCATGGAAATTGATGCCACAAGAACTGGAATGGTCCTTTCTTCCATTTGTAGGAACTCTGTGGCTACGCTCGTTAATTGGAGCATTCGCAGTACCCAAAAAATAATTCGGAAGTTGTGACAGTACATTACATTAATTTGAATTTGTGAGAAAAATAATAACATCTCTCGTTGCTGTGTTAACCATCAGTTCGGTGCAGGCGCAAATAGAATCGCCTGAAACGCCTAAACTGGTGATTAGTATTACTGTTGACCAACTTAGGGGTGATTATCTCAATTTTTTTCAGAGTAATTTTAGCGAAAAGGGTTTCAGGCGATTGTTGAGTGAGGGACTTGTCTATCAAAATTTGGTGTTCGATTTCCCGCAAGTCAATGATGCATCAGCCTTAGCCACAATTTTCACAGGAGCAAACCCATTTTATTCCGGCATCGGCAGCAATCTGAAATACATTCGCGAAAAGGGTTTGACAGGCTCTATTTTTGCAGATGATTCCTATTTGGGAAATTATACCCAGGAAAAATTGTCACCTTTGGCCCTTCGTGTGTCAACTATTGGAGACGAATTAAAAAACGCCTCCCAAGGCAAATCAGACGTTTATTCCTTTGCCCCGAATGCCAACCAAGCGTTGATAACAGCTGGAAGAAGTGCAAATGGTGCTTTTTGGGTAGAAGATTATTCTGGAAAATGGGCAACATCCACCTATTACAAAGATTTTCATTGGATTGTTGACCAGATAAATCGTAGCGACACATCCTACAGCCGCCGCATCAGCAATTTGGTGTGGAAACCTCTTTTGCCTTTGGCAAATTACAAGTCTTTCCCATACACCTCCAATATCTATTCTTATCAGCATACATTCGGAACAAGCAAGGACTCATACTTGCTGCTCAAGGAATCGCCGTTTGTGAACGACGATGTGACCAATACAGCCCTTGCCCTCATCGACAAAGCAGCATTGGGCAAAAGGGTATTTCCTGATTTCGTGTCATTGACTTTTTATGCCGGAAATTATTCCAAATCATTGGATAAAGCTTACTCAATAGAGTTGCAGGATACCTATTGTCGTTTAGACAGGGATATTGCCCGGTTGCTGGAGGGGATTGACCGGACGGTAGGATTGAAAAACACCTTGGTTTTTCTAACATCCACCGGATACTATCTAGCGGAAGAACCCTATAATGATCCGAATTCGCAACCTATAACATTCTATCCGAACCGCTGCGAGTCGCTCCTCAATATGTATTTGATGGCCATTTACGGTCGGGAACAGTGGGTGGAAGGCTTTTTCAACAACCAAATTTACCTCAATCGTAAGCTGATAGAATCCAAAAATATTAATTTGAAGGAAATTCAGCAAAAGGCGGCAGAATTTGTTGTGCAATTTACCGGAGTACAGGATGTTGCAACTTACTATCAATTGTTATTTGGAGAAGAAAACAGCAGTATGAGTGGTTACCGGAATCTCTTGAATCGGGAGACATCGGGTGATATCTTCATCGAATTGCAACCAGGTATAAAGGTGGTCAACGAGAAAGAAATTGTGACATCTGCCACTAAAGATTACCGTGTAAGGAACACATCTGTGGTTTCGCCAGTGATCTTTTTTGGATTTGACATAAAGCCACAAAAAGTTGGCAGAGCAATCAATGCCTGTGAAATTGCCCCCACTGTGTCGCATATTCTGCGGATTCGTTCGCCGAATGCCTCTTCAGCAAATGTTCTAAACGAACTGATTCGTTATTAGCGGGTTATTAGGTAAAGAAAAAACAATAAAAATAGGAATATAAAATTATGGGATTTAATGAATTTTTGAGCAAATTGTTCGGAAACAAAGCACAAAGAGACTTGAAAGAAGTCAATCCTTATGTGGACAAGATAAAGGCGGTGTATCCGTCTATTGAAAAGTTATCGGACGACGAGTTGCGTGCAAAAACTGAAGAAATCAAACAACGGATTCAGGATTATGTTGCCTCAGACAAAGCCAAGATAGAAGAAATGAAAGCTTCTGTCGAAACCATCGAAATCGACCAACGTGAAGAACTTTGGGAGCAGGTTGACAAAATAGAAAAAGAAATTACGGAAAAATACGAAGTCGTATTGATGGAGGTGCTTCCTGAAGCGTTTTCAATCATGAAAGATACTGCCAGGCGTTTTACCCAAAACGAAGAAATCGTTGTCACAGCCACCCAATTTGACAGAGATTTGTCGGTCAATCATCATTTTGTGCGTTTGGAAGGCGATAAGGCCATCTATAAAAATCATTGGCTGGCAGGAGGAAATGAAATCACATGGGACATGGTGCATTACGATGTACAGTTGTTCGGTGGCGTGGTTTTACATAGAGGGAAAATTGCTGAAATGGCAACCGGTGAAGGTAAAACTTTGGTGGCCACTTTACCTGTATTCCTGAATGCCTTGACAGGCAACGGCGTACATTTGGTGACGGTCAACGATTATTTGGCAAAACGTGACTCCGAGTGGATGGGACCTTTGTATATGTTTCACGGACTTTCCGTTGATTGTATAGACAGGCATCAACCGAATACAGACAATCGTCGAAAAGCTTATTTGGCAGACATTACTTTTGGTACAAACAACGAGTTTGGTTTCGACTACCTTCGTGACAATATGGCAAATTTGCCAAGCGAATTAGTGCAACGTGGCCACAATTTTGCGATTGTGGATGAGGTTGACTCGGTCTTGATTGACGATGCCCGTACTCCATTGATTATTTCCGGCCCAGTGCCTCGCGGCGAAATCCAGCTTTTCGATGAATACCGCCCGCGTGTGGAAATCATCGTGAAGGCGCAACGCGACATGTGTACAAAATTGTTGGCAGAAGCGAAAGTGAAACTTGCTTCCGATGACAAAAAAGTGGTCGAGGAGGGCGCTCTTCTGCTATATCGTTCTTATAAAGGACTTCCTAAAAACAAGGCCTTGATCAAGTTGCTTAGTGAACCCGGTGTGAAAGCTGCCATGCTGAAAACGGAAGATAACTACATGCAAGATCAAATGCGCAATATGCACATCGTGACTGACGATTTGTTTTTTGTGATTGATGAAAAGAATAACAGTATCGAACTGACAGACAAAGGTATTGACTTGCTCACAGGCAATACCGACGACCCGCATTTCTTCGTGCTACCGGATATCACTTCCCAAATGTCCGAACTAGAAAGACCTGATTTGAGTGATACGGAAAAAGCAGAAAAGAAAGATGAGTTGTTGCAAAATTATTCGATAAAGTCCGAACGCGTGCACACCGTGAACCAATTGTTGAAAGCCTACACCTTGTTCGAAAAAGACGACGAGTATGTGGTGATCGACAACAAGGTGTTGATTGTGGACGAACAAACTGGTCGCATCATGGATGGCCGTCGCTATTCTGATGGTTTGCATCAGGCCATTGAAGCCAAAGAAGGGGTGAAAGTGGAAGCGGCTACGCAAACATTTGCAACCATCACCTTGCAAAACTATTTCCGTATGTACAACAAGCTGGCCGGTATGACCGGTACGGCCGAAACCGAAGCAGGCGAACTTTGGGATATCTACAAGTTGGACGTGGTGGTGATTCCAACCAATAAGCCAATTTCTAGAAATGACATGAACGACCGTATTTACAAGACGGCCCGTGAAAAATATTCTGCTGTAATCACAGAAATAGAAAAACTGGTTTCGGAAGGTCGCCCCGTTTTGGTGGGAACAACATCGGTGGAAATTTCAGAATTATTGAGCCGCATGCTTAACTTGAGAAAAATTAAGCACAACGTTCTGAATGCGAAATTACACCAAAAAGAGGCTGAAATTGTAGCTTTTGCAGGACAAAGCGGAACTGTGACTATAGCAACTAACATGGCCGGCCGTGGTACCGACATTAAGCTTTCGCCAGAGGTGAAGGCAGCCGGAGGTTTGGCCATTATTGGAACCGAACGCCACGAATCTCGCCGAGTTGACCGGCAGTTGCGCGGTCGTGCCGGTCGTCAAGGTGACCCGGGTTCTTCAGTGTTCTTCGTTTCGTTGGAAGATAATTTGATGCGTTTGTTTGCCACAGAACGTATTGCGGGGCTGATGGATCGTATGGGATTCAAAGAAGGTGAAATGTTGGAACACAACATGTTGAGCAAATCAGTGGAACGTGCGCAGAAAAAAGTGGAAGAAAATAACTTCGGGATTCGCAAACGCCTTCTGGAATACGACGACGTGATGAATTCGCAGCGCGAAGTGATTTACAAACGTCGCCGTCATGCCCTGATGGGAGAACGTATCGGTATCGACATTGTCAACATGCTTTACGACACAGTGACTTCGATTGTGGAACAATACGCTGAGGCTCAAGATTACGACAGTTTGGTGATGGAGTTGTTGCGTGTTGCCGCAGTGGAGGTGCCATTCGACGAAAATGAATTCAAATCGGTGAAAACGGAGGCTCTTATTGAAAAAACGTATGAGCAAGTAGTCAAGAGCTTCAAAACCAAGATGGATCGTTTGGCTGAAGTCGCCAATCCGGTCATCGAGCAGGTATATGAAAATCAAGGTGCTCAATATGAGAATATTTTGATTCCAATTTCCGATGGAAAACGGATGTACAATATCTCCTGTAATCTCAAGTCGGCGTATGAATCAAAATCGAAAGACGTGATTAAGTCGTTTGAAAAATCAATCTTGTTGCACACTATTGACGAACAATGGAAAGAGCATTTGAGAGAAATGGATGACTTGCGCCAGTCGGTACAAAATGCCAGCTACGAACAAAAAGATCCACTCTTGATTTATAAGCTTGAATCTTTCAACTTGTTCAAAACGATGGTTGACAGCATGAATAAAAAGACTGTTAGCATCCTGATGCGTGGACAAATTCCTTTGCGCGAACCCGAAAGTGTGAAAGAGGCAGCTCCTGAACAAAAAACAGATTACAGCCGCTACCGCACACAAAAGGAAGAATCGACAGCTCCTGCCAGATCTTTGCAACCCGGACAACCTGGGCAACCAGATATTCCCCAACAACCCAAGCACGAACCCGTTCGTGTGGAGAAAAAAGTTGGGCGCAACGATCCGTGTCCATGTGGAAGTGGCAAAAAATTCAAGAATTGCCATGGTAGAGAAGCCTGATTCTCGCATATAATAAGAGAAATCAGATGAAATAAACGCATCTCCAACAAAGGCCAAAAGCCGGTTTGAGGTGCGTTTTCGTTTTTTTGTGGAGGCAGTGGTTTATTCGTTTATTTGCCAATTATCACATTGGCATATTGGCACATTATCTTATTGGCATATTTTTTTATGTATTCAAAAGCAGAACTTAAGCAACTTCAAATAGATTTTTGGGAAGGGTTTGGTAGCTATTGCCGTTTCAAAAAAGCATTCAAACACCGCAAAGGGAAATTCATCCTCTACGATACGAAGGTGAAAGGAGTGGAGATGAAGTTTGATGTCAACAAGGAAGGGGCTTTCGTCATTCTCGAATTCAATGCGCGTTCCAAAGAAGAACAAAAAGAACGTTACGAACAATTCGAAACCTATCGTTATATTTTAGATGCAGCTTTTCCTGAAGGGCAGACCTGGCTTCCCCGGCACGAACGGGAAAGCGGTGAAATTGTAGCCCGGGTTTATCTGTACAAATCAGGTCTCAACTTTCACAAAAGGGAAGATTGGGTGGCGTTATATGAATTTATGGCCGACAACATGCAGCGGATGGAAAATGCATTTGAGGAGATAAGGGAATATATCAACTAAACTCTTCCAAGCTATATTAATTCAACGTTTTAAACGTTAAAATTTTGTCTTATTTCTATTTATTATATCAATAAAAATTGCTATCTTAGCATGATTTTTCCCAAAGTGGAAAATACCCGAAATTGAGAGATTTGAAAGCTTTAAAATAATTAATTAATCGTAATGACAGATCAAGAAGATAGAATCATCAAGATCAATATTGAAGATGAAATGAAATCTGCCTACATCGACTATTCGATGTCGGTAATCGTCTCTCGCGCTTTGCCAGATGTGAGAGATGGTTTCAAACCTGTTCACCGCCGCATATTATTCGGGATGAATGAGTTGGGAAACAATTCCAACAAGCCGCACAAGAAATCGGCAAGAATCGTAGGGGAAGTGCTTGGTAAGTATCACCCCCACGGAGACTCTTCCGTTTATTTTGCGATGGTGCGTATGGCCCAGGAATGGAGCTTGCGCTACATGTTGGTGGACGGACAAGGAAATATGGGAAGTGTGGACGGCGACAGCCCTGCGGCTATGCGTTATACTGAGGCTCGATTGAGTCGCCTGGCGGAAGAAATGCTGCGCGATATTGAAAAAGAGACAGTCGATTTTCAGCTTAACTTCGATGACACCCTTAAGGAACCCGTCGTTTTGCCTACCCGTATTCCCAACCTGTTAATTAATGGAGCTTCGGGCATTGCTGTGGGTATGGCCACCAACATGCCGCCTCACAACATGACAGAAGCCATCAATGCTACGATTGCTTATTTGGATGATCCGGAAATTGACATTGCCGGATTGATGCACTATGTGAAAGCTCCCGATTTTCCGACGGGTGGATTTATCTATGGCTATCAAGGTGTACGTGATGCTTACGAAACAGGGCGCGGACGTGTTGTAATGCGTGGTCGCGCAGAAATTGAGACCGAAGGAAACCATGAAAAAATCATTGTCACAGAAATTCCTTATGGAGTAAACAAAGCTGAGTTGATCAAAACGATCGCCGACCTTGTCGGTGAAAAGAGATTGGAAGGAATCAGCAATGTGAACGATGAATCCGACCGCCAGGGAATGCGCATCGTGGTGGATGTGAAGCGTGATGCAAACTCGAATGTTGTATTGAACAAATTGTACAAGCTTACGGCTTTGCAAACTTCGTTCAGCGTCAACAATATTGCTTTGGTTAAAGGTCGTCCCCGTTTGCTCAACCTCAAAGATATGATTTCTGCATTTGTGGAACACCGCCACGAAGTAGTGATTCGCCGGACCAAATTCGATTTGCAAAAGGCTGAAGAACGTGCACACATCTTGGAAGGCTTGATCATCGCTTCCGACAATATCGATGAAGTGATTGCCATTATCCGCGGTTCGAAAAATCCACTGGAAGCCATTCAGGGCTTGATGGAGCGTTTTCAATTGTCTGAAGTGCAATCGCGTGCAATCGTTGAAATGCGTTTGCGCCAATTGACTGGCCTTGAGCAAGACAAACTTCATGCTGAATACGAGGAAATCAAAAAATTGATGGCCTATTTGAATGAAATTCTTTCCAATGAAGATTTGTGCAAGCAGGTGATCAAAGATGAATTAATTGAAATTCGGGATAAATACGGAGACCAACGACGTACCGAAATCGTGTATGCTTCCGAAGAATTGAATCCGGAAGATTTCTATGCTAACGATGAAATGATTATCACCATTTCGCACATGGGATATATCAAACGCACTGCATTGACCGAATTTAAAGCTCAAAATAGAGGCGGAGTAGGGGCCAAAGGTTCTGAAACACGCGATACTGACTTTGTGGAATACATGTATTCCGCCACCATGCACAACTACATGCTTTTCTTCACTCAAAAAGGAAAATGTTATTGGTTGCGTGTGTTCGACATACCCGAAGGCAGCAAAAATTCCAAAGGGCGAGCTATTCAGAACTTGTTGAATATCGATTCGGATGACAAGGTGAACGCTACTATTTGTGTGCTTGGGCTAAGCGACCAAGATTATATCAACAACCATTACTTGATATTCTGCACGAAACAAGGGGTTGTGAAAAAGACCCGTTTGGAAGCTTATTCACGTCCGCGTCAGAATGGGGTGAATGCGATCACCATTCGTGAAGACGACCGTGTGATCGAAGTGTTGCTGACAGACGAAAGCAGTGAGATCCTATTGGCAAACAAACATGGTCGCGCCATTCGTTTCCACGCTACTGATGTTCGTGAGATGGGACGAACAGCTACAGGTGTTCGCGGTATGCGCATTGATGAAGACGGGGACGATGAAGTGATTGGTATGATTTCTATTCCTCAAAATTCAACAGCCGAAACCATCATGGTGGTGTCTGAGCTTGGATACGGAAAACGCACCTATCTAAATGAACTTAATGAAGATGGAACACTAGCTTTGGATGAAGAAGGCAACCCAATTCCAGTTTATCGAATTACGAATCGTGGAGGAAAAGGTGTTAAAACTTTGAATATTACAGATAAAACTGGTAACTTGGTCGCTATTAAAAGTGTGACGGATGACAACGACTTAATGATTATCAACAAGTCTGGTATTACGATACGTGTCAAAGTGGGTGATCTACGTGTGATGGGACGTGCAACTCAAGGAGTTCGCCTGATTAATTTGGGTAAACGAAACGATGAGATTGCGTCTGTTTGTAAGGTGATTTCTGAAAAAGAAGAAGATATTCAGGAATCCACTGAAGAAATAACTGAAAACGAATAAAACCTTTTATAAATTTAAACGAAATTTCTATGAAACGAATATTGTTGTCAATAACATTGGTCGCTGCCTTTTCTGCTTTTTCTTATGCACAGAAAAAGGCGGTGAAAGATGCAAAGGCTGCTCTTGCTTCGAAAAATTATTCTGAGGCGAGGGTACAAATCAAGAGTGCCTTGAGCAATCCCGAGACTGCAAATGATGCTGAGACATGGAAAACAGCGGCAGATATTGAAAATGCTGTGTTTGATGCAGAACGTATCAAACAGCAGTTGAAACAATCTTTTGATGAAAAGGCCATGTATGATGCAGTTTATTCATCCATTGAACCTTATTCAAAAGCAGACGATTTGGGGCAACAACCTGACGCAAAAGGGAAAGTGAAAAACAAGTATCGCAAAGATATTGCCGCGATTTTGAAATCCAACCTGCCCTTTTTAATTAATGGTGGTGTTTTCTACAACGACAAAAAAGATTACAAACGTGCGGCTGATTTTTTCGAAGCTTACATCGAGGTGCCAAAGTTGGCTGTATTTGAAGGTGCAACTCCGACTCAATTGGGGACAAACGACACATTGCGCCAGACAATCAAATATTATGCAGCCATTACTACTATTCAATCAGGTGATAAAGCCCGGTCTATCAAACTATTGAAAGATATTGTTGATAATCCTTACATACCCAACACCTCATCTAAGGAGAGCGATGCGTACGAATTGCTGACAAATCAATATCTTGAATCGGGGGATTCCGCAAACTATGTGAAGTCTTTGGAAGCCGGTGCTAAAAAGTTTCCTGCAAGCAAATATTTTACACCGAATTTAATCAATTACTTGATTTCTAAAGGAAAAAGCCAAGAGGCTGTTGCCTATTTGGATCAAGCGATAGCCAATGATCCGGCAAATGCTTGCCAATTGTTGAGCGTCAAAGCTTCCATTTTCGGTGAAAAGAATGATTTTGCCAACGCTGATGCTAACTACAAATCTGCTTTGGAAAAAGATCCTAATTGCGAAAGGGCATTGGAAGGTCTAGCTGTGTCGTATATCGTGCAAGCACAAAACCTGAAAGAGGCCACTTCTCGTGCAGCTACAAGAAAAGCGCAAAGCGCACAGGATCCTCAAATTATTAAGCTTTATTCGGATGCCTGCCCTTTGTTGGAAAAATACAGGACTCTTTTAACGGCCCGTAGTGCTGATAAAAGTGAAGTAAAAGGAGCCTTGGTGAAATTGCAAAACGCTTATTACAATTTGAGCCTTCTAGGAGTAAACAAAGACAAGGAAGTTAGTGTCCTTGAAAAAGAATTGGCGCAATAATTTCTGCTGAAATATCTTATAAGAAACCGACTCATATTCAGATGGGTCGGTTTGTGTTTGTTATTCAATGGAGAAATAAACGGGAAAAAATTTATCTTTGCCGCAAACATTAATAAAAGAGCCAAAATGAACGAAGAAGATTGGGATGACTCATCTATAAAGGAATTTACTGATTTACAAAAATTCGCTTATGTGACGCTACGTGCAATAGAGAATGATCACGTTGGCTATTGCTACCGTGAAAATGGCGAATTGAAAATAGACAGCGGTTGGCGTTTTCTGTTTGGTGACGAAGACGAAGATTATTTGGACAATCCGGACAACAGCATTACCAAAGACCTGAAGGAAATAGTTGAATGGAAACCTGCCATTGGAGAAATTTTAAAAGCCTATCCTGGTCAGGATTTCGAGTGGAATGAGGAAATAGGAAAGTTTGAGAAAATTTAAGAGCTGGTCGTAGAGTCAGCCTCATTTTTGAATTTTGCTGAAAATATTTTCATGCAGCTTGGTTTCTTTATTTCTAAATTTACTACCTTTGCCTCGTCAAAAAAATTAATGAGCGCTCGTGGTGGAATTGGCAGACACGCTACTCTCAGAAGGTAGTGCCCGTTCGGGCGTGTGAGTTCGACTCTCATCGTGCGCACAAAGGATTTCGGAAGTTTCGGAATCCTTTTTTGCATAGGCTAAAAAAAATAGCCAATAGTTTTAACCGTTTGGAAAAAGGATAATACTATTGGCTATCGCCTTATTAGTATTGTTTACAACCTCGTGAGCAATATTTCTTTTGCTAGATCCGCTGTAATATTTCGCTTTTCACCCAATTTCCAACCTCTCGATTTAAGTCTTTCATAAATGGCTTCCACAGCATCTGCTCCAAGTCCATAATCCGAAAGGTGTGTTTTCACGCCCATCTCTTCAAAGAAACTTTCTATTGCTTGGATGGTATATTCTATGCGTTCATCATGCGAAAGATTATTATAAATGCCGAAAACTTGTTCACCCAAACGAATGATTTTCTCTGCTTTTTGCTCTTTCAGCACCCGTAGCACTCCCGGAAGCACAATAGCCAATGTTTGTCCGTGATCTAAACCATAGAAGGCTGTCAATTCATGACCAATTCCATGGGTTGCCCAGTCATTGGGGACGCCGATGCCGATCCACCCGTTCAAAGCCCAAGTGGATGCCCACATCAAGTTTGCCCGAACGTCGTAATCATGGGGTGCTTGAAGGGCTTTTGGTCCTTCAAGCAATAATGTTTTCAGGACACTTTCGGCAAAATAGTCTTGTATAAGTGCATTCGCAGGATAAGTCACATATTGTTCCACCACGTGAACAAATGTGTCCACGACACCGTTCCCAATCTGTTTTGCGGGAAGAGAAAAAGTGACTGAAGGGTCAAGAATCGAAAACTTTGGATACACCTTTTCCGAGGCAAATGCCAGCTTGTTTTTGTCCGATGCTCTTGTAATGACAGCTCCTGAATTCATTTCAGAACCCGTGGCAGGCAAGGTTAGCACTGTTCCAAAAGGCACTGCTTCTGCAATGGAGGTATGCTTTTCGAGAATGTCCCAAGAGTCTGCTCCCTTATAACAAGCAGCAGCAGAGATGAATTTGGTGGCATCGATGACAGATCCGCCCCCAACAGCTAGAATAAAATTGATATTTTGCGAGTGAATTATGTTCACAGCTTGCAGACAAGTTTCGTAATGCGGATTGGGTTCAATGCCTGAAAAATCAATAACAAACAGACCTGCCAACGCTTCTTTTACCTGATCGTAAACGCCGTTTGCTTTGATGCTGCCACCTCCATAAATAAGAAGGATGCGGGATTCGTCTGGAATTTCATTCTTGAGATTTGCTATTTGGCCTTTGCCGAATAGTATTTTTACCGGATTACTGAATTCAAAATTTTCCATTACGTGTTCTATGATTGTTACTTCTAAATTTAATCTCATAAAGATAGGAATCTCTTGCGAGATGCTTTCTGAAAACGTTTCAATTGTCGTAATTGTTTTCTTAAAAATGCTTATGAAGTAATTGAAATCATTTTTTTTGTGAGAAAATCCCTAAGATGGCAGCCAATAGCTTTAAGCCTTAGAATTTTGTGTAGTTTCCTGCCTGATTAGAATTCAGCAATAAATTTCAGGTTCAGTTGTCTTCCGGTAAGGTAATTGGGTACGGCATATTGGTTGTTGTAAACGTCTGAAATCCAATAATAGGAATTCGTGTTTTTGATATCCAACAAATTGAATATGTCCAATCCTAGCCAAATATTTTTGAATCCTTTCAAGAATGAATTTCTTTGGCGAATGGCATCTTCTTCACCCAATGCTTGCCAGGAAAAGCCTATGTCAACTCGGCGGTAAGAAGGCATTCTGAAGACTCCTTTGTTGTATCCTTGGTTGGATGGGGTAGTGGGTAAGCCTTGCGAAAACAAACCTCTCATATTCATCTTGAGTCGTTTGTTTCTTGGTACATAATCCTGGAAATAGAGTGAAAAATTGTAGCTTTGGTCGGTCGGCAAAGGCACTTTGAGGCCATTGATGTCTTGCTGCGATTTCATCAGCGAGAAACTAACCCAGCTGTCGGTGCCAGGAACAAATTCACCGAAAAGTTTCATGTCCAATCCGGCGATGTATCCCGAAGCCATGTTCTTCCCGTAATAGGTGATTTTTACATTGTCAACGGTGTAAGGGACCAAATCTGAAAGTTTTTTGTAGTACATTTCGGTGGTGAATTTGAATGGACGATCCATCGTTTTGAATTCGTAATCACCGCCAAAGACAAAATGGATGGATTTTTGTGATTTGATGTCTTTGTTTAATGTGATGTGGGAGTCACCATTTGTGTCAAGAACGGTTTCGCGAAATTCTTTGTAAAATGGAGCCTGGTAATATACGCCCAAGGCCATTCTTAGGGTGATGTCCCTTTCTTTGTTGGGAACATATGCCAAAGAAGCGCGGGGGCTGATGATGGTCTCTTTGTTGAGCGACCAGTGGGAAGCTCTCAAACCCGCATTTAGGGTGAAAAGTCCGTCTTGGATGCGGAATTTATAGGTTTCCTGCAAATAACCAGAAATCCGGGTAGAGGAAAGGTTGTTGTTCGATTGGAGATTCGAATATACTTTCACCAATTCCCCGCTGTTGGGGATGGAGTAACCGGATGAATCCCTCAATTGCCACTCCTTTATTTTATCATCGATGGATTCGTTTTGAAAAGTTAATCCCCATTTTGACAATAACTTACCTGCATTGTAAGAACCGGAAAACGTGAACTTGCGGACTTTCATTTCCAAATTGTTGCGGGCATGTTCCAAATATGCGCCCACGCCAAGCAATTCACCTTCCTGGGTTGTCCCGCTTTCTGTGTCCAATTCTTGTTCGCTGAGCCAATATTCTCCCGAAATATCATAGTTTACATGTTCGTAGGAAGAAAATGCTGAGGCTGTGAGGCTCATGTCCAATTTATCAGTAAGTCTCCCTTTGAGGGATAAAGCCCCGAATGCGGTTTCAAATTTATCTTTTTCCCAACCGTCGAAATAGACGGTGAAATTCCGAACATCGGTGAGCGTGCCAAAAGACGTGGTTTGTGTGATGGGGCGGAAACGATACACGTTTTTCGAATAGTTCCCAAGAAAGCTTGCTTCCCATCTGGGCGACAAGGCATAGGTCATGTAAGTTTGTGCATCTACGAAATACGGATCGTATTCTGCTTCGGTGTCCATTGTCCCAACAAGTGATTTATTTGTTTTATAGCGAATTCCTGTAATTTGTGTAAAACGTTTTCCAGCACTTCCAACATGAAAATTTCCACCCAGAAAACTTCCGGAGGCGGATGCTTCAAAATTTTCGGGTTTGCGGTAGCCAATGTCCAATACGGAAGACATTTTGTCGCCGTAGGACGCATCGTAACCACCCGATGAAAAACCAACGCTTCCCGTTAAGTTTGGATTGATGAAACTTAGCCCTTCCTGCTGTCCCGAACGAATCAAGAGTGGGCGGTTTACCTCTATTCCATTGACATACACGATGTTTTCGTCATAGCTCCCGCCACGGACAGAATATTGGGAACTTAATTCGTTGGTTGAACTCACTCCGGCAAGAGTTACAATGATCGATTCGATGCTTCCCCCGGATGGATCGGCAAGCAGCTTCACGTTTCTGGGATCCACTTTTTGCATGGTGGAGGTTTGTTTTTGCTTTCCCGTAATCACAATCTCTCCCAAGGTGTTTGCATTTTCCCGCATCATCACATTCAAGCGCATGCCTGTGGCCATTTTTGGAATAACCCGTTGCGTTTTCAGATAGCCCATGCACGAAAAGACGATTGTTACCGAATCTCCTTGAGGGACGGTTATGCTATAGGTTCCTTTTGAGTCTGTGAATGTTCCAATAATTGAACCTTTCAGCGAAACGCTAACGAAATCCAATGGCTTGTTGTCGAAATCATAAACAATGCCTGTGACGGTTGCTCTTTTTTGTCCAAATGCAGGCAAGCTTGCCAATAAAAACAGGAAAAAGTATATTTTTTTGTACATGCAGAATTTTTGAAATCACACATTTTCATTGTCAGAAATATCATCATGGAATTTCCAGTTGTCAATCGTGACAATGATTTTATAACGGATAAATTGGAAATTTATTTCTTTGCAGGCGTTATATATCTGATTTGTATATGACTGGAAAAGTTGTGTTGCAAAGTCCGTTTTCATATACAATCAGAACTAGTGGATTGATGGTAATATTTCTGGTTTTAATCTCTCCTTAATTTTTACCTCGTATATGATTTTTTCATACTTTTGCATGTCTTTAATGTTGGTTTATTCACAATGGCAAAGACATGTGTTGTTTTAACATTGAAATTCGAAGGGGGGCCTGGATTGTAGGATCTTTATGCTTAATCGGATCCTTCCCAACCTTATAACATATAAAAACTAATCGCATGAAAATATCGATTATCGGCGGCGGAAACATGGGTGGTGCTATTGCCTACGGCCTATCGTCAGGAAACAAGGTAAAAGGTGAAGACATCACCGTGATTGATCTCAATTACAAGAATGTGGAAGCCATCAAAGCCTATGGGACAGGTATTCAAGCCGAAACGAGTGACTATTCGTCAGCCTATCAAGCGGATGTGGTGGTCCTTGCGGTAAAACCATGGCTTATAAAATCTGTTTTGGAAGAACACCACGACAACTTTGATTTCTCAAAACAGATTTTTATCTCCATTGCTGCTGGTATTACCCTTGCCCAATTGCAAGAATATACTTCTAATGAGGCCACGGTTTTCCGCCTGATACCCAACACGGCCATTGCTATCAAGCAGAGCATGACTTTTGTTTCTTCGGCCAATGCTTCGAAGGAACAGCAAGAATTGGTGCTTTCTATTTTTGAGGAATTAGGGAAAGCAATCCTAATCAACGAATCGCAATTCGGTGCGGTCACATCCTTGTCTTCCTGCGGGATCGCCTATGCCTTTCGCTACATCCGGGCGGCCATGGAAGGCGGTGTGGAGATGGGAATTCATCCCGAACAATCGAAAGAAATTGTGATCCAAACCCTGCGTGGTGCCATTGAATTGCTTGAAGCCAATGGTTCTCATCCCGAAGCAGAAATAGACAAGGTGACCACTCCCGGAGGAATTACCATCAAAGGCTTGAACGAAATGGAGCATGCTGGCTTCACTTCTGCTGTGATTCGGGGATTGAAAGCAAGTAATGTAAGATAGATTAGATAATTGTCAAATTTAGAAAAATCATGAACAACGAAATACTACAAATCGCTGAACGCCTGAAAGGTCTGCGCGAGGCTGTAGGGGCTTCGGTGGAAGAAATAGCCTCGGTAGGAGGAGTTCCTCCCGAAAAATATACTGCTTTTGAAAATGCCGAGGAGGATATTCCAATCGGTTTCTTGAAACAAATTGCGGCTGAATACAAGGTCGATTTGTCTGCTCTTTTGTTTGCCGACGAACCCCGTATGACTTCTTATTTTTTGACTCGGAAAGACAAAGGTTTGTCCATTGAGCGTGTGTCCGACTACAAATACCAGTCTTTGGCGGCTGGTTTCCTAAACCGAAAGGCGGATGTTTTTCAGGTTACGGTTGAACCCAAACCTGAAACGACACCCATTCACCACAGTAGCCATGCCGGACAGGAATTTGCCTTGGTGCTAGAAGGTAAACTGTTGTTGCAGCTTCGTGACAAGGATATTCTACTCGAAGAAGGCGACAGCATTTATTTCGATGCAAGCATTCCCCACGGGATGAAAGCATTTGGGCAAAAACCGGTGAAGTTCCTTACGGTTGTGATTTGAGAGTGAACAAGATAATATCGATTTGGAAATTAAATGTCTTATTCGCAATAAAAAATATAAACTGGCAGACTGTTTGTAGCCTGCCCCTTATGATAAAAGAAAATGTTAGAAAAGTTTATCAACCAAACCAGCTTTGTTTCAACTGACGATTTCGAAAAAAATTATCACGTTCGTATTCCCGAGAATTTCAATTTTGCTTACGATGTCGTGGATGCATGGGCAGCTCAACAACCCGATAAAATAGCTCTTTGCTGGGTGAACGATCACGGTATTCACCACAATTTCACCTTTGCAGAGATCAAAAAATATAGTGACCAAACAGCTTCTTACTTCCTTTCTTTGGGTATCAAAAAAGGTGACATGGTGATGTTGATGCTCAAACGGCGGTATGAATTTTGGTTTTCGATACTTGCCTTGCATAAAATTGGTGCCGTGGTGATTCCTGCCACTCATTTGCTAACTGTGAAGGACATCGTTTATCGTTGCAACGCAGCCGATATTAAATCCGTAGTCTGCACCGAAGAGCAAGAAATGATGGACAAGGTAGATGAAGCGTTGCCCAAATGCCCCACGTTGAAAGTCCGGATTGCCTTGGGAAATGCGAAACAAGGTTGGTCTGATTTCAAGACAGGAATCGAATCAAGTGAAGTTTTTGTTCGTCCCGAATTTGTCAATGCAAATGACGACATCATGCTGCTCTACTTCACTTCGGGAACTACTGGCGATCCCAAAATGGTGATCCACGACTACACATATCCTTTGGGACACATTGTTACGGCGAGCTTTTGGCATAACTTGCACGAAGACAGCTTGCATTTGACCGTAGCCGACACGGGTTGGGGAAAAGCTGTATGGGGGAAACTGTACGGCCAATGGATTGCAGGTGCAAACGTATTTGTTTATGACCACGAAAAGTTCAATCCACAAACCATTTTGAAATTGATTGAGGATTATAAAATCACCTCTTTTTGCGCACCTCCCACCGTTTTCCGATTTATGATTCGTGAGGATTTGAGCCAATACGATTTGTCTTCCCTAAAATATTGTACCACAGCTGGTGAAGCTTTGAATCCCTCCGTCTTTGAAACATTCTACAAGGCAACAGGCATCAAGATGATGGAAGCTTTTGGACAAACCGAAACCACTGCAACCATCGTGACTTTTCCCTGGATGGAGCCCAAAGCGGGTTCGATGGGAATCCCCAATCCTGCATACAACATCGATTTGCTCCGAAGCGATGGCACGCCTGCCGAAGATGGAGAACAAGGCGAAGTGGTGGTTCGTGTGAGCGGAGAAAAACCCTTGGGGCTCTTTATGGGGTATTACCGTGATGAGGTTTTGACCAAGCAAGTGTATCACGATGGCATTTATTATACTGGAGATGTGGCGTGGCGAGACGAAGACGGATATTTTTGGTTTATTGGCCGCATAGACGATGTAATCAAGAGTTCTGGTTATCGAATCGGGCCATTTGAAGTGGAAAGCGCACTGATGACGCATCCTGCCGTGGTGGAATGTGCCGTTACGGGTGTTCCAGACGAAATTCGCGGCCAGGCCGTGAAAGCCACCATTGTGTTGAGTAATGATTACAAAGACAAGGCAGGAGAACAACTGGTCAAAGACATTCAGAAACATGTCAAAGCAGTGACTGCTCCCTACAAATATCCCCGTGTGATTGAATTTGTGGACGAATTGCCAAAAACCATCAGCGGAAAAATCAAGCGGGTGGATATTCGGGCGAAAGAGAATTAAATCAAATAAACGAATTTACGAATCAGAAAAATATGCGTATCGTAGTAAAAATAGGTAGCAACGTGCTCACAAGGGTGGATGGAAGTCTGGATGTAACCCGGATTTCTGCCTTGGTGGATCAAGTGGCTGAGCTGAAACGTATCGGCGTGGAAGTGATTCTTGTCTCCTCTGGTGCTGTTGCATCGGGACGAAAACTCTTGTCTCCGCAAACCAAGCTTGATGTGGTGTCGGCACGTCAATTGTTTTCTGCAATTGGGCAAGTGAAGTTATTGAACCATTACTATGATTTTTTTCATCAATACAACATTGTGTGCGGCCAGATATTGGCAACAAAAGAAGATTTTTCCACCCGCCGCCATTATCTCAACCAGCGAAATTGCATTGAAGTGATGCTTGACCACGATGTCATTCCAATTATCAATGAAAACGATGCCATTTCAGTGAATGAGTTGATGTTTACCGATAACGATGAACTTTCGGGACTTGTAGCCACGATGGTTGGGGCGGAAAAATTGATTATTTTGAGTAACATCGATGGGATTTTTTCTGGGCATCCCGACGATGAAGGCAGCCGCTTGATTCGTGAAATCCGTGTGGATAGAGATGATTTAAGCCAATATATCCAACGTTCCAAATCGTCCAATGGACGTGGCGGAATGATTACTAAATACAACATTGCCCGAAAAGTGGCGGAAGAAGGCATTGAAGTAATCATAGCCAATGGGAAGAGAGCCAATATATTGGTTGATCTGATCCAGAATCAGGAGACCACTTGTTCTCGCTTTTTGCCGTTGGAAGAAAAAACTTCAAGTGTAAAAAAGTGGATTGCCCATTCAGATAGCTTTGCCAAAGGCGAAGTATATGTGAATCAAGGTGCAAAAGAAATGCTTTTGGGAAGTAGGGCCGTGAGCCTGTTGATGGTGGGTGTGACGCATATTGAAGGGGAATTTGAGACCGATGACATCGTTAGAATCATGGATGAAAACAAGAATCAGATTGGAGTAGGTAAAACAGCTTATGATAGCCGGAAGGCTATTTCTTTGATTGGAAAATCTGGCTCAAAACCAATCGTTCATTATAATTACTTGTATATAGAAAAATAAATAAATGCTTCATTTCCTGAACTATTTGGAGGTAGAAGCGTTCCTTAACTATAAACTAAATTTTTTATACTTTATGAAAACAACCAAATTTCTATTATGTCTTTCTTTTTTTGTGATATGCGGAATTATCACGTTGCAAGCTCAAAGTTATGAAACTATCTCGAAATGGGACAAAAACAACGCCCCTGCGGTGGCGATTGAAGTAAATGCACCTGATGACATTGCGGCGCAAAGCCTCTTTGACTTACTGAAGTCGGAAAAACTGAAAGGGAAAAAGTCTGGAAAGAATGTGTCTTTTGAAAAAATCGTTTTTCCAACTTTAAGCAGCGACTACATAAATATTTATGCTACTGTGGTTGCGAAAGACAATAATAATTCCACGGTATTTGTTTTTGTCAACAAAGGCCTTAAGTCTGATTTTGTTTCGTCAAATAAAGGCCCGAAGCTAATCGACAACCTCAAAGCGTATTTGAATAACAAATATGCGCCAGCGGCTGCCAGGGCTAACCTCGACTACAAAATTGATAAACAGCAAAAGCTGATTAGTGATTCCTCCAAGGATTTGAACAAGATGCAAAACGACCTTGAGAAGAAAATCAAACAAAAGGATAAACTCACTTCGGAAATTGATGATCTCACAAAACAGATTGAACAACAAAAAATGTTGGTTGAACAACAAAAAGTCGATTTGGATAAGATTGGAAAATAAGGAATAGCTTTCCTCTGCAATCTCACGTATTGTCTGTGATTACATATAAATCCTATAAATCAAGATGCTGGTTTGTAGGATTTATATGTTTCTAGGGACTTCCTTTTTTATTGGTGTTAATTTTTAAGAGAAAGGAATATTTGTCGTTATTTGAGGCGGAGTTTGAGGCAAATGCGGTGAATACAATCGACAATTAAGTTATCTTTGCACAATCAAAGCTTCACGGATCAGTGCCAACATCTAAATTATGCTCTACAAGCGATTCGAAGTAGAAAAAAAAACAGTCGGGATTTGGAAGATCTCCGAGTCAATCGAGGAGCTGCTGGGTTTGGTAAATCCAGATGCTGCATTGCTTGCCGAGATTCAAAATTTGCATTCTGAGAAACGGAAAGTCGAAAAGCTGGTGACGTGTTGCTTGATGCGTGAATTTGGTTTGGATTATTCGCAATTGATGTATTTACCATCCGGAAAGCCTAAACTGATTGGCAATAAATTTCATGTCAGTATTTCGCATACGGCTGGTTTTGTGTCTATTGCTCTTTCCGAATCAGGAGTTGGAATTGATATTCAAAGCATAGACGCGAGAGTTGTGAATCTGAAGAGCCGTTTTGTTGCAGATGATGAATTGATCGACCCGAATTTAGAAATAACTCACCTTATGCTTCATTGGTCGGCCAAAGAAGCTATGTTTAAATGGATCGATCGGGAAGCCGTGATATTCACCAAACATCTTCATGTACAACCATTTTCACCTGTCGGTAAAGGCTGTTTTCAAGTGTATGAAACCAAAACCAAGTGGAAAATGTCTGCTACGGCTTATTACGAAGTAGAGGATCATTTTGTGTTGGTGCTGGTTGGTTGACCTGTAATATATAGTGAAAAATGCAGACTGTTATTGTTGTTCTTCTAATTCTAGTGTTATTCCTGAATGCATGGGTTGCTTTGAAAGTGCTTGCAAATAGCGAAAAAGACATTCTAAAAGAAAAACTCATCAAATTGGAAGCATACGTTTCTAAGCTGGAGGGCTTGTTTCGGGAAGAATCCGCTCGAACCAGAGAGGAAAATCAACGCTCTTTTAAAGAAAATAGGGAGGAACTGTCGCGTACTTTTCGGGACAACCGGATCGAAACAGGTAATCATTTGAAAGATATTCGTGAAACGGTGGAAAAAAGGCTCGCCCAATTGCAAGAAGGTAACGACCGTAAGCTCGAAGAAATGCGCAAAACGGTGGACGAAAAATTGCAGGAAGGTCTTGAAAAACGATTCAATGAATCCTTTAAAATGATTAGTGAACGCTTGGAGCAAGTGCACAAAGGATTGGGTGAAATGCAAAATCTGGCATTGGGTGTGGGAGACCTGAAAAAGGTGCTGACCAATGTCAAGACACGTGGTAATTTGGGAGAAATCCAGCTTGGAACGATATTGGAACAAATTCTTTCGCCAGAACAATACGTCCTGAATGCCGTTTGTCGCGAAGGAAGTGCCGAAAGGGTAGAATTTGCCGTCAAATTGCCGGGTAAAAGTGACGATGATAAATCCGTTTTGTTAGCGATCGATTCTAAATTTCCGAACGAAGATTATCAACGCTTGCTCGATGCGTACGAATATGCCGGCAACCTTTCGCCGAAAGAAATGGAAGCGATATTTCGTCAGTTTGAAAATTCAGTGAAGAAAAATGCGAAAGACATTCGCGACAAATATATCAATCCGCCTTTCACGACCGATTTTGCCATCATGTTTGTGCCAACGGAAGGGTTGTATGCTGAAATCCTCCGCAGGACAGGCCTGTTTGAATGTTTGCAAAGAGAGTACAAAATCTCGGTAGTTGGTCCCACCAATTTGGTCGCATTTTTAAGCAGCCTCCAAATGGGATTCAAAACCTTGGCCATTGAAAGACGTTCAAGCGAAGTGTGGCAAATCCTAGGTGCGGTGAAAACTGAATTTGGAAATTTCGGGATGATTCTCGATAAAACAAAAAAGAAATTGGAAGAAGCCACCAACGTGATCGACCGGGCTGGCGTACGAACACGCGCCATCGAACGCCGGTTGCGTACCGTGCAAGAATTGCCGGCCGAAGAAGCGGCCACATTGCTTGGTGAGGCTTCATTGATCGATGAGGAGTGAATTAGTAAATTTCACAAATAATAACCAGTCATTGTGATGAAACAAAAGTTTGCTCAATTCATATCTGTTATAGGACACCCTCTACTGACCATTCCGTTATTTGTGCTGATCGTCACGTTTTCGAAAGAAAATAGTTCTACCGCAATGTTGGTCTCATTTTTGATAATCGGCTGTTTCTTTATTCCGGTCACGATCATGTTGTTTGTCAAATCCAGGAATGGCAGTTATTCCAATTTTGATGTATCAAACAGGATTCAACGGAAATCGCTTTATGTCTTTTCCATTCCCTTATTGGCGGCTGTGACGATTGTTCTCTACCTCACGGATCAATCCTTGTCTATTTGCTTGAGCGTATTTTTTGCCTTGATCTTGTTGATTGTGTCGATGGTGGTCAATTTTTTCGTAAAAAGCTCTTTGCATGTTTCTCTAAACGTTTTTCTTGCAGCCTTAGTCTATGGTGTAGATTCAAAAATAGCAGTGGCCATTTTGCTCTTCACGCTTGTGCTTATCTGGTCTAGAATCACTTTAGGTAGGCATACATGTAAGGAGGTAATCTTGGGTTTCATTCTTGGTTTTTCTTTGGGGTTGATAATGTTGCATTTCCAAGGCTATATCTTTTGACGAGCACTTATTTGTAGAAGATGTTTTTGTTGTTCATTACAAATCCAATTTGTCTTACGAATAAATATTTTTAACAATTATAAATATTTTGAAATTACCATCATTGGAGCTTTCTGCAAAATACAAAATGTCCAATTAAGAAAAAGTACGTTTCAAATCAATAATTACAAGGTATATAGAATGATTTGATTACCTTTGATGATAATTATTTCATAATTATATCTTGTTAATTTTACAATAAGACTGTGTGTAACTTCTTTTTTATCAATTTATTTCAATAAAAAAATAAATAAATGTTCATCCAACACTTGTTTGATTTCGAATCATTTTATATTTTTGTTTGTCTGTAAAATAACATGAGTAGGGAAACCTGGATTAGATGAAAAACAATGTCTCCAATTTTTACAAAATGTTGCCGCCTCGGGCAATACAATTCCCGGTTTGTTGTTTAATAAATTACCTTTGTTGAAGAAAATTTTTGTGATCAAAATATTAAATCAATTTTTAAGCTTTGTATGAAAACTATTGAAACTTTGAATAAAGCCGCCGATAACATTCGAATTCTTTCGGCTGCTATGGTTGAAAAAGCAAAATCTGGTCATCCCGGTGGTGCAATGGGTGGAGCAGATTTTATCAATGTATTGTTCTCCGAATTTTTAGAGTACGATCCTGAAAACCCCACGTGGGAAGGACGCGACCGCTATTTTCAAGATCCGGGACACATGTCGCCGATGCTTTATTCAGTATTGACATTGACCGGAAAATATTCATTGGATGATTTGAAACAATTCCGTCAATGGGAAAGCGTAACACCCGGCCACCCCGAAGTGGATATCCTGAGAGGTGTTGAAAACACATCCGGCCCGCTTGGCCAAGGCCATACTTTTGCTGTGGGTGCTGCCATTGCCGCAAAATTTTTGAAAGCCCGTTTTGGTGACTTGATGAATCAGACCATCTATACATATATTTCTGACGGAGGCGTGCAAGAAGAAATTTCTCAAGGCGCAGGACGCATTGCCGGCCACTTGGGATTGGACAACCTTATCATGTTCTATGATTCGAATGGAATTCAGCTCTCCACAAAAACTTCGGAAGTTACCGATGAAGATGTAGAAGCAAAATACAAAGCTTGGGGATGGAAAGTGATCACAATAAAAGGAAATGATGTTGCGGAAATTCGCAAAGCATTAACCGAAGCTAAAGCTGAAAAAGAAAAACCAACTTTGATTATCGGCCACACCATCATGGGGAAAGGAGCTGTCAAAGAAGATGGTACAAGTTTTGAAGACAACACGGCCACTCACGGTATGCCGTTGGGTGAAGCGGGTGCAAGCTTTGCGAAATCCATTGCCAACTTGGGTGGAAATCCAGAAAATCCTTTCGTGATTTTCCCTGAAGCAATCGAATTGTATGCTGACCGTGCCAAGGAATTGAAAGAAATTGCCGCTAAAAAATATACTCAAAAAGCAGAATGGGAAAAAGTGAACCCAGAATTAGCCGTTAAATACAAAAAATGGTTTGCTGGAGAAGTTCCCGCAATCAATTGGGAAGGAATTCAACAAAAGGCAAATGCCGCTACGCGTGCTGCTTCGGCAACCGTTTTGGGTGAATTGGCAAAGAACGTGGAAAACATGATTGTGGCTTCTGCCGATTTGTCTAACTCAGATAAAACCGATGGATTCTTGAAATATACCACCAGCCTCAAAAGAGATGATTTCTCTGGCGCATTCCTTCAAGTGGGTGTTGCCGAGTTGACCATGGCTTGCTTGGCAAACGGTATTGCCTTGCATGGCGGTGTTATTGCCGCTTGTGCCACATTCTTTGTGTTTTCCGACTATATGAAGCCTGCTGTGCGTATGGCTGCCTTGATGGAACTTCCAGTAAAGTTTATTTGGACACACGATGCTTTCCGCGTAGGAGAAGATGGTCCAACTCACGAGCCGGTGGAGCAAGAAGCTCAAATCCGTTTGATGGAAAAATTGAAAAACCACAAGGGACACAATTCCACGTTGGTTCTCCGTCCGGCAGATGTTTACGAAACAACAGTTGCTTGGAAATTAGCCATCGAGAACACACATACTCCAACAGCTTTGGTGCTATCCCGCCAAAACATCAACGACCTTCCTCAAAACGGGTATGCCGATGCGTTGAAAGCTGCTAAAGGTGCTTATGTGGTAACAGAAGATGCTGGCTACGATGTGATTTTGTTGGCTTCCGGTTCTGAAGTTTCTACTTTGGTGGATGGCGCTAAATTATTGGCTGCTGATGGAATCAAGTCACGTATCGTTTCTGTACCTTCAGAAGGATTGTTTAGAAGCCAACCCAAAGAATACCAAGAAGAAGTACTTCCTGCTAGCGCCAAGAAATTTGGTTTGACTGCCGGTCTTCCTGTAAATTTACTTGGATTGGTAGGGGATAGCGGGCGCATCTGGGGATTAGAATCATTTGGTTTTTCCGCACCTTACAAAGTGTTGGACGAGAAACTAGGATTCACACCAGACAATGTTTACAAGCAAGTAAAAGACTATTTAAAAAAGTAAAATTAGCTGTGGAATCAGAATTGTTATTTTCCCAATCCGAAAAACCGATTGGAATATGTGCCGACCACGCCGGATTTGAAATGAAAAGCTTTTTGATTAAGCTTTTTGAAGAAAAAGGCATTGTTTACAAGGATTTCGGAACCTATTCGGCCGACAGCATGGATTACGCCGATGTGGCTCATCCATTGGCTTACGCAGTTGAAAATGGTGAATGTTATCCTGGCATATCCATCTGTGGTTCAGGAAACGGTATCAATATAACAGCCAACAAGCATCAGGGTGTTCGCTCTGCATTGTGTTGGAACGAGGAAATTGCTTCCTTGGCACGCAGACATAATGATGCGAACATGATTGCTCTTCCCGGGCGATTCATTTCAAACGAAGACGCTTATCGAATTCTGGTGGTGTTTCTCAATACACCATTCGAAGGAGGGCGTCATCAGAGGAGAATTGAAAAGATTCCCACCGAATGTTGATTGATCGACATAGTGCTAAATAGGAAAAAGCCGG
Organism: Bacteroidales bacterium UBA1309; assembly: GCA_002307185.1. GTDB lineage: Bacteria > Bacteroidota > Bacteroidia > Bacteroidales > Dysgonomonadaceae > UBA1309. The sequence goes on from DBTT01000054.1 coordinate 33,631, forward strand.
GTAGATTTCTACACCGGCTTTTCTTTTTTATGAATGGAAATTTGAAAAACGTTTAAAAGTCGTATTTCAAACTGCTTCTTTTTATTAAATCAGTTTGCTCTCGCGTAAAATGTCGTTTGTTTTGTGAACTGCAGCCGCAGAAGCATCGAATTTCGCCTTCTCTTCAGCATTCAATTTCAAATCAACGATTTTTTCCCAACCGCCTTTTCCAAGTACTACGGGAACGCCGATCAAGATGTCGCTGTGTCCATATTCTCCTTCAAGCAACACGCTGCAAGGAATCACTTTCTTTTGATCGTGAACGATTGATTCAACCACGGATGCTGCCGCTGCTCCGGGAGCATACCAAGCAGAAGTTCCAAGCAAGCCTGTCAATGTAGCTCCACCAACCATTGTGTCGGCAACCACTTTGTCCAAAGTTTCTTTGTCAAGCAATTCGCTTACAGGAATGCCTTTGTATGTAGCCAAACGTGTAACAGGGAACATGGTGGTGTCGCCATGACCACCGATTACAAAACCTTCCACATCGTTAGGGTTAACTCCCAAGGCTTGGCTCAAATAATATTTGAAACGAGAACTATCCAATGCGCCACCCATTCCGATCACTTGATTTTTGGGAAGTCCTGTTACTTTGGCAGTAAGGTAAGCCATCGGATCCATTGGATTGGAAACAATAACAAGAATAGCCTTGGGTGAATATTTCAGAATGTTTTCAGCAACGGATTTCACGATTCCAGCATTCACGCCGATAAGCTCTTCGCGAGTCATACCAGGCTTGCGTGGAAGCCCGGAAGTGATGACCACTACATCAGAACCTGCTGTGGCAGCGTAGTCGTTTGTCACACCTTTGATACGGGTATCAAAGCCCAACAATTGAGCTGTCTGATTCATATCCATTGCTTTACCTTCGGCAACGCCTTCTTTTACATCAAGCATTACCACTTCATCTGCTATTTCCTTGAATGCAAGTACATTTGCACACGTTGCGCCAACATTTCCGGCTCCAACAACTGTAACTTTAGACATAAAAATATAAATTTTTTATAATTAGATTGAATTAATAAGATTCTTAAAGAGTTAGTAAGGACGACAAATTTACATCCTTATTCCCGAATACCGAAGTCTTTTATCCACAAAATGCAGCTCAAATATTAAATTTGATGAAACGTAACAGACATTTTGCATTATATCTTTTAAACGACTATTTTTGCATCTGATACATAAACTGATAATAAAATTATTCTATGGAGGAAGAAAATATGCCTCATAAAAAAACAGGCAAATATATAAAATGGTTTATTGCATTGATTTTAGTAATGCTTGTTGGGCTGGGAGTTGCGGTCTATCATATACTTCAAAAAGATGCACAGATAGAAGACTTGGAGCAACAAAGTGATCTTTCGAAGAAGCAATTGGAAGATGAGTACGAAAGCCTTTCCGTTCAATACGAAGGTTTTAAATTTTCGGTAAAAAATGATTCCTTGCTGCAAAAGTTGGAAAATGAGCAAACAAAAGTGCGGCGTCTGATGGAAGAATTGAAGGCTACAAAAGCTTCCAATCGGGCCGAAATTGGTCGTTTGACCAAAGAATTGGGGAGCTTGCGCAAAATTTTGAAGTCGTATGTGATTCAAATAGATTCGCTAAACCAAACAAACGAGCGGTTGGTGAAGGAAAATGCCGAAATCACGAACAAATACAAAGAAACAAACAAAACCCTCGACCAAGTGCGTCAGGAAAAGGAATCGCTGAACGAAAAAGTGACTTTGGCATCAAAATTGGATGCCACCGGGATTTCCATCCGTGCCGTCAATAAAAAAGGAAAAGACCAAAAGAGAATAGATAAAGTGGAACAGATAGTGGTTTCCTTCACTATAACCAAGAATATTACTGCCCAACCTGGCGAACGGATTATTTATGTGCGGATTATGAAACCCGATGACGATGTTTTAGTAAAAAGCCGTGCCAATGTGTTCACCTATGAAAATAAGGAAATAAACTATTCGATGAAACGAATTGTGGAATATGGAGGAGAGGAAACGCCTGTCACGCTCTACTGGATTGTGGAGGAATACCTACAGCCAGGGACCTACCGTGCCGATATATTTGCCGATGGCAGCCGGATTGGATCGAGAAGCATCACGATAGAAAAATAACAAAAATAGGGTAGGGGTTATCCGATATTTTCAGTATGCACTCATGGGAGTAAATTATAGACTAAGTTTCGATAGCAATTTTGCCATGACCACCACGTCTTGATATTGCCCGTTTTTAATAGCCACCTCCTTCAATGTGCCTTGAACTTCAAAACCATGTTTTTGATGAAGGAAGATACTCGTTTCGTTGTCAACCGTAATGAAGCTGATTAAATTGTGGAAATTCCGTTTTTGAGCTTCTTGTATTAAGGCTTCCATTAATTTTCCAGCTATACCTCTTCCCCGATAAGCCAAATCTACATATACCGACACTTCCGCTGTAGGTGCAAAGCCTTCAATACTGCGAAATGAAGAAATGCAAGCCCAACCAATCACCGATCCTTCATATTCACAACTTAACGAAAAGTATCCATCTGGAAGGTTGTGTTCTTCAAACCAATCTTCCGTATCTTTTATTGTTTTTTGTTTACTACTCAGATACGCATTTGTATTTGCAATGGCGTGGTTGAGTATGTTGTTGATGGCTTCTAAATCTTCGAAAGCCGTTTTTCTTATTTTCACATCAAATGATTCCGCCATATATCTCGGTTGTTATAAAAATGGATATTGGATTTCATATTATTTTGGCGACAAAAATAGATATTAATGGATAGAGTCATTCTATTTTTTGTCTAAAATGTGGTAATTGATAACAAAACTGGCAGAACTTAGGTGAAATATAAATAATATACAATATCTTTGTTCGCTTAACGTTTATTAGGTTATATGAAAAATCAATGAGACAAGTAAAGCATCTGCTCATAATTGTAGCAGTCATTTTTGCCGGATGTGCCAATGACTACAAGTTGCATAATCGTGGTATTCAGCATAAAGAAATCGTGATTGAACGGTTTGATAAGGATTTTCGACAATATCTTAATGATAAAGGTGTGGCGGCTAAGCAACAATTAATATCGAAATATCCAATTCTACTTTCGGCGTTCGGAAAGGTAATTGTCAACAATTCGGAGGTTACCCAATCAAGTCTTTTTCATAGCTTGGAAAAATATTTTTCGGATACCATTCTTTTGAAGATCTACGACGATGCAGTCAAAAAATTCGATAATGTTGAGAAAATAGAAGACGAATTATCATTCGCCAACGAACATCTTTGGGAAATTTACCCAGGAAAGCAATTGCCCCGATTCAGCATGCATGTGTCCGGATTCAAACAAAATGTAATTGTCACAGACAGCATGATCTCTCTATCCATTGACAAATACCTAGGCAAAGATTATCCTATTTATAAAGACTATTTCTATGATTACCAACGCGCTCAGATGAGACCTGAATTTGTTACCCGAGATTATCTTCGGGCATACATCATCAGTAGCTTGTTGCCGGAAAGCAAAACTCCCGATTTGGTGTCGGCAATGATCCGTGAAGGAAAGTGCTTATATGTTATTTCTCAACTTTTACCCGACACAGATCCGGAAAACCTGATTGGGTATAATGGAAAACAACTCAAATGGTGCAAAAATAATGAACGCGCAGTCTGGAGGGGAACTATCGAGCGTAAATTTCTATACAACAGTGAGTATTTGATTATCTCGAAATACATGGATGAGGCACCCTACACTAGCCTAATATCCCCCCTTTCTCCAGGAAGAATTGGGGCGTGGGTCGGCTCGCAAATAGTTGAAAGCTTTGTGGAGAAAAACCCAAAGGTGAGAATTCCTGAAATTTTACAAATGGATGAACATAAATTGCTCGAATTATCAAAATATAATCCCTGAATTTGTTTAAAATCAAATTGTTGTTGACTTTATCAACAAGGTGTTCAAAACTAAATTACTCTTTGTCGATTTAGAAATGTATCTTTGTTAGGATGAAATGAGAAGGTTGGAATTAGCCTTCAAATAGAACATCAGGAAGAAATAGTTGAACGTATTTTGTCGCCAAACTTTGGCGATTTTTTTTTCAACAAAATCATAAATGGCAGAAAAGAAAGAGTACCCCGAACGGAGAAATTCCCGTACAAAAAAAGAAACAATTTCAGTACCCGACATGGGAAAGCTTCAGCCTCAAGCTCGTGAGTTTGAAGAAGCAGTTCTGGGTGCGCTGATGTTGGAAAAAGATGCTTACTCGGTGGTAAGTGAAATTCTCAAACCCGAAAGCTTCTACGACACAACACATCAACAGATTTACGGTGCGGTTCTTAATCTCGCAAGTAAGCAACAGCCTATAGACATGCTCACCGTGACCGAAGAATTACGGCGTTCCGGTGATTTGGAAAGCGTTGGAGGCCCGCTCTATATCGCCCAACTGACGGAAAAGGTGGGTTCGGCAGCACATATTGAATTTCACGCCCGAATTATTGCTCAGAAATATTTAGCTCGCGAATTGATCGGCTTTTCGGCACTGGTCACCAATAAGGCTTTTGATGAAACCAGTGATGTGGACGATCTCATGCAAGAGGCCGAAAGCAAGCTGTTTGAAATTTCTCAACGGAATGTAAAGAAGGATGTGACACAGATCAATCCGGTGATTAAGGAAGCCATGAATCTCCTTCAAATTGCAGCTAACCGTCCTGAGGGATTAAGTGGGTTGCAAACAGGCTTTCATGATTTGGATAAAATCACTTCTGGTTGGCAAAATTCAGATTTGGTGATTATTGCTGCTCGTCCCGCCATGGGTAAAACGGCTTTTGTGCTTTCCATGGCCAAAAACATGGCTGTAAACTACCAACACGCAGTAGCCGTTTTTTCCCTAGAAATGTCTAATGTACAGCTTGTTAACCGTTTGATCGTAAACACATGCGAGATTCCCGGTGAAAAAATAAAAAATGGACAACTTGCTCCTTATGAATGGGAGCAACTGGACTACAAAATAAAGGAACTCTATGATGCGCCAGTCTATATTGATGACACCCCGAGTTTGTCTGTTTTCGAACTTCGTACAAAAGCGCGACGTTTGGTGCGGGAACATGGGATCAAGATCATTATCATCGACTACCTTCAGTTGATGAACGCAAGCGGGATGAATTTTGGTAGCCGTGAACAGGAAGTGAGTATGATTTCGCGTTCGTTGAAAGGCTTGGCCAAAGAATTAAATATTCCAATTATTGCTCTCTCGCAGTTGAACCGTGGTGTTGAAGGGCGTACAGGTATTGAAGGAAAACGCCCGCAACTTTCCGACTTGCGCGAATCTGGAGCCATTGAGCAAGATGCCGACATGGTGTGCTTTATCCACAGGCCGGAATATTACAAAATATTGGAAGACGAAAAGGGGAATTCGCTGGTAGGGGTCGCTGAAATCATTATTGCAAAACACCGTAATGGTGCTACTGGAGATGTGAGATTAAATTTCAAAAGCGAATTTGCCCGTTTTCAAAATCTATCTTCAGACTTGGATGCTGATATGCGAAATTATACATCCAAGATTGGCACAGAGGTAGGTTCACATTCAGGCCCACCATTGTCTTCGTCGAATGACCCGCTACCGTTCTAGGTTGTATCTAAAACATGTGAATATATCTTTTTTCTTCGAATGCATGCGTACGTCCTCCTCGGGGAAAGAAGAAATTCAAAATGAAAACATGTTAAAACATATAAAATAAATAGTTTATATTAGTTTGTCTTTGTGGAAGTTGACCCCCTGCCAAACATAGGGCTTCTTGGATAGCCTCTCACTTCCATGTCTCTTTTTCGATCTTTATTTCACAACAATAAGTCTTTTTAGTGAATACTAATGTTATCATTCAATCCATTTGGATACCCGTTTTGGAAATAATGATTTGAGCAATAAATAGCATGCTGGATTGTGTTTACAAGTTAATAAATCATGAAAATTGGGCTCTTGTTGATTATTTTTGAAAGTATATTCGTTATTTTACAGGCAATAAGTAAATAAAGGATTTCTCTTGCTGGCTTTTTGGATAGAGTAGTTTTCTTTTGGTAGATTTAAGGTTCATATTCTGTTATGAATGATATTTTTGAGGGTTATTCTGTCCAAAAGATAACTAAAGAGTTCTAGTTACCGATCGGCATATTCCTCCACAGGTGTTATATTTGAAATTCTTAATTGTTTCTTTATGAGACGATAGTTCGTTTGTACCAAGTTCGAATTTATAGATCAGGACAGACAAAGACTTTCAAGCGTTTAATTAAGGCATATAGCGGCGTGAGGCCAATTGGGCTTCCTTTGGCTTCAAAAAACAATTGATTTTCTAATTATAGATCAGTAGTGTCTATGCGATTGATTGGCATGTAGGATTGTGACGCTGTTTGGGAATGGTGCGCACTTTATATCGTTGACAAAACTGACAAGGATTCTGGACGGCGGCCATTTTGCTCTCGACCGGATTGCTCCCTTCGAGGCCTCGCGAAAAACTTGGCGGACTATATGCGAAGGCAAGGTTCTCTTTTAAGGAGGTTGTGAGATCCAACATGGATGAATTTGTTGGAATCGCCGAGGGTCATTCCCAACGCTACCACACGTTCGTGAACGAGGTTTTTTTTCGCACATCGATATTTTCCGGGGGATATAATGCTTGGCTGGAATGCTGCGAATCGGCGACCATCGGACTAGAAGTGGTCGCTTGCCGTTATTTCGAATAGATTGAAAAATTCACGTTTAATTTTTAATTAATAATAATAAATTCTTGCTGCAATATGAAATATGATTTAAGCTCCGAAATCTCATTGGAGATGGTTCCCGAGCGTTACTACCGCACTGCAGATATGCTGGAAGGGCTTCGTCAAAGAAGGTTTGAAAAGTTGAGGACAAATATTTGCAAGGACCAGAAAGAGGGCTCGCTGTTCACCGCCCGGCGAATTGCGGCTCTGATCCGAGAAAAGGAAAGGACGGATGAGCCGTGCGTGCTCGGGCTTTCGGGCGGTACCTCTGCATTGGGCGTGTACGAGGAGTTGGTGAGGATGCACCGCGAAGAAAATTTGAACTTCTCGCATGTGATTGTCTTCAATGTCTCCGAATTTTTTCCGATCCATGATGACAACAGGCATTCGAACGGGAAGCTTCTCCGGGATTGGATCATCAGCAAGGTGGATATAAAGCCAGGGAATTTCATCACACCGGATTCTTCGATTCACCGCACGGATGTATATGAATACTGTAACAAGTACGAACAATTGATCGCACAATACGAGGGCCTGGATTTGGTGTTGCTTAGCGTCGGGCTGGTTGGGAACATTGCCTACAATGAACCCGGGTCGCAAGTGAGCACGCTGACACGTCTCATCCTGCTTGACCACGAATCGCGCCGCGATCTGAAACGGTTCTATTCCTCCCCCTCGGAAGTGCCGGATAGCGCCATCACCATCGGCCTGTCCACCATCCAGAATGCTGCGGAAGTTATTTTGTTAGCTTGGGGTGAAAATAAATCGCAGATTGTGAAAGAGGTGATACAGGGCAAAGTGGATGACAATGTGCCGGCTTCCTTCCTCCAATTACATAAAAATGCGACAGCCGTGGTGGATCTTGGTGCTGCTGAACATTTAACGCGTATCAGCCAGCCTTGGCTGGTTGGTTCCTGTGAATGGACAAACAAGTTGATTCGCCGGGCCATCGTCTGGCTGTGTAGCCAGACCGGGAAGCCGATCCTGAAGCTGACCAACAAGGATTACAACCAGCATGGGCTGGATGAACTCCTATCCCTTTATGGTTCGGCCTATGATGTAAACATAAGGATATTCAACGATTTGCAGCACACCATCACCGGATGGCCCGGAGGAAAGCCGGATGCGGACGACACCAATCGCCCCGAACGGGCGCTTCCTTATCCCAAACGCGTCCTTGTGTTCAGCCCGCATCCGGATGATGACGTGATCTCTATGGGTGGTACACTCCAGCGGCTGGTGGACCAAAGCCACGATGTACACGTCGCCTACCAGACCTCGGGCAACATTGCGGTGGGCGACGAAGAAATCGTCCAGGTACTTTCGCTCATCAAGCATCTAGGGGAATCCTACGGAGGCAATGTGTCTGTTTTAGGGCAAAAATGCGAGGAAGCCTTGGCTTTTCTGACCAACGAAAAGAAAACCGGTGATATTGACAGCCCCGACGTGTTGTCAATCAAGGGACAGCTACGGAAAGAAGAGGCGCGTGCCGCTTGCCGTTACGTGGGAATTAAAGCTGAAAATGTGCATTTCCTTGGCTTGCCGTTTTACGAGACAGGCCGCATACAGAAGAACAAGTTGTCGGACACAGACATTCTCAAAATCATACCCCTGCTTGAGGAGATAAAACCCCATCAAATATATCTTGCCGGCGACCTGGCCGACCCGCATGGGACGCACAAGGTTTGTTTGGACGCTGCCCTTGCGGCCATATACGAACTTCGAGACGAAGAGTGGATGAAAAATTGTCGGATCTGGATGTACCGCGGGGCATGGGCCGAGTGGGAAATCGACCACATTGAAATGGCTGTGCCTATAAGTCCCGAAGAACTTCGGCGGAAGCGTAATTCAATCCTCAAGCATCAATCGCAGATGGAAAGCGCTCCATTCCTTGGCAACGACGAGCGGCTCTTCTGGCAACGTTCCGAAGACCGGAACCGAGCAACAGCAGAATTGTACAAAAATCTTGGATTGGCGGCTTATGAGGCCATAGAAGCATTTGTCGAATATAAAAAATTGTAACTGGATTTATATTTTCAAGAGAAGAGAGCCTTCTTATGTGTAAGGCTCTTACTCTTGAAAGGATGTGTGCGATACCTTTAAAACAATTGCTTGATTGCTTGTATTTTTTGTCCGTCACATTCATGCCAACAGAAATCTTGCACTTCGGCTGGTGAGCATAAGGAAATAGCTGAGGCAAAATTCTGCATTGGACTATAAACTTTCATTTTGCCGGACAAGTGAAGTTCATTTACCCCAAGTGATTCTAAGATAAATTTAGCATTGGCAGGAGAAATACCTCCACCAGGTAGGATGATTATTTTATCCTGTGCTGCTTCAACAAGCATCTTGAGGGTGTCGATTCCTTCCATTACGGAGGGTTTGCAACCCGAGGTGAGAATTCGGTCAACTCCACAGTCGATTAATTTGCAGAGTTCTTGCAATGGTTTTTTGCATTGGTCGAATGCCCGATGGAATGTTACCGACATTGGTCTTGCAATCTCCACCAGTCGTTTCATCGCAGCCGTGTTGGTTGTTCCTGTATCGGTGAGCACCCCGACAACAATGCCATTTACCCCAAGCTGTTTGTAGTAGATGATTTCTTTTTCGATGGAAGCAAGTTCATTTTTATTATAGACAAAATCTCCCACACGCGGGCGGATTAAAACATGGATTGGTAGCTCGGTCAGTTCACGCACCAAGGCAACAGTGCCAATGGACGGAGAAAGCCCACCTTCGGCAAATCCGGAACAAAGTTCAATGCGTCCTGCACCGTTTTGCGCAGCGGTCAATGCTCCATTTGGGGTGAATGTTGCAACTTCGATAAGAGGTAATATCATGATTTGGATATTTTGTTTTGGATTATAATTGAAATTTATTATTGAAAATATTATTTTTGTTCCCAATATAAACAATGCAAAAGGGGAATATTGAATAGAAGAAACTATGGTGAGTTCAGATAAAAATATTACCGAGCGTTTACGAAATGACGACAAATCAGTTATTGACGATATTTTTAAATCGTATCACAGTCGTATATTCCGATTTTCATTATCATACCTCAAAAACGATAACGATGCATACGATATTGTTCAGGAAGTGTTTATAAAAATTTGGGAAAACCGCCTCACACTTAAACCTGAAACAAATTTTGATGCCTTTGTTTTCACCATCAGCAGGAATGCTGTGCATTCTTTGTTTCGCAAGAAATTGTGCGAACAAAAATACCTGAGCTATCTATCCGAGATGGCCGTTTCCAACAGCCAAGATACAGAACAGCAGACAGACTTTGTTTTCCTTGAACAAAAATATGAAGAACTTATTGAAAATTTACCATCCAAAAGAAAAGAAATCTTTTTGTTGAGCCGAAAATCAGGCCTTACAAATAAAGAAATAGCTAAAAAGCAAGGCATTAGTGAAAAAACGGTAGAAGATCATCTCACCAAGGCCTTGATGTACTTGAAAAAACAGCTTTCTGCTTACGGCGTCTGGATGGTTTTGTTTTATTTTCTTTTTGTGGAATAAATCAGGCAAAAACTCCCCCAATCCTATTTTCTAACACATTTCTCGGATACCCTTACTTTTACTCTCCCCAAAGAACTATAGGTGAATAAACTTCCTCTCAATAACAAGCTGAAAACCAAGTCTTATTTCCTTATAATTTGATATTAAGACTAAACATATGGTAAAAAATACCGGATCGCTATTCTGTTAAATTGTTAGTTTTATACCCCCTTATTTGATCATTATAATTGTTATTGCTACACCAATTCTGCTTTTTGTCTGATTTTATTTAAAAATAATAACACGGGGAGCAGGGGTAAACCCAGGGTTGTGCGTTATTTAATTATATGGATGTTTAAAATGAATGAATTGATTTTAAAATATTGCAAGGGAACTTATACTAAAGAAGAACTGAAGCAAGTAGGAAAAATCTTTGCGGACAGTTGGATTGATCCGGATTTGATTCAGGCAATGAGAATACAATGGAGTTTAACGGAAAATTCCGAACTTGGAGAGAAAGAGAAATTTGATAAAATATTAAAAAAAATCCATGTCATTATTGATGGAAATGGCACACCGCTATCAACTTCTAAAAGGTTCTTTTTGACTTTTTCCAAAGTAGCAGCCATATTGTTAATGCCAGTTTTGGTGGCTTTGTTTATTTTGTGGCAATATCGTCAGCCGATCCATGATGGCAAAGACCTTCAAATTGTATCGGTTCCAGTAGGTAAGGTCAGCCAAATAACTCTGCCTGATGGCTCTAAAGTTTGGCTTAATGGAGGAACAACCTTGTCGTATGACAAAGCCGATTTCACGGAAAATCAAAGGACGGTATATCTGGAAGGTCAAGGGTATTTCGAGGTGATTAAAAATCCAAACCGACCATTTGTGGTGAAGGGAAAAGAAATTTCTGTAAAGGTTTTGGGTACAAAATTTGATTTTAGTTCATACAAAGAAGACGTAGAGGTAAGCGTCACCTTGATGGAAGGATCTGTTCTGTTAACTAATTCCGACGAAGAATTATCCAAATTGTGTTTTCTCAAACCAAATCAGCAAGCAATAGTGAGCAAGCCAATGGGTAAAGTGGAAGTGAAAGAGGTAGATGCAAAAAACGCAAATCAATGGATGGTTGGAAATTTAATTTTTGATGATAAGGAATTGGGACAAATTGCTTCTACCCTTGGGAGGCAATACAATGTGAAATTTCAATTCGAAAATGAAAATATTAAGCACCTGAGGTTTTATGGTAGATTTAAAAAAAAGCAATCGCTGGATGAGATATTGAGTGTTATCGTTTCGGGGCAGAGTTTTGGTTATTACCATAACAAGAACATAGTTGTTTTCAAAAAAACAAACTAAAAAAATAAAGTTGGATTCAGAAAACAAGATGAGGATAGTTAAACATAAATCGATAGGGGGTTTAAATAATCAAGAAATAGTATATTCGCTTTAAATTAATTCAATATTCCTTAATATGAGGTATTTGTTGGTATTTATCGCGGTTTGTTTTTCTGCTGTTGCCTTGGGCCAGAAGAAAGATCTGAAAATTATTTTAAATAATGTGACGGTCAAGGCAGCTTTAGAAACTTTAGAAGAAGAAACAGGATTGTCTTTTTGGTTTAATACGCAAGATGTGGATCTGAAAAAAATTATATCTGTTAATCTCAATGGGCGTTCACTAGATGAGGCTTTGGAAGCAATTCTCAGCGGCCAAGAGGTATCTTATGAATTAAAATCAGACCATATTATAATTTCACGAAAGAAGAATTCGGAGATGCAAGTGAAATCTTTAACAACAACAGTAAATCGCAGAATAAAAGGCTTGGTGCTGGATGAAGCTGGGAATCCAATGCCAGACGTTATTGTCAGAGATAGGCTGGCCCGAATCGCAACCTCAACTGACGATAACGGACATTTTTCTTTGTCTATACCTGTTAGTTCGAAAACATTGCTATTTTCTTTTGTGGGTATGGCCTCTTCTGAGTTGCCTGTTACAAACGATATGGTGGTGCGTATGGAGCGTGATGAACATAGAATTAAAGAATTTGTAGTCACAGCATTAGATGTTATGCGCAAGAAGAGGTCTTTGCCTTATGCTTCTCAATCTATTGATGAGGACGAAATATCGAAAGGGAGAAATCTGAACTTTACCACAAGTCTTAGTGGGCTCGTGGCAGGAATGAATGTATTGCAGGCTGGTTCTGGATCAGGAGGCTCTACAAAGCTTACTTTGCGCGGCACCAAGAATATTACTTCAACTAATCAGCCCTTATTTGTGATAGATGGAGTACCTGTTCCAAACACCCAGACTTCTAACCCTTATGGATTTTATTCCGGGCGTGACAGTGGGGATGGTTTGTCTAACATAAATCCCGATGAGATACAGAGTGTAACCATTCTCAAAGGTGCAAATGCTGCTGCACTTTATGGAAGCCAGGGTTCTAATGGAGTGGTTTTGATAACAACAAAGAAAGGTGCTGCTGGAACAACTGCAATAACATTAAATTCGTCCGTGTCACTAGCCTCTATATCAGAATATCCAGCATTGCAATACATCTACGGGCAGACATCTTCGGGATCCGAAGACAGTTGGGGAGACAAAGGAAGCTACCGAAATATACTGAACGATTTTTTTAGAAATGGCCTTACTTTTCAAAACAGTGTTGCACTAAGTGCTGGAAACGAAAAGATTACAACTTATTTGTCGTATGCGAATGTGAACTCTTCGGGAGTAATGCCTACCAATCATTATGTGAAAAATAATTTGAGTTTTCGCCAAGCCTCCTCTTTCTTTAACAACCGGCTCACTGTGTCATCGAATGTGATGCTCACAATGGAACAGCTCCATAATACAATATTGAACGGATATTATTGGAATCCTTTGTTGGGATTGTATAATTTTCCAAGAGGACTCGATTTCACGTATTATAAGGATAATTATCAGATATTAGATACTGATCGTAACCTCATGGTCCAGAATTGGCCCATCAGTGGTAATGCTGAAGCACAAATGAATCCTTACTGGATACTAAATAATGATCCAGATGATACGAAAACAAAGCGGGTAATAGTAAATCTTAGTGTAAAATACTCTCTTTTTGACGGAATTTCACTCTCTGCTAGAGGGAATTACGACTACACTAACCAGCTTTATGAAATGAAAGCAAAGGCTACCTCTAGCTCTGTATTGGTCAGTGAAAACGGTCGTTACATATATTCGAACCTCACGAGTTCGCAGACCTACGGTGACTTGTTGCTTACCCTAGACAAGCAAATTTTGGGGAATGATATCAGCTTGCATGCACTAGTTGGAGCTGCTTATCAAAAAGAAGTTATCGGTGATGGATTAGTGATTGATAGTCAAACTTATGGGCTGACTATCGTCAACCAGTTTACCATTCAAAATATAGCTTCCCTGTTGGCTTTTTCAAATTCCCAACAGGTTGCCTCCCGGATCATCAAACAATCTGTTTTTGGGAATCTGTCGATAGGGTATAAGGGAAAGGTTTACCTTGATTTATCGGGGCGAAATGATTGGGCATCTTCGTTGGCATTCACCAAGCATCCTTCATATTTCTATCCATCAGTAGGCGTGTCATTTATATTAACTGACCTAATGAAGCTACCGAAATTTATCAATTTTGCCAAGTTGCGGGAATCCTTTGCACGCGTTGGTAATGAGATTCCAGCATTTATAAGTAATCCTACTGGAAGTGTCTCTGCGAACGGATACACCGGTAATTTTGTCAAAGCATTTAATGATTTGAAACCTGAAATGTCCAATAATTTCGAGACAGGATTGGATCTAGGTCTTTTTCACAACAGGCTCGGGATCGATTTTACTTGTTACCAAATTGATAGTAGAGATCAATATCTTCAGTTAGAGGCTCCTTCAGGTTCGGGATATACTAGTTATTATGTAAATGCGGGAAATGTCCGCTCCAGGGGGATAGAACTTTGCTTAAATGCAACTCCTTTTTCATATAAAGATTTTATTTGGAACTCAAGTTTGAACTACAGCCGGAATCGGAATAGAATTATTTCTCTAAGTGATGATTTGACTGGTTATTACCAATTACCAGGAGGAGGTGAAGGATATGAGATGAAAGTTGTTACCGGAGGTTCCATGGGAGACATTTATACTTATGCTTACGTCCGTGATGCCAACGGGAGTATTGTCTTGGATGAAGAGCATATTCCTGAAAAAACCACTGTCGAGAAGAAAATAGGAAGTGCAAATCCAAGCTGGATGTTAGGTTGGAACAATACTATCAAGTATAAAGGCGTCGAACTGAGTTTACTTATTGATGGAAAGTTTGGTGGAAAATTTGTTTCGATGTCCCAGGCATATCTTGATGCCAATGGGGTCACCAAATCTACCGCAGATGCTCGCAATAATGGAGGGGTTTGGGTTTCTGGATCCATGGCAGATGGCAGTTCATGGTCTGGCATTGTAGATGCAAAGGCATATTATACTGGAACTGCAGGAAGAGGAGGAATTATGGAACAATATGTATATGATGCCACCAACGTTCGTCTGCGGCAAGCTGTTCTTGCATATACTTTTAATGTTAATAAGTCGAGGAGAACTAGGCTTAAGAATATGACACTCTCGTTGATCCTAACTAATCCTTGTTATTTATATAAAAGAGTACCGGGTAATCCCAATGCCACAATAAGTACAGGGAATGGAACTCAGTCTGTTGAGAATTTCGGGTTGCCTCCAGTAAGAAATTTTGCGTTCAACATAAAAATGAATATTTAATTCGGAAGGAATGGCTGTAAACAGTAACATATTGTCCGTAGTATTTTTATCATTGACTTTTGTCGCTTGTACGTCAAACTTTGAGGATACAAATACAAATCCTTACGGTGTCACCGACGATGATCTAGCACAAGATAATTTGATTGTCGGAGGGTATTTTACTCAATTGCAACAGTACATTTATACTATTTTTTCTGATTTGCAGGTGGAGCAAAATTTGGTGGGAGACGCATTTGCCCAATACACAGTTACCCCTAGTCCATATATGTCCAATCGAAATAACTTGACTTATAAATTTGTTTGGTACAGTAAACGTTGGGACAACAATTATTCATATGTCATGCCTGTAGTTCTGAACTTTAAGCTTTTAGGCTTTGACCAGGAATATCCTAATTTTTACGCATGGGCTGCAATATTGAAAATTTTGTCGATGCATCGGGTGACGGACGATTATGGTCCGATAATATACAGTGATTATGGTACGTCAAGCACTACTATAAATTATGATTCACAAAAAACTGTCTATTATTCATTTTTTGATGAACTTGATTCGGCTGTCACTACTCTCGGATCATATTCTACACAGAGTACCAGTGTTTTCAAAAAGTTTGATTTAGCTTATGGAGGTAATGTTTCCAAATGGATCAAAGCTGCTAATTCATTGAGATTGAGATTGGCAATGAGGATATCAAAGGTCGATCCGGAAAAAGCGCAGATTGAAGCGGAGAAGGCTGTCGATCAAAGTTATGGATTGATAGAAAGCAATAGTGATAATTTGATGATTGCATTGAATAGTTATGTGCATCCTTTGTGGACAATCAGCAATGGATGGAACGAATGCCGTATGTGTGCTACGATGGGATCAATTCTGGGTGGATATAATGACCCTCGGCTGTCTGTTTATTTCACTCCGGCTACCGACTCGCTTGTCGCCGGAAAATATACAGGTATCCGCCAAGGGATCGAAATTTCATCAAAAAGCACCTATGTCAATTTCTCCAGCATTGGCAGCATGTACGAAACAACAAAGTTTGTCCAAATTATGACAGCATCTGAAGTCGCTTTTCTTCGCGCCGAGGGGGCTTTGAGAGGCTGGAATATGGGAGGGACTGCTGGTGAATTTTATAATCAGGGAATAGCATTTTCTTTAGCCCAATATAGCTTATCTAACAACTATAATTCATATATAAACGATAGTACAAGTACGTTTTCTGATTATACAGATCCTAAAAACTCAGCAAATAATTTCACAAAATCAAGCAGTATAACGATTAAATGGGATGAAAATGCTGTTAGCGAAGAGAAACTGGAACGTATCATTACACAAAAGTGGATTGCCTTGTTCCCTGATGGGCAAGAAGCTTGGTCCGAGTTCAGAAGAACGGGTTATCCGAAATTACTACCTGTCGTTGTAAACTACAGTGGAGGCACGATAAGCAGCACAGAATTCGTTCGTCGGGTTCCATATCCGGATGATGAATACTTGACGAATCCTTACGGAATTGAGGGTGGTTTGATTCTGCTGGGAGGTGCTGATACTGGAGGTACAAGGCTTTGGTGGGACAAGGGTGGTGGAAATTTTTAAACTATCTATTCTCCGATATACTTTATTTATTTAGCATCCAAAATTTAGATATTTTACTCTTTTTAATTATACTTTCAGGATATGCAATTTGCTGTTCTGTACAATCTTATAACCCTTATTGATCAGAAAATGAAGAAGATTTTTATTTGTATTTTATTGTTGGTTCTGTTTTGCTTTCCTACTCTGGTTAATGCTCAATTGATTCAAAACCGCGATCGTTTGGGTGATATGGAGCGAATGCTGGAAATGCAACGCCAACTTACATCTAAGGGCAAAACAAATATTTGGACTTATCTCCAGAAAAATATGCCTTCAGACGAAAAGCAAGCACTACGCTTTCTTTACGCCTATATGCCATTGAGTGATATGGCCGACTATACACCTTCTTTTATGCAAATGAATGTGAAATATGCTTTAAGGGCGCGTTCTGAACTGCCTTGGGGGAAAAATATTCCGGAAGATGTTTTTCTTCATTTCGTTTTGCCTTTGAGAATTAATAATGAAAATTTGGATTCGTTTAGGGAAGTGATGTATCAGGAGTTGAAAGAAAGGGTGAAGGGGCTGTCAATGAAAGATGCCGCCCTTGAAGTCAATCATTGGTGTCACCAGAAAGTGACTTACCGAGGCACAGATGCACGCACCAGCGCACCGCTAAGTGCAGTCAAGAAATCTTTTGGGCGATGTGGCGAAGAATCGACTTTCGCTGTCACGGCTTTGCGAACGGTAGGCATTCCGGCTCGTCAGGTTTACACTCCACGTTGGGCACACTCTGACGACAATCATGCATGGGTGGAAGTTTGGATAGATGGAAAGTGGTATTTCATGGGTGCTTGTGAGCCTGATCCAGAATTAAATATGGGGTGGTTTGCAGAGCCTGCCACACGGGCTATGTTGGTACATACACGTGCTTATGGGCGTTATTTTGGTTCAGAAAATGTGGTAACAGTAGCCGACCGCTTCTCTGAATTGAACCTTACGGCGAATTATGCTCCCGTGAAAAAAGTAAATGTATGGGTCAAAGATGAAAAAGGTTTACTGGTGGATAGCGCAAAGGTGGAATTTGGCTTGTATAATTATGCCGAATATTATCCTATTGCGACCCGTTACACGGTGAATGGCAAAACTGACCTTACGGTAGGTCTGGGCGAGTTGCTCCTATGGGCCTCCTATAAAGGTAAATTTGGATATGCTAAACTTTCAGTTCCGGCAACCGATTCGTTGGTTTTGACCTTAAAGAATACATTCTTAAATAATCTAACGGAGAATTACTTCATGGTACCTCCTAAAGTAGGCAAAGTTACGGTTAGTGCCACTGCAGACGAAATCAAGCACAACAGCCAGCGATTACTTCAAGAGGATTCAATCCGCCACGCATACATGTCCACTTTCAAAGATTCTGTTTGGGCTGCTTCCTTAGCCACCCGCTTGGGCCTTGACCATGCTGTTGTGAAAGAGGCGATTGCCAAAAGCTATGGGAACTGGAGCGATATTTCCGAATATTTGGAGAAAGGTACAGCTATCAGCCGGAAATATGTATTGGCTTTCTTAAAGCAACTTTCCGACAAAGATTTCAGCGACGCCTCTGCATCGGTTTTACTTAGTCAGCTCGCATCTGCCGTTGAAGAAAAGAAAAAAACGGCTCCGATTGATGAAGATCTGTTTGTGAAATATGTCCTTGCACCTCGCTTGGCCAACGAAAACTTGAGCCCATGGCGTAAGTTCCTATTGGAAGCTTTTAGCCCTGTTTTTCTGAAGCAGACCAGAAACGACATACTCGTTTTGAAGAATTGGATAACTCAGAATATTTTGGTCGATAACGTTGCCAACATGCATTCTCGCACACCTTTATCGCCGGAAGGCGTTTTCCGGTTGAAAGTAGCCGACAAGCAATCTCGCGATTTATTTTTTGTGGCAGCTTGCCGTTCATTTGGAATTCCGGCACGTATCAATCAAGCCACACTGGAACCAGAATATTTTCGCAACGAACAATGGTTAGGCATGTCATTTGATGCTTCTAAAGTCGAAGAGCCTACATCTAAGGGAAAACTACACTTTGTGAATGGAGACAATCTAGTGGAACCACAATATTACCTTCATTTCACCATTGGTAAACTTCGAAATGGAAGCTACAAGACACTCGAGTTCGACGAAGGAAAGCGCATTTCTGAGTTTCCTGAGGAGATTGAGCTAGAAGCTGGTTACTATGCACTTGTCACAGGTAATCGCCAATCGGATGGCTCCGTGTTAAGTTCGATGAGTTACTTCAAGGTATCAGCTGATTCTCTAACCAATCTGAAGGTAGAGTTGGTTCGCCAAACAGATGGATTGAAAGCCTCTGGTAAATTGAACCCGAAGCAACTTCAATTGCAAGCGGTGGGTTCTTCAAATATTCATACTCTTGGTGAATTGGCAAAAGATGCTTCAACTGTTTTGGTAATCATTGATCCTGACAAAGAGCCTTCGAAGCATATTATGAATGATCTGGCTCCTTACCGTGAGGCGTTAACCAAGACTGGAACCCATTTTGTTTTTGTGACATCAGAACAGAAAGCTGGTGGTTTAAATATCTTGAAGACCTATGATCTTCCGGACAATTATGTAGTAGGAATTGACCTAAAGGATAATATTCTGTCTTCAGTAATGGACGAATATGGGATAGTGATGAAAGACAAACTCCCTTTAGTTCTCTTTTTGGATAAGGAGGGAAATGTGTATTATTTTTCGTCAGGATACCGCATCGGGGTAGGAGAGCAGTTGCTAAGGACAATTAGACAGTCTGAAAACGAGTTGCCTTGTAACAAAGCTAAACAAAGTTGCACAACTCCATAGCGATGCCGATTGAATCCAACTTAAAAAGCAATCATAAAAGGCCTGATGTTAACTATTTGATTATAAAAACATCTAAAATAGTTTCGTTTTGAAATAAAAACATCAATATTTTGTTTATAGTGTAAGTTTAGGTTCGAATTTGCAAATAGCAAAGTATTACTCCCCCCTTCAAACCTTATTATATCATATTATAAATTATTAGACGGTGATTTTATGTCACTATCGATATTTTTATGTGCGTGTGTTTTGGTTATATTGTAAATCATTAAATTTTATTAATTAGAAATGCTTATGAAAAGGATCAAGTCTTTAAAAAGGAAAAGGTCAGCATTTGGGAATAGTTGGCCCAAGTTGCAGAAAATCGTTTCACTAGGCTGTGCATTAGGTATCATATCCTTGGGAAATGTGATGAAGGTGAGAGCTGAAAGCCCAGCCCCTAAAAGATCAGGTACTGTTGTTGTATCCCAACCCGCAGACGTACGCACTATTTCGGGTGTTATCGCTGATCTGGGTGGGTCTCCGCTTCCAGGTGTTGCAGTTATGCTGAAAGGAACGACCATAGGAACAACATCTGATGCCAGTGGAAAGTACACTTTATCCAAAGTGCCGGATGGTTCTGAACTTGTATTCTCCTGCGTGGGAATGACTAGTAAGACAATAAAGGTGGGTTCTCAAACACAAATTGATGTAACTCTTGAGGATGCAAGTACAGGATTGAATGAGGTTGTTGTAACTGCATTGGGTATTAAAAAAGAGCAAAGGGCACTTGGCTATGCTGTGAGTACTGTTAGTGCTGCTGATTTAACCAAAACAGGAAGTACAAACTTTGGTTCTGCATTGTATGGAAAAGCTGCTGGAGTAAGAATCAATTCTGCTCCGGGTGGTGCAACAAGTGCTGTTAATATTCAAATTCGTGGTGTAACCTCGATCAACAACAATACTCAACCACTGTATATCGTGGATGGTGTCCCAATAAGGAGTTCTACGATGTTGAGTTCAATTGGAGGTAATAATGGTGACTACTGGTCCGAAACTAAGATCCGTGAGAATGGAGCTATCGATATCAATCCCGAGGATATTGAAACTTTGTCAATTCTTAAAGGTGCGAGTGCTTCGGCTTTGTATGGATCTGAAGCTGCTAACGGTGTAATTGTGATTACTACAAAAAAAGGTTCAAAAAATCGGGGTTTAGGTGTTGACATAGGATATAGTTATAATTTTGAAAATGTAGCCACCAAACCTGATTATCAAAATGAATATGGCCCAGGTTATGATAGGGCAACAAACGTTGATAGTTTTGGAAGCTCGGATACTGGATGGTTGACAGATGATGATGGTTCAGTACATCCAATCTACCGTGCTTATGCGCAGTTTGGACCTAAATTTGATGGGCGTACAGTAAAGTATTGGGATGGCTCATCTCGTAGTTACGTGGCTAATAAAGATAATTATAAAGATTTTTATCAGACTGGTTATAGTTCTATATCCAATGTAGCAATTTCTAATGCTTCTGATAATGGAAATTTTCGCTTGGCTTATACCCGAACCGACTATGAAGGTATTCAACGAGGTGGTAACATGCAAAAAAATAATTTTAGTTTTAATGGCACTTTGAAGCTGAATAAAAATGTGAGCGTTGACATTATTTCAAATTATATAAATACATTTACGCATAACCGCCCTACGATGCTAAGTCGTCTCACGGGAGCATTCGGTGGATTCTATAGCAGAATGGATGATATGAATACATATCTATCAAAATATCAGACGACTAAAGGTTATAAATATGTCAAATCTACAGCAACGACATATGATCCGGATGAAGCTCTTTCTTACAACATCAGAGCATACGAACTTTTGGATCTTCTTTGGAGCCGCCTTAAGAACAGTTATGACGAAAGTCAAAATCGCTATATTAATAGTGTTACAGCTAACATTGCGCTTAATGATAAATTCAAGCTTAGAGGCCGTATTGGGAATGATTTCACCAGCTTGCGTGTAGAAGATAAGCAACACAACGAATATTCATCAGCATTTGGATATTCAGGCTATTATAAGGTTGCGAATGGTCGTTCAACAATACTTTATGGGGATGCCTTGCTTTCATACAATACAAATAACATATTGAAAGATCTGGGCCTGACTGCATCGATTGGTGCTAATGGTAAAAGAGCTACTTACTCCGATGCCAGTTCAAACACAAATGATGGATTAGTTATCGAGAATTGGTTTAGTTTGACAAATTCAGCAAGTTCCATATCCAGTACTTCAACGAGTACTTACCAATCAGATATGGCAGCTTTCGGGATTTTAGGATTGAATTATAAATCTTGGTTATATATGGAAGCAACAGGCCGTAATGAGTGGACTTCTACTCTTCCAAAAAATGAAAATCATTATTTTTATCCTTCCATCAACAGTGGATTTGTCTTCTCTGATGCTTTCAAATTTCCATCTTATTTGACATATGGTAAATTAAGAGCTTCATGGGGTATCGTTGGCAATCACCCTGAGATGTACCAAGCAGGTGTTGCATATACAGTAAGTTCAGTTACAACTACTTCTGGTAATGTAATATATCAATCACCCGCAAGTTCTCAATATGGAAACGATGGAATCCGTTCAGAAAAGAAATACGAGTCTGAGATTGGTTTAGAGCTGAAATTTCTGCAAAATCGTTTGGGCTTTGATTTTTCTTACTATTATAACAAAATTAAAGACCAGATTCTTTATTTGGATACGCCAGCATCATCCGGTGCCAGTAGTATGCTTACCAACGTGGGCGACTTGTCAAATCAAGGTTTGGAGATATCAATATCGGCAACCCCATTAAAATTAAAGTCTTTTGAGTGGACTAGCCGATTGAATATTGGCATGAATAGGAATAAACTGCTAAGGCTTACAACAGGCGTGGATGAGCTTATTCCTTATAGCACTGACGGCGGAGCTCTCCAGATTAAAGCTAGCGTGGGCGATGCCTTGGGCAACATCTATGTACATCCTATTTCCACGAATAGTGACGGCGTCAAAATTGTAAATTCAGACGGTTATTATGAAATCGATAATACCACCTACCAGAAAGTCGGCAACATCACTCCAAAGGTAGTGGGGGGATTCTCGAACACGTTTACATACAAGAATTTTGCCTTAGATATCATGATCGATTATCGGTTGGGAGGTCAAATTGTTTCTACTCCAACCCTATATATGACTGGGGCTGGGATGTATAAAAACTCTCTGCAATATCGCGATGCTGAACACGGAGGGTTGTCTTACTATATTGATGATAGTGGCACTAAGGTTGCTTCTACAAGTGGAACCTACAACGATGGTCTTATTCTTAGTGGTGTCACTGAATCAGGGGATGCAAATACCACCATCATCGATGCGGCAAGCTATTATTTGAATTCGTTTGGCTGGGGTGCTGGATCTGGCTATTATAACCAGTATGACCATGCAGTATTTGATAATAGCTACATCAAGTTACGGGAAATGTCATTGTCTTACACTTTGCCCAAAAGTTTAACTAAAAAAATGAAATTTCAAAATATCCAGTTTTCTTTGACAGGACGAAATCTCTTTTTTATATGGAAAACCTTGGATAATATCGACCCTGAAGCGACAGTCGGTTCAAGTTGGTTGTATCAAGGTATTGATCAAGGTGCAATGGCCGGAACTAGAAGTTTTGGAGCATCATTACGTGCCTCTTTTTAATTTATAAACGAATTAAATCAGAAAATTATGAAACAAATAATTTTAAATTTAAGTATTTCGATTATTCTGCTGATGAGTTTTTCTTCTTGTATGGATAAGATTGAGGATGATTATACGGATCCGGATACGTCAACTGTGGGTTATATGGGCAATCTATTTACCACTATGTTACTAAACAATAGAATTATGCCAACATATTGGGATTATGCTACATTTGTCACAGGAGTCACTGCTAAATATTCACAGTTCATAGGAATTGGCATTACCTCTAAAATGTATGTTCCTTCGTCGGATTATAATGAAGATCGCTGGGAAGCATATTACACAGGAGGTATCGTCAACCAGTACCGCGAGATCGAAAAGACCTACAGTAATTTGACAGCAACCAAACAGGTGGAACAAGAAGTCTATTTGCAGATAGCCAAAGTCGTTTATTATGATCAAACGTCTCAAGTTATTGATTTATGGGGAGATATTCCTTTTTCAGAGGCCGGCTCTCTAAATACGACAAATACTCTGACAAAAGCTAAATTTGATGATGCAGATAGCATATATACTACTATCATTGATGGCCTGAAAACAATCAACACTTTCTTAGATACGGTGAGTGTTACATCATCTGTATCGACAAGTCTTGCCACACAAGACATCCTGCTTGGCGGAGATCTTAAAATGTGGAGACGATATGCAAATTCTTTGCGTTTGCGTCTCTTAATGCGCATTTCGAATGTAAGCGAAAGTGTTGCAGAAACTGCTGTTACAGAAATGTTGAATGATACGACCACATATCCGTTGGTTGAATCGAATGATCAAAATATCTTGCTGGAGGTAAATTCGAGCAATAGTAGTTTTAATTCATCTGGTTTAGAGAGCGGGCTCACCGATGCCGCAACAAGTAATGGACCAATTGCGCCTGAATATCTATTGGAGGATGTCATGGTTGCTAGCAATGACCCTCGTACCCCTGTATTCTGGAACAAAAGTAGTGCCGGTTATGTTGGACTACCTATAGGCTCCACAACAACCACTGCTGAATCCATGCTGAGTAACAACCTAGTGTCAACGATAGACTCTGCAACATTCATCAAGAACATAAATGTCCCCGGTGTTGTTTTCACTGCTGCCGAGGTTAGTTTTCTTAAAGCGGAGGCTTATGAAAGATGGGGCTTAGGAACAGCTTCCACAGCTTATGAAACAGGTATATCGCAATCTATTGATTTTTACTTTGATTTGAATAGCTCTGCCGTATATTCTGGTTACTCAGCAACTGCCGAAACAGCTCCAACTACTTCAGAAATAGCAAGTTTCATTGCTGGTGATAGCATCGCATATAGTGGTACCACCACTGAGAAGCTAGCAAAAATATATACACAGAAATGGCTGAATTTCTTTATATTACAAGCAGGGCAGGCCTGGGCTGAATATCGTAGAACCGGTTATCCAGCACTTACCTTTTACGATGATCCTTCTTATACATCGGCCCTACAGCCACCTACAAGGTTATTGTATCCATCAACTGAAACTACGTATAATTCAACAAATTACGCAGCTGTTTCTTCGGAAGATACAAGAGATACTAAAATATTTTGGGCTCAGTAATATAATTCAAACTTTAATCATTCGCCACGGAAGAGGAATCTCTTCCGTGGTAAATGATTGATAAAGATTTTTTTAAGAAAATAATGATAAGCAATAGCTTCATTGATAGAAATTATATTTAGATGAAACAACATCTCTGCATTTCCATTTTACTAACTATCCTCATCTCATCTCTGAATGCTCAACAAGCCATACCATCTTCCGAGAGCATTAAAAACAAAATGCAATGGTTTGCTGATGCTAAATTGGGCATATTTATTCATTGGGGAATATATTCGGTGAAGGGAGTGGGTGAGTCGTGGAGTTTCCACAACAAGTGGATTCCTTACTCCGAATATATGTCTCAATTGAAAGGCTTCACAGGAGCAAAATATGATCCGCAGGCTTGGGCTGATTTGATTAAGCAATCTGGAGCACGCTATGCTGTGATAACAACCAAGCACCATGACGGAGTGGCTTTATGGAATACAAAAGCCAGCGACCTGAATGTAGTAAAGAAAACTCCTTTCAAGAAGGATGCAATCGCTCCGTTTTTTGCAGCCCTGCGCAAAGACAGTATCAAGTGCGGCGCTTATTTTTCACTCCTCGACTGGAGCAACCCCGATTATCCGGGTTTCCTAAAAGATAGTTCACGTTACACAATCTCTCAAAACCCCACACGATGGAAAAAATTCTTACAATTCAACAATCTACAGATGTCGGAAATAATGCAGCAATACCGACCCGATTTGATTTGGTTTGACGGCGACTGGGAACATAATGCCGCAGAATGGGAGGCTTCTGATGTGCGGAAAATGCTGTTAAGTTATAATCCGGAACTAATTATTAATGGCCGGCTCACTGGCTATGGGGACTACGAAACTCCAGAGCAAAATTTTCCGGTATCTCGTCCTGCATACAAATGGTGGGAATTGTGCATGACAACGAACGACAGTTGGGGCTTTCAACCAACGGACACGGCTTGGAAAAGTCCTTACGAAGTGATAACAATTTTCGTGGATGCCGTGGCTAATGGTGGCAATCTCCTGCTGGATATTGGACCACGGGCTGATGGTTCTATCCCCCGGGAACAGATAAATATATTGAAAGAATTGGGCGATTGGAATAAAAGAAATGGTGAATCCATATTCGGCACATTGCCGGGATTGGCATCAGGGCATTTTTATGGACCGACAACCCTTTCTAAGGATTCAACAACTTTGTATCTTTTTTTGCATGGCAGGACAAACGGTCAAATTATGCTGAAAGGTATCCGCAACAACATAAAAGGAGTGTCGGTTGTCGGAACCAATGCTTCACTTTCCTATAAAGTCGTCGGTAAAATTTCCTGGAGTCCTATTCCCGGATTGGTTTACATCGATGTTCCAGAATCTCAAAATGACAAATATGTCACGGTGGTGAAGGTTAAACTCGATGGCCCGATACATCTTTATAGAGGAAAGGGCGGGTTGTCAGAGTGAAACAGAAGAAACGATTGAATTATTATTAATAAATTGTATTGAAATGAAGTGCATCCGTTTGGTGATATTAATGGTTTTAGCCTCTATCTTGACTTTAAAGGCTCAGGAAAACAACCTCCATCATCAGTCCTCAACCTACCAATGGCCGTCCGAACCGGATGTCCGTGCTAAATTAGACAAGTGGCAAGACCAAAAGTTTGGTGTTTTGATTCATTGGGGCGTCTATGCTGTACCCGGGATTATTGAATCGTGGCAGATTTGTAGTGAACCTTGGATTGAGAGAGATAGCACAAGTGTTTACGAAGATTACAAGAAATGGTATTGGGGCTTAAGCAAAGAATTCAACCCCGTCAAATTTAATCCGGAACAATGGGCACAAGCTGCCAAGGACGCTGGGATGCGTTACATGGTATTTACCACCAAGCATCACGATGGTTTTTGTATGTTTGATACAAAACAAACTGATTACAAGATAACTAACGGGCCTTTCGAAGCCAATCCTCGTGCCAATGTCGCTAAATATGTGTTCCAAGCTTTTCGTGACCAAGGCTTTATGATTGGGGCGTATTTTTCCAAGCCCGATTGGCACTCGCAAGATTTTTGGTGGTCAAAATATGCCACTCCTGACAGAAATGTCAATTATGATATTCGAAAATATCCATGGAAATGGAACAGATTCAAGCAATTTACCTATAATCAAATCAGTGAGTTGATGCATGATTATGGAGCAATAGACCTTCTCTGGCTTGATGGTGGTTGGGTGCGTCCGCTCGAAACTGTCACAGATGAAGTGCGTGCATGGGGTGCTGCCATTCCTGAATGGAATCAGGAAGTGGACATTCCTCGTATCGCTGCGATGGCCCGTAAGGCTCAACCCGGTTTGCTTGTGGTGGATCGGACTGTATCTGGCCCTTACGAAAACTACCAGACTCCGGAACAGACAATTCCCGATAAAGTGCTGGATCACCCTTGGGAAAGCTGTATCACATTGGGAAATGCTTGGGGATGGGTACCCAACGAACAATACAAATCACCAACGAAGGTAATTCACAAATTGATTGAAATCGTTTCCAAAGGTGGAAGCTTGTTGTTGGGCGTTGGCCCACGTGCCGATGGCACCATCGAGCCTGAGGAAATAAGGGTATTGAATCGGATTGGCGAATGGATGAAGGTGAATGGCGATGCTATTTATGGAACTCGTGTTACTGCTGTTTACCGCGATGGGGATACTTTCTTCACTCAAAGCAAGGATGCAAAAACACATTATGCTTTGGTGTGCCTTCCCGAAAATAAAGACATTCCAAAAACCGTGGAATGGAAAGGTAATTTGCCGAAAAAAGGGAGAAAAGTCAAATTGCTTTCAACAGGTACAAATGTGAAATGGGTGCTTGAAGGCGACAAGGTGAAAGTGACCCTGCCTGCTTCTATTCTCAAAAAAGAAAAATACCCTGCGCTCGCATTTGCTTTTTGAACAAACCCGGGAATTTTCGAAGAATGTGTTTGAAAGCTAATTAGGCATTTGGATGTGTTTAATTCTTGTTTCGTAATCCTGATTTGCAAGGTTTGACTTATAAAGACAAAATTCGATTGAGTAGCGACGATGAAAAATAAATGTAAAAGAAGTTTCTGTCTTGTATTTTTGCTGCCTGTTTGGCTTGGAGGAGTCATGCTGTTTGCACAAGACAAAACTTCTTTCCAAATTGCAGAAAAATGGTTGCCCTAATACGATGTGCGTTCGGACATGGCAATCCTTTATGGGATGGATTCCACTTTCTCGACCCGATATGAATCATGGAAAGGGCGTGGCTATCGAATCGGTTTTATGACAGGCATTGCATGGGGCCAATATCAGGATTATTTCACGGGGAAATTTGATGGAGAAATGCATTTCGATGATGCACAGGTGAATGAGAAAGGAGATACTATTTGGCATGGGAAGAATGTGCCTTATGTCAATCCCTCTCCCGAATACTTGGCATACATCAAGGCGCAAGTGAAAAAAGCGATAGACACAGGCGTGACGGATATTTATCTCGAAGAACCCGAATATTGGGCTTTTGTCGGTTATGGGGATGTTTTTAAAGTGGCTTGGCAACGGTATTACGGCTATCCCTGGATAGCTCAGGATTTGTCGCCAGAGGCAACTTATTTGTCTTCGGAAGAAAATAATTGGACCAGGGCAGCAAGTTTTCCTTTACGATTTGGAGCATAATACGAAAAAGGCGCCCGCGGTGCTATGCGCCGCCTCGCGGGTGGAAAAGGAAACTGTCCTAAATGGAGTTTTCTCATTTCAGGCCAAAAGCCCTTCGGGAACGAACAACGTGATGCGAATTTTGCTTTCTGCCGAGCCCAAAGGCATTGAAGTAAAAGAAGCGAACCGAAAAATACCCGTTCCGTTCACCTCGATTTGGGACAATGATTCGAAAACCTTGTTGCTCCAGTTTGCCAATAATGCCGATGGAGTAGATGTTGAAATGCGATGTCGATGACAATGAATAAAATACTTTCCGTGATCATGTTTTTACAGGTTGCCTTGCAGATGAATCTACTGGCTCAGACGGGTAGCGTATCCGAACCGGTCCGGTATGTAGGTGGCGAAATTGCCGACCCCACTACCCATGACGGAAAACTCCGCTTGGCTGTCGGCGTAGAAAGTCGTCAAGTGTTGCGCGCAAACCGCACCCATCCAGAATGGGCAGATGGCTTTGGTTGGACGTACAACCATGCGCCGAATATTTGTTATTGGAACAACCGTTTCTACGTGCAATACCTCAGCGGAGCTGTGGATGAACACATTGCTCCTGTACATACCCTGTTGGTGACATCACTTGACGGGCGAAATTGGGCGAAGCCCCAAGTCGTTTTTCCCGAGTACAAAGCTCCTGCAGGGGTGAAGATCCCTGAAGGTTACACGGGCTACATGATGCACCAGCGGATGGGATTTTATGTTGCTCCGAATGGACGTTTGTTGGTGTGCGGATTTTATGGACACACCGAACATCCTTTTGGCAAAGGCGGCATCGGAAGGGTGGTTCGGGAAGTACACCAAGATGGTTCTTTTGGGCCGATTTATTTTGTCCGTTACAGTAGCTACAACGATTGGAACGAAAGCAACACGGCTTATCCGTTTTTCACCCGTTCTTCCGATCCGGGTTTTGTAAAAGCCTGTCAGGCATTGTTGTCCGATAAGTTAATGACATTGCAATGGCTGGATGAGGACACGGGAAAGAACAATAATTATTATCCTTCGTTGGGTGCGGCCAGAGACAGTGTGGAAGCCACTTCCTTCTATCACAGGAAAGATGGCAAAGTTGTATTCCTTTGGAAAAAATCCATGAGTGCTATCTCCAATGATGAAGGTGTCACTATATCGCATCCGGAGAAATCCCCGACGCTGATTATGCCCGGTGGAAAAAATTGGGGGCAACGCACGGAAGACGGCCGTTATGCGATGGTCTATAATCCAATTGCCACACAGGAATACCGCTATCCGCTGATTGTGGTTACAGGCGATGACGGAATCATGTACGACAACATGTTGGTGGTTCAGGGAGAAGTTCCGCCTCGCCGTTTTTTTGGGCGGTGGAAAGATTTTGGGCCAAATTACACACGTGGCATCGAGGAAGGAAATGGGAATCCTCCAGGGAGCGACATGTGGCTTACCTACAGCATGAATAAAGAAGATATCTGGGTAAGCCGTGTGCCATTGCCTGTACGCTATGCAGTGGAGGGAGAAGTGCACGACAACTTCAACCATCTGCTAGTGGATGGCGCGGTTCCGGATTGGAATATTTATGCCCCGCAATGGGCATCCGTTCATGTGAAGTCCTTTCCTGATGGTAAAAATAAATGTTTGGAATTATCCGACACAGACCCTTACGATTATGCCAAGGCAATACGTGTATTCCAAACAGGGACCCATGCCAAACTGAGATTTAAAGTGTATCTGAAGTCGAACAACACAGGAGCACTAAGAATTGAGTTGACAGATCGTTATGGCAATCGCCCCGTAAGGATATGGTTTGATAAAACGAAGAATTTATATGCTCAAGACGGAAACATTCCAAAGCTTTTACTTAAACAAGTTTCGGAAAAATGGTATAACTTTGAGATTGACGTTGATGCAACATTATTTGGCAGTTATGACCTGACTGTGGACGGAGAAAAAGTTCTCAACAATGCCCAACTGGCTGAGGCCGTGAAATCCGTAGAACGTCTTTCTTTCTGCACCGGGGATTATCGGAATAAACCCGATCGCAACACCCCAAATCAACAGCCTGCACCGCCCCTTTTCCGAACGGATGAACACGAGGGTGAAGCTATTTACTATATTGACGATGTAGATATTATTTCGAAATAATAAAATAAATACCGAACAATGAAAAGTATTCTCACAACAATTCTTTTATCCCTGTTTCTTTTGGCTTTTTCGCAGAAGAATATGACTCCACCGGCACCCGTTTTTCCTGTTCCCTCAGAGGCTCAACTGGCTTGGCACGAGATGGAGCTGAACGCTTTTATTCATTTCACAACCAATACTTTTACCGACTTGGAATGGGGGCTTGGCAGTGAAAAGGAATCTGTATTCAATCCAAGTGGAGTCCATGCTGACCAATGGGTTTCCGTATTGAAAAAAGCTGGATTCAAAGGAATTATTTTGACATGCAAACACCACGATGGATTTTGTTTGTGGCCATCTAAATACACGGAGCATTCTGTGAAAAATAGCCCTTACAAGGATGGCAGAGGGGATATCGTGAAAGAATTATCTGACGAATGTAAAAAACAGGAGGTGAAGTTTGGGGTTTACCTGTCTCCTTGGGACAGAAACCGATCCGACTATGGAAATCCTTCTTACATAGAATATTACCGCAATCAGTTGAAAGAACTTTTCACAAACTACGGTTCGATTTTCGAAATGTGGTTTGACGGGGCGAACGGTGGTTCTGGCTACTATGGTGGGGCCAACGAAACGCGCAACGTGGACAAAAGGTCTTATTACGATTGGCCCAAAACACTTGATTTTGTGCGTAAGATGCAGCCGAACGTGATTTTCTTCAGTGATGCCGGCCCCGGAGTCCGTTGGTGTGGAAACGAAGAAGGGCATGTCAGCACCACCAACTGGAACATGATCAATACCGACACCATCTATGCCGGAAAAGCAGGCATTGAAACATTGCTGGGAACAGGTGCTGAGGATGGTAATCACTGGATTCCTGCCGAAGCAGATGTTTCCATCCGTCCGGGATGGTTCTACCATGAGCGCGAAGACAGCTTGGTTAAAACCCCTCAACAGCTTTTCACCATCTATCTGAATAGTGTAGGTAGAGGTTCGCTTATGCTCTTGAATGTGCCACCCGACCGTCGCGGATTTTTACACGAAAACGATGTAAAGGCTTTGGAAGGCTTTCGTGCATTGCTGAATGAAGAATTTAAGACGGATATAGCAAAAAAAGCTACTGTGAAAGTGAGTTCGGTGCGTGGAAATGCCAAGGAATTTATTGGTGCAAATCTGATAGACAACAATCCTGATAGTTATTGGGCGACGGACGACAAAGTTGTTTCGGGAACTATAGAGCTGGATTGGAAAACGTACGAAACGGTGAAATACCTTGTTTTGAGAGAATACATCAAGCTTGGGCAACGCGTGAAAAGCTTTAACGTGGAAGTTTTGAAAAATGGGAAATGGGAAAAAGTGGCTCAAGAGACAACGATTGGACACAAACGCATCTTGAAATTTGATCCGGTGAGAACTAATAAAATTCGTATCCACATCGCTGATTCACGAGCTTGTCCGGTGATCTCTTCGGTACAGGTGTATTAATTTAATAATAACTCGTTATGTTGAAAAGAATAGTATTTCTGTCTTTGTTGTTGCTTCTTAGCATTTTGTCTGGTTTTGCAGAGAAAAAAACGCACTCATTCGCCATTTCCAATGGGGAATTCGTTTACGATGGGAAACCAATACAAATTCATTCCGGAGAAATGCATTACCCCCGTGTACCCAAGGAGTATTGGCGGCACCGCATGAAAATGATGAAGGCCATGGGCTTGAATACCGTGGCTACTTATGTGTTTTGGAATTATCACAACACAGCACCCGGTGTCTGGGATTTTACAACTGGTAATAAAAACTTGGCAGAATATATCCGTACAGCACAAGAAGAGGGCCTTTTCGTGATTCTTCGCCCAGGCCCCTACGTGTGTGCCGAATGGGAATTTGGGGGTTATCCTTGGTGGTTGCAGAACAATAAGGATTTGCAAATCCGAACCAATCAGCCTTTCCTGGACTCTTGCAAAGTGTATGTAAACAAAGTGGCCGAACAACTTCGCAATTTGCAGGTTACTCACGGTGGTCCTATTATCATGGTGCAGGTGGAAAACGAGTTTGGCTCTTACATGTCGCAACGGACGGATATACCTCAGGAAAAACACCGCGAATATTATCTTGCCGTGATGAAAATGCTGAAAGAAGCAGGGTTTGATGTGCCAATGTTTACTTCCGATGGTTCTTGGCTCTTTGATAACGGTGCCATTCAAGGAGTTCTGCCTACGGCCAATGGTGAAGAGAATATCGAAAATCTCAAGAAAGCAGTAGATAAGCACTATTCAGGAGGTCCATATATGGTGGCCGAATTTTATCCCGGTTGGCTCGATCATTGGGGTGAGGCTTTTAACCGGATTTCTCCTGACCAGACAGTGAAACAAGTCGAGAAATACCTTCAAAATAAAGTCAGCTTCAACTTCTACATGGTGCATGGAGGTACAAACTTTGGCTTTACCTCTGGAGCCAATTACAACGATGAACACGATATCCAGCCCGATATTACCAGTTATGATTACGACGCACCTATCAGCGAATCAGGCTCTCCAACTCCGAAATACTTGGCATTGCTCGACTTGATGAAGACTTCCGTAGGCTATCCCATTCCCGATATTCCAGCAGCTATTCCAGTAATCTGCTTGCCTGATATCAAGATGGAGAAGGGTATGAATCTCTTTGATTGGAAAAAAAATATCAAAGCAGTTTGCAACGATACACCTCTCACTTTCGAACAACTAGGACAAGGAAGCGGCTATGTGCTCTACAGCAAACGCTTCACTCAACCCTTGACTGGAAAATTGAGCATCAAGGGGTTGCGCGATTATGCCTTGGTGTATGTGAATGGGAAAAAAGTGGGCGAACTCAACCGGATGAACAACCTCTATGAATTGGACGTAAATATTCCGTTCAACGGGCGGTTGGAGATTCTGGTAGAAAACATGGGGCGCATCAATTATGGAGCAGAAATACCCCAAAATACGAAGGGAATTATTTCGCCTGTGAAAATCAACGATTTTGAAATAACAGGCAATTGGGAAATGTATAAACTGCCAATGGACAAGGCTCCCGAAATAGGTGACAGGATGCCGGTGGTGAAACAGGGTTTGCCTGCCATTTATTCCGCTTCCTTTCGCATAGATAAAATCGGAGATGTTTTTCTCGATATGAGGGGGTGGGGCAAAGGCATTGTTTTTGTAAATGGATACAATCTGGGACGATATTGGAAGATTGGCCCGCAACAAACACTTTATTTGCCTGGATGTTGGTTAAAATCAGGAGATAATCAGATAACGATATTTGAGCAACAAAATGATAAATTGGCTCCGGTGGTGAAAACCGTTGAAAAGCCTTTGCTCGAAGAGCTTGCCAATTGATGATTCGCTATAAATCAGTTTTTTATGATGATGGACCATTTAAAAAGGTATATTTTTCTTGCTTTCCTAGCAGCTTCTTTTCGACTCTTTGCCGAAAGCCCGGTGGACAAGGTAAATCCCCTGATGGGTACAGAATCCACTTATGCTTTTTCATACGGCAATACTTATCCGGCTGTTGCTGTGCCTTGGGGGATGAATTTTTGGAGCCCCCAAACGGGAGCGAACCGTGACGGATGGATGTACTCCTATGCCCAAAAGTTCATTTGTGGC
The DNA here is from genome assembly GCA_002307185.1 of Bacteroidales bacterium UBA1309. Lineage (GTDB taxonomy): Bacteria > Bacteroidota > Bacteroidia > Bacteroidales > Dysgonomonadaceae > UBA1309. The sequence continues at coordinate 67,824 of DBTT01000054.1, forward strand.
TTTCGACAAACCCATCAACCCAGTCCTTGGATTAATGATTACGGCACATTCTCCATTATGCCTCAGATCGATTCCCTTGTGTTTCAAGACAAGTTACGCGGTGCAAGTTTCAGTCACCAAAATGAGACGGCAAAGCCTTATTACTACAAGGTGAAATTTGATAACGGCATCACCACAGAAATCGCCCCTACGGAACGTGCTGCTTCTTTACGGATCATATTTCCCAAAAAGCAAGAACAGTATATTCTCATTGATGGCTACGATGGTGGAAGTAGTCTCAGCATTGATCCGTCTGGCCGGAGAATAACGGGCTATGTGAAGAACAACAGCGGTGGAGTTCCTTCCAATTTTGCCAACTACATTGTCCTCGAATTTGACAAACCAATAGAAGACTACGGCCTTTTTTATGGTGGCAAGCGATATCCTAAAGCTTTGAATAGCACTCACGACCACGTGTATGCTTATCTGAAATTCAATATCGGGCAGAAGCCGTTGGAAATCAAAACCGCTTCTTCTTTCATTAGCTTGGAACAAGCCCAACTCAATTTGAAACGTGAAATTGGCATAGCTTCGTTTGATGACGTCTCAAGCAAAGCAAAACAAGAATGGAACAAGCAATTGAGCCGAATTGAGGTCGATGGTGGTACATTGGAACAAGAGGCTACCTTTTATTCTTGCCTCTACCGCACTTTACTCTTTCCCCGAAAGTTCTATGAATTGAACGGCAAAGGCAAACCCCTTCACTATAGTCCCTACGATGGCAAAATCCATGACGGCTACATGTACACCGACAACGGTTTTTGGGATACTTTCCGGGCTGTTCATCCTCTTTTCACACTTGTTTATCCATCTGTGAGCGCAGAAGTGACGGCTTCCATTGTCAATGCCTATAAAGAAGGCGGTTGGCTTCCAGAATGGTCTAGCCCAGGCTACCGCGACTGCATGGTAGGCAACAACTCTATCTCAATTCTCACAGATGCCTGGGTAAAGGGTATCCGTTCTTTCGATGCGAAAACTGCTTTGGAAGCCATGATCCATCAAGCAAATAACCAAGGGCCGATTAACTCCGTGGGACGAAATGGCTACGAGGCATACAATCGTTTGGGCTATGTGCCTTATCCTGAATTTTCCGAAGCCACAGCCAAAACGTTGGAATATGCCTATGCAGACTGGTGCATTTTCCGTTTTGCAGAAGCAATCGGAGATAAAGCCATTGCTAAGAAATACCGTAAGCAGGCTTTCAACTATAAAAATCTATTGAATCCATCCACCGGATTTATGGGTAGCAAGAATGGGGAAGGCAAATGGCGCGAACCGTTCGATGCCACCGAATGGGGAGGTCCTTTCACGGAAGGCTCTTCTTGGCATTACACATGGAGCGTGATGCATGACCCCGAAGGCTTGTCCCAATTGCTTGGAGGTCATGAACATACTGCCTACATGCTTGATTCCATGTTCCGTGCTCCGAATACTTTCAAGGTGGGAACATATGGGTTTGTAATACATGAGATGGCTGAGATGGCCGCTATCAACATGGGGCAATATGCTCACGGAAATCAGCCTGTGCAACATGCAATTTACCTTTTCGATTATCTCGGGAAACCATGGCGGGCGCAATTTCACCTACGCAATGTCATGGATAAACTTTATCATGCCAACACCAAAGGGTATTGTGGGGACGAGGACAATGGGCAGACATCCGCTTGGTATGTCTTCTCAGCGTTGGGCTTTTATCCAGTATGTCCAGGCACTACGGAATATGCGTTGGGCAGTCCCTTGTTTAAAAAAGCAACCATTACGTTCGAAACGGGAAAGAAATTTATTATTGATGCTGCCAACAACAGCAAGGAGAACATTTATATCCAAGATGCTTTCCTTAACCAAAAATCCTATTCAAAAAACTATCTCACTTTCGATAATATTCGAAAAGGGGGAACGCTTAAACTGAAGATGAGCCAAATCCCGAATGCCAAACGGGGAATCTTGTCGAAGAACTCGCCTTATTCATTGACTAAGTTTAATGAATAAGATGGAGGAAAGATGAGCTTATCGAACCGATTAATAGAGCTTTCCTCGCGGAATAATTTTGATACGATAAAATAAATATATGACGATGAAGAAAAGAGTATTATTTATGCTGGTCGTTCTATTTTATGCCATCGCGCAGAATGGTAGAACCCAAACCAAGGATGTCGCACGTTATGTGGATCCATATATTGGGACAGGCGACCACGGGCATGTTTTTCTGGGAGCCAATGTCCCTTTTGGGGCTGTGCAAGTGGGTCCTACTAATTATGTGAAAGGTTGGGACTGGTGTTCCGGTTATCACTATTCGGATAGTATCTTGACAGGATTCTCCCAGCTACATCTCAGCGGGACAGGTATCGGCGATTTGGGAGACATCCTTGTGATGCCTTATGTAGGCAAAGTATATGCTTCTCCAGGAACAGATAAAACCCCGTTTGCAGGTTGGGCAACAAAATATACCCATCAGGACGAGGCGGTCAAAGCTGGTTATTTTTCCGTAAACCTCGATGCTTATAAAATAAAAGCAGAGTTGACCGCTACTGAACGGGTTGCCTTCCATAAATATACATTTCCTCAATCGGCCGATGCGCACATAGGCATCAATTTAACGATGGGAATAGGTTGGGACAAACCAGTGAAGACATTTATCAAGAAAGTGAATCCTACCACTTACACCGGTTACCGCTTTTCCACCGGATGGGCAAATGATCAACGGCTCTATTTTGCTGTCAAACTTTCACGGGCAGCCGATGCTTTATTGCTATTCAATGCCTCGAAAGCAAAAGGTGGAACCGCTCTGGAGGGAGATTCAGTTGTTGTAGTGCTGAATTTCACGACAAAAACCAATGAAGCTATTTTCTTGAAAATAGGCATATCTCCAGTTAGCGAAGAGAATGCATTGGCAAACATTGCAGCAGAAGTTCCTGGCTGGAATTTCAAACGAGTTGCAGACAAAGCTTATGCAAAATGGAACAAGGAACTTAGCCGAGTCGATCTGGAAACAAAAGATGTCGCTCAATTACGGACTTTCTACACCGCCCTGTACCATGCGTTCTCCGCACCTGTTTTGTTCAACGACCACAACGGAGATTACCGGGGAACAGACAAAAAAGTGTACAAGAATCCGGGGTTCAACAATTACACGGTATTCTCCTTGTGGGATACATACCGTGCCTGTCAACCGCTTTACACCCTCATCCAGACCGAGCGTGTGCCGGACATGGTGCGCTCTTTCCTCGCCATCTACCAGCAACAAGGCAAGTTGCCCATTTGGCCGCTGATGGGTTCGGAAACCGATTGTATGGTCGGATATCCTGCTGTTCCGGTTATTGCAGACGCATATTTCAAGGGAGTGAAGGGATTTGATCCTCAGCTTGCGTTTGAAGCCATGAAGGCCTCCTCGATGCGCGATGATTACGGGGTGAAATACCTCAAGGAGAAGGGATATGTTCCGGCCGACAAGGAAGGCGAATCCGTGTCAAAAGCATTGGAGTATGCTTTGTCTGACTGGGCGATTGCGCAATTCGCTAAAAAACTAAACAAGCAAAACGACTACGCATATTATGCTAAACGAGCCAAAGCTTACACGCTCTATTTTGATACAAAAACGCAATTTATGCGAGGTAAACTCTACAATGGCTCATTCCGCGAACCTTTTGACCCATTTGTGAATATCCCATTGAAGGGAGATTATACCGAAGGAAACGCCTGGCAATATACATGGCTGGTTCCACAGGACGTGGAAGGTTTGATTGGGTTGTTTGGTGGAGACAAACCATTTGTGCACAAACTCGACAGCCTTTTTGTCGTTCAGGGCGATCTTGGGGCAGAAGCCCAACCTGATATTTCAGGCCTTATAGGGCAATATGCCCATGGGAACGAGCCAAGCCACCACATTCCCTACTTGTATGCATTTGCCGGTCAGCAATGGAAAACAGCCGAAAAGGTGAACGAAATTTTGCATACTCAATACCACGACCAACCTGCCGGTTTAAGCGGCAATGAAGATTGTGGTCAGATGTCGGCATGGTACATCCTTTCGTCACTTGGTTTCTACCAGGTGAATCCAGCAAGCGGCTGTTTTGTGTTTGGTTCTCCATTATTCGATAAAGCCACCATCAATTTGCCCGCCAGCAGGAAGTTTACCATTCAAACTCACAAAACCGGGACAAAGAATATCTATATTCAATCAGCCAAGTTGAATGGGAAGCCTTATAGTCGCAGCTTCATTTCATACAAGGATATAATGAACGGAGGTACACTTGAGTTTGTCATGGGTGACGTTCCCAACAAAGAATTTGGAGCGAAACCGGAAGATCGGCCACGGTCGGAAGTCTATCGATGAGTTTCCTTCTTGCCAAAGAATGAAGATATCGAGACCACCAAAACACTGATAATTAATGAAAATTAAAAATATAACTAGCTCATGAGCATTTCTAATTTCGATAAAGCCATGCAAATTTTTCCGTTGGGGAAACTTGCCCGTTTTTTATTTCTGCTTCTTATACCTGTCGCGACTTCTGCTCACGACCAATATGAATTGAAAGACGGCTGGCAATGCCAAAATATCAAACAAGTGACCGTGACAGGTGAGCAGTTGAGCCGACCGGGCTTTTCGCTGGCTGGCTGGCAACCTGCCACTGTGCCAGGAACAGTGCTTACTACTATGCTCAAAAACAAGCAGGTGCCCGACCCTTTCTACGGAATGAACAACAACAAGATCCCGGATATTTACAACATTGGGCGGGATTACTACACCTATTGGTTTGTCAAGGATTTCAAGGAAGCTCCGGCTACAGCAAACAATCAGATTTATCTCAATTTTCGGGGAATAAACTACTCCTGCGATATATTTCTGAATGGCAAACGGGTGAATAAAGAACGGCATTTTGGAATGAACCTCCGTCAATCTTACAACATCACCTCCCTATTGGCCAAAGATGGAAACAATCGCCTGGCAGTGATCGTGTATCCTATAGATCCTGTTGGCAATCCCAACGGCGGACAAGGAGGAGATGGGCGAATAGCGAAAAATCTATCGCATCAATATGTCGCAGGTTGGGATTGGATACAACCTATCCGCGACCGCAATACGGGTATCTGGGACAAAGTGACCATTGAGAAAACCAGTGGCGTTGTGCTGAAAAATCCGCATATTGTGACATTGGTTTCCGGAAAGCGTGACCCCGAGGCAAAACAGCAAGATCCGGCTGTGATAAAAGCTTCCATTGAAGTGGAAAATCCTCAGGCAAAAATCATCCGCGGAACGGTGGAATACACCATGGATGGACAAACCGTAAAGCAACCGGCTATCCTCTCCGCTTCAGGTACAACCGAAATAAAGTTACCCGATTTCACGCTGAAAAATCCAAAACTTTGGTGGCCAAACATGTATGGCGGGCATCCCTTGTATGACTTGAAATTTCGATTTGTAACGGCAGAAGGCAAAGTCCTCGACGACACATCCGTGAAAGTGGGTGTCCGCCAAATCGATTACACATGGAATGAGCACACCCGCAGCATGCAATTTGCAGTGAATGGGCAGAAGATATTTATCAAAGGCGGCAACTGGATTATTTCCGATGCCATGCTCCGCTTTTCTGACGAACGTTACGATGCCGAAGTTCGTTTCCACCGTGACATGAACCTGAACCTCATTCGCATCTGGGGTGGTGCCATCATCGAACGTCCCGAATTTTATGCAGCTTGCGACAAATACGGTATGCTCGTGTTCCAGGATTTCTGGTTCTCGGGCGACTGCAATGGCCGCTGGGTGGATCCCATGAAGAGCGAAGACCAATGGACACGCCGCAAATATCCTGACGATCATGCCTTGTCGCTCACATCCATGGCCGACATGGTCAAAATGATCCGGAATCATCCTTCCTTGGCTATCTGGTGTGGTGGCAATGAAATTGCCCCTCCCATTGATATTTTGCGTCCGCTTCAAGATTCTATTTTGCCCAAACTCGATGGCACGCGCTGCTTCTTTACCTATTCCAACAGCGATAAAATGTCCTACAACTCTATTGGAGGAAATGGCGACGGGCCTTACACTATCCAAGACCCAAAAATATTTTGGAGCTACCGCACTTTCCCGTTCAACTCGGAAGTGGGCTCAGTTGGCACAGGCGATGCCGAGTCGCTTGAGCGGTTCCTTCCCAAAGAAAACCAAGTGGTTCCCGATTACGCCAACAACAAGATAGATTCTCTCTGGAAGTATCACAAAGACATTGGTTATGCAAACTCCATTGCTCCTTATGGCACTCCGAAGAACATCAAGGAATTTGGTGATATCGCTCAATTGGTCAATTACGACCAGTACCGGGCTTTGGCAGAAGGATTCAGTGCCCACAGTTGGGACTGGTACACCGGATTTATTATCTGGAAAACGCAAAATCCTTGGACGGCACTTCGTGGACAGATGTATGATTACTATTTGGATGTGAATGCTTGTTTGTACGGTTTGCGTACAGGTAGCGAACCGCTCCACGTGATGTGTAACCCAAACGATGGCATGGTGATGATTGTCAATAATACATTTCATTATTACCATGACGTGATGTTGAAAATTTCTTTTATAGATATCAATGGTAAGGAAATCCCGGAGACTGGAGTCTTTATTGAGGTTAGCCCTACGTCCATCCAGTCATATCTATCGGTAAAACCAAATTTGGATAAACACAGAGCGGAAAAGGGAGCCTTCTTGAAATTGCAAGTTCTAGATGCCATGCAAGCTGTGCTGAGTGAGAATATCTATTGGTATCCTGATTCAACAGGAAATTATTCAGGCTTGCAGGAAATGAAAAAAGCAGATGTAACTATCTCTGCCCGCAAGGTCTCGGAAAATGTCATTGAGGTCAAAATTGCAAATCCGGCAGGAAATCCGCTGGCTTTCTTCAATCGAATCTCATTGGTGGACTCTTCTACCGGAAAACGCCTTTTGCCTGTTTTTTATGATGATAACTATCTGTCTGTTCTTCCTGGGAACGAAAAAACGGTTCGAATGGAATACAACGGTGATGAAAAGGGTAAAGTGACGGTGGAGGGATGGAATGTGTCAAAACAAATTGTTCCGGTTCAATAAATCTATCGGGCCAAGTTCTTATTTTTACAAAAAGTTTTATTCTGTTCGAAGTAAATTGTTTTCACAAAAGAAATAACATGCTAAAGAAAACCAAACGATACGCATTAGGTCTTGCATTGTCAGTAGTTTCATTGTCAGGAATGGCTCAGGCGAAGTATCCATTTCGTGACTCTTCCTTGCCTAGGGAGCAACGGATTCAGAACCTTTTTCAAACCCTCACGCTCGAAGAAAAGATTTCTTTGCTGGGCTACGTTTCTCCCGAAATCAGCCGTTTGCAGATTCCCGCCTACAATTGGTGGAACGAATCCCTTCACGGATTAGCGCGTGCAGGTGAAGCCACTGTTTTTCCACAAGCAATTGCCATGGCAGCTTCCTTTAATGTGCCCTTGCTCAACGAAGTGGCGGCTGCCATTTCCACGGAAGGCAGGGCGAAATATAATTTGGCTGTGGCGCAGGATCGGCGTTTGCAATACATGGGAATCAATTTTTGGACACCCAACATCAATATTTTCCGCGATCCTCGTTGGGGACGCGGGCAGGAAACTTATGGCGAAGATCCTTTCTTGACAGCAAGTATGGGAGTGGCTTTCGTCAAAGGGTTGCAGGGTGATGATCCTAATTTCCTGAAAACGGCCGCTTGTGCCAAACATTTCGCAGCACACAGTGGCCCGGAAGCCGTTCGACACAGTTTCAATGCGATCGTGGATGAAAAAGACTTGCGCGAGACTTATCTCTATGCTTTCAAAAAACTGGTGGATGCTGGTGTTGAATCTATCATGTGCGGTTACAATCGCCTGAATGACGAACCTTGCTGCACGAGCAATACTTTGATTCAGAAAATCCTTCGCAAGGAGTGGGGATTCAAAGGGCAAGTGGTCACCGATTGTTGGGCACTTGATGACATCTGGGCCCGCCACAAGGTGATTCCAACCCGCATCGAGGTAGCTGCCGCAGCCCTTCGTGCAGGGGTTAATCTTGACTGTGCAAATATTTTGCAAGAAGACGTGATGCAGGCCATTAAAAAAGGATTGCTCACTCCGGCTTCGGTGGACAGTGCCTTGTACTACACCTTCAAGACGCAGTTGAAACTGGGAATGTTTGATCCTGCTTCCAACAATAAATACTCATTGTATGGGGCAGACAGTATCAATAATGCTGCCCATGTGGCTTTGGCTCGGCACGCAGCCGAGCAAACCATGGTATTGTTGAAAAACGACAAAGGTATTCTTCCTTTGGACAAAACGAAATACGGCTCCTTGCTTGTGACTGGAGAAAACAGCGCTTCCATCGAAGCCCTTGTTGGCAATTATCATGGCATGAGCAGCAATTTAGTCACTTTTGCAGAGGGTATTACCAAAGCGGCAGGGCCTGCATGCGCCGTGCAGTACGATCAAGGATATGACAATGCGGACACCACTCATTTCGGTGGGGTATGGGCTTCACAGTGTTGCGATTTGACCGTGGCTGTGTTGGGACTTACTCCGCTGCTTGAAGGGGAAGAAGGGGATGCCTTCCTTTCAAAGACAAACGGCGACAAGACGACGCTGGATTTGCCGGAGGCACAAATCATTTTTATGAAAAAACTTCGTGCTGCACACAATAAGCCCATTATTGCAGTGGTTAATGCCGGTAGTGCAGTGGATGTGACGGCCATCGAGCCTTATTGCGATGCCATTATTCTGGCTTGGTATCCAGGAGAACAGGGAGGTAATGCGCTGGCCGATATTTTGTTTGGAAATATTTCCCCTTCTGGCCGTTTGCCTTTGACTTTTTACAAGTCGGTCAAAGATTTGCCTGAATTTACAGATTATTCGATGAAAGGCCGTACTTACCGTTATTTCAAAGGTGTGCCTGCTTATCCTTTTGGATATGGCTTGAGTTATACCACGTTTGAATATGCATGGGGGCAGCAGCCGCTTGAAAAATATGCGTTGAAGGATTCCATTCAATTTTCGGTGACAGTGAAAAACACCGGAAACTTTACTTCCGACGAGGTTATCCAGGCTTATATCCAGTACCCTGGTTTAGAGCGGATGCCGTTGAAGGAGTTGAAGGCTTTCAAGAAACAGTCTGTGATGAAAGGGGAAAATTCGGTATTCACGCTCTCTATTCCTGTTTCAGAACTTCAAAAATGGGATATGACAACCGGCAAATGGAAATTATACAAAGGCCGGTATGCCCTTTGCGTTGGAAAAAATTCAGAGGAATATGTGTTGGAAAAAAGCTTCACGATAAAATAAACCTTGCTATCCGTAAGGCCCTTCTTTTTACGGACAATTAATTAAAAATCACAAAATATGAAATGTTTGAAATGTTGGGGACTGATGTTGAGTACTATTTTTCTTTCCGGGTCTTCTTTTGCTACTGGGAAAGCCAATATCAGCATCATCCCGAAGCCGAATCAAATTACGGTGAACGATGGTCGTTTCGTTTTCAAAAACGAGATGACTGTCAAGGCGCCTGCCAATTCGCGGGCAAAGGCGCTTTTGTCCCAAAAATTGGAAACTGCTGCTGGAATCACACTGAAAAATTCCACAGGTGGACAAGCCAACCTGCTCTTTTCCATTAGGCAATCAGCTGAATTAGGTCAAGAGGGCTATCGTTTGCAAGTGACTAAAAATCAAATTAAGCTCGAAGCGGCTACAGAAAATGGATTGTATTATGCTGTGCAGTCGCTCTTGCAGCTTTTGCCTCCCCAAATAGAAAGCAAGGCGAAAATTTCCGCCACATGGGAAGTTCCTTGTGTCAACATCACTGATGCACCTCGGTTTTCTTACCGCGGCGTAATGCTCGACTGCAGTCGCCACTTCTCCACGATTGAGGAAATTAAGAAGATGCTCGATGTGTTTGCAATATACAAGATCAACAAATTCCATTGGCATCTCACCGACGACCAAGGTTGGAGAATTGAGATCAAGCGCTATCCAAAACTTACAGAAATAGGTGCTTTTCGCATGGAAGACGGCAAACCTTATGGGGGATTTTATACGCAGGAACAAGTTAAGGATATTCTCAAATATGCCGCGGAGCGAAACATCGAGGTGATTCCCGAAATAGAAATGCCGGGGCACGGACTTGCCGCTTTGGCTGCTTATCCTGAATATTCTTGCACAGGTGGTCCTTTCAAACCACGCACCATTTGGGGAGTGGAAGACGATGTGTTTTGCGCCGGGAATGAGCCTACCTATCAATTTTTACAAAATATCTTGGACGAAGTTTGCGCCTTGTTTCCATCCAAATATGTTCACGTGGGAGGCGATGAATGTCCCAAAGTGCGATGGAAGGAATGCCCTAAGTGCCAAGCAGTAATGAAGAGCAACGGACTGAAAAATGAAATGGAGTTGCAAAGCTATTTTACCAAGCGCATAGAAAAGTACTTGGAATCGAAAGGCAAACGCTTGTTCGGATGGGACGAAATTTTGGAAGGCGGCATCGCCCCTTCGGCTACCATCATGTCGTGGAGAGGCGAACAAGGCGGCATCGAAGCTGCCAATGCAGGTCACGATGTTGTAATGACTCCTGGAGGATATGTTTATTTAGATCATTATCAGGGAGATTTGCTTTGCGAGCAAGTGAAAATTGGGGGGCTTTCCACTTTGCAGAATGTGTACGGCTACAACCCGATTCCCAAAAGCATAGCTCCCGACAAGGCACATCACGTCTTGGGATTGCAAGGAAATCTTTGGCAAGAATACATGTACGAACCTTCTCAAATTGAATTTCAATTGTTCCCCCGTGTGACAGCGATTGCAGAAGTAGGCTGGACGAAGTTGGAGAACAAGGACCTTGATAGCTTTATCCAGCGGATCGATGACCAGCAAATTCGTTGGGATTTCCACGATGTCAATTACTACATCCCGATGCCCGAAGGCAATATGAACTACATCCAGTTTGTAGATAAAGTTACCTTGCCGTTCACAACCAGCCGCCCTGTGAAAATTGTGTACACGCTTGATGGTTCCGAACCCAATGCTGCATCGCCCGTTTACACCGGATCATTGACTATCGACAAGTCGGTCACATTGAAGCTGAGGAGCATATTGCCGCAGGGTAAATTGAGTCCTGTACGCATTATCGAATTGACAAAGACTGTGCCTTACAAAGGATTGCAAAAAGTGGAGAACCTTCGCAAGGGGATGAAGATGCGTTATGTGAAAGACGGTGACTACACTGCCGTGGATCAACTTGCTTCCATTTCCAACTGGAAAGACACGGTGGCGATTAGTGTGAACGACTTTTTCAAATTTAAGAAAAAAGAACAGTCCGGTGGAGCAGCCATTCTCGACGGCTATATCTATGTGGAAAAAGACGGTTCGTATATCCTTCATTGTCTTGCCGACCAATTCTACTTGGATGGCAAACTTTTGATTGTGAATGATAAGATGAAGAAAAACGCCAAATCGGATATAACTGTTCCGCTAACGGCTGGATATTATCCTATCAAAATCGTTTTCCTCAATAGAGTTTATGCCGGAGTTGTTTCCGAATGGATGGATGCCCGTCCTACAGTTCGTCCGGTGGATAATTCGAACCGTGAGTTGCCTACTCCAGTATATTATTGATAGGATTAGAAGTTGTAACCATCTTTTCGTAATCTAAAGTTCCAAGAACCTATTGCCATGGAGATTTCAGAATATTAGTAATTTATAAATAAATACATAGAATTATGAGCAATGATCGAAGTTTGAAGAGCCAAACGCTATTAATGCCTTTGTTGATAGTTGGCGTTTTGTTTTTTGTAATAGGTTTTGGAGTTGGTATTAGTGGCTTTCTTACTCCGTTTCTCAAGGATGCGCTAAACTTGAGTGTCACACAGTCATATTTGGTGACGGCAGCTATTTTCTCCGCTTTCGTCGTTTTTGGTTCCCCGGCTGGGTTTATTATCAAAAAGATAGGGTATAAGCGGAGTATTGTTGTTGCATTGGTTATAATGGCTCTAGGGATGGCGCTATTTGTCCCTTCGGCAAAAAATGCAAGTTTTCCTATTTTCTTTATAGCCTTATTTGTGGGCGGCATCGGGAACACTTTGCTCCAAGCAGCCGTTAATCCCTATGTTACCATCGTAGGACCTCACGAGAGTGCGGCAATGCGCATGTGCTTGATGGGCATTATGAACAAGCTGGCGTGGTGGCTAGGTCCGGTATTCCTGGGACTGTTCCTCGATTTGAAAAACGTGCATCTCGACCAGGTTTCCTTGCCGTTCTACATCGTGACAGCCATACTCGCTGTATTGGCTATTTTTATGTTTTTTGCACCTCTCCCCGAAGTAAAAGCAGAAGGAGAAGATGAAGACGACAGCGAATCCGCAACAGATGAGGCGGAAGCCAAGAAGTCGGTGTTCCAATTTCCCCATTTATTGTTGGGTATGTTGGCCTTGTTTTTATACGTTGGAGTGGAAACCTTGCCCATGGCATCCATTATAGGTTATGCCAAAGCTGTGTTCGGCGATAATCTAGCTAATCCGGAAAGCTACGCAATCTATGTTCCTGTGGGCATGTTTGTTGGATATATTTTTGGCGTAATCTTGATCCCTAAGATAATTTCCCAAACAAAAGCTCTGATCCTGTTTACGTTGATTGGCATTGTATCTGCTTTGGGTTTAATTTTCCTTCCAGGGGCAGTCGGTATCTATGCTTTCGCCTCCATCGGTTTTGCGAATTCTGTGATGTGGGGAGCAATTTGGCCATTATCTATCGTTGGGCTTGGCCGTTTCACTAAGGCTGGAGCTTCGCTTTTGGTGATGAGTATTGTGGGCGGAGCCATTATCCCTCTATTGTTTGGATTTCTCCTTGATAGCGTAAAAACAGGAACCGTGATTGCTATACACGACTACCAGCATGTGTACTGGATATTTGTCCCAGCATACTTGTTTATCCTATTCTTTGCCACAATTGGGCACAAGATAAAAAAGTAAGGAATATATATATTCTGGACGAAAGTTAACCAATGAGTGTTATTCCGCTTGTGTCACATCTGCTCAAGCTTCACTTCAATAAAGTTTCAAGCCTGTACAAAATAGTACAGGCTTCATTTTTTATTATAGACTTTGAGCTTTCAAAAAAAATTGGCATGACACCGAAAACATATGAAAACGGGTTAAGTGATTGCGAACGAATTTGAAATTTGAAAGAGGTTGCAATCAGCTTTTTGAGTTAATTACTTCTTTTGCTTTTTCGATGATTGAGTCCACGCCATTTCCTATATCTTCTTCGGTCATATCTATTTTATAGTCAGGTGCTATTCCAAATTCTATCTGTTCGTCTTCTGCATCTGTCATAGGCGAAGAAGAGTAACGTACTGACCAGCCGTTGGGCAACTCGGAAGAAAATGGCAGTCCACTGCCTCCTCCAGTGCTGTCTCCAACCATAATCGCATTATTGGCATATCGCATCGAATTCGCAAAATCGTTGGCCGAACTGAAACAGCTTCTGTTTGTAAGCACGGCTACCGGTTTTTCAAGGAAATTGATCCGCTTGGAAGGCTTCACATAAATAGGGTAGGGGTCTGAAAAATCGTCGTGTCCCTTCCCCGTTTTGTGCCGGATATACCCGACTAAAGTTTTATTTTCGAAAAAGCGGCAAGCCAGTTTGTTGGCATTGGTGAGATAGCCTCCGCTGTTGTTTCGGATGTCAATGATGATTCCTTTGCAGATACTCATCTTGCTGATAATCTGGTCTAAATTGCTTTCGCCAAAATTATCCGAAAAACTTTCGTAATAAATGTAACCGATATTGTCGTCGAAAATCTTATATTTCAATCCCCCTGCAATCAGATAGTCAGTGCCGAGGTAATTCTTTTGGACGTTCTCGTCAAAATTCTCGGGATAATCTTCTTTCCAACTCCAGTTGCGTGCCAAATCGTGAGCGGCCGACAAATTTACATGTCCGTCCTTGAGTTCTCCTATCATTTCCCCCAAAACGGTGAATAGTGCTTCATCGCTCATGCTATCGCTTATCCGGGCTGCATAAACCGTGTGAATGGAATCCCAATTGATTCCTTTATACTCGAAAAAGCAGTAGTTCTCGTCCATTATTTTCCACAATGCTTCAAAATTACCCAATTGGGTGTCCTCGTATTTTTCTTCTTCAAAACAGGAAGAAAAAAATAGCGGAAGTGCAATAATTATCAAAACGTGCAATTGCGATCTTAGTTTTTTCATATTAAATTTTCCATTGGAGAAATACTAGAGTATGAGTTCCTTAAACCTGTCGAAAGAATAACGGTAATAATTCAAATCAATTTTACCTGAAGTGCCGGGAATTTTTCCTTTGTGCGAAAATTGCCAAATCACCCAGTTGCTGATGGTGTTGTTGTTCGGTTTATTGCTTAAGTCGCATATCCATATGGGATTTTTTGGAAAATGGTTCTTGATATACAATTCGTAACACTCTTTGTTGGTGTAAATGACAGGCAAACGACCATAAAAAATCCTTAATTTTTTCTCGAAAACCTTTAATTCGGCCACCACCTTGTCCCTTTTCTCTTTTTGGGAGCTGTATTTGTTTCCGGGAGAATGTTCCACATCGATGGCTGGGATCAGGTCGCCTTTTTTGCAAATCGCTTCTCCTATAAAATGCTTTGCCTGAACCTCTCCGGGTGTTCTGAAACTAAAAAAATGGTAAGTCCCGACCTTGATATTGCATGACTTTGCCTGGCGGTAGTTTTGCTTATATTCCTTGTCACAAAGGGAAGAGCCTTCTGTCACCTTGAGGTAAACGAAAGAAATGTCTTTGTCGCGAACGGCATTCCAACTGATTACTTCGTTGTGATGCGATAGGTCTATTCCCTTCACTTCGAATTGGCTATCAAAGCCAGTTTCATCAAAGTCCCGGTAGTCGGGATACAACTTGTGGAAGATGAAATAGCCAAGTGCAACGAAAGACAAAACCAACACTACACGAACGATCAGCCGTACTGTTTGATTGCTTTTCTTGTTTTTTGAGGGTCTTCTTCGAGAACTATTGACTTTCGCCATCGTTTTTTTATTTGTATAAGAAACGGCGGATGCTTCTCTTGGGTGTTTTATCAAATTCGGAATCCCGCAATTCGAAATTCACTACTTTGCTGTAATTGGGCAATCGGAGGTTGACTGTTTCAAGTATATCTCCAAATATTCCCGCCCATCTGTCTTTATCAATATTCTCTTTTTCAAGAATTTCTAGCTCAGGAACGATAATAACCTCAAGTTTATGGTTGCGCTCGACAATCAATGATTCCAATACATATTTCTCGCTGTTAAATTTTTCTTCGACCTCTTCCGGGTAAATGTTTTGTCCGTTTGCCCCGAGAATCATCGACTTGTTGCGTCCTTTTATGAAGATGTAACCGTCTTTGTCAATCGTTGCCAAGTCACCCGTGCGAAGCCAGCCATCGGCAGTGAAAACGAGTTTCGTCGCTTCTGGATTTTTATAATATCCCAGCATCGTGTTTGCGCCTTGTACTAGAATCTCGCCCACTGTATTTTCCGGATCCGTTGAGTCGATTTTCACTTGCATGCGGTCAACGGCCTTACCGCAACATCCAGGTTTGTATTTTTCCCAGTATTCATAGGAAATCAGCGGGCCGCATTCCGTCATTCCATAACCCACTGAATAGGGAAAACCAATTTTAGAAAGGAAATCGCCCACTTCGCTATTGAGGCCAGCACCACCAATAACCACTTGATGCAATTTCCCGCCAAAAGTCCCCACCAATTTTTCCCTCACTTTTTTATAGACGATATTTTTCAGTATTGGTAGCTTGAGCAAGATGCTTGTCGGTTTTTTGTCCAATTCAGGAAAGATCTTTCCCCTCACAATTTTCTCGATAATCAGTGGAACAGCTAATACTAGGGTTGGTTTCACTTTTTCGAAAGCCTTAAGGAGTATCTGTGGCGAAGGCGTGCGTCCAAGAAAATGGATGTGGCAACCTTGAGCAACACTCAGCAGAACCTCAAATGCAAGGCCATACATGTGGGCCATCGGCAGCATGCAAACAACCCCGTCCCCAGGTTTGACGAAAGAAATGTTTTCCACCGCAAAACGGGTATTCGACCACAAGCTGCGGTAAGGAAGCATGACTCCTTTGGGGCTACTCATTGTGCCTGAAGTGTAATTGAGTACAGCCAATTCTTCCGGTGATTCTTGATGAAAACCTAATTCGTCAGATTTCAGACCATCCGGATATTTTACTTCAAAAATCTCATTCAAGTTTTTATTGGTTTCGATCACCTTATCGTCTGTTGTGTTCACGATAGAAAAATCTTCAATACGAATAATGTGTTTCACGGTTTTGACTGATTCGGGTTTCACCTTCCCTTTTGTCACCGAATCGACAAAAAACACAACAGATTCGGAATGATTCACGATATCCTGTATGCTGTCGGCATGAAAATCATGCAATATCGTTACCACCACTGCGCCATAAGACACGGTTGCAAAGAAAGAAATAGCCCAATGTGTCGAGTTTTTTCCACAGATCGAGATCTTGTTGCCAGGCTTCACCCCCATTGATTCAAAAAGAATATGCAATTCTTTTATTTTTTTTGCAAAATCTTTATATAGATAAGTTGCTCCTTCCAAGTCGGTTAAGGCAGGCCTATCCCAGTTTAGTTTAAAGCTTTCTTCAAAGAAGCCTAGAAATCTCTCGTCCATTTTCATTCGTTTAGTGGTTCAGTACTCAATATGGATATTAGATTGATAGTTGGTCAATACAAACATACTAAAAAAACTTTTGGCTATAAAGCCTGCCCTGGAAAAAGTATGCTTGCCGCGGGAAAATTCTGAAAGGAAAGATTTCCTCCTTTGCTTGCCAAAAGAGGGGCTTGGTTGAGATTTGTTTTTGTTCCCATTTCACCCAATTCCTCGTGTTTTTTATTCCTTGTTGTTTTTGTTAAATTTGATATATGGTATAATTATATTCTATATCTGTTGTATTTTGGTATAATATTAAACTATATTTGTTTTTCATTAAAGATTTGCATACTCGCTAACTTATTGTAGAAATGAATTATACATTGATAAAAGATGTGGTTGTACTGCTGGAGGACTTTGAGAAGAATAATGCAAGCCGTAGTTATCCCGGCAATCTGAGTGGTTTTAAGCGATGGATTCACGACGAGATGCAGGGGCGGAGTGAAAAAGAAATTACCTGCAACGAACCCCATTGGGAGTTTAAAGAAAGGGGGCGTAGCGAAGACAGTGTTATCAACACCTTGATTGTGAAAATGAATCGTTATGCAAAATACTATGTGAAATCGATTTTAAAATTTTCTGATTTTTCAACACAGGATGAGTTTGTCTATCTTATCAACCTGACGGTTTTTGGAGAAATGACCAAAATGGAATTGATTAAAAAGAATTTGCAAGACAAGCCCGTGGGGATGCAAATTATCAATCGGCTCATCAAAAATGGCTGGATCCAGCAGAGTGATTCAGCACACGACAAACGCAGCCGGGTGATCAAAATCACAGAAAACGGGAGTAACGCTTTGGAGGCCCAAATGCGAAAAATACGGCAGGTTTCGAGCATTGTAGGAGGAAATCTGACTCGCTCGGAGAAGATGGATCTGATAAGAATACTCACGAAACTGGATGACTTTCATAGCCAAATCTATTTTAAAGATATTGATAGCTCCGAATTGATTGATAAAGTGTATGATACGTATTTAATTCGTCAAAATTAACCTTGTATGAGAAAAAAAATTGCCATAATCGGCTCTGGAATTTCTGGCCTTTCGGCTGCAGCTTATCTTTCCAAAGAGGGAAATGAGGTACATGTTTTCGAGAAAAACAGTACTCCCGGAGGCCGTGCCAGGCAGTTCAAGACTGACAACGGTTATGCCTTCGATATGGGGCCAAGTTGGTATTGGATGCCGGACATTATCGAGAATTTTTTTCAGGATTTCGGATTCAAGGCTACAGATTTCTATCAACTGGTTTCCCTTGATCCGCAGTTCGAAATGGTATTTCAGGACGGAAATCTGGACATACCCAAGTCTCCCGTTGCACTAAAGGAACTCTTCGAGCAATTGGAGCCAGGTGCGGGCAAGAAGTTTGATGCTTTTATGAAATCGGCACAATACAAATACGAAGTGGGAATGCAAGACTTTGTGAACAAGCCTTGTCATTCCTGGTGGGAATTCGTCTCTCCTAAAATCGCTACCAGTGCATTGAAGTTGGATTTGTTGTCGAATTTTCGGGATTATGTGGGCAACTATTTTGCGCATCCCAAACTAAGAACTTTGATGGAGTTTCCGGTTATTTTTCTGGGGGCTTCACCCAAACAGATTCCAGCTCTCTATAGTTTGATGAATTATGGCGGATATGCCTTGGGTACTTGGTATCCGATGGGCGGATTTTACGAATTGGTGCTTGCGATGAAAAAAATAGCCGAGTCGCAAGGAGCAATATTCCATTTCAACCATCCAGTGGAAAAAATCCAAACTGAAGGCAAACGTGCCACTTCGCTTCTGATCAACGGACAGGCTTGGGCGTTCGACACGGTAGTTGCTTCTTCCGACTATCATCACACGGAAACTTTGCTTGATGGCGAGGAGCGGAATTATTCTCAGAAATACTGGGAGAGCCGCACTTTCGCCCCTTCAAGTCTGGTGTATTACCTCGGGTTCAATGAAAAAATTCCAAACCTAAAGCACCATACTTTGTTTTTCGAAAATGATTTGGACGAACACATCCATACAATCTACGAAGACAAAAAGTGGCCCGAAAAGCCTTTGTTTTATGCTTGCTGCCCATCGAAGACTGATCCTTCTGTTGCCCCTAGCGGTCATGAGAATATTTTCCTGTTGATGCCACTGGCTATCGGGCTTGAGGATGATGAAGCGACCCGGGAGACATACTTTTTGGAGATGATCCATCGCCTGGAGAAACATGCGGTAACTTCCGGTCTGCTTTCCAAGTTGGATTTCAAACGGAGTTATTGTGTGAGTGATTTTATGCACGATTACAATGCGTATGGCGGAAATGCTTATGGGCTAGCCAATACTCTTTCACAAACAGCAGTTTTGAAACCTTCCATCAAGAACAAGAAACTCACTAATTTGTATTATACTGGCCAGTTGACTGTTCCCGGGCCGGGCGTTCCCCCGTCGATTATCTCCGGGAAAATTGTGGCCAAAGAAGTAGCACAACTAAATATTCATCGTTATGAAAAA
Source organism: Bacteroidales bacterium UBA1309 (assembly GCA_002307185.1). Lineage (GTDB taxonomy): Bacteria > Bacteroidota > Bacteroidia > Bacteroidales > Dysgonomonadaceae > UBA1309. The sequence continues at coordinate 87,092 of DBTT01000054.1, forward strand.
ACTGTTTGACGAATTATCCTTTGAGGTTAGCAAAAACACCACGGAAAAGTACAGCACCAGTTTTTCATTAGGAATACTGGCCTTGCACCAATCCATCCGAAAAGCCATTTACGCCATTTACGGGTATGTGAGATTGGCCGACGAAATTGTGGATAGTTTCCATGATTACAATAAGGACGGGTTGCTTGCCCAATTGAAAATCCAAACCACGGAGGCATTGGACGAAGGGATATCCCTTAATCCAATACTTAATTCATTTCAGCATGCTGTGAAGAATTACAACATCGACAGGAAATTGATCGATCAATTTCTTCACAGCATGCAAATGGATTTGAAACCTGTCGATTACACATCCGAATTATACAACGAGTACATTTTGGGTTCAGCCGAAGTCGTTGGATTGATGTGCCTGCATGTGTTTGTCAACGGCGAGAGGCACGCATTCGAAGAGTTAAAACCATATGCGATGAAGTTGGGCTCCGCCTTTCAGAAAGTCAATTTTCTCCGCGACTTGAAAGACGACTATCAGCTTCTTGGCCGCAGTTATTTTCCAAACATAGACATGCGGGTTTTCAACAACGAGGTAAAAAAACAAATTGAACAAGAAATCGAATATGAATTCAAGGAGGCGTACATTGGTATCCGGAAATTGCCCAGTTATTCGAAGTTCGGCGTATATCTGGCATACAAATACTACCTGAAATTATTGCGGAAGATAAAGGATACGCCTGCCGAGAGAATATTGAACGAACGAATCCGGATCCACAACGGGCACAAGTTCTCGTTGATGATGGGCAGTTATGTGCAATACAAGATGGCATTGCTATGAAACTATTCATAGCCATGTTTGCCCTCTTGATTTGGGTGTCTGCATCTGCTTCTTCCCCCATCGCATTGGAAGATGTCAGGCTTGGCTATGCGAAAGCCGTGTCGGACAAAAAACTCTGCCGGCATTTTATTGACGAACTCGCCGCCGATGTCCAAAGTGATACACATTTGGCCTATCTTGGCGCTTTTCAGGCGATTTGGGCTAACCACGTGTTTAGCCCGGTGTCAAAACTTAAGACTTTCAAAAAGGGAATTAACAATATTGAAATGGCGGTGGAGAAATCTCCCGGTAATGCAGAAATACGATTTGTGAGGCTGTCCATTCAGAAAAATAGCCCGGGGTTTCTTGGGTATAATGCCCACATTGCTGAAGACCGTCAATTCCTTCTCGATCATGTTGCTCCCATTCCATCTGGTTCGCTTCGGAAAATGATAAATAGTTTACTTATAACCTTATTGTAGTTTGTAGATGAATATTTTAATCGTATTGGCCACTTTTTTCATCATGGAAGCACTCACTTGGGTGATCCACAAGTATGTGATGCACGGATTTCTCTGGGTGTTGCACCGTGACCATCACGACCACGGCACTCCGGGAAATTTAGAAAAGAATGATTATTTCTTTGTCATTTTTGCGTGTCCAGCCATCGCGCTGATGTATTTAGGTGCTAATCAGGATTTCAGCTATTTGTTTTTCATTGGATTAGGAATAACTTTTTATGGAATGGCTTATTTCTTTGTGCACGACATCTTTATCCATCAACGAATCAGATTATTGCGAAAAACAGAGAACCCATACCTTCAGGCTATCCGCACAGCACATCGGCAACACCACAAATATACTGGGAAAAAACCTGGCGAGTGTTTCGGATTCCTTTGGGTTCCCCTAAAGTATTTCAAGATGTATTTTAACAAAGGCAAACAATGAAACCTTACACCTACCTGTTGGTTGAATTCTTTACCATCGTCGTCTGTTTTATTTATTCCTTCGACAAGAGGATTCAATTCCACAGACACTTTGGGTCGTTTCTCAAAGCAAGCTTTTGCGTGGCCATCCCCTTTATCGCTTGGGATGTTTGGTTCACGAGCCACGGCGTGTGGTGGTTCGACACGGGCTATACGGTTGGCATATCGGTCTTGGGGCTGCCTATTGAAGAATGGCTTTTCTTCTTCTGCATCCCTTTTTCCTGTGTGTTCACTTATTTTTGTTTGGACAAGTTTTTTCGTCTTGATTGGGCAAACAAATACAGCTCCTTGGTGGTTTGGTTCACGTTGTTGGTTTGCCTGCAGGTTGCAATCATTTTTTATGATAGGGCCTATACATTGGTTACTGCTTTGGCGACACTATCCATCATCGTTTTTCTGCGATTCATAGCCAAGGTAGATTGGATAGGGAAGGCCTCGTTCGTGTTTTTGATACTGATGCTGGGCTTTTTTCCGGTGAATGGAGTCCTCACTGGCACAGGCATCGAGTCTCCTGTCGTGAATTACGATCCGAACGAAATACTCAATGTCCGAATGCTGACGATCCCGATAGAAGATGCGGTGTACGGATATGCCCAATTTTTGCTGGTGGTTTATTTTTTCTATCTTTTCAAAAAGAGAAGCAAGCAGGCTTCTGCATAATACTTTTTAGAGAATTCTGCACTCAAACGGCTAATTCAAAATGGAATAATTATGGAAAGAAACGTCGTGGTTTTGGTGAATGAAAATGACTTGGCTATTGGCACAATGGACAAATTGGAAGCCCATGTTAAAGGCGAATTGCATCGGGCATTTTCCGTTTTTCTATTTAATGATGAAGGCAAAATGTTGATGCATCAACGTGCTGCCACTAAATACCATGGGGCAGGATTGTGGACAAACGCTTGTTGCTCCCACCCACAAAAGGACGAGGATGTAGAGAAAAGTGCCTTGGAGCGGTTGGTTTTCGAAATGGGGCTCAAATGTGATATCTACAAGCTGTTTTCATTTATCTACAATGCTCCCGTTGAAAACGGATTGATTGAACATGAACTCGATCATGTGTTTATTGGATTCACGAATGCAGATCCGCAACCCAATCGGGAAGAAGTGCAGAATTATCGATGGATCCATCCAGAAGAGCTTTTGCAGGAAATGGAAGAACACCCGGAACGGTTTACTTATTGGTTTCGCAAGTCTGTAGGCCGTGTTTTAGAGCATGTGAGGGTGTGATTTTCTCATCTTGTAATTATAACTAACTGTTTGTGCGTGGTGACCCTTTACCGAATATTTTACTATTTTATTGGCAAATTTGTAGCGTAAAAAGAATAAATAATCTACAAAATATCAGTAGATCTATTTTAAGAAACATATGGGTTTATCTGAAAAAATAAAAGAGAGTTATAAAATGATCGATAACCTGCACACCGGTCACGTTATCGCAAATGAAAAGGAAATCACGTTTGTCTTTATTGAAGAATTTGGAACCGTTTACATAAATCCAGCCAAATTTGTTACTGCATTTGGAGATGACTTTACTTTTGCAGATTTTTTGCACAGTGATTTTTTCTCGACATCGTTTTGGAAATTGAGAAAATGACCGGAGATAAGGTATTGCTTGACCATATCTCTCAGGAATCTATTTTTCTATAGGTGCTGATTTTGAAAAGCTTCCGTCCCAACGGTCAATATATGTTGCAGAACAAGAATCCGCCAAACGATCCATCCTCAACATGGAATCTTCAATAAATGCAGCCAATTCAACAATAGGCATCTAAATAAAACGATTGCGGAGCTTAACTGAAAGATGGGGGAAAACCTTGCTTCTTCCGAAGCTTCAAAAAGAAAAGAGCTTGAAACTAATTAGCAGACCTAAAACAAAAATACGATAAGCAAAACAAATCGATCCCATAAAATGCCGATTGATTCGAAAAATCGACGAAACGAGCATTTAAAGATTATTATATTGAATTGTAATTGAAGGCTGCCTTGCTTGGGATAAGTGGGCAGTTTGTTGTGTAAAAGAAAAAAGACTAAATAAGGTTTTAGTACCTTATCTTATTTAGTCCTTTAGCTTTAAATTGATTAACAATGTATATTGTGGAGCTGGAGGGACTTGAACCCTCGTCCAAACAAGGAACTAATTCGCTTTCTACATGCTTATCTTCGCCTTCATTGTCGGGAGAGAGCAAGACCGAAGCCACCAACCCTCACCTTATCTTCTTAGTTTCGGGCAGCAGCCGAAGAATCTGCCGTCCTATCTCCGATTTATCTACACCACCTGATCGGTTGCTTCGAAGCCACAGCTTCCGGGTGATGTCTTGTCTCAGCACATGTGCCGGGATTAAGCTTTATCTACTATGATTCGATTAAGCAGCAAGAGCGTAATTGTTTTCGCCAGTTAAAATTTTGCCGTCTGAGATTATAGTGCAAGCCGACCACGCACTGCATGCTTACAAACCACTTCATCTCGCTGTCAAAGCCAGTCAGCCCCATGTGTTTGCCTCTTCCGCTAAAGAGGCTACAAAGATAATGTTTTTTTCGGAGATTAACTGTTTATTAATGAAAAAAGTTGCACTCTTTACAAGAACAACTTCAATCGTTTGTAGCGGGACGGGGACTTGAACCCCGGACCTCATGATTATGAATCATGCGCTCTAACCAGCTGAGCTATCCCGCCTCATTCTGAAAATTTCGAGTGCAAAAGTATGTCTTTATTTTGAATAAAACAATAGTTCTTTGATGAAAAAGATATATATTTGCTGTCGTATTGAAGCAGAGGGTAAAAGTACCCCATGCTAATAAATTGAAATTGAAGATAAACCAAGCGATAAATAAATATGGAAAAATTTCATATAGAATTTGTTTTTGGGGAAATATCCGTCAATAGCTTGTGGAATATGATTAGCTCGATGGACGGACTATCGGGCTGGTTTGCAGACAAGGTGCAAATTGTTAATGATTCGAAATACATTTTTTGGTGGGATAAGGCAGAAAGCAGGGCTAATGTGGTTGGCATGAAGGCTTTATCTTTTATCCGATTAAAATGGGATGAAGACGACAATCCTGACACATACTTTGAGCTGCGAATTCACCAATTGGAATTGACCAAAGACATTACCCTGGAAATCACTGATTTTTCGGATCCAGAAGAAAAAGCTGATTCGATCTTCTTGTGGGAATCACAGGTGGAGACCTTGAAGCGCAAATTGGGAGTTTAAAAATAATAGCTGATAATATATCCCCGAACATGTTGTCCAAACAGTGTCCGTTATGTGGTAATCCAATTGAAGAAGACAATGAAAAATTTTGTTCCGACTGTCGTCGTTTAGACGAACAATATGGAGCATTTTCAAGATCTGTTTTTTCTGAATATCAGCCTTTTGAAGGCAAAGATATCGATGCACTTGATCGTGAAGAGGCAAGTGGAAATCTTCAAGAAAACAATCCGACCGCTGTTGCGACGAACAGTAAAAAGCGGAAAAAGACTAAAGCCTGGGTCATTGTTGTAAGTGTTTTCGTCTTATCCGGAATAGCGGCTGGCGGATATTTTTTTCTGCAATATCAGTTTCAAAATGACCGCGAAGAATTGGCTTTCTGGAACAATTCCTTAAAGATCAATACGAGCAAGTCCTACATGGATTATATCAATTGTTATCCAAATGGAAAATACATCAAGGATGCCCAAGATAATATTTTACGTTACAATGATAACCTTCGGAAATTTTGGAATGACATCAAGCGAAATGGAAGCGAAGATGAAATTATCTACTTTTTGAACAAATATGCACAAACACCTTATGAAAAAGAAGCGACATATTTGCTAGATTCTGTTGCATGGGCAAATGTGTCGAAATTGAATACACAGGAATCATACAAAAGTTATTTGGACAGAATCGAAAAAAAAGAACTCAGCGGAACATACCAGACTTTGGCTAAGGAGAAATACAACTATTTTGCACAAATGGAATTTGTGGGGGGGAAGGAATGGGAAAACGTTGAAAATACGCTTCTCGTTTTTTTCAGTCATCTCTCTTCTAAATCATATGACAATGTAAGATTGTTATTTGCACAAACAGTAAAAACATTTTATACAAAAAAGGATGTCTCCCCAGAAGAAATTATTGTATCCATAAAGGATGAAATGTCGAAAGAAGACATTTCTGTGATGCAAATTGTTCCCGACACAAAACAGATGCAAGTGAAAAAAGACAACAAGGGGTATTATATTATCAACGTGACAGCTCAAAAAAATATAAATTACAACAAGGCAAAAGAAAAATCTGAAGTTAAATCTAAATTCGTGATTGTACTGGATTCGGGAAGGAAAGTAGTCGAACTGAACGAATTGAAGGATTAGTATGACTGGGTTTGGAGCTTGCAGGAGCATGTCAAACAACAATAAGGAAAAATAGAAAGTCCATTAATCGTTGCAACAAGGCAAAAAAATTGTATTTTTGCGTTTTAAAGTCCATCATAAAATGATAAACCGAGCACTTATTCGCATACGCGTAGCGCAAATTGTGTATGCGTATTTCCAGAACGACGACTCCAATGTTAAAAACGCGGAAAATAATCTGGTTTTTAGTTTAGAGAAATCATATGAGTTGTATTTTTATTTATTGTCGTTACTGGTTGAAGTAACCAAAATCTACCAGAAACGTATTACCCAGCGCAAAAATCGCTTTCTGCCAACAAAAGAAGACATCAATCCCGATCTGAAATTTGCGCAAAACAGATTCGTTTCTTTAATCTCAAAATCCCAGCTATTTATAGAATTTGTAGATGCACATGATTTGTCGTGGGAGGAACACGAGAATTATTTGAAGAACCTGTTGGATCGCATTCTTCAATCTCAGACTTACAAAGACTATATCGATAATCCTGAAAATGATTTTCATTCTGACCGCGACTTCTGGAGGAAAATTTTTAAACAAATTATCTGTGAGGATGAGGAGTTGAACGATTTGCTTGAAGATCAATCTCTTTATTGGAACGATGATGTGGAAATCGTTGAAAGTTTCGTCTTGAAAACGATAAAGAGAACTACCCCAGAGTTGGCAGACGACGAGTTGTTTCTTCCCATATTCAAAGATCAGGACGATTTGGACTATGCCAAAAAGCTCCTTGCCACAACTCTGAGAAACCAAGTCGAATTGAGGGAAATAATTAGCAAACACACTCAGAATTGGGAATCGGAACGCGTGGCCTTGATGGACATGGTGGTTATGCAGATTGCCATCACCGAACTACTCCATTTCCCATCCATTCCGGTGAATGTGACACTCAACGAATACATCGACATAGTAAAAGCTTACAGCACCAACAAAAGTGCGGGCTTCATCAATGGGATCTTGGATGCCATCGTTCAGGAGCTAAAAAAAGAAGGTAAACTCATCAAAGCTTGATTTTTTTCTTATCTTTGTGTAAATATAAACCTTAGAAAACAGTTAATATATTATGTTACAATTGAACGTATTATTGCAAGCAGTAGGTGCAGGTGGTAATAGCATGGTGTCAACAGTTATTATGCTTGTTGCCATTGTTGCCATATTTTATTTTTTCATGATCCGTCCGCAACAAAAACGTCAGAAAGCCCTTCAGGAAGCTCGTGCAGCAATGAAAGTTGGCGATAAAGTGGTAACTGCAGGCGGAGTTCATGGTCGTATCCGTGAAGTTTCTGACACCTATTTTTTGGTTGAAATCTCAGATGGAGTGAAAATTAAAATTGAGAAGGCGTCTGTATTTGCATCTTCAGAAGAAGCTTCACAAAATTAATTTTTTTATTCTTTTTTGCCAATGAGCAAGCCGGGTAAAAAAATATTGGACAATAAAGCAAAAGTCAGGATTTTTGGTTTCCATGTCGAGTGGCACAAAATTCTGACTTTTGCCTTTTTTTTGCTACTGTCAACCACTTTCTGGTTCATTCTCGTGCTGCGGCAAACATTCGAGGCCACGGTAGCGGTGCCGGTAAAATACACCAATATTCCCGATAGCGTCTTGTTCAAAAGCGACTTGCCTTCCACCATCAATGTTGCCGTGTCCGACAAGGGGCTAACCTTGTTTCGTTCATTTGTCTTAAGCCAGAACGATACCATCGAAATAAATGTACGTAATTACATTTTAGCAGAAAACACGCTTCTGAAAGATGACCAACTTGCCCAACTCATTAAAAACAAGTTTGAAAAATCTACGACACTTCTGCGATACAACCCTTCCCGCATTTCTTTGGAGTATTCGCTGCTAAAGTCGAAAAAAATTCCTGTGATATTTGATGGCGAAGTCACAACCATCCCCAATTTCCTGTTAAGCGGGGACATAGAGGTGGAACCAGACAGCGTCATAGCTTATTCTTCGGAAGAAATCTTGAACAAGCTCAATGTTGTATTCACAACCAGCAATAAATTTGAAAACCTGAAAAAAAACAGTGTTTTCAAACTCCACATTCGTCAGCAGAACAAAGTACGTTTTAGACCCGAATTTGTGCATGTGACAATCCCGGTTGCTGAATTTGCCCAAAAGGAAGTCACCGTGCCCATCACCTGCTTGAATCAACCTTTTGGAACCGAGGTTGTGTTTTTTCCATCCAGCGTATCGATCTCATTTGCAGTTTCCCTCAAAGATTTCAACAATATATCCGCAAACGACTTCAGCATAGACCTCGATTATATTGAACTCGAACAAGCCAAAACCGGCATTGTGAAATTGCGATTGACTGAAAGTCCGAATTATATTCAAAACATCTCCATCCGACCGGCCTCTGTGGAATTTATCCTTGAAAAATCCCAAAAATAGTTATTTATGAAAATTTATGGAATTACCGGCGGCATTGGCAGCGGAAAATCCGTCGTATCACGTTTGATGGAAACAATGGATATTCCGGTGTATATGGCCGATATTGAAAGTAAATCATTACTGAATACTTCCGATAGGCTAAAGGCATCTTTGATAGAGGCTTTTGGAAGTAATGTGTATAAAGATGGGTTCATTGACAGGAAGTTGTTTGCATCGATTATTTTCAATGATCCAGAAAAACTTCAGGAAGCAAATAGAATAATACACCCGTTTGTAAAGCAACATTTTTTTGATTGGATAGAAAGACAACAGAAGGCTGGAAAAAATGTAGCGGCCACAGAAGCTGCCATTTTATACGAATCGGGTTTTGACAAATTTGTAGATAAAGTTATTCTAGTGTATGCTTCTTTGGAAACAAGAATAAAACGCACGGTAATACGAGATAATATTTCTCGCGAAGAAGTTATTGCAAGAATCAACAACCAAATGCCGGATGAACAGAAAATCAAAAAAGCTGATTTTGTTGTATTGAACGATGGTACAAAATCTATTATTCATCAAATTGAAGCCATCATAAAGCAAGAATAGAGTCTGTATCAAGACCTCTCTTCTCAAGGCTTCATCAAATTTTCGTTTTTCCATTCAAAGGCTTCAGGTTAGTATTTTTAACTATCTCTACTTAAATAAAGAGGAAATTATTTCTGTATTTAATCAATAAGCTGTATATTTAACCTCCATAATATCCAGTCTAAATTGATGTCTAACCTACTAAATCTTATTGTTTATGAAAAAGAAAGCAGATCCCAATTTAAACAACGATCACACGTTGGAAGAGACAAACCCATTAGACAAAGATCTCTTTTCGATTGACAATGACCCAGAGTGGAATGATGGTGTTGCCGAATTCTCACAAACCTATGCACAGTACAGCTTTGAAGGAAAGGAGATTAATAAAGACAAGAATAGCAACAATTCGTCAGCTAATACCGAATCCGATATACATGAAATCTGGTATTAATTTCCTTTACTCAAATAATCTGAAAGATATATCAAAAGCTTGGTAAAATATATAGCGATCATTTATTATGAAATAGCTTCAATTGATTAGATTGAGACCGTTTTCAATTTAAATAGTGGAAGCTTCATATATTATTTCCCGAGCCTTGCGGTACACAAAAAAGAATACGGAGAGAAGAAACATAACAGATATTTTCTCTCCGTATTATTAGTTTAACTCAAATCGCAGTTTCATAATCTTATGCAACACAAAGAGCCTCTTTCACTGGGCCGAACACGATTTCTCCATCCAAGATGTTCAAACCTTTAGCCAAAGCTTTGTCATCTTCTAATGCTTTCACCCAACCTTTGTCGGCAATTGCCAAGGCGTAAGGCAAGGTTGCATTAGTCAAGGCCAATGTAGAGGTACGAGCCACCGCACCTGGCATGTTAGCCACACAATACTGGATAACACCTTCCACATCGAACACCGGTTCTGCATGCGTGGTTGGCCTGGATGTTTCAAAACATCCGCCTTGATCGATAGCCACATCTACCATGACGGCGCCTTTTTTCATTTGAGCGATCATCTCACGCGTCACCAATTTAGGAGCTTTGGCTCCGGCCACCAAAACGGCTCCAATCACCAAATCCGCTTGTTTCAATTCTTCCAAAAGAGTGTAAGGATTGCTCACTATTGTTTTGCAATTAGCAGGAAGAATATCATCCAAATAGCGAAGTCGCTCGATATTCATATCCAAAATGGTAACGTCCGCTCCTGTTCCAGCTGCAACTTTTGCTGCATTTGTCCCAACAATACCTCCACCGATAACCACTACTTTCCCGGGAGCCACTCCAGGCACGCCACCAAGCAATACGCCATTGCCACCTTGTGGCATTTCCAAAAAGCGAGCTCCTTCTTGAATAGCCATGCGGCCTGCCACTTCGCTCATCGGTTGCAGCAAAGGCAATTTTCCATCAGCCGTCTGAACAGTTTCATAAGCAATGGCAACACATTTGCTTGCCATCAAAGCCTCTGCTTGTTCGAGGTCAGCAGCCAAATGAAGGTAAGTGAACACGATTTGACCTTTGCGAAGCAAGTTGTATTCGCTTGGTTGAATTTCCTTCACGTGCATCACCATGTCGGCACGCTCAAAAATCTCTCCAGACGTAGCAACTATTTCAGCTCCAGCTGACAGATAGGATTCATTTGAAAATCCGCTGCCAACGCCAGCATTAACTTCCACCAGTACCTTATGGCCATGTTTTACCATTTGATCAACTCCGGCGGGAGTCATACAAACTCGCTTTTCTGCGAGCTTGATTTCCTTTAAAACACCAACTACCATTAATTTGCAATTTTTTAGATATAAAAACAATCTTTTCTATACAATGCCAACAGAATACACAAATAGATTCGATTTATTCCTTTGACGCTACAAATTTATTAAATAAAAGCACAAAGAGGTGTCAATTTGCCAATAAAATATGAAAACAATATTTAAAGCGTCATGAAAAGCAGACCGAATGGATTTTTGAAAAATGGAATTAGAAATTTTGGCACAAAAGATGCCTAAATGTGCATCGAATAGGCTAAGAAAACAAAAGTCTGCTGAGGATGCTCAGGCTTTGATAAGCTCGCTCATCATCTAGTTTCACGCCCCACCTGCAGGCGTTTATACGTGTGATCCATTATCGAACGCTTGCAAAGTACTAAAAATGGAAAATGATGGGGAAATGCCCATCATTTTACTAATTCATTATAAAAATATTGCTAAATCTGGAACATTACCAGTTTTTTTAGAGAATCCGGAAATTTTGTGCAAACCTAAATATAAATTAGAATGGGACAGCCCCATTCTAATTTATATTCTTGTCATTTATTCTCATTTCTATTCTTTCACTCTATTTTGAATTTTCTTCCACGTTTGAAATATAAGGAAGAGAGCCGTCAACAGAAGAAGTGCTACTCCGATGTAGGCAATCGTTTCTGTGGTGTGGATAGATTGTGGATCGAATTTGAACTCAATGGTATGCTTTCCGGCAGGTACTTTCAAGGCTCGCAAAATATAATCGGCACATGCAATAGGAACTTCTTTACCATCTATGTAAGCCTGCCATTGCTTGTAATAGATTTCGGAAAAAACAGCTATCTGTTCTCCATTGGCAGAAGTTTCGTATTTCAAATGATTTGGTGTGTAGGAAATCAAGCGAATGTTAGCCAAACTATCTGCTGTTGGAGTCTTATTGCCTAATGCCTCTTTGTATTTTTCATTAACGACCGCAGTCGTTTTAGGTGAAATTGTATAGAGTGATTCTATCTCCTCGTTAGCCGTTTTCACGTATTGAATGCTGTTTACAAACCACGCATTTCCATAGGCATAGGGATTTGGCAATGGGAAAGTGCCGTTTTGTACAGGGAAAATCAAGTAACGGGTATTCAACATATTGATTACCCTAAACGAATCCGGGTTCACTTTTGCCATATCTCCTTGTTGTTGAGGGATAGCTTTCATCAGATACTGTATCTCCGGACTCAAATGATATTCGATCATTTCCTGATAACGGCGTAGCTTGGCTGCATGATAGCCTCCAACACTTTTGTGCCAGTAAGCAGTATTGTTTTCATTAAACGTATTTGTGGATAGGTTCAAAACCCTGTAGTCTAATGTTTTATCTTTTAATATTTGTTCGTCGGTTGGGGTTTTCTGCAATGCTTCCAAGCGTTTTGATGGTTTTTCAAAATCTTTGTCGCTTAAGTAGCGTTTGTTCACGCTCCACATGTCCACCATGCAAAGTAAAGTGATTCCGGCAATTAGCCAATTATTTTTCAGAACCTTGTATTGATATAGGAATAGCAGCACGGTGCCAATCGCTATAATGAAAAAGCTTCTCCATGCATCAGCCGTGAAAATGCTTACACACACATCTGTCAGATTCGTTACTAACCCACTTAAGCTTTCAGCAGGTATGTTTTTCTGAAGTGCATCCATCAATTCGGTTGAAATATAGGATGAAAAAAACATCCTTGGGGCTATTGCAAAGAGAAAGGAGAGTCCGCCGGTCAAGCCTAAGCTGATGTATAGGTATTTTGCTTTTTCTTTGAGTATTTCTGGTTTTGTAACAATCTCTTTCAAAGCAAGAATAGCAAGGAGTGGTATGGTGAATTCAGCAATAACCAAAATGGAGGCTACTGTTCTGAATTTGGAGTACATTGGGATGTGGTCAATGAAGAAATCGGTTAGCCCCATGAAATTTTTACCCCATGACAAAAGTATCGAAAAGAGTGTGGCTGCCAGCAATGCCCATTTGAAAGGGCCTTTCACGATGAAACAGCCCAACACAAACAATAGGCATACGAACGCACCCACATATACGGGACCCGAAGTACCCGGTTGGTCACCCCAATACTGGGGAATTTGATTATAGATTTGGACATACTGTGGGTCGGCTTTTTTCATGGCCGCTTCATTGTCCGAGAGCGGGACAGAGGCTCCTCCTTTTACGTTTGGAATCATCAAGGAAAAGGTTTCTCCTATTCCATAGCTCCATTGTGTGATGTAGCTTCTTTCCAATCCACTGTTTGTCTGATCGTTGGGTTCCACGTGCTTTTTCACCAATTCAGATTTGGCACGCATTGTGTCTTTACTGTATTCGTAAGTATGATACAGGTTAGACAAGTTGATCAATGCCCCAATTCCGAATGCAACGATCAACACTCCGCTCGCTTTGAAAAAATTAGGAATTGTTTTATTGCGTATCGCCTCGAATAGATAGGCTATGGCTAGAAACAGGATGACAAACAAGAAATAATATGTCATTTGAACGTGGTTCCACATTATCTGCAAGGCAAAGAAAAATGCAACGGTGAATCCTCCAAGCAGGTACTTGCCGCGATATGCGAGTATGACTCCAGCAATAGTGGGTGGTATATAAGCCAAGGTTACAAATTTCCAGATATGCCCGGCCGTAATGATTATAAAGAAATAAGACGAAAACGCCCATATAATAGCTCCCAAAAGAGACAGCCATGTCGATATTTTCAAGGCACGCATCAGAATATAAAACCCGAGTAGCATTACGAACACCAACCAAACATAATTGGGCAAATACAACTTGTAAAGGTTAGAAAGTGTGGTGAGAGCATGGGTGGAGTCATAGCTTGGAGCTGTTTGGTATGTTGGCATTCCTCCAAAAATACTATTTGTCCAACGAGTTGTTTCGCCTGTTGCCTCTTTATATTGTTTTGCTTCTTCTCCAGCACCAATAAAGGCGACGTTGTCGTGTTGGGCAATTACTCTACCTTCAATTACCGAAGGGAAAAAATAGGCAAATGAAATTACCGCAAAAAGAGCGATGGCGATAATATCGGGAAGCCATTTTTTGAATAGTTCTTTCATATTTTTTTACGATGAATGATGAATAAAAATATCTCGGTCTTTAAATTTTGAATATCCATATTGTTAATACACTGACAAAAATAGCATAAAAATAGTTTGTTCTACACAAATTGCAGAGTAGAAGCACGGGAATTAATTTTTTTTGGAATAATATCCCGTAAATAACCTTTCAGAATCAAGCCCGATAGATTCCTAATATTTAAAAGATCAAAAAAAGCTCCTTTTTTAGGAAATTCATTCATTTCAATATCTCAAATTTATGAAAGAAATATCTTTCCCTTTGCCCATTATCAGTTCCTATTGCGGTGCGTTTATTTCTGATTATGAATCTATGCAGTAATAAAAAAAATTAAAGTCGCTTTTTTGCACTTCAATACTAAAATTTAATTCTACTTTTACGTTCAATATTAACATTTTCCCCACAGAATTCATATTCAAGAGGTAGATATGTTAGTTTTTTCATTTTCAATATATTATACCTATTATTAGCGATCGTTTTTTAAGAATATGGATAAGCAGGTTTTTCAAACAGACAACAAATCCAGGTGGAACAGTTTTAAATGGGGGACTCGCCTCTTTATTTTTATCGTATTTCTGTTATTCGTTACATTTTTGATAACACTTTTTATTGATAAAAATCCATCAATACCATTAAAACCGGATTACAAAAGTGCGGTGACGGCATCCAAGCTATTCATGCAGGAAACAAAAGTGTCCAGAGAATACAAAGGATTTAGAGAGCGGTTTCGGGTACAAAAAGCACATTCCGATTACGAGAAAATTCGCAGAGAACGACTTGGCAAAGATTCTATCAAAAGTAAGAAGATTGTTGAAAACGTCAAAAGCAAGAATTTTACTATTTGGCAGCAATATCCTTCAGGAATACGTTCCGCTTTTTATGTGGCTTGGGATCCATTATCGTTCTATTCCTTGAAGCGCAACATCAAAAACCTTAATCTGGTTATGCCTGAATGGGTTTTCATCGATCCTAAAACTTATGGAATAAAAACCACAATTGACAAAAAAGCTTTCGATTTGATGCGCAAGAATGGTGTTCCAATCATGCCGATGTTGAGCAATAATGTGGATAAGATATTCCGTTCCGACTTGGTGAGCGTCATCCTGCATTCCCCACAAAAAAGAAAAATACTCATTCAGCAAATACTTGATTTGTGCATCAAAAATAAGTTTGTAGGAATCAATATTGACCTCGAGGAGATAGAAGAGAACAGTGATGAATATCTGATTCAGTTTGTCAAAGAGTTTTCGGAAGCATTCCACGCGAAGGGACTGCTTGTGACGCAAGATGTCATGCCATTCAACCGCGACTACAACGTGAGGGAGTTGGGAAAATATTTGGATTATGTGTGTTTGATGGGCTATGACGAATACTCGATGGGTGGTCCTGATGCCGGCCCAATCAGTTCGCAAAAGTGGATTGAAGCGGCTGTGGACGACATGGCAAAAAGCATATCTCCGGAAAAGATAATTCTTTGTATGGGGGCGTTTGGTTACGACTGGTCGGAAAGCGAGAACGTAAGCGTGACATACCAGGATGCTTTGGCGCGCGCATCGACAAGCAGTTCAAAAATTAATTTCAATAACGACACATATAATTTGGATTACGCCTATGTGGATGGCAATAATGTAACCCACCAAGTATATTTCAATGACGCTGCTACCCATTTCAACACGATGCGCTTTGGTGCAGAATATCCTCTTGCCGGATTTAGCATCTGGAGGTTGGGCAGCGAGGATGAGCGTTTGTGGACTTTTTTTAAAAAAGACATGTCTTTGGACGGTTCCAGGCGCATTACTAGAAACAATCTTCAAAACGTGAAAATCTTCAACCATGTGGATTATGTGGGTGAGGGTGAAATCTTAGATGTATTGAACACACCTCACGGAGGAAAAGTGGATATTGAAATGGATAGCACCTCTATGTTGGTCTCCGAAGAGAATTACCGAGTGATTCCCACAGCATACCAAATTAGAAAATATGGAGTTGCAAAACCGAAAGAACTGGTTCTTACATTTGATGATGGGCCGGATGAGCATTACACGCCCCAGATAATTGATGTTTTGAAAAAATACAATGCTCCAGCGGCATTCTTCTTGGTGGGCATACAAGCTGAGAAAAACCTGCCGATAGTGCAACGCTTGTACAAAGAGGGATTCCTATTAGGCAACCACACATTTACACACCCAAATATTGCAACCGTAAGTCCCGAGCAGGCGGAAATGGAATTCAAAATCACCCGTTTGCTGATTGAATGTATCACCGGCCACACCACGATCCTGTTCCGTGCGCCTTACAATGCAGATAGTGAACCTGAGTCGTTAGAAGAAATCATTCCGTTGGCACTCGCCCGTCAGCAAAACTATTTGGATGTGGGCGAAAGTATCGACCCCGAAGATTGGATTCCGGGTATAAAAGCAGAAGAAATATTAAGGAGAGTTATCAAAGGTGTAGAAGACGATCGAGGCAACATCATTTTGTTGCACGATGCGGGAGGCGACTCTCGGGCAGAGACGGTGAAAGCTTTGCCAATGATTATCCAATACTTCCAGAAGAGAGGCTACAAGTTTGTTGATTTGGCCCAAATCCTCAACGTAACCAAGGATAAGTTGATGCCTCCCATCCCCAAAGGGAATGAGTATTACATTATGCAGTCCAATCTTGCTTTTGCGCAGGTAACGTATTGGATCGTAAATGTGCTGACGGCTTTGTTTATCGTATTTATTGTGCTGGGTTTTGGCAGATTGATATTCATGATAATACTGATGAATAGGGAAAGAGGTAAGAACAAACATCAAAACCTCACACTATTTACCCCAGGAAAAGCTCCTTCAGTTTCGCTCATTGTACCTGCCTACAATGAAGAAGTGAATGCTGTTTCATCGTTGAAAAACCTGTTGAGACAAGATTATCCAAATTTCAACATCATTTTTGTCGATGACGGAAGCAAGGACGAAACCTATAATCGGGTGAAGGAGGCGTTTCCAGATAGTCCTAAAATTCAAATACACACCAAACCCAACGGAGGTAAAGCTTCCGCATTGAATTTTGGAATTGAGCATACCGATTCTGAGTATGTGGTATGCATAGATGCCGACACAAAACTATATCCGAATGCAATTTCCTTGATGATGAGCCATTTCAATCAAGATGAAGCATCCTTGAAAGTTGGAGCTGTTGCCGGAAACGTGAAGGTGGGCAACCAGAGAAACATGCTCACCAAGTGGCAAGCTATCGAATATACTACCAGTCAGAATTTCGACCGGATGGCCTATGCGAATATCAATGCCATCACGGTGGTTCCCGGGGCAATCGGAACATTCAGAAGAAGTGCATTGGAAAAAGCCGGAGGACTCACAACCGACACGCTGGCCGAAGATTGCGATTTGACAATCCGCATATTGCGTGCCGGATACACTGTGGTGAATGAAAATAAAGCTATAGCCATGACTGAGGCTCCCGAATCTGTAAAACAATTTATAAAACAGCGTACCCGTTGGAGTTTTGGCGTGATGCAAACATTCTGGAAACACCGCGATGCCATTTTCAATCCGAAGCACAAAGGACTCGGTTTGTGGGCATTGCCAAATATGCTTGTTTTCCAATTTATCATCCCTACTTTTTCACCATTGGCCGACTTGTTTATGATTTTTGGTCTATTCAGCGGGAATGCTGAAAAAATTGGAATCTATTACTTGCTCTTTGTGCTGGTGGATGCAAGCGTTTCGATTGCCGCATTCATTTACGAAAAGGAAAAGTTATCGAAGCTGTTTTGGATTATTCCGCAACGCTTCGGATACCGTTGGATCATGTATGTGGTTTTGTTCAAGAGCTACAAAAAGGCGATAAAAGGGGAGTTGCAGAGTTGGGGTGTGTTGAAGCGCACAGGAAATGTTTCGGATGTTGATTAATTAGTGAAACATCAGAAACCAGTACTTTATCAAGGCCACAAAGTAAGTAGCTTTTCTTTTGGGGGGTTCGCTTCCTGGAGATGCTACGATAAGAGTTAGCAATAAGTGACTGCCAACCTTGGTAATGCATCGTTATCAAGATTCAATATTTCCTGTGTAGATTTTATGTATTTCATATTTAAATACATACTATTTCGATATTGGTCAGCACTCAATGGATTCTTACTGTAAAAAAACGGAACAGAGTTCTTGAAGCCTGCGATTGTTATCCGATGTCTGTTGAGTGGTAGGTCTCTGTTGCAATTTTCTCCGAATACACAGTGTAGAGGAAGCCTAAATAAAAGTATAGATAATAAAAGTTTTGGTAAATTCAATTTTTGTGTCACCATCGAAGGGAATACGTTTAAAATAAGAACATCAAAGACATATAAGAAAAATATGTTTCGAAAAATGATTAGAAGTTTTTATTCGAAATAATGGATACAGCAATAGCTTTTATGCTAAAACTGCTATATTGAAGCATAAACATTGGAATCTCAAGAAAATAGAAACCCCCACTTTCTGCAAAATAATGGAAGAAGGTGGGGGCTAGTTGTACCTATCTTAAGAAGTGGTTCACTCTGTTTTAGTCTTAGCCTCCGTTGTTGAAGGCTTTTCTAGCAGCATTTTCATCTTTGACGGGATCAGACTCTTGAATTCAAAGTGAAGGGAAGTGATAGGATGGATGAAAGACAATTCGTAGGCATGAAGAGCCATCCGTCGCAGGGGATTTTGGCTTGAACCATATTTTTTGTCACCCACAATCGGGTGCCCCAACGATTCGAGCTGAACACGGATTTGATTTTTTCTACCAGTGTCCAGCTTCAGGCTTAAAAGGGAATACCTCCTGTTTGTAGCCAACGTTTTGTAGTGCGTGATGGACTTTTGGCCTCCATTGTCTTTGGGTGAGGAAAACATCTTGAAGTTTTTGTTCTCGGTAAGCCAAGATGTAATTGTACCATCTTTCGGGTCCACTTGTCCTTCAACAACAGCTTGGTAGGTGCGTTCCGTAATGAGTTCGTCCCATTTCTTCTGCATAATCTCCTGAATCTTCTCGTTTTTGGCAAACATCATCAGGCCGGAAGTTTCGCGGTCTAAACGGTGCAACACAAAAATGCGTGCCTCAGGATCTACTTTTTTGATATAGCTACTGACAATGCTGTAGGCTGTTTCTCGCTTTTCACGTTCTGTAGCTATCGAAAGCAACCCTTCTTCTTTGTCGATCACAACTAAATAATCGTCTTCAAAAACGATTTTGAGCCCTTTCAATAGTTTTTTGTCATGGGCGTGGTCAGTGCGTTGCACAATGACAGCATCTCCTGGTTTCAGCAAAAAGTTATATTGTGAAACGACCTGTTTGTTTACAATGATTTGTTTGTGTGCGAGCAAAGACTTCACCGCATTACGGCTTTTCTTCACTTTTTTATCTAACAAAAAAGCGAGTAATTCAGTTTCTTGAGTTACTTTCAGCTCATTAAGCGGTTGTTCTTCTTTTTTCATATTTAGTGTATCTTTATTCATTTAAACTTTTGGAAATAATCCGTTTGAATAGTTAGTGGGCATCGACCATGGCGATAATTTCTTTCAAGGCTTCGTCTTGCTGCTTTTCTGATAGGTTTATCCAGCAAATCTCCTTGTCTCTTTTGAACCATGTCATTTGCTTGCGGGAATAAATGCGGGTATTTTGTTTTATTTTTTCAATGGCAAAGTCCCGTGTGCATTCACCGTCAAAATAGCTGTATATTTCTTTGTAGCCAACCGTATTCAATGCGTTGTTGCCGCGATATTGCGACAAATTGTGGCATTCTTGTTCCAATCCGTTTGCGATCATTTCGTCCACCCGCAGGTTGATTCTCCGATATAATTCCTCTCGATCGCGGTGCAAGCCTATTTTCACGATTTGGAAGGGCCGCTGGCGCGATTGGTTAGTGCGAAGAGTGGAGTAGGGAACACCCGTCATCAGGCATATTTCCAAGGCATGTATCAGCCGTTGGGTGTTCTTCAAATCCACTTGGTTGTAGAACACTGGGTCTAGCAGCCTCAATTGTTGGCGAATTGGCTCCAAACCTTCTTTTTGTACTTTTTCTTTCAACTCTCTGCGGAGCGTTTCATCCACATTCGGCAAATCATCAATTCCTTTACACACGGCATCTATGTACATCATCGAACCTCCAGCCAAAACAACGACAGGGTGTTGCTGATGAAGTTTCTCGAGCAAATCCAACACTTCTTTCTCAAATTGTGCCGCATTGTAGTACTCATCTGGGTCCAATAGCTGCACGAAGTAGTGCTTCACCCTTGATAACTGTTCTTCAGTGGGAGCAGCGGTGCCGATTGCCATATCCTTATATATCTGTCGCGAATCAGCCGAAAGGACAGGGGAAGAAAAATATTCGGCAAGACGAAGGCTTAGCTCCGTTTTGCCGACACCGGTTGGACCTAAAAGAACAATTAATTTCTTCATCTAAAATCGTCCGCTTCTCCACTTGAAGAGGGAGCATCCAATCCGTCAAAACCTTCTGCATCTAATTCGTCGATGCTAAAATCTTCATCACCGTAAAAATTTTCACCTGTATCGTATGTCGGATTTTTTGTTTTGGTTTCAAAATCATTGAAATCAACAAACTGCGCAGGGGGAATACCTTTAGAGATAGAACAAACCGCTTCTTCAAGGTTTTGGCCAGGAATGATTTCACGAAGTTCCATAAATAAACCTCTTTCTGTCATAAAATCAAAAACATATAATAATTTTTGACGTTCATCTTCCAATAAATCACCTAAAACAGTTTCATCCATCACATAGGAATCGATGTCGGAACTTGTATCCATCTCCATGGCTGTTATTTCGAACTCTTTCTCCCAGTTGTCGTTACAAATGAAAAACGAGGTTATTTCACCCTCTTTATAGCCAACAGAAGTAATAATTGCTTTATGCAAATCAGCGAAAGTGGCATCAGCATCAATTTTGATTTCTCTCTTAAAGTCATCTACCTCGTCAGATAGTAGCAAGAACCTGAATATCATACCTTTGAATTTTTCTTATAATGTTTTATAATTCAAAGTTAGTAAAAAAAATATTTACATTCAAAACACAATACATTGCTTTTCAAATTACCTATTCGAAATATCGCTTTTGATAAAACAAAATACCCTTCTAATTGTAGGTCTATTGTGGTGAATCTGATATAATCTTGCGGGCGTAACTTATAATTTCCGATGTTGCGAGTATATTTTGCCATATGTTGTGAAAATTAACATTAATCAAAAAACTTTTTAGTTGAATTAGACATGCAACACCGAAATTCCGTCTATTTTTGCAGAACAAAATTTTTGATATGAGCCAACAAGCGATTATTCAATTTCTGAAGAAGATTCTATTTCCAATAAAGTCGTTATTCAAAGCGGGAAAGGATTATTATAAAAAATCCCCTTGGTACAGTAAAATCATTCAGATAATAGCCGGTTTTTTCATTTTCTTCTTTGTCTATCTTTTTTTAGTAGATATAAATTTTTTGTGGTTGTTTGGTAAATCTCCAGGGATGAGCACCATAAATAATCCCAATCAGAGCATAGCAACTACTATTATTTCGGCAGATGGGAAGACTATTGGAAAATATTTTCGCGAGAACAGAACTCCTGTCGAATTCGAGGAGATTTCCCCAATGCTAATTAATGCCTTGATATATACCGAAGATGAACGTTTTTACGAACATTTTGGCATCGACATCAAGGGCGTGTTTGGAGCGGTCAAGGATGCTTTGCATGGAAAAGCCCGCGGAGCAAGCACCATTTCCCAACAGCTTGTGAAAAACATGTTCAAAACGCGAAATCAGTATTCGCGCGGATTGCTGGGATATGTCCCAGGTGTAAAGCTTTTGATTATGAAAACAAAAGAATGGATCACCGCAGTCAAAATCGAGATGTACTATTCAAAGAAAGAAATATTGAAAATGTATCTCAACACGGTAGATTTTGGAAGTAATGCTTACGGAATAAAGACTGCTGCTAAAACATTTTTTGGTACGACTCCATTGAATTTGACCACAGAAGAATCGGCCACCTTGATAGGCCTGCTCAAAGCTCCTACATCGTATAGCCCATTGCTGAACCCTGAGAGATCGTTGAAGCGGAGAAATATCGTTTTGAGAAATCTTTTGGCTCACAAAGTGATTTCCAGACAGATTTGCGATTCTTTGGAGCAAATACCGATCAAGCTCCATTACAAAATGGAGCAAGCCTACGATGGCCAAGCCCTATATTTCAGGGAATACTTAGCGTCAGAACTTTCAGATTGGTGCAAGACCAACGGATACGATCTTTATTCCGATGGGCTAAAAATATATGTGACAATAGATTCGAGGATGCAACAATATGCAGAAGAGGCCGTTCACTCGCAGATGAAATTGATACAGAAACGGTTCGACGACCATTGGAGAGGACAGAATCCCTGGCAGGACGAAAACCACAAGGAGATACCGTTTTTTGCGGAAAGGTTGGCGCAGCAAACACATTATTACAAGCTTCTCAATGCGAAATATAAGGGCAATAAAGATTCCATCAACTATTATTTGAACAAACCTCACCTGGTGGAACTTTTCGACTATGAACATGAAACCGGAAAGGTGAAAAAAATAATGAGTAGCATGGACTCTATCCGCTACATGAACCGCTTCATGCACACTGGTTTCGTAGCAATGGAACCGCAGTCTGGGTATGTGAAAGCTTGGGTAGGGGATATCGACTTCAATTTTTGGAAATACGACAAAGTTGAGCAATCTAAACGCCAGCCAGGATCTACTTTCAAATTATTTGTTTATACGGCTGCAATGATGCACGGAATGTCACCGTGCGATACACGGGTTGACCAACCAGTCTCGTGGCCGAACACCGGAAAAGACGGAAACGAAACATGGAGTCCAACCAATGCAAACGGTTACTTTCTCTATCGCCCCATTACCTTAAAAAATGCTTTCGCGCAATCAATCAATAGCATCGCCGTGCAGGTGGGCAAGGAAGTCGGCATCGGCGAAATCATAAAATACGCTCATTTGCTGGGAATAAAGTCGCCCCTTAAGAACGAACCTGCACTTACACTTGGAGCTTCCGATGTGTCTTTGCTTGAGCTGGTCAACTCTTACACCACGATAGTGAATGAAGGGCAATATCACGACCCAGTTGTTGTGACCCGAATTGAAGATCGAAACGGCAATGTCCTTTATGAAAATAAATTGGAACAAAAAAGGGTTATCCCTTATGAAGACGCATGGCTGATGCTTGAACTTTTGAAAGGCGGTTTGACTGAACCTGGCGGAACAAGCAGGGCTTTGTGGTCATTCAACCTGTTTAAGTGGAACACCGATTTCGGCGGAAAAACCGGAACTTCCAACAATCACTCGGATGCTTGGTACGTAGGCGTCACGCCCAATTTGGTAGGTGGTGCGTGGGTTGGCGGAGAGCAGAGAAGTGTCCATTTCCGGACTGGAAATCTGGGGCAAGGAAGCCGTACCGCATTGCCTATTTTTGCAAGTTTTATGGAAAAAGTTTTGGCTGATGAATCCCTGAAGCGCTATCGGGGTAAGTTTCCAACCAAACCCAAGGAAGAGATCAAAAGAGATTATAACTGCCCAACATATGTTCCAGCAGACACTATGAATGTGGTGAGCGATTCCACTGATGTTCCTGTGACAGAGCCGGAAGTAGCAGATCCAACTGCTGAGCCTATTCCAGAATAATACATTGGGCTTGATATCCTTTGATACACGACCTAGGTATGTGCCTATTTTGGAAAACCTTCTTGAAATTAATATTGGTGGACTATTTTTTTGTATTTTTAAAGTTGGAATTTTAATCATTCCGATTAATTTTGCAACTTGTTTGTTTGAAAAAATACAGATCAAACTTTAGATGTATAACATATTAACTTAACCTATTATTTATGCTCAAGACAATATTGTCTGTCTCCGGAAAACCCGGTCTATACAAATTGGTGTCAAGTGCGAAAAACATGATAATTGTTGAATCGCTCATTGACAAAAAGCGTTTGCCTATCTATGCAAAAGACAAAGTTGTGTCGTTGGGGGATATCGCCATGTACACATCTGAAGGTGAGGAACCATTGAGAAACGTTCTGATCAACATCAAGAAAAAGGAAGGCGGAGGTAAAACATCGATCGCTCCAAATTCAAAACCTGAAGAATTGTACGGCTACTTTGGGGAAGTTCTACCCGCCTTTGATAAAGATAAGGTTTATCCCACGGATATTAAAAAGCTGCTGAATTGGTACAATCTCCTAATCGAGAACAGCATTAATTTTGAACAAGAAGAAAAAGTGGATGCAGTCGAAGAAGAAAATGGGGAAGAAAAATTAATATCTGCGGAAGTTATCGAAACGAAAAAATCCGCACCAAAAACTCCCCGTGCGAAATCCAGTGCAGCACCTAAGTCCTCCTCTGATGCAAAAATTTCTCAAAGAGGCACACGCAAGAAAGTATAAAATAGTTAGAAGAGGCATCTCAGCTATAATGTAAAGTCCGCGATCATTTTGTATCCGGACTTTTTGTTTTTTTCAATCTGTCTCACATCTTAATTAATCAAAAAGGATTGCAGAAGAAGCTTAAATCATCTATTTTTGTCCAAATTGAAAATGAAATCTGTGGCTAAAACATGAAAAGAAAAATATATTTTAGATACGATCCTCAAACTTTAAGCTATGAAAGGGTCTATCCAAGCCACAAAAGCAGATTTTTTGCCGTAGTCAGGCATTTGACGTCGGGGATATTAGTGGGATATGGCGTTTTTTGGCTTCTAATGTATTTCACAGATTCCCCCAAGGAAAAAATGCTAAACAAAGAAAACAAGCTGATCAAGGCTCAATATGAATTGCTCTCAAAACGGTTGGACGAAGTCTCCTTGGTAATAAATGATATGGAACAAAGGGATGACAATCTCTATAGGGCAATATTTCATGCCGACCCTATTTCAAGCACTATTCGTAATTCTGGATATGGTAGCAGCAATAGATACCAGCATTTGCAGGGATTATCAGGATCAGAGTTGATCATTCAATCAACCAAAAAGTTAGATCTGATTTCCAAAAAGATATATATCCAATCGAACTCCTTTGATGAAATCCTGGATATGGTGAAGCAACAGAAAAATAGGATAGAGTGTATTCCAAGTATCCAACCGGTTGCCAACAAAAACCTGAAGGAAGTTGCCTCCGGCTATGGATTGCGTATCGATCCGATATATGGTTCCAGGCGTTTCCATGCCGGAATGGATTTCACGGCAAATATAGGCACCCCGGTTTACGTTACAGGCAGGGGGCGTGTGATATACGCTGACTGGAAGCAAGGATACGGCAAATGTATAATCGTTGATCATGGATTTGGCTATCAGACACTTTATGCACACTTAAGTGAATACAAAGTCCGGGCAGGCCAGGCCGTGAGCAGGGGGCAACAGATAGGAAAAGTGGGAAATACAGGAAAATCAACAGGGCCACACCTCCATTACGAAGTGCATGTTCAGGGAAAACCAGACAACCCAGCCAAATATTATTTCATGGATTTAACTCCTGCCGAATACGATAATATGTTGCGGATTGCAGCTAATCATGGTCGTGTCATGGACTAATCGCTCAATAAGTTATGATTGATTTTGAAAAAGATAAACGACTCTATTTTTCCATCAAGGAGGTAGCCGAACATTTTCAGGTAAACGAATCCTTGTTACGTTTTTGGGAAAAAGAGTTTACCATTATTAACCCTAGAAAATCTTCTGGCGGAGCTCGTCAGTATTCGAAAATGGACATTGAATCCATTGCGGTTGTCTATCATTTACTAAAAGAACAAGGGCTGACCATTGAAGGGGCGAAGCAAAAACTGAAAACAAAAAAAGACGAATATCAAACAAAATCAACCATTCTCTCCAAGCTTGAAGCTGTCAGAAAAGAACTAAATGATTTAATGAATGAACTCTAAGTACTCGTTTTTTACTTGAGATAAGAGTGCCTGTGACTGATTTTATCCAAACACAATCCCTTAACAAAATCTTCGTCATTTTTTTTTATCCGAATCAAATAATCAATTAACTTTGTTTTCTTTTTTTATAAAGCACGTTTTATGGTTATTAAAAAATTCTACTCCTTATTACTTGTCATAAGCATAACTTTTGCAGCTTATGCACAAGCTCCTGACGGCTATTACGATTCAGCTTCAGGAAAAAGCGCGGCCGCACTCAAGACAGCCCTGTATGAAATCATTCACAATCATACGGAAATAAGCTATGCTGGCCTGTGGACAGCGTTTAAGACCACGGACAAACGATCCGATGGCAAAGTATGGGACATATATTCTGATGTCCCCGACGGCACACCAAAATATTCATACACTTTTGGTGACAATCAATGCGGAAACTATTCGGCGGAAGGGGATTGCTACAACCGCGAACATTCTTTCCCCAAAAGCTGGTTTGATGACGCTACGCCCATGTATAGCGATCTATTCCACATCTATCCTACAGATGGTTATGTGAATGGAAAACGAAGCAATTACCCATATGGTGAAGTAAGCTCAAGCTCTTACACGTATATCTCAAGCAATGGCTCCAAATTGGGGAAATGCTCTTTCTCGGGGTACACTGGCACTGTATTTGAACCCATTGACGAATACAAAGGTGATTTGGCTCGGACTTATTTCTACATGGCAACATGTTATGAAGACACAATTGCAGGTTGGGTCAGTAATTCTGAGGCACAACCAATTTTGGCTGGAAATGCGTATCCTGCATTCAAGGAATGGACTATAAACTTGTTGCTGAAATGGAGTAGGCAAGATTCTGTCAGCCAAAAGGAAATAGACAGGAACAATGCGATATACAGCATTCAAGGGAATAGAAATCCTTATATAGATTATCCGGAACTGGCTGAATATGTTTGGGGAAACAAAACCACCGAAGTGTTCAATTTGGATGGCTCATCTGTCGATTTGAACACAAGTGAAAATGTAAAAGTTACGAAAACCGATGGAGGATTCCTGGTTCAGCAAAGTTCAGGAAATAGCAGATCTATTTCTGTTTTTGATACAACCGGCAGATTGGTGAAACGAATATCAACTTCAAGTACTACTCTCTTTGTCTCTCTCTCTCAAAAAGGAAATTACATTATCACAGTGGATGATCAAAATGGACGTACCTCCTTTAAATTATTGTTTTAATAAAAAAGTCTATACATGTTAAATAAATCTTTAGCAGGATTAATCTTATTTCTATGCATTTCATTGTCTCTCTTCGCCCAAATTCCGGTAGGATACTACGATGGAGCTGACGGAAAGTCAGCGGCTGAACTGAAAACAGCTTTGTATGGAATCACGCACAATTATATATCTGCTGATTACGACGGCTTTTCCGCCACATACTGGGGAAATACCTATTATACAAAGACAGACTGGAACACTGGCGGTTACTTCTGGGACATGTACTCGAATGAACAACGAGACACCTACAACAGCAGCCTGATGAGCCGCGAACACTGCATGCCACGTAGCTGGTGGCTAGCGGAAGGCGACTACGGAGTCGCAAACAGTGATTTGCAAAATCTTTATCCCTCGGACTACACCGCCAATTCCAAAAAATCAAATTACCCGTTGGGAGAAGTGGGGACAATAAGCTGGACGAACAATGCTGTGAAACTCGGCACGAATACTTTTCCAGGTTACTCCGGAACTGTGTTTGAACCAGCGGATGAATACAAAGGAGACTTTGCACGCACCTATTTTTACATGGTCACAAGCCATGAGGATTATTCAGACCGTTGGTCGAGTCCTATGCTCGACAACAATACTTACCCGGTGTTTAATAGTTGGGCAATCGATATGCTACTCAGTTGGGCAAGGCAAGACACCGTCAGCCAGAAAGAAATTGATCGGAACAATGCCGTTTTCGCTATTCAGCAAAACCGTAACCCATTCATCGATTATCCCGATTTGTTCGAATATATCTGGGGAAACAAAATTGGTGAAAGTTTCAGTAGCACCAACAAGGCTTCATCTGCGACTTTAATAACGCCAGTGGATGGGCAATCGATTGACTTTGGAGTGATTAACACAAATTCTCAGAAAGTAAGGACTATTCCACTGAAGACAGTTCTACTTTCGGGAAACCTGGTTTTTGATTGGGAAGAAAACCAATCCGGTTATTTCTCCATCGCCAAAAACTCCGTCGAAGCAGCGAAAGTGAATCAGGTGGCGGGAGACACTTTGAACATTACGTATGCCCCTTTGGCGGCAGGCAGCCATACCGCCAACCTACGTATCACGAATACCGAATCAGGTATCTCCTCGCTCATTCAACTATCGGCAACTGCTTCCACCGTGGTTACTGTGGATCCGGTGACACCAGACGAAGACACGGAAGTGATCTTTTTCTATACAGGGCCTTGGGATACGGACTCATTACCCGACAATTTTGCCACAAACATAAGTAGCGTGTATAGTAATGGTGATTTAAAATTTTCCGCAAATGGAAACTATCTGACTGTCACATTTGACAAATCTCCAGGTTATATGCGATTCGCAATTTATCCGAGAAATGCTTGGGGCACGAACAAGAACCACTTGTATGTGTATGAAGGAACAACTCTTTCCTCCTTGGGTACAAGTGCGATTGCCGATTTCGACAATAGTTTTGTCACTACAGGCGATTCTTACAACAATACCCCAGCCATTGCGCTGCAAGAAGATACCCGTGCAATCAAGATTCAGTATGCCAAAGTTGCGCAAAATGCCGGGATCAACAACCTGTTTGTTACGGTCAGGGAATCTTCATCAATCAACGAGGAAAACAGCGGCAGTAAGGTAAAAATTTATTCGTCGAATAATTGCATAACTGCTTCAGGCATTGCTGATCCTCAAAACATAGTAGTTTATAACCTTTGGGGACAAGTTGCATATAAAGGTTTGATTGAAAATGATAGCCGCATCTTCTTCCCATCCAAAGGAATCTTTGTTGCGAAAATAGGAAACTACATTCAAAAACTCGTGTTTTAAGATTATTGTTCGAATAAAATTAAAACAAATACGTTTGAATTCTATCTTGGTTGATTTATGAAGATAGATTTTTTTTAAAATAGATATGGGAAAATATATTTATTTCATACTTGTTTTCATCCTTGTTTCGGAATTGGCTTCTGCTCAAATAAATACTGATTCATTGCAGGTGGATACATTACTTTCATCACAGGACATAAAAGACGATTATCGTTTTGGTTTTAAGAAACTGATTATTCCCAGCATATGTTTGTTATATGGCGTTGCAAGTCTCAAAATTGATGCCTTGCAAGACTTAAATACTTCCACAAACGATGAAATAAAGGAGCATAAACCGGAGCATCTGATTTGGGACAATTTTTCGCAATATACTCCGGCAGTTATGGTATATGGGTTAAATTTTGCTGGAGTTGAAGGCAAGCACAATTTCAGGGACAGATCCATCATCTATCTCACATCTCAGATAATCATGTCTTCTATCGTACTCCCGACAAAGCACCTTGTGAAGGAACGTCGGCCCGACAGTGGTGACACAAAGTCATTTCCATCAGGACATACTGCGACCGCATTTTCTTCGGCTCAGTTTTTGTTCAGGGAATATAAGGACGGAAACCTGTGGCTTGGTCTTTCGGGTTATCCCTTGGCTGTGTTTACCGGTGTTTACAGGGTGGTAAACAATCGCCATTGGGTAGGGGATGTGGTTGCCGGAGCAGGCATTGGAATCTTTTCCACCGAATTTGCCTATTGGCTCTATCCCAAAATGAATCATCTTCTGGGAGGCAGAAAGTCCAAAAGTCAGTTTGTTTTAGCTCCGTCTTATCAGCAAGGCAATCTGGGTATAAGCTTTGCCACCACCTTTTGAGAGCATAAACTAATGCGATAAGCGGCTCATTTACCAAGCAATCAAAAAATAATTGTATTTTTGTATCGTATCCGTGAACAGAATAGAATATTTTGAGTTATTCTATGTAAGATGTAATTGTTGAAAAATCATGAATGAAGAATTATTGAAAATTGAAGAAAATATAGTGCGAATGCTCAAAACGGTGTATGACCCTGAAATACCAGTCAATATATACGATTTGGGACTGATATACAACGTGGAGGTTGACGACGACAAAAATGTGTTCATCGACATGACATTGACTGCACCCAATTGTCCTGCAGCCGATTTCATCATGGAAGATGTGCGTTTGAAGGTGGAATCGATCAAAGAAGTGAAAAACGTGGTGGTGAACCTTGTTTTTGAACCCATGTGGGGCAAAGATATGATGAGCGAAGAAGCGAAACTTGAGCTTGGGTTTTTATAATTGTTGAAAATTCAGGTGAAGAAGAAGATATATTTCCTTTCAGATGCCCATTTAGGGACTCCGTTTTATAAAAAGAGTCCGAGAAAAGATTCTACGGTCACTGCTCTCCCAAACAAAGCTGTCAGAACACGCGAACCGGTTTCCCATGAAATAGAGCGGAAGCTTTGTCGCTGGCTCGACCAAGTGAAAGAGGATGCGCAAGCGATTTACCTTTTAGGAGATTTGTTCGACTATTGGTTTGATTACAAAACAGTTGTACCAAGAGGCTTTACCCGTTTTTTGGGAAAAATAAGCGAACTCACCGATTCAGGCATCGAAATCCATTTTTTTATTGGAAACCACGATATATGGCTGACCGATTATTTTGAAATAGAATGCGGGATGATTGTTCATCGGGAACCTTTAGTGAAAGATTTCAACGGGAAAAAATTCTTCCTGGCTCATGGAGACGGTCTTGGCGACGATTCCCGCACGTTCAAATTTCTGCGCAGCCTGTTTCATAATAAACTCTGCCGCAAGCTATTTGCAGGCATTCATCCACGGTGGACAGTGGCATTTGCCCATAGTTGGTCGCAACACAATCGGGCAACGGGCGAAATGATTGAATATCTCGGAGAAGACAAAGAACACTTAGTGAAGTTTGCCAAACAGCATTTGAACATAGCGCCAAACATCAATTTCTTTGTATTTGGTCATCGCCATATCATGCTCGATTTGATGATCCCGGCCAGTTGCAGGGTGGTGATTCTTGGCGATTGGATTCGTTACTATTCCTATGGAGTGTTTGATGGTGAGAATTTTTCATTGGAATTGTTTGAAGCGGAAGAATAACGATGCCAGCTAACCAAATAAATGATTTGAAAATTTTAGAAATATCAGTAGATCAGATTGTTGATATTCAAGAAATTGCGAATAAGGCTTGGCCTGTGGCATTTGCCAAAATTCTCACGGAAGAACAAATCCGTTACATGATGAATTGGATGTACAGCAAGGAATCGCTTGTTGAACAGTTCAGAAAACAGCATCGTTTCTTTTTGGCAGAATCGGAGGGTAAATACCTCGGATTCATGTCCATAGAACACAATTCCCAACTTTCGGGACGAACCAAAATACACAAAGCATATATCCTTCCAGCTTTTCAAAGCAAAGGCATTGGACACGCTTTGTTTGATAGGGCATTGTTCGAAGCCATAAAATTCGGAGACAAAGCTATTTATTTGAATGTCAATAAATACAATCTAAATGCCATTGCTTTTTATGAAAAATATGGTATGACAAAAATTTATGACGAAGTTATCGAGATTGGAAACGGCTTTGTGATGGATGACTCTGTCTTTGAGAGAAGTGTAGATTCATCCCATGATTGATTTTTTGTTACTCTACCATTCGGAATGGAATCTTCGATTCTGACAATAATTTGAAGACAGACTAACTATTACACATTTTTTTCTTAATTTAGCCATACTAAATCACTCTTCAATGGCTGAAAACATGCTCGTCCAACAATTTGAATTCACGGATACTTCCTTCGCCAACCTGATGTCGAAGCGGATCTACAACATCCTGCTTTTTGCCACAAAATACGATAGTTTTATTCTCGAAGATGATGGACGCATCGAAGAGCAGATTTTTAATGAATACACTTCTTTGAATTTAAGGTATCCACCTCGTTTCAAACAAGTTACTACTGAAAAAGAGACGTTAAGCGCATTGGCGGAAAACCATTATGAATTAATTATCTGCATGCCGAACTTGGATGAAGAAAATATTCTTCAAACCATGATTAACGTGAAGTCGGCAACCCCTCAAACTCCTTTTGTCGTATTGGCTCCTTTTTCTCGGGAGCTTAGAAAACGAGTCTCAAAGCAAGATTTGTCCTTCATCGATTATACTTTTAGTTGGTTGGGAAATTCCGAATTACTCTTGGCTATCATCAAGTTGATAGAAGATTCGATGAATGTGGAACACGATACAATGGAAGTCGGGGTGCAAGTGATTCTCTTAGTGGAAGATTCCGTTCGGTTTTACTCGTCAGAATTGCCCGCCCTTTATCGGCTCGTACTGGAGGAATCTATGCGATTTTCTACTGAGGCACTGAATGAACACCAGCAAATGCTCCGAAAACGTGGTCGCCCCAAAATTTTGTTGGCAAGGACTTACGAAGAGGCTATTTTGCTGTACGAAAAATACAAAGAGAATATTTTGGGAGTGGTTTCTGATATGCGATTTCCTCGTGGAAAAGAAAAAGATTCCCTTGCAGGATATAAACTAGCTAAATATATCAAGCAGAACGATAAACATTTACCGGTCATCTTAACCTCTTCTGAGAAAAGCAACAAAGAATTTGCCGATGAAATAGGCTTTGGCTTTCTTGACAAAAACTCAAAAAGTTTTCCTCTCGATTTGCGAAACACAGTGAAGGAAAACTTTTACCTCGGCGAACTCGAAATAATCAATCCAAAGACAAAAGAACAAATATTGCGAATACGTAATTTAAAGGATTTGCAAGTCAAACTTCGAAGCATTCCCGAAGACTCTCTCCGTTATCACATGGAGCAAAATCATTTTAGCCGTTTTTGCAATTCACGAGCCATTTTCCCAGTAGGAAATTTCCTAAAGCACATCGATATTCAAAACTTGGAAGTGGAGGAAGCCCGAAACATTATTGAGGAAGCAGTTGCCCGTTATCGAAAGATGAAAAATACGGGGGTAGTGGCTGTATTTGAGAAAGATAGATTCGACCGATGGTCGAATTTTGCCCGTATCGGAAATGGATCCTTAGGAGGCAAGGGGAGAGGTTTGGCTTTTATGGGTCACTTGGTGAAAATGAATCCTAAGCTCAATATATATCCCAATTTGCCTGTCGTGATCCCTCAAACAGTGGTGTTGTGTACCGATATTTTCGATGAATTTATGGAGGATAATCGTTTGTATGACGTGGCTCTATCGGATGCGGAAGATGATAAAATACTGAATACATTTTTGAAAGCAAATTTGCCTGAAAGATTGATTGAGGATTTTATGATTTTTCTTGAAACAGTGAAAAACCCAATTGCCATACGTTCTTCAAGTATGCTGGAGGATTCACATTATCAGCCATTTGCCGGTATTTATTCCACTTATATGGTTCCTTATCTATCTGATAAATACGAAACTTTGAAAATGGTGAGCGAATCAATCAAGGCTGTGTATGCTTCCGTTTTTTTCAAACAAAGTAAGACTTATATGGCTGTCACCAAAAACCTGATCGATCAGGAGAAGATGGCGGTTGTGCTGCAGGAACTGGTTGGCAGTGTACACGATACACACTTTTATCCCACCATTTCTGGAGTTGCCCGATCGCTCAATTTTTATCCGGTTGGCAACGAGAAAACGGAGGATGGAGTTATCAATTTAGCTTTAGGGCTTGGAAAATATATCGTGGATGGCGGCAAAACACTTCGTTTTTCTCCCGCCTATCCGAATCAAATTTTGCAATTGAGCACAGTGGAAATGGCTCTGAATGAAACTCAAAAACATTTCTTGGCACTTGATTTGAAAAACATTCCGGCTAATTTTTTAGTAGATGATGGGTTCAATTTGGAGAAATTATCCTTGAAGGTTGCCGAGAAGGAGGATTCCTTGCGGTTTGCGGCTTCCACCTACGATGTGGAAGACAATGTGATCCGCGAAGGATTGTATCCGGGAGGAAGAAAAATAGTCACCTTTGCCCATATACTTCAACACGAATTGTTTCCGCTTGCCGAAGTATTGAAAAGTGTTTTGGCAGTGAGTCAGCGTGAAATGGGCCGTCCTGTTGAAATCGAATTCGCCATGGATATCAAAGACAAGGAAGAAGCCCGATTCTATCTGTTGCAAATCCGCCCGATTGTTGACAACAAAGTCTCGTTAGATACCGATTTGAGCAAGATTGATAGAAACAAAGCTATTTTATTTTCAAAAAGTGCCTTGGGACACGGTATTTATGAAGATATCCATGACATTGTTTATGTAAAGACCGAATCATTTAATGCAGCAAACAATACTATCACCGCCAATGAAATAGAGGTCGTCAACCGCCGTTTTGCGGAACAAGACCAGAATTATGTGCTGATTGGCCCCGGCAGGTGGGGATCAAGCGATCCTTGGTTGGGAATTCCCGTGAAATGGGCTTTTATCAGCCAAGCACAAATTGCGGTGGAACTTGGTCTGGAGAATTACAGGGTGGAGCCAAGTCAAGGAACTCATTTTTTTCAAAACTTAACCTCATTTGGTGCGGGATATATCACTTTAGCTCCCTATTTGAACCAAGAAGAGATGCTGGATATGGATTATTTGAATGCGCAACCTGCGGTTTATGAAACACAATTTATCCGGCAGATCCATTTTGAATCGCCCATAATAGTTAAAATTGACGGACGGAAAGGATGTGGAATTGTGGAAAAACCCTTTTCTGAGAAATAGAAAAGACCTAACGCACTTTTGAAAAGCTTGTTAGACCCAAGAGTATATTTTCCCAGTATTTTCCGGCTAATCGATTTTCAATGCACCTACCAGATCTTTTATCGAATCAATCTTGTTTTCTTTCAAGTAATTATCAATTCCGTCAACCACTTTTTCAGAAATTGTTGGATCAATAAAGTTGTATGTACCAATCTGAATAGCGGATGAACCTGCCAGAATAAATTCGATGGCATCTTCCCAAGAAGAGATTCCACCCATTCCAATTACCGGAATTTTCACGGCATTGTAGGTTTGCCACACCATCCGCAAGGCAATTGGCTTCACACAAGGGCCGGACAAACCTCCAGTAACTGTTGATAAAACCGGTTTTTGATTCCTTATATCTATTGCCATGCCCAACAAGGTGTTGATAAGCGAAACAGCATCAGCACCTTCAGCTTCCACGGCTTTGGCTATTTCTGTGATGTCTGTTACGTTTGGGGAAAGCTTCACAATCAGGGTCTTCCCGAATACCTTTCTTACAGCCTTGGTGACATCTCCCGCAGAACAGGCCGAAGTGCCAAAAGCCATTCCACCTTCCTTCACGTTGGGACACGATATGTTTAATTCTATTCCCGGAATTTTATCCAAATCGGCCAATCTTGCGGCACATTCCACGTAGTCTTCAATGGTAGATCCCGATACATTGACAATCATATTTGTGTCGAAATCCTTGATGTTCGGGTAAATATTTGAAATGAAATAATCAACCCCCTTGTTTTGCAACCCCACCGCATTCAACATTCCGGAAGGCGTCTCTGCCATGCGCGGATAATCGTTGCCCTGCCTTGGATGAAGCGTTGTTCCCTTTACAAATATGCCGCCTAATTTAGACAAATCCATGTAGTCGCAGAACTCTGTACCATAGCCAAAAGTACCCGAGGCAGTCATCACGGGGTTCTTCAATTGTAAATTACTTATGTTGATTTTTAGATTGCCCATGTTAACTTTTCTATATTAAATACGGGACCTTCAGTGCATACGCAAATATGCCCGTCGCTTGTTTTTTCCACACAGCATAAACATGTTCCAATCCCGCATCCCATCATGTTTTCGAGCGAAACTTCGCATGCTATTTTGTTCTGTTTTGCATACTTTGCCACAGCCTGCATCATGGGTTTCGGGCCACAGGTGTAAATCATCGAGAAATCCTTCCGATTAAGCCTGGAATGGTTCGTCACATATCCTTTTTCACCGAAGGAACCATCCTCTGTTGTGCAAAATACTTCTCCATATTTCTCAAATTCGTTTAGCAGGGTCAGATCCGATTTGGAACGAGCACCAAGCAAAAAAATGGGGGCTTGGCCTTGTCGTTTCAAAAGATATCCGAGGTAGAGCAAAGGTGCTGTTCCAACACCGCCACCTACCAGCAGCGATTTTTTTCCAGCATCACCCGAAATAGTGAATCCCTTTCCCAGCGGAACCAGTAAATTCACAACATCTCCCTCTACATATTGGCTCATCTTGCGCGTCCCATCACCAATGGCTTGCACCAATAGCCACAGCAAGTTTTTGTCTTTTTCCACGAAATTGACTGAAATAGGACGCCTTAGAAATGTTCTTGGGGAGTTTTCGACCAATACCTCCACAAACTGTCCGGGTTCCATATCGGTCAAAATTTCGCCGTTTTTTGGGGTCAGTTTGATAAGAAAATAGGTTTGGTTGAGTTGGATGTTTTCTTTGACCGTGAAGTCAAGCATTTTTTTCATGAAACTCAGTAAAATAGTTGATTACTTAGGCTTGAAAAGATGCCGCATTCTTTTTGCTTGCAAAAATTAGATGACATCGACTTCAAATTTTGTGCAAAGTTACAACTTTTAATTCTTATAGCGAAAAGTCCTCTCGGAAAGTATATAGAGAATCGCCCTTATCCTGTTTTATCTGATCTGATCAACAATTTTCGAAATCGAAGCTGATTTGCTTTTCTATTTCTTGCTTGCCTCTATTTTCTCAGGATCAAAGGTTTCAAAGGTGTTGTCGGAATAGTAAATAATTATTTTGGTAATTTTCCGATCTTCTTTTCTATGCATTTCAATGGGTTGATTTACTATTGGTTGAATAGGCATTTGAGGCTGTTTTAACTCATTTTCCCTGCGATATAAATTAGAATCCCCTGCATTAGGGCGTACAATTTCATTCTCGAAGGATTTATCTGCGGTGAATAAGTCACGTTGGATGGGTTGGGCAATTTGCTCACCTGCCAAATTGGATGATGTTTGCTTCAACATAGATCCCTCACCAGTCAATAACCAATTCGAATCGATGTAATCAATCTTACTTAAAATCTTAGTGATTACCTCCAAGCTCGGTTTATTCCTTCCGTTCAGAATGTGGGACATGACTGCTCTGCCAATTTCCATGTAATCGGCAAAGTGCGCAGAGGTCATCCCCTCGTATTCCATTACTTTTTTGATACGCTCAACCATAAAACAAGTGTAAATTAGTCAATCACAAATGTAAAACAAATAATTTACAAAAACAAATAACAAATGTTGCATTTAAATATACAAATGTGTGCATCAAGTTTGTTATTATTTTTATACAAATGTATAAGGTGTCTGGGCAGAATAAATTATCACTTTATATAATATCTGTATATTTCTCGTATATAAGCATATAATCTTATTAAAACAATGATTTATTGCCTTATAGCAACGATATGCATAAAACAGTGTTTACTTCATGAATTATCACTTTAAAAATTAAAATTTAATTACTGATATACAGCTAAATAACCATTATTTTAGACAATTGCATATGCTTGCATATACATTTGTGAGATATACTTTTGTATAAGACAATTGAATAGAGTATTTATATGTTTGTGTAAAACAGTAATGAAACATATGTGAATTATTTGTACATTACCCTGTAATATACTTTTGTTTATTTCCTGGTATTGGCTATTTTATACTTTTGTAAATCATCATGAAGCTTTGTGATCGGCCATTTTGTCGCATTCGGATTTTCTAACAAAAAAGATCTGGCTAACCGCTTTAAAACAGTTGGCCAGACCCAAGTTCAGGAAGACAAGAAAGTGCTATAGCGTTATTGTGCGTGTTTGTCCGAATTTGCTATAATATTGCGGATTTTCCTAAAGTCTGTACTAATTGTTTTTTCCGAACAGATGTAAAGGGAGGGTTCAAATATTAAAAGGAGACGAAGTTAAGTTGGCTACCGACATTGCTGTTTATCTAATAGAAAAAGAGCCTTTCCTTTGTTACGAGGAAAAGCTCTTTTAAGAGATATGCTTGATGCTATTCTTTCAGCTTATTCAGAAACTACTTCGAAAGGAACTTCAACAGAAACTTCTTTGTGTAGCTTGATGTTGGCTTTATAGCTTCCTACTTCTTTTACGGATTCTTTGATAATAATAATCTTGCGATCGATAGTGAAGCCTAATTTTTCAAGGCCTTCAGCAATCTGGATGTTGCTTACAGAACCAAAGATAGTTCCGGTTGAACTTGTTTTTGCACCGATAGTCAATGACACACCTTGAAGCTTTTCAGCCAATTCCTTGGCATCGTTTTTAAGCTTTTCAAGCTTGTGGGCACGTTGCTTCAAGTTTTCAGCCAATACTTTCTTTGCTGATTCAGAGGCAATGATTGCTTTTCCTTGAGGAATCAAATAGTTACGTCCGTAACCATTTTTCACGTTCACAATATCGTCTTTGTATCCAAGATTGATAACGTCTTCTTTTAATATAACTTGCATGTTCTTATCCTCCTTGGTTAAATTATTTCATTAAATCGGTAACGTAAGGCAATAAAGCCAAATGACGAGCTCTTTTTACAGCCTGAGCAATACGACGTTGAAATTTCAATGAAGTACCCGTGATACGACGAGGAAGGATCTTTCCTTGTTCGTTCAAAAATTTCTTCAAGAATTCAGGATCTTTGTAATCGATATACTTGATACCATTCTTTTTGAAACGGCAATACTTTTTCTTTTTGTTGTCCACTGAAGGTGGAGTCAAATATCTGATTTCTGATTGTTGTGCCATGATTTAGTTCCCCTTTACTTCTTCTTTAGTTGATGATTTAACTCCTCTTCTTTTTTGTGCATAAAGATGAGCATATTTGTCCTGTCTGAATGTCAAGAAGCGCAATACGCGTTCGTCACGGCGGAAATTTACTTCCAGTTTGGCAATTGTTGCAGGATCAGCTTCAAATTCAAGGAAAGCATAGAATCCGGTGGATTTTTTTTGAATTGGATAAGCCAATTTCTTCAATCCCCAGTTTTCTTCATTCACAATCGTGGCACCTTCAGCAGTGAGGATGCCTTTGAATTTTTCTACCGCTTCCTTCATCTGTACATCAGACAAAACGGGAGTCAAAATGAAAACGGTTTCGTAATTGTTCATAAATGTTTATTAATTAATTGTTTATTTGAAAAAATAATTTTTCGAGGTGCAAAGATACGAATTAATAGATTAAATTCAAATAGATGACTCCGAAAATCATTTCCTAAAAATCGATATTTTCTCTAAGAACCTTCTCTGCCCTGTATTCTACGGGTGCAAAAGGGTCAAATCTTTTCCGATATCTTGTAATGATTGCGCTCTTGAGAATTGCGGCTTATTAATTCGCCAATAAATCCAGTAAGGAAAAGCTGCGTTCCCAGAATCATACAAGTCAAGGAGATATAAAAATAAGGAGATTCGGTTACCAAGCGGTAATCCATTCCGTGCGACATCTCATATAATTTCGAAGCACCTACAAAAATAATTGCCACAAAACCCAAGAAGAAAAGCAAAGACCCCAAAACACCAAAAAAATGCATGGGTTTACGTCCAAACTTTGAAAGAAACCAGAGTGTCAGCAGATCCAGATAGCCATTGAAAAAGCGACTGAATCCAAATTTTGATTTGCCATATTTGCGGGGACGATGAACAACTTCTTTCTCTACAATGTCGTTAAAACCCGAAATTTTAGCAAGGTAAGGAATATAGCGGTGCATGTCGTTATACACTTCAATGTTTTTGACAACCTCGCTTTTATAGGCCTTCAAGCCGCAATTGAAATCGTGAAGATTACGAATCCCAGAAACCCTACGCGCAGTAGCATTAAAAAGTTTGGTGGGAATTGTTTTGCTTAGCGGATCATATCTTTTTCTTTTCCAACCAGATACCAGATGGTGTCCATCCTCTTTGATCAGGTGGAACAATTCAGGTATTTCGTCCGGACTATCCTGCAAGTCGGCATCCATCGTGATCACAACATCACCTTGCGCAAGCTCGAATGCACAATGGAGTGCCGGAGATTTTCCATAGTTCCGTCTGAAACGTATTCCTTTGATTTGATTTTCTTTTTCTCGTAATTCTGAAATGATTTTCCAAGAATCGTCAGTACTTCCGTCGTCAACAAAGATTACTTCGTAAGAAAAATTGTTTTCCTGCATCACGCGTTTAATCCATGCGTACAATTCGGGGAGCGATTCCGCTTCGTTGTACAATGGGATGACTACTGAAATATCCATATATCGTCGTTGTCAAAAGTTTACAAATTGAAAGATCATCAAGTTTATTGAATTTTGATTTTCTTGGAAATTATAAATCCATAGATCAATGAAAGAATAAATCCGAAGAAAATATTTCCAAATATCTGAGAAACAGTATAATATAAAGGGCCAATAGAAACCTTCTCTGCTTGGCTAAGAAATTCCTTGGAAAAATCCATCTGCTTCATCACATCAAACATTTTTTTGTTGAGAGAAGAGATATAGGAGGGATCAATAACCGTGTAATGAAAATAGGATACTAAAGCTTCGATCAAGGATGCAAAAAAGCACAGCAGTATCGTAAATGCCACACAATGCAGATAGCTTATCTTTCCACCATTTGCCCTGTCTCTATAACGGGTAGTTAAATAGTACATTAGAAAGAAAGTACCTATACCTAACGACTGGTATATGAAATCCAAATAGCTGTAGTAGGTGGCACCAATATGAAAAAGATACTTGAACGCCCAAAAAAAACCTAGCACAACCCCATAATGCATGGCATAGTTAAGTACCTTGAATTTATCTTCTTGCATCAGAAAAATTAAATTTTAGCACACAAAAGTAGCAAAAAAATGCTGATATTAGCTATTGGAAAGGCATTATTCCGTGATTTGGCAAATGCTTTTGCCAAACTTTCGGGTCTATTGCTATTATTGGAGTTAATAAGACACTGGATATAGAGAAGTTACTTGAAAAATGAGTCAGAAAGATTTTATTAAACTTTCCATGGATAAAAAAATACTAATAAGTTTACTAGAATTTGAAGTCTATTTGGCCATTCTTT
This sequence comes from Bacteroidales bacterium UBA1309, assembly GCA_002307185.1. Lineage (GTDB taxonomy): Bacteria > Bacteroidota > Bacteroidia > Bacteroidales > Dysgonomonadaceae > UBA1309. The sequence goes on from DBTT01000054.1 coordinate 128,166, forward strand.
TTGCGAAACTATTGCTTGCTTCTGATACGTCAACTAGTATTGAAAGTTAGAGTTTATCGTTTTTAGTATTCAAAAACACCATGTTCCCCGATGATTGTCAACCTCTTGCTATCTGAAGCTTCCACACGCCCAACAAGCTGTGCATCGATATTAAATGATTTGGAAATATCAATAATGGTTTGGGCATGTTCCGGCGACACATAAATTTCCATACGGTGGCCCATATTGAACACCTTGTACATTTCTTTCCAATCTGTGCCCGATTGCTCTTGAATAATTCGGAATAGCGGTGGGGTAGGGAACAAATTATCTTTGATAACATGCACATTATCCACAAAATGAAGCACTTTGGTCTGCGCACCACCTGAGCAATGAACCATTCCGTGGATTTCGGGACGGAGCAAATCCAAAATTTTCTTGATAACAGGAGCATAGGTGCGGGTCGGAGACAGTACTAGTTTTCCGGCGTCAATGCCTAAATTCTCAATTTGATCGGTCAATTTCTTATTCCCCGAGTACACCAAATCGTCAGGAACAGCAGCATCGTAGCTTTCCGGATATTTTTGAGCTAAATACTTGGAAAACACATCATGGCGAGCCGAAGTTAAACCGTTGCTTCCCATACCGCCGTTGTATTCTTTCTCGTAAGTAGCTTGTCCGTAAGATGATAGGCCAACGATCACATCACCGGGCTTGATGGTATGATTTGAAATCACATCAGAACGTTTCATTCGGCAGGCAACCGTGCTGTCCACGATGATTGTCCGAACCAAGTCGCCCACATCAGCCGTTTCACCACCTGTCGGAAATATATTTACGCCGAGGGCAGATAATTCCTCGCAAAGCTGTGATGTTCCATTAATTATGGCAGAAATTACCTCACCCGGGATCAACAATTTATTCCTCCCAATGGTAGATGACAGCAAAATGTTGTCGGTTGCACCCACACAAAGCAAATCATCGATGTTCATAATCAAGGCATCCTGAGCAATTCCTTGCCAAACGGACAAATCCCCAGTTTCTCGCCAATACAGATAGGCCAAAGAAGATTTTGTGCCGGCACCGTCAGCGTGCATGATGTTGCAATATTCGGGGTCACCGCCGAGTATGTCCGGAATGATTTTGCAGAAAGCCCTTGGAAAAATTCCTTTGTCTATGTTTTTAATTGCATTGTGCACATCTTCTTTGGATGCCGAAACTCCACGTTGGCTGTAACGCTGATCGCTCATATTTGTCTTTTTAATTTTGTGCAAATTTACTGAAAATGTGGAAATGTGGCAATTAAAAAAATTAAATCGTGAAAGTGTTTATATGTTAGATATTTACAATATTAAAGACGCCATCTTCGAATTTGCAGAATATTTAATTTGCCGAAAATTTGTTTTTAGTTTGTTCTATAATAACTATTATGTTTAATATAGATCTTGTTTTTGACAATAAACCTTTCATTTTCCTCTTCTATTGTCATACTGCTTCAAAAATCTCCTGAATTTGAAACTAATTACGATACCAAAATTATCCGAAATTATCTCGTAGAAACGACTTATTTAAGCAACAAAATGATTAATTTTACACTCAAATTTGAAATCATAAAATAATTTTGCTCATTATGCAAAAGTCAGCACGAGATGCCGCTCTTCAGTATCACTCACAAGGAAAACCCGGTAAAATTGAGGTAGTTCCGACTAAACCTCACAGTACACAAAACGATTTAACACTTGCCTATTCTCCAGGCGTTGCCGAACCTTGTCTCGAAATAGAAAAGGATGAAAGCAAAGCTTACGAATATACAGCCAAAGGGAATTTGGTAGCCGTGATTTCCAACGGTACTGCTGTTCTTGGGCTTGGCGACATTGGAGCCTTAGCCGGAAAGCCTGTTATGGAAGGCAAAGGTTTGTTGTTCAAGATATTTGCAGGAATCGATGTTTTTGACATTGAGGTGGATGAAAAGGATCCCGAAAAATTTATCCAAACGGTGAAAGCCATCTCCCCTACTTTCGGCGGAATCAATTTGGAAGATATTAAAGCTCCCGAATGTTTCGAAATCGAAACAAGGCTAAAGGAAGCGCTGGATATTCCAGTCATGCACGACGACCAGCATGGCACAGCAATCATTTCTTCAGCAGCTTTGCTCAACGCATTGGAAGTGGCTGGTAAGAAAATCGAAGACATTCATCTGGTTGTCAATGGTGCAGGTGCTTCGGCTGTTTCGTGTACCAAGCTCTACATGATGTTGGGCGTGCGGAAGGAAAATGTGCTGATGGTGGACAGCAAAGGCGTTTTGAACACAAAGCGTACAGATTTGAACGACCAAAAGAAGTTTTTTGCAGCCGAAACTGATCGGGTTACTTTGGCCGAAGCGATCGTCGGAGCCGATGTGTTTCTCGGCTTGTCGAAGGCGGATGTTTTGACTCAGGAAATGGTGCGTTCGATGGCCGAAAATCCAATTGTTTTTGCTTTGGCAAATCCTAATCCTGAAATATCGTATGAAGATGCGAAAGCATCCAGGCCCGATCTAATATTTGCGACAGGACGATCAGATTATCCCAATCAGGTGAACAATGTCCTTGGATTTCCTTATATCTTCCGCGGCGCACTGGATGTGCAGGCAACCACTATAAACGAGGAAATGAAATTAGCCGCTGTAAGGGCAATTGCGGAATTAGGAAAAGAGCCTGTTCCAGAGATTGTTAATTCAGCATATGGCCTTCAATATTTGTTTTTCGGGCGGGAATATTTGATTCCCAAACCGTTAGACCCTCGCCTACTCTCCCGAGTTTCAATGGCAGTTGCGAGAGCTGCGATGGAATCTGGCGTTGCCAAAAAACCAATTCTGAATTGGACGATTTACGAGAACAAATTGACCGAAATGATGGGATATTCCAACAAGTTTATCCGTCGTATGACCAATTTGGCAAAAACAGATCCACAACGCGTTGTATTCAGTGAAGCAAACCATATCAACATGGTGAAGGCGGCTATCATAGCCAAGAAAGAAGGTATCTGCCAGCCCATTCTTTTGGCAAACAAGCAACGTTTGCAAGCTCTTGCGGATGAACACAATTTAGATATTTCGGGATTGGAAGTTATCCAACTTCGCCAGATTGAGGAAGATCCCCGCCGCGACAGGTTTGCCAAAATTCTGGCTGAACGCAAGTCTCGCCAAGGCGAAACGTATCACGAAGCGTTTGAGAAAATGAACGACCGCAACTATTTCGGGATGATGATGGTGGAAACTGGCGAGGCAGATGCCATGATTACTGGGGTTTACAGTCATTATCAGGATTTTGCACAAGTGGCAGAAGAGGTAATTGGTATCAGTCCAAAGTATAAATATTTTGGTGCCATGCACATTTTCCAAACCAAAAAGGGTGTCATGATTATGGGCGATACGCTGATTAACCGCAATCCCTGCGGAGATGTGTTGGTGGATATGGCGCGCCAGGCTGATGATTTGGCTAAGTTCTTCAATATGAAATCCGTCACCGCAGTTGTCTCATTCTCCAATTTTGGAGCTGACAACGATGGTGCTCCTCGCAAAGTGGCCGATGCTGTGAAATATTTGCATGAAAACCATCCCGAACTGGTGATCGATGGCGAGATGCAAATGAATTTTGCCTTGAACAAGGAAATGAGGGACAAAATGTTTCCATTCTCCAAGCTGTATGGAAAAGATGTGAACACCATCTTGTTCCCAGACTTAACGAGTGCGAACATTGCCAGCAAAATCATGCTTGAAAGCGGGATTTCCAGTGAAAGTGTAGGACCAATTCAGACAGGATTAAACAAGCCGGTTCACTTTACCGATATTGAAAGTTCGGTTCGCGATATTGTGAATTTGACTACCGTGGCAGTAATTGATGCCATCGTTCACAAAAAGATTGAAGGAAAAGAACGAAATATTTGATTTGAACGGTATTCTGAGAAATAAAATGGGCTGTATTCAATCGAATACAACCCATTTTTTGTAAATATCAATTTGTTAGAATTCTACCTTGCCGCCACTTTCTTGGCACCCAAGCGACGAATAAAATCATAAATAATGTAGCCCATAAACACAAACAAGAGATAACGAACTCCTATGTGCTGATGAATCAAAGCTACCAAGTAGGCAGATAGAAGGATTGCAATGGTGAGCAACAGTGCCTTACCTGTTTGCTTGATCCATGTGGAAGAGTTCCATTCCTGCGGTTTTAGAATAGTGTCTATCGTTTTAGCAAAAAGGTTCATCAACAGGATCGAATAAGACATGTATTCGTAACGGACATCATTCAGCAAAAACAAAATAGCAGTGGATGCTATCATCGCTCCATAAAATAATTTACCGGGCTTGGTTTTGGCACAAGTTGGCATGTCTGTGGCCATAAAGATAGCTCCCAGAAGAACCCCACCAAGTGAGAAGCGGATATTGTGGTCTTGAAAAAGGAGGAAGAGCAAGAAAAATGTAACCGCTATTCCGAAAGGAATATGCCAGGTGATTCGTTTTCGAACCAGCAGAAACAAACCTCCAAGCACAAGAAAAAGGATGGAATACTCCCCTATCGCTCCCGAAGGATTGAAAAACAGGTAGTTGAGAATATTGCCAACAGGATTATTTCCCAAGAAATCAAACAAATGCAGGTCTTTGAATTGGAGTAAATCTTTGTCATACCAAATCGTGCGGCTACTCATGACGGCTGGGAAAAAGATGGTCATAAATTCGCGTCCCAACAAGGCCGGATTTAGCCGGTTTTTGCCCATTCCGCCCCACAAAAACTTCCCGAAAATAACGGCTGTGGATGCGCCGAAAGCAACAACGTACCATGGGGTGAAGGGTGCTAATGTAAAAGTCAACAAGACTGCGGTAATCACAGACGAACCATCCCGTATGGAGCTTGCTTCACCCTTGTAAATCAATGAAAAAATAAACTCGGATGCAACAGCAGTCGCTACTGCGACAAGAATCAGTAGCAAGGTCGTTGCTCCATAAGCAAAATAAGAAATAGCAGCAATCGGCAAAAGTGCAAGCAGCACATCCTGCATGATTTTGCGCATATTGTCATGCGTTTTTGTGTTTATCCTTTTCATAATCTATATTTATATTCGGTGAATTTGCAAATCTGAAAAACAATCAAACAATGTATTTCTCAAAATTGTCGGAAAAAACAATCTCCCCGTTTTTGTCCACAATAAAACCTTCAACTTCGTATTTTGTTGACAAAGATCTCATCTTTTTTGCAAAGGAATCTTTGTCGAAATTAAACAAACCGGTGGAAATGGCATCACCAACGACAGCATCGCGGCTGACTATTCCTACTTGCTTGTTTTCTGATGGATAACCAGTTTTGGGGCTAATAATGTGGCTGTATCTTTTTCCTTCAATTTCCAAGTATGTATTCTCGCTGCTCGATGTGGAATAACATTCGTTGGATATTCTGAGTTGGAAAAGTGGTTTGCCCCCTTTTCGGGCTTCGTCCACCTGGATGGGCCATGAAGGGTGCGATTCATTGTTGATCGCATAAATAGTACTTCCTCCGGCATTGATAATTGCATCCGTAATGCCTATACTTTTCATATTTTCCACCAACCTATCCACTGCAAAGGCTTTGACAAATGCCCCTGTGATTATCTCCTGCTTCACTCCTACCCTTACCTGATTCCCGTTTTCTTGAATACTAATATTACTATAATCAACATTTTCAATAACAGCTTGAATATCTTCAGTGCTCGGAATAAGGTGGTTATTCTCTTTGTAAAATCCCCACAAACGAATCAGCGGCATCACCGTGATATCAAATTCGCCATCAAGATCATCGGATATAGTTATTAATTTTTTGAGTAATGCAACGGTGTGACCATCAGTGGAAACAAATCTACCTGCTCGTTGATTAATCAGGTCGAAATATGAGTCTTTTGTATAGGAATTGTATTTCGAATTTACCTCTTCCAATGTTTCAAACAATTCATCGAAAATAGAGTCATCGTAAAATATGGACAACTTCAACTTGATGTGCGAGTGGAAAAGCCAGCGGGTTTGAGTTTTATAGAGGAGTGAAGAAGGCATGGTTTACTCGGTTCCGTGTGCTTTTTCAGGCTCTTCCTTTTCTACCTTTGTTTTTGGTGCTTCTTCCACTTTTTCAGCTTCATTCTGAACGCCAGCAACCACCACTTCCGATTTTTTCTTTTTTTGTTCAGCCTTCTTCAATTCTTTCGCCTTGGCTTTTTGGGAAACTTTTGCGGTTGTTGCAGCATGAATAGAATCAAGAAGTGCATCGTTTTTCTTTTCCACCACCTTGATTGCTTCCCGCCTTACCGAGTCTTTGGGTTTAGAGAAAGCCTTTAGATCAGGTTTCAGCTCTTTTTCTGCCGATTCTACTTTTTTAGTGGAAATTTTGGCCAAAACGTCCCGATTGCCAAAAATGAGCAAACCCACTCCAATCAGGTACAACAATATCTTCTTTATCTGACTCATCTGATTCCTAAATTTTAATTTGATAATTGCAAAAATAGAGATTATTCGGATTGACTAACTATCCTATATCAGATGTTTCACATTAATTAATTCTAAAATTACTATATGGAGTCTCCAATAGACAAAATAAGGATATGCTTCCGAGAGAAGCATATCCTATTATCTTATATTACAATTAAGAAATATGAAACTAATTACCAAGCAAATAGAGGGTAATCAGCCATAATTCCATTCACTTTTTGATGAACAGCCTTGATGGTGCTTTCATTTTCATAGTTCGCAAGCACGGTATCGATAAGCTCCACAATGTCTTCCATCAACGGTTCTTTTGCCCCACGAGTGGTGATTGCAGGTGTTCCGAAACGAAGGCCTGAAGTTTGGAATGGGCTGCGTGAATCGAAAGGAACCATGTTTTTGTTCGTAGTAATATCTGCGGCAACCAATGCTTTTTCCGCTGCTTTTCCTGTCAAATCAGGGAATTTAGTACGCAAGTCGATCAACATGCAGTGATTGTCCGTTCCGCCTGAAACCACTTTGTAGCCCTTGTCGATGAATGCTTGTGCCATGACAGCTGCATTTTTCTGCACTTGGGTTTGGTATTCGACATAAGATGGGTCCAACGCTTCTGCAAACGAAACAGCCTTGGCAGCAATCACGTGTTCGAGTGGTCCTCCCTGGATACCGGGAAATATGGCGGAATCCAGCAAAGCTGACATCATCCGGATTTCGCCTTTGGGAGTTGTTTTTCCAAAAGGATTTTCAAAATCGGCACCCATCAGGATTGCACCTCCACGAGGGCCGCGCAATGTCTTGTGGGTAGTGGTAGTTACAATATGAGCATATTTCAAAGGGTTGTTCAACAATCCGGCAGCAACCAAACCTGCAGGATGTGCCATATCCACCAGGAAAATAGCTCCGATTTTATCTGCAATTTCACGGATACGTGCATAGTCCCAATCGCGGGAATAGGCGGAAGCTCCAGCGATGATCAATTTTGGCTTTTCGGCCAAAGCAACGCTTTCCATCTGGTCATAATCCACATATTCAGTATCTTGCCTTACATTGTATTCCAAGGCTTGATACACAAGACCCGAGAAATTGACAGGAGAACCGTGCGAAAGATGACCTCCATGAGAAAGGTTCAAACCCAGAAACTTGTCTCCGGGAGTCAGGCATGCCAAAAACACAGCAGCATTTGCTTGTGCACCGGAATGAGGTTGCACATTGGCCCATTCTGCACCGAACACTTGCTTGAGGCGGTCAATAGCCAACTGTTCGCTCAAATCTACGATTTCGCACCCGCCGTAATATCTTTTGCCGGGATACCCTTCAGCATATTTATTTGTCAAATACGAACCCATAGCTTCCATCACTTGGTCGCTAACAAAGTTTTCAGAAGCAATCAATTCTATGCCTTTGAGTTGGCGTTGATGTTCTTTTTCGATAATTTCAAAAATTGCGGTGTCGCGTTTCATAGGGTTATAGTTTATTGAAAAATTGGTTCACAAAAGTAATGAATATTCTGCGAATCATGGAAAAATGAGTGGACTTTCTCTTGCTAAAAATCAGAATAATGGTGCGAGTTATTGGCTTTTCTATTTTTGAGAAACAAGCTGTTTTATCTTCCAACTAGATCATTGTGCATAGAATAATACGATTTGAGAATTAGGAACACAAGACATGCAAACATTTCAATTTCATCCGTACCTTTATAAAACTTTTTTATTTTATTTGCGAAGTCAAAATTCACAAATCACCCCATCGGCGTATTACCTCATGGTGCGAAAAATTATACATATCGACATGGATGCCTTCTTTGCTTCTATCGAGCAACGCGACAATGAAGCTTTTCGAGGCAAGCCTCTCGCTGTTGGCTATGCGGAAGCGCGGGGTGTGGTGGCAGCGGCGAGCTACGAAGCTCGCCGTTACGGAGTCCGTTCGGCCATGCCTTCCAAAACGGCATTGAAAAAATGCCCGCACCTGATTTTTACCCATGGGCGTTACGATGTATATAAAAGCGTGTCGAATGAGATCATGGAAATCTTTCAGGAATATACAGATTTGGTGGAACCGCTTTCCCTGGACGAAGCATTTTTAGACGTGACGGAAAATAGATTCGGCATTAGCTCCGCTACAGAAATTGCCAAAGAGATCAAGCAGAAGATCTTCGAGAAGACCAACCTTACGGCTTCCGCTGGAGTTTCTTACAACAAATTTCTGGCGAAAATCGCATCCGATTACCGGAAGCCGGATGGCCTGTTTATTATCCGCCCAAAAGATGGCGAGCAATTTGTGGAAACACTGGAGATAGAACGCTTTTTCGGCGTAGGGAAGGTCACAGCCGAAGCCATGCACCAAATGGGGATAAAAACAGGATCCGACCTCAAGCAGTTTTCCGAAGCACAACTCACGCAAGCATTTGGAAAAGCTGGGCATACGTTCTACTTGAATGCACGTGGAATTGACGACCGGCTTGTGGAACCTGATCGCGAACGGAAGTCGATGGGTGCAGAACTTACATTCGAGCACGACATAGACTCACTGGAACAATTGCAGCTTATTTTGCATGAGGTGGCAGAAGATGTGATTGGCAGAATAGACAAGCGGGATTTCATTGGACGAACCGTCACCTTGAAAATAAAATATGCAGATTTTCAAATTATTACACGAAGCAAGACCGGATTTGTTCCTGTCACTACTTTTGAACAGCTCTACCGGATTGGCCTTGAACTATTGGCGCCGATCGATACTTCTCCCAAAATCCGTCTGCTTGGCCTCACGATAAAAAGAAATGACAACCGGATACACCCCGCAGATGCTTACCAGCTTAAGATTCAATTTGAAGAGTGGAAGAACGAGCGTTAGTGACCTCACTTTTTTAATTACATAATCTTTCCGTCGTTTCAGCTACAAGCAAACTCATTTTGGCTACATGCACTTGTTTATTCTTCCCCAACTTTGCATTATCAATTTTAAAACAACAAGAAAATGCAAAAAACAATTTTTATTACCGGCGCTTCAAGCGGTTTAGGCAAAGCAACCGCCAAACTATTCCAAAACAAAGGTTGGAATGTAATTGCTACAATGAGAAATCCTGAAAAGGAAACTGAACTTTCAGCCTTGGAGAATGTTACTTTATTGCCTTTGGACGTAACTGATTTGCAGCAAATTGAAACGACCGTGAAGGAAGCCATCGAACTGCATTCCATCGATGTGGTTTTCAACAATGCGGGCTATGGTCTGATCGGGGTGTTGGAATCTTTGAGCGATGACCAAATAGTAAAACAATTAAACACCAATTTGTTAGGAGTTATCCGGGTAACAAAAGCCTTTGTCCCCTATTTCAGGGAAAAAGAAAGTGGCTTGTTTATCACAACCACTTCCATCGGTGGATTAATGGCTTTTCCCTTAGGATCTACTTACCACGCCACCAAATGGGCGTTGGAAGGCTGGAGCGAAAGCATGGCTTTCGAGTTGAATAGCTTTGGAGTAAACATTAAAACCGTTTCTCCTGGTGGCATCAATACTGATTTCTTGGGACGTTCGCTCGATATGGGAAGACATCCGAGTTATGATGCAATGAGCCAAATCATGCTTTCGAATACTGATTCAATGATGCAGTCGGCCTCTTCCCCCGAACAAATTGCGGAAGTGGTTTACGAAGCTGCTACCGATGGGAAAACCCAACTGAGGTACGTGGCCGGCGAAGATGCCAAGTCCCTTTATGCACAACGATTGGCTTTGGGAGACGAAGCCTTCAGATCGCAATTGGGCAAACAGTTTTTCAGTGAATAATCCAATGAATCGTATCGTGCAGATCATGCAGATACTGCACGGTATGAATTTCTAATTTTGTACATTTACGTTATGGAAAAGAAAAGGAATAGTCCAGCCAAGATCACTTCGATCTCCCTGTTGCACCAAATGATGCAATTGCCCAAACCATTGCATCCCCTGATTAGCTTAGTGAGCAATACCACCCTGGATCTCGATCCAGAGCTGCTAAATGCTTCTTATCTGTTCGATTTCTACAAGGTTTCTTACAAATATGCCACCGATGGCAAAATGGGGTATGGCCAAGGCTATTATGATTTCAATGAAGGTGGAATGATGTTTACTGCTCCCAACCAATTGATTACTATTGAAGAAAGTGGGACATCAAAGTATTGCGGATTCACGCTGTTCATCCATCCCGATTTTATCCGGAATTATCCTTTGGGTAAAAATATCAAAAAATACGGCTTCTTTTCCTACGACACCAACGAAGCACTTCATCTTTCCGAAAAAGAGAAAAACCTTATCACCGGAATTTTCGATAACATCCAGAACGAACTTGAAACAACCATCGATGAAATGAGCCAGGATGTGATTGTATCCTATTTGGAAGTGTTATTGAATTATAGTAACCGATTCTATAAAAGGCAGTTCATTACCCGTAAGACGGTAAACAGCGATTTGCTCTCTCGCCTCGAGGAGGTTTTAAATACCTATTTCAACGATGAAAAGGGGCTGCACAACGGGCTTCCCTCCGTGGAATACCTTGCCGGACAACTTCGTGTTTCTCCTCGCTACCTGAGCGACATGCTGCGAACTTTGACCGGACAAAATGCACAACAGCTTATACACGAAAAGTTGATTGAAAAAGCCAAAGATTACTTGATTGCCAGCAATTTGTCGGTGAGCGAAATCGCTTACCAATTGGGGTTTGAGCATTCACAGTCGTTCAGCAAATTATTCAAGTCAAAGACGAATTTCACGCCTGTCGAATTCAAAAATTCGATGAACTAACCAAATGAAAATCACTTTAAACAAAGCAGTAAAAAGAATGTTGATTGCAATTGCCAGTACCATATCCATCCTATTTGTTTTTGGACTCTATTTCCTTAACCAACCGCAATTCGGCAAAGCTCCATCCGGCAAGAGATTGGAAAGAATCAAAAAGTCGCCTCAATACAAAGATGGTAAATTTCAAAATGCCCATTTCACCCCAACATTGACCCAAGGATATTCAATGCTGGGAGTTTTGTACAGCCAATTGTTTGAAAAAGCCCCAAACAAAACCCCTTCAAACCCCATTCCATCGATGAAAACCGATTTGAAGCACCTGAATCCCGATGATGACATTTTGGTTTGGTTTGGACATTCGTCTTATTTCGTACAAGCGGAAGGGAAAACCTTTTTGATTGATCCAGTCTTCAGCGGCAATGCCTCCCCTATTCCCGCTAGCGTGAAAGCCTTCAAGGGAAGCAATAATTACCAAGTTTCGGATCTGCCTGAAATTGATTATTTATTGATTTCCCACGACCATTACGACCACTTGGATTACAACACCATCATCGAGCTCAAAGGCAAAGTGAAAAACGTGATTTGCGGTTTGGGTGTAGGTTCCCATTTTGAATATTGGGGCTACGATCCAGGCAAGATACTGGAGAAAGATTGGTTTGAAACCGCCGATTTGACCCATGGAATGACGATTCGTGCCACTCCCGCACGCCATTTTGCGGGACGAAGTTTAAACCGGAACAATACGCTCTGGGTGTCGTATGTGTTGGAAACCCCAAAACGGAAGATGTTTCTTGGTGGTGATAGCGGCTACGATACACACTATGCCGAAATCGGAAAAAAATACGGTCCTTTTGATTGGGCAATTTTGGAAAACGGACAATACAACCTGGCTTGGGAAGCCATCCACACATTGCCTGAACAATTTCTAAAAGAGGTGAGTGAGCTAAAAGCCAAGAATGTGATCCCGGTTCACTCCTCCAAATTTGCACTGGCAAATCATTCATGGGACGAACCGTTGAACAAAGTGTCGGAATTGTACAAAAATGGAAATTATGATTTTTCCTTGGCTACGCCCAGAATTGGAGAAAAAGTTGACTTGAACAGTAAGGATCAATCGTTTACAGAATGGTGGAAGGAAAAATAATGTTTTTTAATGGCGAAGATGAATATCGCCCAATAGTATCATAAAAAACTTAGCATCTTCGTGCCTTAGCGTTTAAATTATATCAAACTAGAGTCTATTTTTTGCAAACCGTCCGGAAGTCGCACCATTCACAAGGTTTTCCCGTAGTAGTTTGTGTGAAAGGCATTTCGGGATCAAATATTTCATCCAGACATTTGTCCAACATTGCCTTAAATTCGAGACGATATTTTTCAAAGTCAAGCACAGGCTCTGGTGTCCCCTTGGGTACTTTTTCTTCCACTACTGAATTAAAACTGGTATCAAAAATACTCTGTATAAAGTAGATGGAAGGCATTATTTGGGCTTTAGGATTCCCTTGGGCATAAATCAGGGAATATAAAAAGACTTGCATTACCGCTTTCGGACGCTTTTCGATTTCAGAATTGAACAAGTCCGGCAAAGCGGAGAAACTAAGCGTTCCCTTTCCCGTTTTGTAGTCGATGATTCGTGTTCTGCCCTCAAACTCATCCACCCGGTCGATAAATCCTTTCAGATGGACCGATTTCCCGGAAGGCAAAAGATAAGGGCCGTCAAATCTTTTTTCCGACTCGATGTACGTAAAAGGAGTGTGCTTGATGTCATACCGCAGTGTCTGAATGACGTACTTTTTCAATATTTCCGAGATGAGAAGAATTTGCCCGTAGAGCCGACGAACGTCGTTTTCTTTTTTGAAATAGTGCTTTGCAAACGAACGTTCGAGCAACGATTCTAGGTATTTTTCGTTTTTGAGAATGCTTTTCAAGACATCGGCTGTGACGGTTTTTCCGTTGAATTCGGCATAAATCCATTCCATCACACTGTGAAAAATGCTACCAAAAACATCTGATTCCACCTTTTCGGACAATTCATCTTCGGAGCCGAGACCCTCCACCACCGCCAAATAGAACTGAAGCGGACAATCCAAGTATTTGTTGATAGCACTGGCCGACAAAGCCTTATCACCGCCTGCCAAATACTGGGATAGCCTTTGCGTGATTTCTACCGACTTGCTGATCGTAATGGGTTCTGCCCCCAAAGACGGCACTTCATACACAACTATTCGTTCCCGAATGTCAAAATGGTGAGGATAGAGATGCTTCAACTGATAAAAATAGCGGCTCACTTCGGCAGCTTTCGCCCCTTCCGTGCGGGTATCATAAAGCATGAAAATACGCTTTGCCCGGAAAATCATCCGATAGAAATGGTAAGCAAAAACACTGTCCTGATGCTCATAGGTAGGCAAGCCAAAGCCACGCCGAAGGTGATAGGGAATGAATGAATTGGTGGATTTCTTGGTTGGGAAAACACCCTCATTCATCGACAAAAGGATGAGGTTTTCAAAGTCAATGGCGCGGGTTTCCAACACACCCATCACTTGCAATCCGGACAAGGGTTCTCCTTCGAAGGAAACACTCACACCGGCTACCAATTTCTTCAATAAACGGAAAAATGTATCGGACTGAACCGATACTTTCAGTTCTTTCATCGTGTCCTCGATCCGATTTACTGCCTTGTAATACTGAACGATGAACTCGCATTCCAAGTCTGCCGAGCGCACTTCAGATTCGTCCGCCTCTTCCTCATTTTCAGCGATCACGGAAGAGGAAAGCGCACGATGCAAGAATGACAAGATGCTTTTCAGAGATTCGACCACGTGCGAAGAATCTGTCATTGGCTCAAAAATTTTAGCCAACAACGGATGTATCTTCAAATCTTCCACGGGAACCACCAAACGGTTATAAGCCAAAATCTCCCGCCGCAGATCGTCTGCTTTCTGGCCTACAATCTTGGCTATATAATTATGCGTAAGCACTGGAAACACAAAACGAAAATAGACACCGAGTTGGCCGTTCGAAGAGCGGAAATTCTTTTGTACCTCAAAAATCTGGTTCATAAGAGCCACAATAGAGGAGTTTGTCAGACCATAACCCATCGTCACATTGATTTTGTCCACCTCTTCGGGAATAGAATAAAGGGTAGGCAGCAACAAATTTTCATCCGCCAACACGATGGCTGTATTGGGCACCAAATGGTTCTCCCCCACTTCACTTTGATTGATCAAGCTTTTCAAAATGGGATGCACCTGCTTCGCCTGCCCCACAAAGGACGGAATTCCAATCACTTCCACCACCGTCTTCTCCGGTTGGATTTCTTCTTCGGCAAATTCAAATTGGGATGGGAACTTCAGCTCGTTGTTCCGCATGAAAAAAGAGGCGGGATTGCTCTCATCACGCACCAAAGGAGACGCATAATCCCAATAGAAGTCGGCAAGTCCTTGTTTCTTGGCATATTCCAAAAGTATTTCCTCTGAGCGAGAATGCCCGTTCAGGCCGATAAACACCAAACGTTTGAAAGCCAAGGAGGGTAATTCCAGTTTTTTCGCCTTTTCTGCCACATCCCGGAATATCATTCCTTCGTAAGCCAAGCCTTCCGTGCGCAAGCGTTCCCGGAAACTATCGTAAAGAGAAAAGAGCACTTCCCAGATCTCAAGGAAGTCGTGCTTGGTCTTGTCGTCTTCGCTGATGGGTAGAAAATTCACCCAAAAACGACGGATAATGGCCACTTGCTCGGGTGTGAGATAAGAAAAAGCAGAGTCGATTTCTCTCAAATCCTGTATGTTGCGAAAGATCTGCTTGGCATCGGCCATTGATTTATCGACATCGTCAAAATCATTGAGCAACATTTCTCCCCAAAACATAAAATCTTCGAAACTTTCATCCGAACTGCCCACTCCACGGTAGCAATCGTAGAGTACAAAGAGCTGGTATATGCGGTCAGCCGATTGCAATTCGCTGAGTTCGGAGAACAGGTCGGCAATGGTAATAATCTTTGGCGAAAAGATCGGTTTGCCTGCCACCTCCGCCAAATATTTCAGGAAGAAGCGGCCGGCGCGCCTATTTGGAAACACAAAAGTGAAATCACTTACCTCGTTACCGAATTGGCGATAGTATGTCTGGGCAATGCTAAAGAGAAATGGAGTCATCTTAAAGTTAGTTATTCAGGCTTATGGAACAAAGATACGGCAATCCTCTTTTATTTGGTCCCTCACCACGCGAAATTGTTCGCCTATTTGCCCCGCACTTCCTTGAGCCTCTATGACTATCTATTTCACATACAACAACCTCTGCCACAGCACAAGTCCTGCTTTTCGCCATACACCGTGATGCTGAAAATGATATTCTTGTTGGATTTATACACCTCGGTCTCTTCTTCATTCAAATAATTACCCAGAATATCATCCGGAATAATGATCGGCTTCTCTTTCTGCAAAACAACATTGCTGAAACCAGCATCCTCTATTATACGGAGATAATCGCTTTTTTGAATGGCACTCGCCACGCATCCGGCATACATCTCAGCAGCGTTTTTGATACGTTCCGGCAATTCTCCTGTCAGCACAATGTCGGAAATGCTGAAATGCCCGCCTTCTTTCAGGATTCTATACACTTCGGCAAATGCTTTTGGCTTATCCGGCACCAGATTCATCACACAATTGCTGACCACCACATCCGCCGTGCTGTCCGAAACGGGAATCTCCTCGATGTCGCCCAATCGAAACTCAACATTGGTAAATCCTTTTTTATCAGCATTTGCCCTTGCTTTTTGAATCATTGCTTCCGTGAAATCTATCCCGATAACCTTTCCTTTTTCGCCCGCCTCGTGACGCGCCACAAAGCAATCGTTACCGGCTCCACTGCCCAAGTCCACCACAGTGTCTCCTTCTGCGATTTTTGCAAACTGGGTGGGCAAGCCGCAGCCCAATTTCAAGTCGGCATCCGGGTTGTAGCCTTCAACAGCTGTGTATTCGTCCGTCATGATGTTATAAACTTCCGTGGAGCAACCTCCCGCACCACAACACGAAGACTGGTTCGTTTCTTTGTCCTGCAAAGCAATTTCGCTGTATTTTTGCTTCACCATTTCTTTGATCTGGATTGAGTTTTTCATCTTATATAATTTTTTTTCAACAACAATTTTCATTTTTATTGGCAAGCTGGGAAGCTATCTTGGAGAAATACTCCAACACTTCGCCTATTGCTTTTTCATCAATACAATAGCAGATAGAAGTCCCCTCAATACTTCCCTTTATGAGACCGGCATTCTTAAGTTCCCTCAAATGTTGTGAAACCGTTGGTTGCGAAAGAGGCAATTCGTTCACAATATCGCCACATATGCAGGCATTCACCTTCATCAGATAATCGATTATCGCTATCCGGGCCGGATGCCCCAATGCTTTTGCTTTCAGTGCAATGGCTATTTGATTCTCCGAATAATTTTCTGTTTTTGTTGTTCCCATTTCTGAATATTATTATATTGCAATATTACGATATAATAATGGTGTATGAAAACGTTCCAGCACATATTTGCACAAAAAATCAAAAATTTGTGCTTGTATGAAATCTCAATCAGGTGCAGAAGCTTTCAGGTTACCCCCCAACAAGGTTCTAAAAAGCCCTACCTCTCGTCGAAGGCTGCTTGCTGCCAATGCCCCTCATTCTACCACCCTCACGCCAACCAATACGCCGCCAACTTTATAAAAAAGTAATTTCCTGCCTATATATTTACAATTAGATAGTTTTAAATATCTATTTTGATATATATAAAATTATAATCTAATATATATAAAAAATTAATCTTATATATACTAATTTCAAATTTAATATATACTATATAAAAATAATATGCGTATATTTGCAAAAATACACTTGCATATATTTCATATTCTGATAAGTACACATTCAACAAATTATACTTCACAATGACTATCCGATACAAAACCGAAAAGAAGAGGAACGGGATCAACGACAAAGAAAGTTACTATGCGCGCCGAATAGGTGGAGCAATTGTCAGCACCCGGGAAATAGCGGAACGATTGGCCGATCGAAGCACCCTAAGCCAGGCGGACATCCGCGCCACGCTTATCGGCTTGTCCGAATTGATAGAGACTTACCTGCATGAAGGCAGAGCCGTCAAGTTAGAAGACATCGGCGTATTCTCGTTGTCGATCACCAGCGAGGGATACGCATCTCCGGAGGAGTGCACGCCCCACCGTGTGAAAGCCAAGCGCATATGCTTCCGGGCTGACCCGCAACTAAAAAAGAACCTGAAGAAAGTGAAATTTGAAAGGGTAAAAAAATAAGGCCTCTATAAACATGATGTCTATAGAGGCCTGATATCAGGGTCGCATCGGAACCGATAGCGGTTTAAAAGTTTATCTCTTATTAATCGTTTTCACGCGGTAATGGCAATTCGTCCTTCCGTTGAGCATGTTGGTCAACTTCGATTTGATCAACTGCTTGCGGATAGCCGATATTTTGTCGATAAAAAGAATTCCATCCAAATGGTCGTACTCGTGCTGGATGCAACGGGCAAAGAAATCACTGTATTCTTCCTCATGCTCCACGAAATTTTCGTCCTGATAGCGGATGCGTATCTTCCCTTCGCGGGGAACAGACTCGTGCAAGCCCGGTAAGCTCAGGCAGCCTTCTTGTACTGTTTCAATTTCGCCGCTCCTTTCAAGGATGCGGGCGTTGATGAATGCCTTCTTGAACCCTTTGTATTTTGGGTCATCCTCTCCCATCGGTTCCAAATCAACTACAAACAGACGAATATCCAAACCAATCTGGGGAGCGGCCAATCCGACTCCATCAGCATTGTACATTGTTTCAAACATATTGTCGATCAACTCCTTGAGATTCGGATAATCGGGAGTGATGTCTTCTGTCACTTTTCTTAGGACTGGCTGTCCATATACATAAATTGGTAATATCATTTTTAATTGCGAATATGCTATATCTTGATTTGTGAATTCGTTAATTCGTTAACTGATGACTGGTCTGATCACCGCCTCCTGCTTTCCATATAATCCCGAAGGATAATCGATGCGCTGATCTCGTCCACCAAAGCCTTGTTCTGACGGGCTTTCTTGCCCAATCCTCCGTCGATCATCGCTTGATGGGCCAACACGGAAGTAAACCTTTCGTCGTACCATTCCACCGGAATATCAGGATAAGTTGCTTGGAATTTTTGAACGAAAACAGTCGCTCTCTGAAGATTTTCAGAAGGTTGGCCGTTCGTTTGCATTGGTTTTCCAACGATCACTTTTTCGACCGGTTCTTTTGCGAAATATTCTTTCAGGAATTTAAATAAGTCCACCGTGGGAACAGTAGTCAGCCCGTTAGCAATAATCTGCAAGCTGTCCGAAACTGCAATTCCAACCCTTTTCTGCCCGTAATCTATCGATAATAATCTGCCCATGAGGCGACAAAGATACAAAAAAAGAGGTGAATTTCCATAACATGGAAAGATATGAATGCGGTCGAGAAAGCACAATCTGCTGTATTTCAAGTTTTAGAGTCTCTGAAATCATCAATTATACTAATAGATGTTATTCAAATTCAATCTTATCTATCTCCTCCATCAACCGACCTGTTTCCGACAATGCCACAATTATCTTTTGGTAGTGGAGGATGTCCTCAAATTGCAGGGTGCGGCCTTTGCGGTCCTTGAGCCATTTTTGTGCAGGTTGATAACCGCCGATATAGAATTCCCAGGCCAAGCGTGGAACGGCTTGGAAAAATTGGCTGCCGTTGATGTAAACCCTACCGATGGGGATCAGCGAAGTGACGTGCGTGGTGGTGTCGCCATCCACCAACTCGTAGTTTTCTTCAAAGCGGATGTCTGTCACCAGGTTGTCGCCGCCGATCGGATATTGGGTGTTGAATTGTTCCACTTCCGGCGATTCCAGAAGGTGGATCTCCCGGAGTTGGCCGCCCAGTTGCACCAACTGCCAAAACATTTGTTTGTCTTTTGGATAGGGCACTCTTGGAAAATCAATCTTTAGAAATTCCTTGTATTTCTTCCGGTATCTTGGCGAATGCAAAACTGCATAAATGTAGTCCAGTATGTCGATTGGGGCAAAAATATTATCGTCGGCTTCTTTCTCGTTGGTAAACCTTAATCCTAATTTTTCTGCCAGTTGATTGACGATTTCGGCGTTTAGGTTTGGAGTTCTTTCGGTTGCCAAGCCAAAAGATTGTTGGGTGCTTGTGGCTGGATAGAGGTAGAGAGGGAAAGCCTGTAATGAATCAGCAGCACTGTCAAGTAAATGCAGATCTAAAATATTTCTCGAAACGAAATTATAACCTTGACTTAAACCTCGGTTTAATCTTGTAGATACAAAAGCAAAATTATCTTTTACCAAATGTGACATAATTTTGCCTCGTGGATAAGCCATAAATCCTTTAGTGATTCCAGAATATGAAGTACTTCGATAATCAAAAGGTCTATATTGGATTTTTGTGATCAAATGCTGATTGTTCATTATATCTTTTTTAGCAAAAGCAAGTTGCCAATCTCTTCCATCTTTATCAAGTTTATATTTGCTTCGAATTTCATCAACTGACAGATTTTTCAAGTCCGTAACTATTTCCGCTATTTCTTTGTGAGTAAATTGAATTGTAAAACTGTCTCTTTCTGTTTTTACTCCGGTCGCATTTATAATGAATAAGCTTTCAATATTTAATCCCTTATTATATGATTCTAAGGAGTTTGTATCTTGATTCTTAAATATATAAATTGGTGGCTTTACATCTAAATTATTCCAATTTAATGATCCTAATGAATTCTCCCTTAGAAAGTCATACTTAAATTCTCTTTTCCCTTGTAAATCGAAATGAAAAACTTTCCCTAATTCATTTTTCTTCTTTTCTCCAGTTTTTAGAAAGAGATTAATCGAAACACCCTGCATTATGTCAAACACATTCTCATCAGTTGATCCATCAAGGCAAACTTCCTGTTTTTTAGAATTTCCATGCAAATCGAGAATGTAGATTTTATCAAAGCTTTCTAACAGATTTTTCCTCATTTGTCGGTGAATAACTCCATCAATAAAGCTATTGTTGGAGATATATGCCAATAAGCCACTTCCATTTTTATCAATAAAATGCTGTCCAAAGCGGATAAACTTTATATAATCATCAGAAAGAGGTTGTATGTTTCTCTCTTTCATATTTTTTTTATAGTCGGCTGTGAGAGTTTCAATCCATTCACTTTTGTTACTGCTGCTAACACTATACGGCGGGTTTCCGATCACGCACATCACAGGCGTATCCCTTTTGACACGGTTTGCCTCGTTTGCTTCAGTGCTCAGCCAGTTTGCCCAGAGCGTTCCTGTGTCGGGGTGGTGCTCTTCGAGGCTGTTGGTGAGGAAGATGCGGAAACGTTGATCCTTGGTGGGCTTGAATCCGGTGTCGGTGAGCAGCAAGTCGAGCTTCAAATGTGCCATGGCATAGCTTGCCATCAGCAGTTCAAATCCGTTGAGACGTGGCAGGAGCTGGTCTTCGACATAATTGCTCCAGATCCCTTGCATCCCGGTGAATTTGCTGTGGACATGTTTGATAACTTCGGCAAGAAATGTGCCTGTGCCTGTCGCCGGGTCAAGGATTTGTACGCGATGCACCTCTTGTTCTACTTTCTTGCCTTGTGCATCCACCTTGATCTTTGTCTTGCTGGTGTCGGCGAGTCCTTGCGGAAGCTGAAATTCGTTTTTCAGGATCTCGTCCACCGCCCTGACGATGAAATTCACCACCGGTTGCGGCGTGTACCACACACCGCGCGACTTGCGCAGCTTGGGGTCGTATTGGCTTAGGAATGTTTCGTAGAAATGGATGACCGGATCTTCCGTCTTGGTGCTTCGCCCGTAGTTTTTGAGAATTTGCTCCACGTTGCAGGCCAAGAAAATAGTAATGAGGTCGTCCACAATCCATTTGATGCGGTCGTCCACGTCTAATCCGGCAATGTATCCAAACAGTTTTTTTAGAAATGGATTTGACTTCGGGATCAATTCATACGCCTCTTGGCGGCTAAAAGTGGGCAATGTGGGGTCGTGGTAGCGTGCCGCAAACAATCCGTAAGCAATGGTTTGGGCATACACGTCCGAAAAGCCTTTGGGGGTAATATCGTGTATGAGAATGTCCTTGAAAGCTATCATTTGGTCTTTCAGGGTGCTGTTCTCCAAATTCTGCTCGTCTGAAGTCAAAGCCCGTTCGATGGTTTCGGAAAGGAGGCGCGCTTTGCCCGCCATCATCTCGGCCAACCGTTTGGAACTTTTGATGGTTTGCCCCATATGGGAGCAAAAGTCGGCTATGAGGCTTTCGAAAACAGGAAAATTGTCTTTCAGCGGTTTGATCTCACCGCCAGATATTTCGCCGATAGCTACTTTCGTCACGAATTCGCCGTCGCGGTAAAGGTGGAAAGCAAGGTAGTCGGTGAAAATCAAATTATTCAGCGAAGCCTTATAACGGTCGAATTGTTCCTTGTGTCCGGTTTTCTTTTTTCCGTCGAGGTCGTTGTCGGCAATATCCTTCGCTTCGATGTAGCCTACGGGAATGTCTTTTTGGGTGATGATGTAATCGGGCGCACCGCAGGATTGCCGTTTGGGTTCGTTGGTTGCCCTGATGGTAGGAACAAGGCTTTCGAGAAGGAGTTGCAAGTCGCCACGGAAGGTGTGTTCGGTGGCGTTACCAAGCAGGTAGCGTTTGTTAATGCTGTCAATGTATTGGCCGAGAGTCATTCGCAAATGGATATGGGTTCGACCGCTAAAATTAAGAAAAAATAAAATAAAAACCAGCTTATCTGGTCCCTACTTTCAATCGAACCTTCATTTGCAAACTTTTTATTTTGCTCCGAAAGCCAAATATGTCCATTTATGGCCTTTCGCTCCCATCCAGATCTACTAAAATATCAGATCACGAATAAACTTAGTTTGCGCTATTCTTTGCCTTACTTCAAATGGTCGAATTTGCGGCGTTTGAGTTCAAAGTCGCGGCCAAGGTACTTTTCACGCACTATTTCATTGGATGCCAGTTCTTCGGCAGTTCCTTGGAATAGCACTTTTCCTTCAAACAGCAAATATGCCCGGTCGGTGATGCTTAGGGTTTCGTCCACATTGTGGTCGGTGATGAGAATCCCGATATTTTTGTATTTCAATTGAGCCACAATTTCCTGGATGTCCTGCACGGCGATGGGGTCCACACCGGCAAAGGGTTCGTCCAACATGATGAATTTCGGACTGATGGCCAGACAGCGGGCGATTTCGGCACGGCGTCGTTCACCTCCCGAAAGGCGGTCTCCCAAATTCTTACGCACTTTGTTCAGTCCAAATTCCGCTATCAGGCTCTCCAGCTTTGCTTGCTGGTCATGTTTGGAGAGTTTGGTCATCTGTAAAACAGCACGGATATTGTCTTCCACACTCATTTTTCGAAAAACAGACGCTTCTTGAGCCAAATATCCTATACCTTGCTGCGCCCTTTTATAGACGGGATAATTGGTGATTTCCTGACTGTCGAGGTATATTTTCCCCGCATTCGGGATCACCAAACCCACGGTCATGTAGAAAGTGGTGGTTTTTCCGGCACCATTTGGGCCGAGAAGTCCTACAATTTCCCCTTGCTTCACGTTGATCGACACATGGTCAACAACTGTGCGGGTACGGTATTTCTTAATCAGGTTTTCCGTCCGGAGAACCATCATTTTCGGTTCTGATATTTCTTCGGCAGGCTCCTGGCTTTCGGCTATCAATTCTTCCTGAAGAATCGCTCCAGGCTCATTTTCTATTTCTGGATTAATTTCCATGAATATCTATTATAAAACGATCTATAGAAACAGACAAATTACAAAATAGTGACCCAACCATGCGTGTCGGGAGCATCACCATACTGAATAGCTCGCAACTGTTGATACAATTTGGTAGAGATTGATCCCGGCTCTCCGTCTTTGGAAATCACATAGGACTTGTTTTCTTCCACGTCGTCCACCCGGTTAATCGGGCTTATCACCGCTGCCGTTCCGCACATGCCAGCTTCTTCAAATGTTTCCAGCTCTTCTTCCGGCACTTGCCGCTGTTCCACTTTCATGCCGTTGTCCAAAGCCAATTGCATCAAGCTTTTGTTGGTGATGGAAGGTAGAATGGAGGTCGATTGCGGCGTGATGTAAATATTGTTGCGGATTCCGAAAAAGTTGGCGGGACCGCATTCATCAATGTATTTTTTCTCTTTGGCATCCAAGTACAACACAGCCGAATATCCTTCGTGGTGAGCCCTTTCTCCGGCAACCATCCCTGCGGCATAGTTTCCACCAATTTTGTAAGTCCCGGTTCCATGAGGAGCAGCACGGTCGTAACCACGGTAAATCACAACGGAAGTAGTTTTAAACCCTTCCTTGAAATAAGGGCCTACGGGCATCACAAACACGATAAAAGCATATTCATCTGCGGGTTTCACTCCCACTTGTTCCGATGTCCCGAAAATCACTGGCCGGATATACAAGGAAGCACCACTCTCGTAAGGAGGAACAAACCGCTCGTTGAGCTTGACAGCCTTTAGTACAGTTTCTTCAAACAGTTCAATGGGAAGCTCGGCCATCAGAATGCCGCGGCAAGAGGAAAGCATTCTTTCCGCATTGTCCCTCATTCTAAAAATTCGCACTTTTCCGTCTTTTCCACGAAAAGCTTTGAGCCCCTCGAAAGCCGTTTGTCCGTAATGCAAGCTTGTTGCCGCCATGTGCACTTCCACCTTGTCGGAAGTAGTTGCTTCTGGTGCACTCCATTTTCCGTCTTTGTAGTAAGACCTTACGTTGAAATCTGTCTTCATGTAAGTGAACGACAGTTTTGACCAGTCTAATGTTTCCATCTTTTTATGTAATCGTTTTGAGTATCTATATGCTGTCTGACCTGTGTTAGACTAAAATGTCACAAAAATACAAATTTAGAACAACTAATTTCTACTTTTCCGAAGAGATTTGGAAAATAAAATAAAAACACAAAGCTCCCAAACCACCAAGCTTTTTTAAGAGAGCGCGACATACAGCAAAAAAAGACTCGCACCCGAAAGGCACAAGTCTTAGTGTGATTTGCGGTTTTCCGTAATTACCAGAGTGGCGTTGGATATTCTCCGCTATTGACAAGCGATTGCAATTTGTCAACAACCGATTGGCGGTCATCGGCATAAGTCACGCCAAACCACTTGGATGGAGTGTCCAAAACCTTCACGGTGGATATTTTATTCACAATCAAATGATTTACCAGCAAAGGGATGAAATATTCAGCTTTGATGTTGGCTGCGTGTTCTTTCAAGAAATCGATAAAATAACTTTCCGAATGCTCGAAATAGTCGGGGGTGAATCCCCACATGTTCATCGAAACGGGAGTGTTGTCGGGAATAGCGACCCAAACACCATTTTCGTCTTTGTATTTTACTTCGCCATCCTGACGCTCAATTTCAGTGCGTTCCACCACTCCGGTTAGCAACTCCTGCTCGTTGGTTTCGCATACTCCGCGTGCCACGGTGCCACTTTCGGACAATGTGTTGCCCACACGGTAGCCGATCATGCAATATTCGTCTGCGTTTCCTTCCAATTTTGCCAAATAACCGGCCAAAATCGCAAAACTCTCTTTGCCATAAAAGTCATCTGCATTGATCACAGCAAAAGGCTCTTTGATAACATCCTTTCCCATCAGCACAGCATGGTTGGTGCCCCAAGGTTTGGTCCGTTCTGGATTTACAGTGAATCCGGCAGGCAATTTGTCCAATTCCTGATACACGACATCCACCGGGATTTTGTTTTCGTATTTCGAAATAATTTTTTCACGAAAATCTTTGTCAAAAGATTCACGGATAACAAACACTACTTTTCCGAACCCCCCACGCAAAGCGTCGAAGATAGAGTAGTCCATAATAGTTTCACCGCTCGGACCAAGCCCGTCTAATTGTTTCAAACCTCCATAGCGACTGCCCATTCCGGCTGCCAATACAAAAAGAGTTGGTTTCATTTGAAATGATTTAAGTTTTATTTGTTATGGTTAATTGTGAGCCGCAAAGTTACTTTTTTTTTCGAACCATCCTGTCTAAGAAAGACAGAAAGAAGGGATGGACTTACTGTTTTTTTGACCAAAATTAGAAATAAGTAATTGGAACAATTTATCGCCATAAAATCTAAAGGTCTTTGTGAAAAATTATTTTTTCTTGGTAGCTGTCCTCTTTTTGGTCGTACTAGTAGTGGTGCTTACAGGAGCTTTGTAATATTTCAAAGCCTCCGGCAATTCCTGCCGCACTTTGGCTATGCGGGTTTCGTCGGATGGGTGTGTACTCATAAATTCAGAGACTTTGGAGTTTGAACTTTGAGCCATCCGTTGCCAGAAGCCAACAGCCTGGTTGGGTTCATAACCAGCCATCGCCATAAAAATCAGGCCAAGCTTATCGGCTTCCAATTCCTGCTTGCGTGAATGGGGCAATGCGACTCCATATTGCGAACCGATTCCATAAAGGGTATTAGCCCATTGTTTGCGTGGTTGCCGATGAGTTTTGCAGCACTGTTCCAAGAGCTGTGCCGCCATATTGAGTCAGCAGTTGCTGGCTCATCCGCTCGTTTGCATGTTTGGCTATGGCATGTGCCACTTCATGTCCGAGAACAACCGCCAAGCCTGTTTCCGTTTGGGTGACGGGAAGGATTCCTTCATACACAACAATTTTCCCGCCCGGCATGCAAAAAGCATTCACGTCGGTGCTTTTTATGAGGTTGAACTCCCAGGAGTAACCCGAAAGTTGGCTTGAAAGGCCGGCTTGCGACATGTAAGTTTCCACTGCTGAGGCAATTTTCTTGCCCACTTTTTCGACAAGAGCCGTATTTGTTTTATCCGTTGAAACAGGAGCTGTTTTCTTAAAGTCGGAATATTGTTGAAGGCTAAGATTGAGTACTTCGCTGTCGGAGACAAGAAGCATCTGTTTGCGCCCTGTGATAGGGACACTTCCACAAGCGGTCAAAAGAAGGCATGCACCCATGCCAAGAATCATTTTTTTCATTTTGCTTGAATTTAGGGGATTATAATTGTTTTCAATTGTTAGATTTGAAAATATGTGTCATTGTGCCAATTTAATTTTTTTTAATTTTCCACCAAAAATAATCAAATTCTTCTTTCCAAAACAACATTCCCGATTTTTTGAGTACTTTTTGTGATGCCACGTTGACCCTATCCGTGTCGGCCACCACCCAAAGAACACTTTCTTGGGTGAAAGCCCATTGGATAAGTCCCTTCAAGGCCTCGGTCATGTAACCTTTTCCGTACCACTTTTCATTGTCCAAGCCATAGCCCACCTCGACTTCCCCATTTTCATCAGGAACTCCCTTGAAACCAATTTCACCAATCAGATGATTTGATTCTTTCAGAACAATTGCAAAATAGGTGTAAAACATCCAGTTTATCTCATCTTTATCTATATTTTCGGCCTTCAACTGATAGATGAAATACATTTTGGAACTCAATTCTTCGGCGTCAGACAACCAGCCCAATTCATTGGCAGCCTGGCTTTTATTTCGCATTATCGATCGTAAATTGTTTGCTGTTAATGGGACAAGGATAAGCCTTTCTGTTTCGATTTGCATGTTACTTTTTGGGGAACAAAGATAATGAATGAGATAATATCTATTTTGTAAAGTAGGGAGGAAGTTTTTTAGTCATAAAGCTGTCACAAAGCATTAGCCTAGGGATTGTTGTAAAACATCTGCAAGCAGACAAAACCCTGAATGCCTGTTTAGATCTGGATTTAGACCGATTTAATTTTCCGGCATGAAATTATTTTGATTGATTAATAGATTATTCGACCAAAAAACATACCCTAATATTTGTTTTATTCGTTTCAAATATCTTCCTTTGTGGGGTAAAAAGAAGAAAATAATCAACAAGTTGCATTCGGAATTGTTTTTTCCTTTTGGTGGTAGCACAGGCAATTATTCACAATCAAACAAAATGTTGGGCTATGAAAATATTCAATATCAACGACAACAAGGATACGAATAACATCACCAATTCGTATGACATGAACAACATGGAATTGATGGAAGAGTGCAAAAAAGTGTCTCCGGTGTATGCCGAAGTGCTTCGCATTTTTCGTAGTGCATTTTCGTATATTGATATATCGAAAATCATCAAAAACTTATAACGTTCATCACTCCTGCTATTCTTGGATTTTTTTCAAGATAGCTGATTATTGCCTACAAGTTTGTAAGCCGTAACTTTCGTCACCTATTTCGTTTGGCATCCTTGCTTGTCAAATTTTTGTTTTAACGCTCTTCTTCTCAACAGACCATCCAAACTTCCCTAAGTTCCGTCCTAAACCGGTGTATTGTCCGTGAAGGTAAGCAATTGGCCGGGCTTTGTCCAGGTCGAATTTGCCTGTGTCGAGATCAATAAACTTGTCGTCGGCTTTCACATTCACCACATCTGCTATAAACATGTCGTGCGAACCAAGAGGTATTATTTCCTTCACTTTGCATTCGATACACAACGGGGATTCTTCAATGTAAGGCGCATTCACCACCGACGATTTGCCGGGCGTGAGCTTCATTTCCTCGAATTTATTTTTATCGCGTCCACTCTTCACACCGCACCAATCGGTAGCTCTTGCCAAATCTTCGGTTGTCAGATTGATTACAAATTCCATGTTGCGCTTGATTATCTCATAAGAATGGCGTTCGGGACGCACCGAGATATAGCACATCGGTGGATTTGTGCAGATGGTCCCCACCCAGCTCAAGGTAATAATATTGTATTCCTCGGGAGAGGAACCGCAGGTTACCATAACGGCAGGCAAAGGGTAAATCATTGTTCCCGGTTTCCAATCTTGTTTCATAGGTAAATTATCATTCTATAACAATTGATTTCCAATACAAGGCTGTATTTCGCACCCGATTAATTAGCTCAAAAATTGTTTCTGCGATGGGATTATCTTCCCAATTACCGCGGACAGCAACCACGTCATTCTCTTTTTCTTCTGGATTGTCAAGCCCAAAGCCGATCGTCATGTAATTGCCGAATTCTTTCTTTAAATCTGCTTGCATCATATCGTATAGAGAATTGGAAGCCTCTTCCCATTTTTCTACATATGCAATAAATTTCTCTTTGGATAGCGACGTGCTAAAGCCAAAATGGGTCCTCAATTTGTCAATGGCCCAACAAAATTCGAATTCGGAATACCTGTTGTAAAAACCGCCTAAAACCGAATCAATTTCCTCTACCGAGGTAATTTTACCTGAAACAATATCAGCCAATAAGCAATCACATTGATTCTTGGGTGTGAGCAAGCCGGCCAAATCAACCCAAGCTCCACTACCTTTCTCACAATCGGTACCAAAAGCGAAAGCAATCTCGTGCCAAGATGTGATGGAATTGTTATCCAAATAATTCAACAATACATCACCAAGGTATTTGGCAACTGCCAACTCGTACAACTGGATGCCTTTGTCTATCGAAACATGCTTGATATAGCATCCATTGTAATGGTATTTCTCGGAATATATATTTTGCTTGAGATTTTTGAGGATCTGGATTGAAGAAAACACTTTTTCCATCGTAAAGGGACTAAATACATTCGGATGAAGGTAATCCAGTACTTTAGTTGATTTTCGCTTGTCTCGCTCTTTCCATTTTTTCTCGTCTCGGAGCAAACTCACATTCTTCAAGGATAAGCCAGGCACCAAAGTTGAAGATTCATTTTCTTCCAACAAATAAGAGAAGGGGAACAAGGAGGTGTCGGGATGCAGGTAGTGTTTCCCATTTACAAAGCTAAATGCACCAATGTGGGCAGGCCACATCAGGTAGCAGTTGCTGGAAGTTTTAAGTCCCCGCTCGGTAATTCCCTGATGGATAGGACCCAGCTTATACAGGTGATTGCTCTGATTGGTTCCCGAACCAGCATTCATAAACGAAAACATGGCTGCGATCAGCAAAGTTGGCTTGTGATGCGAAACAGTGTAGGGCCCGGCAAAAGCAGAACACGATTCTCCGTGTTCCAGATGGCAGTTGCTGAAAAACAACGATTCAGTAGCTGAAAAACCACGTTTCAGGCAAGCGGCCTGGCCAATGAAACAATTATTGAGGAACACACTGTCTTCTATGCTTGCACCCGCTGCCGCTATGAAGTCTTCGGCGATCACACTTCTTCCGAGGTAGGTGGGCGCATTTTTTTCGCTCGCAATGGTTCCATTTACTAATTTGGCTGAGCCATCTATGTAGGTGTAATTCCGAATGATTACGTCCTTGATTTTGCCCGCGTTACAGATTTTCACGTAGTCTTCAATAATTCCCTTTTCCGGAATTTGCTGTTGGCGGTATTTATGAATTATTTTTTGGAGCTGCTCAATCAGTTTTGAGTTGTAGCGGTATGCCGCCTGAAAATAAGCCAAATGGGAAGATAGCTTGTCAAACAACTGCACCGGCCTCCCACCCGATTCGTCAATGGCAGAAACCTTCACATTGTTTCCAAAGCTCGCATTTTTGAAAGCGATGATGCTGTTGACATTTTGAATAAAGCAATTGTTGCCTATCCGGTAATTGCTGATATAATTCTGGATATTTTCGATAAGCGTATTGTCGCCCACCTCAGTGTCGTGCAAACACACGTCGTAGATGCCCGAATGTTTCGTCAGGCCGTTTTTCTGAGTAAAAGATTCTTCATAGACCCCGAGCTTTACCGTTCCTGAAAATTGTACCCTGCGAACATATTTCGGATCAAAATGAATACCTACGGATACGCTCGACCAATCATCACATACACAATGATTTTGTTCCAAACGAATGATTTCGTCAGATGTCAAATTACGGTATTCGCACATGATTTGAAAGGATTTTTATTTTTCGTTTGCTTCTTCGTCATATTTGTGGAAGAGGAAATCGTTATAAGGGAATCGTTGAATATGGATTTCCCTCACCTTATCGTAAATTTTCTGTTTCAATTCGTCAATATTCTGCTTTTCACGGGCCGAGATAAATAAACAGTTGTCACTCATTTTGGCCATCCATGTTTTTTTCAATTCTTCCAGCGAGAGATTTTCTCGTTTGATTGGAGAAAGATCGTCCTCGTCTTTGGGAATATAATCAAAAGCATCCACTTTATTGAACAAGAGGATGGTTGGCTTTTCTTCCTTGTCTATTTCGGTCAAAGTATTTTCAACTACCTGAATTTGTTCTTCAAAATTGGGATGTGAAATATCCACCACATGCACCAGGATATCGGCTTCGCGTACCTCGTCGAGTGTTGACTTGAAAGATTCCACGAGATGGGTCGGCAATTTTCGGATAAATCCCACCGTGTCTGAAAGCAAAAAGGGAAGGTTGTCGATAATCACTTTTCGAACCGTTGTGTCGAGTGTGGCAAACAGCTTGTTTTCGGCAAACACATCCGACTTGCTAAGCAGGTTAAGCAAGGTGGATTTGCCGACGTTGGTGTAGCCAACCAAAGCAACGCGGACAAGTTTGCCTCTATTTTTCCGCTGAACCAGCATTTGACGGTCGATTAACTTCAATTCCTCCTTCAGGTAGGAAATCTTATCTAGCACAATACGGCGGTCGGTTTCGAGCTGGGTTTCCCCCACTCCGCGCATCATAGCACCACCACCACGTTGACGGTCAAGGTGAGTCCACAGACGAGTCAAACGGGGAAGAAGATACTGGTATTGAGCCAATTCCACTTGTACCTTAGCATAAGCTGTTTGCGCACGCATGGCAAATATATC
Source organism: Bacteroidales bacterium UBA1309 (assembly GCA_002307185.1). Classification (GTDB taxonomy): domain Bacteria; phylum Bacteroidota; class Bacteroidia; order Bacteroidales; family Dysgonomonadaceae; genus UBA1309. The sequence continues at coordinate 159,128 of DBTT01000054.1, forward strand.
GAGAATAAGACTGGTTCGGTCGAGAATTTTTATTTCAAGCGTTTTTTCAATGTTTTTAATCTGGCGGGGCGAAAGTTCATCATCAAAAATAATGATTCCTATTTCTTCTTCCTCCACATAACTTTTAATTTCTTGCAATTTGCCGGTTCCTACAAATGTGATTGAATTTGAGACTTCTAACTTTTGCACAAACCGCTTGTCGGGCACAAAACCAGCAGTTTCAGCCAAAAAAGCCAATTCATCCAAGTATTCCTGGACTTGCTCTGCTGTTTGTTGCGGGGTTATGAGGCCAACCAGCACAGCACGTTCATTTTTTGATTCCGATATAATAAAATCTTTCATTCAACTGTTTTTACTAAAGGAAACAAAATTAGTCCAATAATCTTACATTTCCTACATCGGGAGACGAATTTCTTTCTAAAGCATTGGTTTTAAAAAGATGAAGGTCTATGCCGGTTCGTTATCCTTTTGTTCTCACAAAAAATTTATTAGCAACAGCAACAAGCCGGAAGGTGGGTCAATCCTTCCTCAGCCAACAACTCGGTAAATGCCTTTTCTAATTTTTCTTCGGTGAATTTCATCTCTTGGTTTCAATTTTTATTCTCCAGGAAATTATTTTTACTCTTTCTTGAATCATTTGTAAGGCTTGTAAAACAGCTTCTTGTTTACGGGATTCGCCATGATATAATCGGCTTTCAGGTCTTTGTGCTGGTCGTCGCCAAAAGTGTCGGCTGCCCGCCCAGGTTAGCAGAAATTCCCCCGTATGGCAAGATTCATCTTCGCCAGTTTGTAGGTGGTGTTGGTGTATTCCTGTCCGTAAATAGAAATTTCTTTTTTATTGCCGTGGTGTGGGTTGAAAAATCTTTGATGAACTGTCCGTCTTACGAGAGAAACAGACAAATTTGTAACGAGAGAATTTGCTGGCTTTCGTCCTTTTGCTTGGCGGAGAATTCTTCGCATATTTTCATGAAAAGAGAAGTAAAATGGACTTGTAACTCGACTAAGACAACTATAACGACCGGAAAAATGAATTTATCAGACTTCGAAAACGAAATACCCCCAAAAGAAATTTATCTTTCGGGGGTATTTTTATTCTAACCCACAAAGAGTGAAAACTTATTCAACCAATCCCTTGCCTTTCAACAAAGGCTCGATAGAAGGTTTGTGTCCGGTAAAGTTTCTGAATGCTTCGTTCAAATCGACACTATTTCCTACGGAAAGAATATATTTGCGGAAACGATCACCGTTTTCACGAGTCAAGCCGCCATTTTCTTCAAACCATTTAAAGGCATCAAAATCTAACATTTCAGCCCACATATAAGCATAATATCCAGCCGAATAACCTCCACCCCAAATGTGAGCAAAGTAAGGAGTATGGTAACGAGGAGGAACCTCACTCACCAAAAGCCCATACTTTTGTAAGGCTCTATTTTCAAAATCATTCACTGGAATCAATTGCGTCGTGTCTGTCACGGTGTGCCAACTCATATCCAAAGTAGCGGCAGCCACCAATTCGGTCATGGAATAACCCTCGTTGAAGGTTTTTGAGCGTTTCAATTTCTCCACCAATTCTTGCGGGATAACTTGCTTTGTTTCATAATGCAAGGCATAATTTTTCAACACCGAAGGTTCCAATGCCCATTGTTCATTGATCTGAGAAGGAAATTCCACAAAATCGCGAGGCACGCTGGTTCCAGAAAGGCTGGTGTATTTCTGGTTGGCAAACATTCCATGCAGGCTGTGTCCAAATTCGTGAAACATCGTGGTGACGTCGTCGTAACTAATCAGGGAAGGTTTTCCTGCAGCTGGTTTCTGGTAGTTGAATACATTCACAATCACCGGTTTTTGCCCCAAGTAATGTGATTGATCTACAAAATTGTTCATCCAAGCACCGCCGTTCTTGTTATCACGGGTATAAAAATCTAAATAATAGAATGCCAATGATTTTCCATCACGGTCAAACACTTCATAAGCAACCACATCAGGATTATACACAGGCAAATCTTTCCTTACCTTGAAGGTGATTCCATACAATTTTTCCGCAGCATAGAAAACCCCCTTTTCGAGCACAGTCCGCACTTCAAAATAGGGCTTGATTTGGTTCTCATCCAAATCATACTTTTGTTTGCGCACTTGTTCAGAATAAAAATTCCAGTCCCAAGGCTCCAGTTTGAAACCTCCACCTTGGGCATCGATCAACGCCTGGATATCAGCAGCCTCTTTTTTGGCTTTTTCGACAGATGGCTTGGCCAATTGCGCCAACAAATCCAAAGCAGCCTCCGGTGTTTTAGCCATTTGATCCTGAATGTTCCATTCGGCATAATTTTTCTTGCCTAATAGTTGCCCTTTTCTGAGTCGAAGAGCAGCCAATTTCTCAACCACTTCACGGGTATCGTTCGCATCGCCCTTTTCGGCACGTGTCCATCCTGCTTTGAACAATCGTTCGCGAACACTACGGTTTTTCAAATTTTGGAGCAACGGTTGTTGCGTGGTATTTTGCAAAGCCAACAAATATTTCCCCGGATATCCTGCATTCTTTGCATCTTCTGCGGTGGCAGCGACTTCATCGGGAGAAAGACCATCCAATTCCTTGACATCTTCGATCAATAGAGCTGCGTTTTTTCTAGCACCCAATAGTTTATTTGAGAACGAGGTGGAATAAGTGGCCAATTGTTCGTTCACTTTTTTAAGTTCCGCTTTCTTTTCTGGCGAAAGGTTTGCACCGGCAATTTCAAATGCCTGTTCATAAAATTCTACCAAACGTTTGCTTTCGGCATCCAGCGGAAGTTGATCCCGCTTGTCATAAATGGCTTTCACCCGTTTATAGAGCTTGTCATTCAGATATATCTTATCCGAATGTGCTGCAAAAATAGGGGAATATTCTTCTTGCAGCTTTTGAAGCGTCGGATTCGTATTCGCACTTGTAAGGTTGAAAAAAACGGATTGGGCACGGCGGAGATTTTGCCCGCTTATTTCCAATGCCAAGATTGTATTTTCAAAAGTGGGAGCTTTCGGATTATTTATAATAGCCTCGATCTGCTTCAAATGTTCCGCCAACCCATATTCAAAGGCAGGTTTAAAATCCGAATCTTTGATTTTGTCAAACTGTGGAGCCTGATATTGCAAAGGGCTCTTTTGCAAGAGGGGATTACTCATACTGATTTCTTTTTTTGTTGCTTTTGTCACTGTCTTTTTAACAGTGTGTTTTGCTTTGACCGCAACGGGTTTCGGGGGTTGAGCATACGCTGCAATCCCTAAAGTCATGGACAAAGCAATTAATACTGGTTTCTTCATACTACTATAATTTATATAATGATTTTTTAAGGGTAGGTCACTGAAAATTTCATTTAAGCTTGATAGCCACAATTATTTTTCTTCAAAATATATTATGAATAAAAGCCAGCTACCTGAAAAGGTTGCCGGCTTTCGCCATCAGAAGAAGGATATTTTTTATGCGTCTATCTTTGCATAGGTCGCATTTTCTTCGATAAATTCACGGCGCGGAGCAACTTCTTCGCCCATCAACATGGAGAAAATATGGTCTGCTTCGGCAGCGTTTTCAATTGTCACCTGACGCAATGTACGATGTTCCGGATTCATGGTCGTGCTCCACAACTGCTCGGCGTTCATTTCACCCAAACCTTTGTAACGTTGCGTATGCACGGCATTTTCGTTTCCATCACCATATTTCAGGATAAATGCCTGGCGTTGCTGATCGTTCCAGCAATATTCTTCGGTTTTTCCTTTTTTACACAAATACAGGGGAGGAGTTGCGATATAGACACATCCTTTTTCGAGCAAAGGACGCATGTGACGGAAAAAGAAAGTAAGAATCAGGGTTGCAATGTGGCTTCCGTCCACATCGGCATCGGTCATTATCACCACCTTGTGGTAGCGAAGTTTCACAAGGTTCAATTCTTTGGAATCCTCTTCTGTTCCGATAGACACACCCAAAGCTGTATAAATATTCTTGATCTCTTCACTATCCAGCACCTTGTGAGGCATCGCTTTTTCCACATTCAGGATTTTACCTCTCAATGGGAGAATAGCCTGAAACATACGGTCGCGGCCTTGCTTGGCTGTTCCACCGGCTGAGTCCCCTTCGACAAGGAATATTTCACATTGCTGCGCATCCTTGCTGGAGCAGTCAGCCAATTTTCCAGGAAGTCCGCCTCCTGTCAAAGGAGATTTGCGTTGCACCATTTCGCGGGCCTTGCGGGCCGCCTGACGCGCGGTAGCAGCCAAGATCACCTTCTCCACAATAATCCTTGCTTCTTTCGGATGCTCTTCCAAAAAATGCCCCAAAGCTTCGCCTACAGCTTGGTCAACGGCACCCATCACCTCGTTGTTACCCAACTTGGTTTTGGTTTGCCCTTCAAACTGAGGTTCTGCCACTTTGATGGAAACGACAGCGGTAAGCCCTTCGCGGAAGTCATCGCCACTGATTTCTATCTTCAGTTTTTCAAGCATCTTTTGATCCTCGGCATATTTTTTCAATGTGCGGGAAAGACCTCTGCGGAAACCTGTAAGGTGTGTTCCACCTTCGATCGTGTGGATATTGTTTACATAGGAATATACGTTCTCGTTATAAGATGTGTTGTATGTAATAGCCACTTCGACGGGAGTTCCTTGCTTTTCTGTAACAATGTGAATCACATCATTTATCAAAGCCTCCTTGCCGTGATCAATGTAACGGACAAATTCAGAAAGACCTTTTTCAGAATGAAAAACTTCCGACTTGAAACTTCCGTCTTCTTTTTTCACACGATAGTCGATCAATGAAAGACGTACACCAGCATTCAAAAACGCCAATTCACGGAGGCGAGAAGCCAAAGTGTCGTATTTGTATTCAGTGGTTGTGAAAATGGAACCATCTGGTTTGAAATGAATCTTAGTACCTGATTCCGCTGCATCACCCACCACAATCACTTCGGAAGTTGGTTTTCCGATGGAATATTCCTGCATGTAGTGTTTTCCTCCACGGAAAACTTCCGCTTTGAAATAAATGGAAAGTGCATTCACACAAGAAACACCCACACCGTGCAAACCTCCGGAAACTTTGTAAGTGCCTTTATCGAATTTACCACCGGCATGAAGTACAGTCAAAACGACTTCAAGTGCCGATTTATTTTCCTTCGGCATTATATCAACAGGAATTCCGCGACCGTTATCTTTGACATCAATCGAACCATCTTCATTAATAGCCACTTGGATGTCATTTGCATAACCAGCCAAGGCTTCATCAATAGAGTTGTCAACAACCTCATAAACAAGGTGGTGTAGTCCTTTTTCACTAATGTCACCAATATACATTGCCGGCCTTTTGCGCACTGCTTCAAGCCCTTCCAGCACCTGAATACTACTTGCGGAATAATCCCCGCTTGCCGCGTTCATCTCTTTCTCAGTCATTCTATTTATTTCTAATTTTTATCGACTAAACAATCAAAATTCACATTTTTGCCATTCGCAAAAACGAACAAATTTATAAATTTTAGAGCGGAAATCAAAGTGATACTTGAATAAAAATACAATAATTTTCATTAAGAAAAACATGATATACAAAAAATGCCGAATCAGACGACTCGGCATTTTTTTGTATTATAATGTTGTTTCTAAGATACGACTTACTAGGAAACCGAAACCTTAAGCTAGTTTAGCGATGTGAGCAGACAATTTAGATTTCAAGTTGCTGGCTTTGTTCTTGTGAATAACATTTTTCTTTGCCAACCTATCCAACATAGAACAAACAGAAGGATAAAGCTTTGTAGCTTCTTCTTTGCTTGTAATTGCACGCAAATCGCGAACTGAGTTACGAGTTGTTTTTGCAACATATCTGTTTTGCAAACGTGCAACGTTTGCTTGTCTGATTCTTTTTAAAGCTGATTTATGATTTGCCATATCGACTAATCTGTATTAAATTGTTTCTTGATTTTTTTTTGTAGCCCATAGGGGAGTCGAACCCCTCTTTCAAGAATGAAAATCTTGCGTCCTAACCGATAGACGAATGGGCCATTCTTTTAAAGATCTTTGCAAGTGAAAACATTTGTTCTCGTTTGCGGATGCAAAGATAGGTACTTTTTTATTTTCACCAAAAGATTTCGAATGTTTTTTTTACGAAAACAACAAAGAGACTGATAAACAAGAACATTGAAGGGCAAAAAAATCGAGTCTTGTCCACTTTTATTGCTGAATGGTCAAAAAAGCATGTCCTATCATCTCGATAATATCCGATGCAATCAGGCTTTCCATCGAGAAAACCCTCTCCAAAGCCAAATCTCCCGCCAAACCATGCACGAAAACACCCACCAAAGATGCTTCATCCGGCGAATATCCCTGTGCCAATAATCCTGTGATAATTCCCGTCAGGCAATCTCCACTACCGGCAGTGGCCATGCCGGGATTTCCTGTCGGATTAAAATAAACCCGGCCACTAGGCAAAACGACAGCCGTGTAAGCACCCTTCAAGACGATTACAACGTGCCATTTCTTCGCCATTTTTTTTGCTGATAGCAGTCGATCATAACCCGAGTCGAATTTTTCGCCAGCCAATCGTTCAAACTCGGTAGGATGAGGTGTCAAAATGCTGTTTTGGGGTAAAAGTTCGATCAATTCACGGTGTTCGGAGAGCAGATTCAAAGCATCTGCATCCACAACAACCGGCTTCTCGCTTTCACGGAGGAGTTTTTCAAGCATTTTTCGCACTTTCTTTCCTTTTCCAATGCCGGGTCCGATTCCCACCGTATGTTTCGGAGAAAGATAGATCAATTCCGAATTTTCGTTTTCATCCATATCCACATCCACCATTGCCTCCGGAACAGCTATTTGCAGCACATCCACGCCGGATTTGGGGCAATGGACGGTCAGCAAACCAACTCCAGCCCTCAAGCAGGCTTTAGAAGCAATCACGGCCGCTCCCATCTTGGCATATTGCCCTGCAACGAGGAAAGCGTGGCCAAATGTCCCTTTATGCGAAAAACGCTCCCGGGTGTGCAACAGCTTCCGAATGTCTTCTTTTTGAAGGAAGAAATAATTGGTCTCCGCATCTTCAATTGCCTTGGAAGACAAGCCAATATCCAACACCTCGAATTGAGGCACATAAACACCATTTTCAGGAAGAAGAAAAGCTAATTTGGAAAACTGGAAACTATAGATTTTCTTCGCCTGGACAACTGCCCCACCCCGCCTTTCGCGGTTGTCTTCAACAAACAAGCCGGAAGGAATATCCACCGAATAGACCGGCAAATCGTGTTCATTTATTTTCTTTACAGCGGCTTCATACAATCCCGACAAAGGGCGATTTAGCCCGGAGCCAAACAAACCATCAACTACCACATCCCCACAATCGATGCACTGTAAATCAACTTCTTTGCTAATTTCTTTAAAATGAGCTTCGGGTAAATTCCGCCACCGCCACATGTTTTCGTTGCAATCTGGGGATAGATTGGCTTCGGGATTTTTCACAAAAAAGACCTTCACCGGATAACCTTTTTTGAACAAGAGTCTTGCTATGGCAAAAGCATCGCCGCCATTGTTTCCTGTGCCGGCAAACACCGTAATGCGGTTTGTAAACGAAACTTCTTTCTCAAACGCATCCACGAAAGCACGGGAAGCCCTTTCCATCAGATTGATGGAAGAAATGGGTTCATGTTCAATGGAATAAGCATCAATGGCGCGAATTTGAGACGCTGATAGAATTTTAATGGGCATGGATAATTATCATTAACATCAAGATCAGGAGGAATGAATAAGTAAACATGTGAACGAGTAAACTTGGTCTTCTGCTCACAAAACCTGACATTCATTTCTCCACTAGATTTTTCGCTGCGATAAATTTACAGATTTTAATGCTTGCTGCAAAGAAATTTATCCATAAAAAGAAATTGAAACGGCAATAATCAAATAAAGCTTATAGTTGATTTAGCATAAGGGAAATGATTGATAAGAACCTTTACATAAAACAGGTTTTAATTTCACCCAGAGACACAAAGGAAAAACACACAAAGTTGTTTCGCAGAGATAAATTTAAATCTCTGCGAAACAACTTTGCGCCCTCTGCGTGAACGCATAGTGGCTTATGCCGTTTGCAGCGAAGGTATTCCTGTTTTTCGCAGACTTGCGTCGGGAGAACATAACCAGCTATACAGAGCCATCAATTTCTGCCTAACCTCTTTTTTATCAAATTGCACGATAAGCTGTTCCGAAAGTTGAAGCCCCTCTTGATAATACTCCTTGTCGTTCATCAGCCGGCGCGTCATTTCCACAAATTCATCAGTTGTTGAAGCTTTCAGGTATGGGTGCTCGTATAGCGACACATATTCCGGTATATCACGGAATATCACCGGCATGCCGCAAGCCGCAGCCTCGATGGGAGCCAACGGGCAATTTTCCTGATAGGAAGGAAAAAGCATGACATCTGCTGCCGCATACACGTAAGGCATGGTGTCGAGATCGAGCATTCCGGTAAATTGCAAATTGCTGCATCTGTTTTGACTGATCCGTGCATCAATGCGCCCAATCCCTTCGGTCATTACCCCGAACGGACGGCCGCCCGCCCAGGCAAACTTCGCCTCCGGCATCAGGGCTGCCATGTCCATAAAATCCTCCACTCCTTTACGGGCTTGAAGCTGCCCGACACCAACGACCAGGAAATCATCGTCTTTCAAGCCAAGCATTTCCCGTCCTTTTGCCCGGTTTTCATCCGTTCGTTTCCACCGCTCCACCGGAAGAGGATTGCAGATGCGCACAATCCGAGTGCGGGCGCCGCATTCTTCGATGGCTGCTTCCACCCGTGGAGAAATCGCAATACAAACATCGGCATATGAATACACTTGTTTCATATACCATTTGACGAAAGGCATCCAAAACTTCCAAGCCGGGAGAGAACCATGGATGGAGTCGGGAATAACATGCACGGTATGCACGCGGCGATGTTTGTAACGCAAACCCTTTAGGAAATAATAGGGGCCATACGTGTGGCAGTGGAACACATCGCCCCTGCCTTCGTTATTTACAACTGTCTCAATATCGTTTTCAGATTTGAGAAGCTCCACATGATCGACAAAGGCCGTGTGAACACCATTTCCTTTGATCACAAACGCTGTTTCGGAAGCTACAAGTACTCTCATAGTTTCAATTTATTAGATGTATTTGATTGAATATTTAATTCGCTATCTTTGCAATAGCAATTTTCCAATGAAGTTTTATTTTGCTTTTTTTTTAGGAAAATCCGCAGGAGTGCCTGGATAATGAAAAGCAGTAGAAAAGCTGCCAACAAGTACTTGAAGGAAACAATATTCTCGTCCACATACGCCCAATAAGGGCCGAGCAAGTATCCGCAAGCGACATAGGCAGGACACCAGATGAAGGTGCTCACAATCACGGCCAAACTATATTTCCGCAGTTGGATGCGCACCAATCCGCAAGCAGCTGCGCTATACCCCCGGATAAAAGGTGTCAGCCGGACTAGGATGATGCCGTTCAATCTTTCTGGGGCAAGTTTCTTGACGCGTCCTTGAAGGCTTCGAGCAAAACCGGACAACCACCGTGTCTTACTGTGTATCATCATTTGGCCGAAGTAGTAAAATAGCGTATAGACGACCGACGCGGCCAATAAATCGCCGGTTGCCGCAGCAAAAATCACTCCCAAGGCGTTTAATGTTCCTGAAAAAATCAAGTAACCCGAAAATAGAAGGAGAAACTCGTTGGGGATGGGGTTGGGAGCCCCAGTCTCTTGAAGAAATACAAAAAGAAAAATTGCTAAATATCCATACTGCCAAATATAACTTACCACTTCTTCGGGCATATCTCCTCAAAATTAATGTTTCTCTTTACTGATAAAGATATTATTTCAGCAAATCTACACCTTAACTATTGAGAAACTGTTACATTTTTAATATGAGATGACTACGGAAGTGTGTATATTTGGGGAATTGTGAAATCGTGAATTTGAAGATACGCTGATTTGTTGATTCAATGATTCAGAAAAGAGAGGGCATATATAACACAAAAACAGCCACACCCGAAAACAAGCGTGACTGCACTTTGTATAAGCTTTGCCAATTAATCCTTTGGTGAGTGCTTCAATACTTTTGCATCCACATAGAATACAATTTCTTCCATGATGTTGTTGCAATGGTCGCCGGCACGTTCGATCTTTCTCAAAACCGTTGTCAGATAGAGGCAATACAAGGTCTTATCGGGATGTTCGTTGATGTAAGGAGCAAGCAAGGAAAGCGCTTCGTTGTAGCGGGCGTCGATGATGCGGTCGGTTGAAAACACTATTCCGGCAGTTGTTGTATTTTCGTCCGTGAGAGCATTGTGGGTTATTTCAAGCATTTTCTCCACACAGCCCATCATGTTTTCTATTTTCAACAGATCGAACAACTCTTTTTCAGTATTTTCATTACTCCATTCCATCACAAAACGAGCAATGGCATCGGCGAAATCACCAATACGTTCAAGCGTTTTGTTAATTTTCAGAATCGATAGAACGAGCCTTAGATCAATGGCAACAGGACTGTAAAGGGCAATGTAATTTTCGCAATCGCTATCGATTTTCAATTCAAAAGCATTTACCCTTTTTTCACGACTCAAGATAACTTCTGCAAGCTCTGTGTTAGTCGATAAAAGGGCATTTTTAGAATTCTCGAATTGCGATTGAACCAAACTCCACATCTCGGAGATGGATTTTTTAATGTCAACCAGTTCTTCTTCTGTATGTTTCATGTTCTTGTTAAATTGTAAAATCTCTGATTCGTAAAATCGTAAATTGATAAACCCGCTGGTTAAAAGATCATCCAAACCGTCCGGTGATGTAATTTTGGGTCTGCTCCACATCGGGATTGAGAAAGATTTTTTTCGTGTCGTTGAACTCTATAAGTTCGCCCAACATAAAAAATCCGGTTTTGTCGCTCACGCGGGCGGCTTGCTGCATGTTGTGAGTGACGATGACCACGGTGTAAACTTTCTTCAATTCGAATATCAATTCTTCAATCTTGGAGGTAGAAATCGGGTCAAGAGCCGATGCCGGTTCGTCCATCAAAATAATTGAAGGCGAAATGGCCAATGCGCGGGCAATGCAAAGGCGTTGTTGTTGGCCACCCGACAATTCGAAGGCTGATTTCTTCAATTTATCTTTCACTTCGTCCCACAAAGCCGCTTGGTGAAGCGATTTCTCAACGGTTTCCGCAATGATTTTTTTGTCCTTTACGCCGTTTACACGAAGGCCGTAAGCCACATTCTCAAAAATCGATTTGGGAAATGGATTCGGTTTCTGAAACACCATTCCCACCGCTTTGCGCAATTCGTCCACAGAAACCGATTTGTCGTATATGTTTTGCCCGCCAACAAGGCATTCTCCTTCCAAACGGATGCCGTCTATCAAGTCGTTCATCCGGTTGAAAAGGCGCAGGAAAGTAGATTTTCCGCAGCCTGAGGGGCCAATAAAAGCAGTCACTGTATTAGGCTCAATGTCCATGCTGATATTCTTCAAGGCATGGAAATCGCCGTAATAGAAGTTTACATTCTTTGCATTTATCTTCATAAGTTGTTGCTAGATTTTTAATAATGAATTATCTGCGCTTGCGGAGCAAATTTGCCAAAACATTCATCACAAGCACAATGACGATAAGCACAAGGGCTGTTCCATAAGCCATGGGGCGGGTGGCCTCCAAATCGGTGCCGCTTGTGGCGATCACGTACAAGTGATAGGGCAAAGCCATGACTTGGTCGAACATAGACGATGGCAGATGTGGCAAAAAGTATGCTGCAGCCGTAAACAGGATCGGTGCTGTTTCGCCCGACACACGGCCAATGGAGAGGATAAGGCCAGTCATGATGTTCGGAAAAGCAGCGGGTAAAATCACCCGGATAATTGTCTGCAATTTGGTGGCGCCGAGCGCCAAGCTACCGTGGCGATAAACATCCGGAATCGACTTCAACGCCTCTTCGGTGACACGGATTATCAATGGCAAGGCAAGCAGCCCGAGTGTCAATGAACCTGCGATCAAGGAATCCCCGAATTTGAGTGTGTGTACAAAGAGCGACATGCCGAACAGACCGAAAACAATGGACGGGATGCCTCCCAAATTGTTGGTCATGACACGAACCACACGCACAAACTGCTTGTTGGTGGCGTATTCAGTGATATAGATCCCCGACATCACGCCGATAGGAAATGCCACCAGCATGCTGCCAAGCACCAAGTAGAGCGTACCCACAATAGCCGGAAAAATTCCACCCTTGGTCATCCCGTCTTCCGGTGCCTTGGTGAGGAAGTCCCAACTGATAACACCGATTCCACGCATAACGATGAATCCGATAATCAGGAACAAAATGGCCACCACCGAATAGCTCATGATGCGGAACAGCAGGAAGACGATGGACTGGACAGATTTTTTTTTCGATGTTGATGTAAACATGATTTTATTTTATTTTACTGTAAAAGCTTCACAGATTTACTTGGACACAAGTGAACTTGTACCCACAACTTTACTGCACTTTCGGATCTTTACGGATAATCTCCGCCCAAATGCTCAACACCAGAGTGAGCAGGAACAAGATCGCCCCCAACATAAACAAAGCCTGATATTGAGCGCTACCGATGGCAGTCTCGCCAAGTTCAGCGGCAATGGTTGCAGGGATTGTTCGCACAGGATCGGTGAAGGAGTGAGGAATCACAGCAGCATTGCCGGTAACCATCAGCACCGCCATCGTCTCACCGACAGCCCGCCCGATGCCCAGCACAATGGCCGCCATAATACCCGAAGAAGCATATGGAATCACCACACGGTAGATGGTCTGCCAATGGGTAGCCCCCAATGCTAGGCTCGATTCCTTCATGGCAACAGGAGTAGTCCTCATCGCATCTTCAGCCACAGTGATGATGGTGGGCAAAGCCATGATGGCAAGCACGATGCTTCCTGCCAAAGCCGTTTCGCCGACAGGCAGGTTAAACAAGTTGCGAATAAAAGGAACAATCACCACCAAACCAAAAAAGCCATACACAACGGAAGGAATACCGGCCAATAGCTCGATCAAGGGTTTCAGAATCTTGCGAACCCGATTGCCTGCTATTTCGGCCAAATAGATCGAAACAGCCATGCCAAAGGGCAATGCCAGCAGAATGGCACCGATACTCACCCAAAGCGTACCCAGAATAAGGGGCAGCACCCCGAATTGTGCGGCAGGCGTGGCGGTGGGAAACCACTCTTTCCCTCCAAAATATTCGCTTGGGGAGATCGTTTCGGGAGGAAGGATCCTTCCCTTGAAGTCCTTACCGATAAACTGCTGCGGAAAGAACCCGATGGCATTTTTCCGCTGCACCATGGCTTCGCTGAGCTTTGCCGGAAGATGTTCGAAATTGCTTCCTATTTCTTCCTCGGTGTAAAGCGAGGCAATATCGTCCATCCGCAGTATCTCGATGGGCGCATCCGAACCACCAACTTCTTTCCAATTGGTGATGTTACCATCATAGATTTCCTTGACTTGCTTGGGCGATAAGTTGGCCACCTTGTTTTCTTGGTTTACACAAAGCACGTATCCCTTTTCAATGGTGGATGAGTGGAACAACCCCCACCCTTCCGTAAACAGAAAGATGCTGATTAATAAAATGACCAAAGTGGTGATGCTTCCGCTAAACCGGAAAATCCACTCTATAAGAGTTTCAAGAAACCTGTTCTTTTTTTTATTAAACACGGCGGTTTTCTTTAAGTATATAATGGAAATGAAAACAGAAAATGAGGATTTTATAAAAGGATGACACACATTTATAAAATCCTCACCTTCTTAATGACTGATGAATTATTTCAAGGCAAGGTAGCCCACTTGGTCAACTATTTTTTGTCCTTGTGCCGACAGCACAAAATCGATGAAAGGTTTCACTTTTTTCTCGGATTTCACTTCGTAATACAAGTAAAGCGGACGAACGATGGGATATTTTCCCGCCTTTGCGTTAGCTACGGTTGGCTCGACATACGTTTTGCCCGCATCGTAGGAAACGTGGATCTCTTTCACATCCTTGGTCACATAAGCCATCCCGACATATCCGATAGCCCCTTTTGTTTGGCTAACAGATTGGATGATAGCCCCTGTGGCTGGCATGCTTAGAATTCCGGACTTGTAATTCTTGTTTTTCATCACGTGTTCTTTGAAGAATTCGTACGTTCCGGAAGTCGTTTCGCGGCTGTAAGCAACGATAGCCAAGTCTGCGCCACCTACTTGTTTCCAATTGGTGATTTTTCCGGTGAAAATGCCTTCCAACTGTTCGCGGGTAAGGTTTGTCACTTTATTGCTTGGATTCACTACGATAGAAAGGGCATCCCGAGCGATCACCACCTGCTTTGCAGTGCGCCCGCCGTTCTGCATTTTCATTTTTTCATCAAACTTAATTGCTCTCGAAGCCATAGCGATGTCGGTAGAACCTTCGATGAGTGCGGCAAAACCGATTCCCGATCCGCCACCGGTTACAGTCAATTTGCCTTTGCCTTCTTTCATATACACTTCGGCTTCTTTCTGAACCAAAGGCAAACAAGTGTCGGAACCTTTTACTTTCTGAGCCATTGCCGAACCAAAAGCGACAACCATCAATGACATAAACAATACGATACGTTTCATTTTCTTATTTTTTTAATTTGTTTGACTTCCTGTAATTTAAGTCTTAGAATTTGAATTGAAGACGAGCAGTGAACACGTTGTCTTTCAGGTCGCCTGTGTAAGCGGAAAGATTAGCCGTTTTTTCATTCTTCACTATCTCGTAGAAAAGTTGCACGCGTACAGCGGGGTTCACTCTCCACAAGGTGCCGAAGCCAAGCGTGTTGTAAGCGATTTCAGCCTTTGTGGTGGAATTCAAACCGATTTCGTCTTTCTTGATCTTGGTGTTGGGGTCATACACATCGTATTTGGCAACCACGGAGAATGGAGATTTTCCCAAATCCTGCACCAAGATGGCATACCAGCCAGACGTTTTGCGGATGTATGTGTCGTCGGTGGTCACAGCCGACCTGTTGGGACTGGAAGTGCTGCTCGCTGTTCCGGGTTGCGTACCCCAGATGTATTCCGCACGGACTTGGGTGAACCCTATGGTTGACTCCATACTGAACTGTCCATCCAATCCGAAATATTCGCGTTTGGCATATTTCCCGACATTAGTACTGCTTGCATCTGTCACCCAAGCTCCGCTCGAGAAAGTGTTCACATTGCTAGAACCTTGATACACACCGCCGTTGTAGTACGAAGCACCCAATCCCCATTTTGCAATGTTGCCGATTGGTTTTGCGGCGCCAATGTGGCCAATGAAGTCTTTTCTATTGTCTGTTTCGGGATTGATCGCATTTCCAGCGAAGAAGCCAGCATCCACCTTGATGAAATTGAGCGGGGAGCTAACCGGAGCTTGAAGAGTAACTTTAGCTCCCAAATCACATTCTTCAGGGAAGAGAGTTTGAACAATTTTTGAACGCTCGGGAGATTCAAGCAGCGACGAAGAGTAAGAAATCTCGTTGCCAAAAGGGCGGTCGAACACCCCGGCTTGGATTGAACTGCGCAATGTCCATGGGTCTTTCACGTTAAGGTATGCTTCTTTCAATTGGACAACGGCTTGGCTCACACCCGAAGCATTTGATTTGTCCACAATGTTCAATTGGATAGTTCCCGTAGCGATGCTACCGTCATCGTAAACCAATTTCAAGCGACCACGTCTGATACCGATTCGGTTAAACGGATGAGTAGAATTTGTATTTCCAGTCCCAACCTTGAGGGAAGCTGACTGCTCTCCCCATTGGAATTGAGGCTGAAGATAGCCGGAGAATTTGAATGCGCTCAGCTTCGACAGCAACTGATCGTGCACCGAAACGGTTTGTTCCACTTTCTCCAACGGAGTTGGCTCCTCGTCCTGAATTTGAGCTTTGGCTGAAAAGATCGCTACAGCAAAAGCAAATACTAAAATAATCTGTTTTTTCATAATAATAATTGACGGATATAAATTTTATTTCGATGCCAAAGGTGAGGGATTATTGTTTCAAAAATATTACGATGCGAGTAAGAAATTATTTCAATAAAGATATGTGATCAGCACTGTTTGGGTTTCAAATAGTTTATCGCTCCAAAACCAAGGCAGAGACTATTACAACCGATTATGCACGAAAATATTAAAAATAATTAACTGATCGACAATAGCCAGCAACGACTGATTTTCATGAGTGTAACTTCTGATTTGTCAATCATCCGGTACCCATCCATACAACCCGTACACCACGAAATTGCCTCTATTTGTGAGGTGAAGGAGTAAAGAAATGAACTGGTTAAGCTGCACCAGATAACCCGTATAATCTTATGCCGACGACAGCTTGCCCGGCATAAGATTCGTGCACTCGGAAAGCAAGAGCCAACCGTTTCGAGATTGCCCACAGTGTGTCGGGCTGACAGCCTCGTGTTGGGATCACTGACACGGACATATTAGACACACCCGCACGCCCACGTTGGACACACCCGCACGTCCACGTTGGACACACCCGCACGCTCACGTTGGGCACACCCGCACGGGAATGCTGGGCATCTCGGTATTCCCATACTGAACACACCCGCACGGACGGGATGGCCTTTAAGGTAGTTCCATGCGTTTGGCTTAGGTCGCTTTTTATAAAGTTGAGTACTTGGTTGAATTGCGTTGTATTCAGTCCTTACCTATCTTTAATGCAGTGAATGCAGGCGCAGATACGATAACCATTCATCTAGAACCAGCCGGATTTCGGATATTATAATGGCAGGCGGAATCGGGTTTCACCACAATTTCGAATAAAAATATCTGATTTAGCTTACTTTTGATTGAAATAAGTTATACTTTTGACTTATCAAAAAGGCGGTATCGTCTAGTGGTCAGGACGCAGCCCTCTCACGGCTGAAACTCGGGTTCGATTCCCGATTCCGCTACTACTGAAAGTCTGGGTTATCCCGAAATATACTTCCCGTAAGGCAGTTTATTCACGATAAACACAATAAGCAGCGAGATTGCCAAGCAAATAATCACGGTGAGCGGAATGCCAACAATGGGATCCACAAAGTTCCAACTGATACCAAAGTCCTGAAGCTTGAAAAACACCAAGACATGCACCAGAAACACTCCGTAGCTGTATTTGCTGATAAAGTCACGAACCTTCACCAAAGGCCGGAAAGCGGTGTCCTTGTCCTTAAGAAACAGGAATATCCCGGATGAATACAACAAAATATTGGGAGAAAGGCATTCGTAGAAAGTGTTTTCGTATTTACCAGTATAATAATGAATCAGGTATGTTCCCAGTATGGTCGAAGCCGCTCCTATCCCAATCAAGGCCAACGAGATCAGATTTTGCTGCCGTTTGCTTTTAAACTTTCTTTGGCTGAGAAAATACCCGAGAACCAAATACCCGAGAAAACCACTAAAGTAACTTAGCTCGATGTCAGGCTTAAATGTTTCAAGTATGGGCTGTCCCCAGATGATTGTCAAGGCCCAAATCCCCAAAAAATAGAGGTGTTCCTTGGGAGGACTGTTGCGTACCCATTTCCCAATAATCGGCACAAACAGATACACTCCAAAAATCATGTAGATATACCAAAAATGGAGCGAACTTCCGTCCCTCAATTGCAAAAATAGCTCCCAGGCATATCCCGCGAAAGATAAACGGGTGCCATCTTCGTAGCTATTCCAAAAATATTTCAACATGTAAATGCTGCTCCAAAAAAGAAAAGGGACAAGGAGGCGCATGATCCGTTTCTTCCAAAAAACACGTACACCGTCTTCTTTGAAAAGCAACAAAGCTCCCGACAACATGACAAAAACAGGCACGCTAAAGCGAGAAAGGCTATCAAAGATGTTGCCTACCCAAAAGCTATAACTTGAAATTGTACCTGATTCCGGCTGATAACAAGAAGATACATGAATACATATTACGCCGATGGTTGCGATAACACGCAGGTTGTCGTACCAAAAAGTTTTCACAGGATGAGCCATTGATCCATTCATTGATTTATACCGTAGAAATAAGGGTGCAAAAATATAAAATATAAGTAATTCGCATCACGCATTGCCGGAAAATAAAAAGCCGTTAGCCTTTTCCGAGGGCTAGCGGCTTATATCTTATATATTTCACTGTTTCTACAAGAGAAACTTATTGCAACAAAAATGGTTCGAGCGTATAGCCTGATTTTTTCAACTGGCTCACCAAACCTGTCTCTCCCACAAGGTGAAGAAATCCCACGGCGATGAAAGAGGCTTGCTGCTTCATCAAGCCAGGAAGGAGTTTCATCCAATTGTTGTTTCGGTTGGTTATCAAAGCCAGCCTTTCTTCTGGATTCATGCTGTCGTCACCCTTTTCCAACTCCTCCGCTTTTCGAAAGTCTCCTTGCAAATAGGCTTCATTGAGCTTGTTCATCATGTCGGCATACTTGCCTTTTTCCTTCACTTGTTTGAGCAAGACCTCAGCTTGCCGTTCTATGGTGGAAGAATTGAACAACACATCGGCTTGGTATTCTGGAGTTTCCAAGCCAATGATTTTCTTCCCGTTTTGCCGGGCTTCATTCTGGAAAATAATATCCACGGCTTCAGGTTGTTTGGAGGCACCTACCTGTTTCAAATAAGAATAAAGGATAAACACCGTATTCAATGCCATTGGTTTCATCACACCCAACTGATCCAATCCTGTTCCCAGAAGTACCCTGAATTCCTTGTCTAGAAACGCATAGTCTTCCGGAGAATATAGCTCTTTGCACGTTTTGCCTGACAACAAAGATGCCTGCATGAGCTTTGTTTGCGCAGCCGCCATATCGCCCATATCCATTTCACCGACAACTGCATCAGATTCCCTTGCAATTGCTAACGCCTTGTCAAAACCTTTTATTTGTTCTTTGTCGATCAGGTGATGCGTGCCGAAAAGATAGCTTGGTTTTTGAAGGCCATTTCCTGTGATTTTCCACATCAATTGTGCATTCAAGCTCCAGGATAATGCGCAGAAAGCAACGACAAAGGTGAGTATTTTGGATCTCATAAGATTATTTTTTATACGTATATAAATCAATGGATTGAGTTGGTTCAGTAACAGAAAAACATACCGGATACCCACCAAGATATTCGGTATGATTACAAAATCTGATATTCGCTTTATTTCAAATACTTAGCAAAAAAGCCAACCATTGCACTGTAAAAGTCCATGCGGTTTTCTTCTCGGTAATATCCATGGCCCTCGTTGTATTTGACCATATACGGCACTTCAAACCCTTTGGCACGAAGCGCAGTGACAATTTGATCGCTTTCGTTGATATTCACCCGTGGGTCATTGGCACCTTGAACAACGAACAGAGGTTTCGTGATTTTATCTACTTGGAAAAAAGGAGAGACTTCTTTTGCAATCTTCGCCTCTTCCGGATTGTCCAGATTGTACCAGATTTCTCCAGCCATTTTCTTGTATGGTTTCCAATATTCAGGGAATGAGTTGAAGAATGTTCCGATGTTGGAAATGCCCACATAATCTACTCCACAGCTATACAAATCTGGCGTTTTCACCAATCCCATCAATGTGGCATATCCACCGTGGCTTCCTCCGTAGATGGCGATTTTATCTTTGTCCACCCAACCTTTTTCAATGACGTATTTCACGCCATCTTCCACATCATCCATCACCTTGCGGCCAATCTGTTTGAATCCTGCACGAAGAAAACTTTTGCCGTATCCGCCTGAAATCCGGAAATTCACTTGCAAAGTGGCGTATCCACGGCTTGCGAACAATTGTGTTTCGGGATTGAATCCCCAAGAGTCGCGGACTCCTTGTGGGCCACCGTGAGGATTTACAATCAAAGGCACTTTTTTGCCTTCGAGAGCAGCTTTGGGCAATGTGATATAACCATGAATTGTTAGACCGTCACGACTTTTGAAAGAAATCGGACGCATTTCGGCCATATCTTCCTCTTTCAATTGAGGCATCAGGTCATAGAGAAGGGTTATTTTTTTCGTTTTGGCATTGTATTCGTAATAAGTGCCGTAGAGCTTATCGCTTTGGGTTACGATCAAGAAATTATTTTCATTGTCATCGAAATCCACCACATAGAATTCCTTTCCTTTGAATTCCTTTTCCAGCGTGGCAGTCAAATCCTTGTAGAAGTTGCTGACGGGGGTGATCACATATTTTTCTCCTTCGTAGCTATAATAATCGACTTCCCAATTTCTTTTACGGGAAATGGAGATACCGTTTACATCGAATTGAGGATTAGAGAAAATCTTTTTTATCTCCTTGTTTTGTTTCAAATCGTAAAGCACGATCTCGGTCTTGTCTCCGTTAAGGTTGGTAAGCACGAAAGCTTCGTCTTTGTTTGGGGAAGCATAGTTAAAGGAAATGATGGAAAAGGTGTCATCCCAATTCGTTTTCTTCAGCAATTTGAATTCACCGGTCGCAAGGTCTTTGTAATAGAATTCGGCTTCAATGCCATTCACCAATTTGGAATAACCGCGGAGATTTCCATCCTTGTCGAAGTCATATCCTTGTATGGCATTGTTGGGATCCTTGTTTTCATACAGCTGTGCCAATTCTCCAGTAACAACATTGAGTTTGTAAGGCTCAAAAATTTGTTTGTTGTTCTTATTCATCTGAATGATGATATAATCTTTCTGTTCTTTTAAGATTTTCACAATATCAGCCTTCACACCCTCAAAAGGGGTCAAGTCCTTTGTGTTGCTTCCGTCGAGGTTGGTGGCATAAATATGGAAATTCTCGTTTCCTCCTTTGTCCATCATGAAAAACAAACGCTCGTCGTTTATCCATCCATATCCTTTGATTAATTCATCCTTTTCCTCAATCGCACGGGTCACTTTTCCTGTCGCAATTTCCTTCACATACACGTGATTTTTATTGTTGGCATCTTTTTCTTTGTAAGAAAGATACTTGCCGTTGGGAGATAGTTGAAAGGCCGATGCTTTGGGTTTGGCAAAATAGTCGGAAACCTTGTATTTGAAATCGCCTTTGTCGTTCGCAACCAATTTGGCCAACTCCGCCGCCGACGACACCAAAGCTGTGTTTCCGGGCAACTTGTTTTCAAATCTCGCCAGAGTCAAAGGCAAATTCATCCCTCCTTGCTGAAAAGTTCCCTCTATGGAATTCCCTTTTAGTTCTCCGGAATAAGAAATGCCGGCCGTATTCACCTTCAACGAAATTTTGTTGTCGCCAAATTCCGTCTTGTCAACCGGGATTCCGCTTGCTCCCTGTGCCGGAACATCAAGCGTGGCAGAATAGTTGTTGTCACTACCCGAAACATGAAAGATCAATTCGAGTTTCATTCCTTGAACGTCGAGCGTACCTTTCCAGTCGCCCGCAATGGATTGTGCCGTAGCTGTCATTGTCATAAAAATTAGCAATGCAACTAAGTTAAGAAATCTTGTTTTCATTCTAATATATTATTGATTGATATTTGAGGCGGGCCGTTAAAGATTGCCAGCTCCGATTTATGAAGTCCCATCATCCACCCATTCCAAAATACCTCCCGGCTGGCACTGCAACTCCTTGCAGATTGCTTCCAGCGTGGAGAAGCGAATAGCTTTGGCTTTCCCTGTTTTTAGGATGAAAGATTGGCAAGGGAATTCCCACTCGCTCCGGAAGATCGTTCAAGGGGAACCTTTCGCTTGGCCATCATTACATCCAAATTTTCAACAATTGGCATTCGATTTTCATTAAACAGTTAAATCCTGCTCTTGTTTCAACCTCAATGCTTTTGACCGAACTTCGGCAACCCGCTTAATTGTGTATTTCACTGCGAGCTTTTTTCGATTTAAGAGTGACGAAAAATCCTAATTTTTCATTCCCCAGAAATTATATTCATTCTGAATACCTGTTTTTATTTTGCAAATATATTGTATGTTTTCATTAAAACAATCAACATTTATCGTTTTTTTAATAAACGATCATCAAATAAATTAAAAAACAACCTGTATATCGACAATATTCTGAGAATGAGACGACCTCCAAATTGCAATAGCAAATAAGCAATACGAAAACTTTACATTAAAATAGAGCATCGGGCAAACAATGCCTATCCTTTTGCTGTTTATCTTATCTGGATTGAATATAAATAATTCACTTTAGTAACATTATGAGCTTTAACATACCCAAAACAAACAAAAAAAGAGTTGTTATTGTAGGAGGAGGCTTTGGAGGCCTTCAATTGGCTAACAAATTAAAAGACTCAGGATATCAGGTCGTATTGGTCGATAAAAACAATTATCACCAATTTCTTCCTTTGATCTATCAGGTTGCCTCCGCGGGCATGGAACCATCATCCATTGCTTTTCCGTTCCGCAATGTATATAAAAAGCGGAAAAAAGATTTCTTCTTCCGAATGGCCGAAGCAAGGGCGGTGGTGCCCGAATTGAATCTGCTGCAAACCTCTATTGGCAAGATAGAATACGACTACCTTGTGTTTGCCGCAGGAACAGTGTCTAATTTCTTTGGCAACAAGCATATCGAGGAGGTGGCTATGCCAATGAAAAATATCTCTGAAGCAATGGGGCTGCGCAATGCTCTTTTGGCTAACTTCGAACGGGCAGTCACCTGCACTTCGGAAGAAGAAAAACGCGAACTGCTCAATATTGTGATTGTGGGAGGCGGAGCAACCGGGATTGAAATTGCCGGGGCACTTTCGGAAATGAAGCGCTATGTGCTGCCCAAAGATTATCCCGAACTGAAACCGGAAGAACTGCAAATCTATTTGGTGGAAGCAGCCGACAGGTTGTTGCAGGGAATGACCCCTAAGGCATCGCAGGATACTGCCAAATTTCTCGAGGAAATGGGCGTGAAAATGATTTTAGGGAAAAAAGTAGCAGACTACATCGACCGGAAAGTTATCTTTGAAAACGGAGATACTATTCCGACCCGTACATTCATTTGGACAAGTGGAGTGACGGCGGCACGGATTGGAAACATGAAACCCGAAACGATGGGTCGCGGTGGGCGAATCCAGGTGGACGGATTCAACCGGGTGAAAGGCTATGACAACATATTTTCAATTGGTGACCAATGCTTGCTAACGGATGACCCGGCTTATCCGAATGGACATCCTCAATTGGCACAAGTGGCTATCCAACAAGGGACGCTCCTTGCTTCGAATCTGAAAAGATTACAAAGCGGGGAAGTTTTCAAGCCCTTCCGTTACAAAGATTTGGGAAGCATGGCGACCATTGGACGCAACCGCGCAGTAGTGGATTTGCCCAAGCTTCATTTCAGCGGGTGGTTTGCCTGGTTGATGTGGCTCGTGGTGCACTTGCGTTCCATCCTTGGCGTGCGAAACAAAATTTTTGTGCTGCTCAACTGGATATGGAACTACGTCACCTACGACTACACGATGCGCCTGATCATCTACGCCCGCAAGGCCAAAGAGGTGCGTGAAAGGGAAGAACGAGAAGCGGTAACTCATCTTGGAGAGGACATCTTGTCGCCTTTACCGCAACAGCGGCAAACCAAGCAAGGGGAGCTGAACAGGCAAGCCAACCAACAATAGGCCTCCAGTAATCCGGCTTAAAATTAGAAAAACATTCCCGATTTGAACTAATGCATCAAATAATAAAAAAGCGGATATCCTCGCTTGGATATCCGCTTCCGCTCTAATAAAGCAGGTTACCGTCCTTCACCACCTCCTCCCCCACTTTGTGAGATGATGCCGACTGGCGTAACCATAGAGCTTTTTTTATATGCTCAATGTGGAAATTTTCGAAGAAGAAGTGGTGAAGGTCTTCTTTTGAGTTCCTCCACTATAAGTTCCTCCGGTGCTATATCCGCCACTGGTTGTATTTCCATAAGTGCTTCCTCCTGTGTAAGTTCCACCTGTGTAAATAGTGTATGTCGAGCTACCCTCCAACGAAGGAGACGAGAAATGGAAGTAATAAGCGGCTCTGGGAGTGATGAAAGTTCCCAAATCGGTGCCGCTCGCATTCTGTATCCTAAAATAAGAACCGGCGCTTGAAACCGTCGAAGAACTCTTGAGATTTACTCCAAATTGCGAAGAAGAAGTGAGCGTTTCAAACATGTTTGAGTTGTAGCATGCACCAAACAATATTCCGCCATTCACCGTGATGGTGCCATTTGCGTCAACATCTGTATTCGTATTGTTTGCTGGACCAAATGCGGCCAAAACGCCGCTCGTCATCAAAACTTTTCCATTAGAATCAATAGCATCACCGCTTGTTACACTAGCAATAAGAATTCCACCTTTCATGTAGAAATAGCTTCCATCGTCAGATTCGGTGCCTCCCGATGTGGTGCCGGCAGTTGCATTAATCGCATCATCGCTAGCCACTATATTCGCATAACCACCAACCATGCTGATTACCAAACTTTCGATCCCCTCCACAGATTTGGTGATATTCGTTGTTCCCCCATTAATGGTAATAGAAGCTTCGGAATGGATGCCATCGTCAGTAGATGAAATTGTCAGGTCGCCATTGTTGATTGTGATTGCCCCATCACTCACAATCGTTTTTGGATGGCAATAATCTGAAGAACTAGCTACCGCAAACTTACTTCCAGAAGTGGCTAAGGAAATGGTAGGCGAATTTGAGCTGTCACCGATTGTAACTGTGCCATCGGCCTTGATTGTCTTGCCGCCAGCTCCCGAAGCTGAGCAGGTGATGGTGCCATTCGTAATAGAAATGTTTCCGTCTGCCACCAAACACGTTGCGTTGTAAGAATCTGTTGTGCCTGATGAGTTTTTATAGGTTGTACCGCTTCCTGAAGTGGTGATGTTTACGGTTCCTGAAGTGATGGATAGATTTCCATCGCTAGAAATACCTTTGTTTCCGGCTCCTGTAGAATTCACGGTTAACGAACTTCCACTGACAGTAATATCTCCATCCGACTTGACGGCCGTGCAATAAGACAAATCTAATCCACTACCGGAACTTTCGGATACTATCCCGCCTGAAGCTGTAACGGTGATTGTTCCGCCTGAAAGAGTTACTGACTCATCTGATTTGAGACCTTTCGAAGCATCTCCCGACAAGCTCAAAGTGATCGTTCCTCCGGAAACAGTTAATGCGCCGGTGGAATTGAAACCTTTTGAACTGAGCCCAGAAACCGCAAGTTCAGTCGTCCCTCCTGAAACCGTAATCGTTCCGGAAGACTTCACTGCATTCACATCCTCCGTTGCTGCATTGACGATGAGGCTACCACCCGAAAGATTCACGTTTCCATCCTCACACTCTATCCCATCATCAGAAGATGTGACGGTGAGGCTGCCGCCCGTTTGGTTGAAATAAGCACTGGAGTGAATCCCATCTTTATAGGCTGAGGAAATGGTTGTGACACCACCAGCAACGGTTATTCCCCCCGCAGAAGCAATCGCATGCTTGGCATAACCTTTCAGGCTCAAGCTTCCAGTTCCTTTCAGTGTCAAATTCCCGGCACTATATAGGGTTGCTTTCGCAGACTCATAATCTGTTGCATAAGTATTGTTGTCAATTAGCCTGTTGTTGGTTGTACCAACAAGATATACCGATGATGCCAAAGCTGATTCTATATAAATGGCAGGGCCATCTTCGTTGATAAGGCTTAGCCCATTCAGTACAAGTCCAAAGGTACTGGTACTGTTGATCGTCAACATGCCATCGCTATTTGTGCCTTTCAACACATAATTTATCGCCGTACTCGTAGTGGAAGTAACCGTGACATTGCCTCCGCTCACCGTGACAGACACACCGCTGCTAGCATAGTCGTTGCTTGTGACTGTTGCTCCCGAACTTGAGTAAGTAATTACAACTTGATTCGTAAAGGTTGAATCTGTCGAATTCGTATCAAAATCCTCATCGGAATCACCCGTGTTCGTTTCTGTATTTGTAGTTTCGTCTTCGTCTTCCGCTATTTTATCGGAAGCACAAGCATATAAGGCAAATGCAAATAGGCTCAGAAATAATATTTTAAAAATGAATTTAGATCTCATAGTCTATATGATTTTAAGTGGGAAAATATCATTTGAATTTATGAGAATAGCCAATCCCTATCACCGTGCGGTTCGTTGGCTCATCTGTATTAACCTCCTTGTCGTATATGCCAGATAATTCCAAGGAGTTACGTTTGCTCATCTTGTATTCCACCGACAAGGTATAGCGCAATCCTTCGAATTGATTACCATCCGGATTATTCAGCTCATAAAAAGTTTCGATCGAGAAAGCAGGGGTAAAGCGGCACGAAGGGATGTTGTAGGCAACTTTGAAACGATTGCGCCAAATCCATTCCGGATTGATTTTGTAATCATCTATTTTACCACTTGCCTTAATTCGATCTGACTCGTCTTTTGTCGTAATCTGGAATCTTTCGCGCAAACTGAATGAGAAATTATTCCATTTGTGTTTTCCTTGCAAGTAACCTATGAAACGGTTTCTTTGCTGGAAATCAAAATATTTCATATCATGGTAATACTGAAATTGATATGCCAGGCCAACAGTTAAAGGCTTCCATAGCTTGTATTCAGCACCCAATTGAACTCCCCAACGGGAAATCTCGGAAGAATTGTCACGTGTCCTGTTTTCAATCTCGCCACTGACTGACCATTTATTTCCCAAATCTTTACTCGCACCAGCACTCGACCAAATGCCAAAATCATTGGTTGTCTGAGCCATGCCTAACACAGCAAAGATCATGCCTGCTATAAAAAAAACGAATTTCCGTTTCATAATCAATGATTTTGATAATTAATCTATTCGCCAATAAAATCGGATCCCCGTTGGATACTGTCTGCTGTGTTCACCCCTTTATCACTCGCATAATATACTTTCACAAAGGCAACGTCTTTCAAAAAATCCACTTGCCCAACCTCAACACGCTGTATATTGAGACCTGTTCGTTCTTTCAGGTCGTTTATCAATTCTTCCTGCCTGGAGGGTTTGATAAGCTCAATTTTTTCGTAAATCACCAATTTAGTTGATAAATGGCGGATAAAGAGGGTGGTTTCCAATACCCAAAACATGATGATGAAAAGTAAATTGGTTGCTAAAAGCTCCGCATAACTTATATTCTCATTACTCAAGGAATTGATGACGGAAATTCCAATTATCGCAAACAAATAGGTCATCTCCCTGACAGGCAATGTATCGGTACGATACCTCAAGATTCCAAAAATAGCAAACAATCCAAGAGCAAATCCAACTTGCAATTTGATGCTTTCCAAAAGGAAAATCATTAAGAAAATTGTGGTACTAACCATAAAGAACGTGAACAGAAAGTCGCGTCGTTGCGTTCGCTTGTAATATAGAAAGTAAATAATCGATCCTGTTACAACTATATTCAATAGAAAACGATAGATAAGGGCAACAAATCCTTGAACATGGATAAATTCATCCGATAGATTCATAAACAATATGTGTTATTTTGTTCAACATTAACAATTTAGACTTAAGCTTATTCTTCTTGATATTGGGTTCTGTTAAAGCCACGCCGATACAATATTTGCTCAAGCCCGATTCCCTCATTCTCATTTGAGCAAACAGCTCGAGCGCCGGAGAGTAGGCCTCATTGTTCTTTTTCACTTCAATAATTGCCATACCAGGCAGTTCCACCACTTGGTGGCTAGTATTGTTTTGAAAACGGAGGTCAAGGTCGATAGTAAGCCTTTCGCTTTTCTGCTTGTTCACCAATGTTATCCGTTTATAATAGCTCCATATTTTGCCCTCCAAACAAGATTCCGAATAAGGTGAATGACCCTCGATGAAAACCCTCGATGGCTCACTCTCTATTGTCTCCGGACGTTCATGGCGGATTCTTATTTTCTCGGTGATCCCTTTGTTTGACTTTGTCTTGATTTCCAAAAAGCACAAATGAGATTCAGTATATTCCCTCGTGCGAATCTTCAAGCGATTGAGCTTTCCGTTCAGGTGTTCGAGGTACATATGGTATCCAGGTGTATCGTAATAGAGAGTTGCATAATCAAAAATACGGTTGCCCTGAATTTCTTGTATATAATAGTCATTTTCAAGTTGAGCCAAAATCATCTGCAATTGATTCAAAGTTACCACATACTTGGAGTCAATTCGACTCATAAGCCGTATTCCGCTCATCTCGTCAAGCGAAATTTTGTCAAATTGAGTTACATTCAAGTGCGCCATCATTTCGTTACATATTAGTTACAATTTAATTACGTTTGGGTTACGAATTCGTTTCCCTTTGCATTATAAACGCCCGAAATAATATGATATTTCATTATAAATTTGAAGAATAAATGGCCTTTCGAGGTAAAGCGGAAAATACGAGCGGTAAAACAGAATCAGGAGGGGGTGAAGCGGAAAAATTTCGATGTATTTTTTTTAATTTATTCCTACTTGAACTTTGGCAAGGCATTCTTTCGAACTGAGTTCGTATATCTGACTTATTAGCTTCGCCCTGCCACTTGCGTATAAACAGTCCTTAAGATATTGCGAAAATAGATGGTATCGCCTTCGAAAAAATCAGAGGACAAACACAAGAAGCCATTACAACTAATCGTTTAATTATATCCAAAACATACGCATATGCAAACATTCTATTCTTCGTATTTTATTCGATAGACTTTTGTGCTTTTTCATTTCTAAATTTTTGAATTCATCCTTATTTGATTATATTTGTAAAAAACCGTTTCAAATAAACTTTTTTAATATTATGGAATACTTTAATCAATTGGAACCGCTTTTGCGCATGTTTTGGTTTGTAGCAATTCCTGCGAGTATCATCTTCGTTATCCAAACAGTGATGACTTTTCTCGGAACAGATGCACATGACGGTGCTGCTCCCGATTTCGATGGAGATTTGGGCGATGCACACGATACCCCTTTTCAACTTTTTTCGTTCCGTAATCTGATTAACTTTCTCATCGGATTCAGTTGGGGAGGTATTTCCTTATACAAAATAATACCCAACACAGTGCTGCTGGTGTTGGTATCTTTGCTTGTAGGGTTTCTTTTCGTGGCACTTTTCTTCTTTATCATCCGCCAGATGATGCGGCTTGCCGAAGACAATTCCTTTCGGCTGAAAGATGCTGTTGGAAAATCGGGGGATGTGTATATCCGCATTCCGGCAAGAAAAACTGGTAAAGGAAAAGTGCAGGTAAGTGTGAATGGAGCGGTACACGAGTTAGATGCTGTCACCCAAGGTGATGAACTGCCGAGCGGCTCCTTGATCCGTGTTGTTTCGCTTGTGGACGAAGAATTACTTTTAGTAGAAAAACTTTAATAATCCGAATATTTAAACTATGGAACTATTTTCAAATCCTCTTGTGCTGATAGTGGTAGCCGCTATCGTATTTTTTGTATTGATTTCGTCCTTGGTGTCCCGCTTCAAGCGTTGCCCTTCTGATAAGATCCTGGTAATTTATGGCCGAACCGGAGGCACATCCGCCAACTGCGTGCACGGTGGAGGTGCGTTTATCTGGCCTGTGATCCAAGATTATGCATTCCTTGACTTGAAGCCTATTTCCATCGAAGCCAACCTGACCAATGCACTGAGCCGCCAGAATATCCGTGTGGACGTGCCTTGCCGCTTCACCATTGCGATCTCGACCGAACACGACAGCATGAACAACGCTGCCGAACGCTTGCTTGGCTTGGCTCAGGAACAAATCCAGGAACTTTCCAAGGACATTCTTTTCGGACAATTGCGTCTGGTGATAGCCACCATGACCATTGAAGAAATCAACGCCGACCGCGATAAATTTCTTGACAATATTTCGAAAAATGTGGACACGGAATTGAAGAAAATTGGACTGAAACTCATCAACGTCAATGTGACCGACATCAAAGACGAATCGGGATACATTGATGCACTTGGCAAAGAAGCAGCCGCCAAAGCCATCAACGAAGCTAAAATTTCGGTGGCCGAACAAGAAAAAATTGGAGAAACCGGAAAAGCCATGGCCGACCGGGAAAAGGATGTGCAGATAGCGGAAACACACCGTGACCGTGATGTGAAAATCGCCATTACCCAAAAAGACCGCGAAGTGAGCATCGCATCGGCCGTAAAAGATGAAAGCATCGGAAAAGCAGAAGCCGACCGCGACTCCCGTGTGAAGACATCCGAAGCGAATGCCTCCGCGGTAAGGGGAGAAAATGAAGCGAAAATCACCATCGCCAATTCAGATGCCCTGCGGCGTGAAAAGGAAGCGGAAGCCCTACGTTTGGCGATGACTGCTGAAAAAGTGCAACAAGCCAAAGCCCTTGAAGATGCCTATGTTGCTGAACAAAAGGCAGAAGCAGCCCGTTCCGAAAGGGAACGCTCCACTCAAATAGCAAACATTGTGGTGCCTGCCGAAATCGCCAAGCAACGTGCCATCATCGAGGCACAGGCCGAGGCCGAAAGCATTCGCCTGCATGCCAAAGGGGAAGCCGATGCAATATTTGCCAAGATGGAAGCGGAAGCAAAGGGTCTTTACGAGATTTTGACCAAACAAGCCCAAGGTTACGACAAAGTGGTGCAAGCTGCAGGAGGTGATTCCACCAACGCATTCCAATTATTGTTGCTCGAAAAATTACCTGAATTGGTG
The DNA here is from genome assembly GCA_002307185.1 of Bacteroidales bacterium UBA1309. GTDB lineage: Bacteria > Bacteroidota > Bacteroidia > Bacteroidales > Dysgonomonadaceae > UBA1309. The sequence goes on from DBTT01000054.1 coordinate 189,632, forward strand.
AAAACACAGGTAGAAGCTGTGAAGAACATCAAAATCGACAAGATCACGGTTTGGGATTCGGCCAACGGTAACAGCGAAAATGGCAACACAACAACAGCCAATTTCATATCGGGCATGATGAAAACTGTTCCTCCATTGAACGACTTGTTCAACATGGCAGGACTCAGCCTTCCTTCTTATCTGAAAGGAAAAGACGGGGAGCTTGGCAAAGATCACCAAGGCACAATCGTCGATGAACCTTCGGAAAAGGCATAACCGATATTTGTCAATACGATTATAAATTTTTGCGCCTCCAAGTGAGAAATCACCTGGAGGCGCAAATTATTTGTCAGCCTATTAACACGGAGTTCGTTCTATTTCTTTTGCCACACGTTCACTATTTTCCCAATGAACATGCGATGAGTCTCTTTGGGGTCGGCTGAATAGTTCTTTTGACCTTGTTCAAACAACTGGCCTCGTACGATGTCGTCGAAATAGATCTTTTCACATTCGATCACCAAGCTGGCCTCTAGGAAATAGGGGTTTCCAAGCGGTGTGAATCCGGGTGTGAGACCAGTTTCTTTCACTTTGTCGGTATTACGTCCCGTATGCGATCCGATGAACCTTACCTTTTCACGGTATTTCTCATCAAAAGAGTTTAGCACAAAATATCTGCCCTTGTCTATAAATTCGTAGGTGAAACGTGTGTTGCGGATATACACGGTGATGGTGGGAACATTCCAGCCAAAGCCCATCGCTCCCCAACTGATCGTCATTTCATTGAATTTGGTAGAATCGCCACACGAAACCACAAACCAGTTGTCTCCGAACAAAGATATTGGATTCTTAGAGATTTCTTTAGGATCGATTCTCAGGAAATTCTTTAAACTTGGGTCATCATTGCTGTCAGCTTGATTGATTGCCGAGGAATTGTGGACCAAAAACCCAAGCAAAAAGATAAAAAGCAACTTTCTCATATTAATTTCAATAGGGGATTAATGCGTATTGTATTTGGCCGCAATATAAACAAAAGATTGCAAAACCCAATTCTTCAATCTGACTGATTGTGAAATATAGACTGATTTATGCACTATCTTTGCAGCACGTGAACAAAAGCAGCTATGATAAACAACAACAAGATTTTAAAGATTGCCATTCCGTCTATCGTCACCAACATCACCGTTCCCCTTCTTGGGTTGATTGACGTAGCCATAGTTGGCCATTTAGGATCTTCGGCATATATCGGTGCCATTGCCGTTGGTGGTCTGGTCTTCAATATCATTTATTGGGTTTTTGCCTTTTTACGGATGGGTACAACCGGGATGGCCTCGCAGGCTTACGGCAAGCGCGATTTGGACGAATCGGTAAGGTTGTTGCTACGATCGGCGGGAACCGGCCTCGTCATATCGCTGATCTTGGTCGCCCTCCAGTATCCGATATTGAAAGTGGCCTTCTTGCTTATCAAAACCACGCCGGAAGTGCAAGCACTGGCATCCACTTATTTCCACATTCTCATTTGGGGTGCTCCGGCAGTTTTGGGTTTGTATGGATTTACAGGCTGGTATATCGGGATGCAAAACTCCCGTTTCCCGATGTTGATCGCTATCGTTCAGAATGTAGTGAATATTGTGTTCAGCATGTGTTTGGTTTACCTGTTCCACTTGAAGATGGAAGGTGTGGCCATTGGAACGCTCATCGCACAATATGCCGGATTGATTATAGCTGTGTTTCTGTGGGTACGTTTCTACAAGCGATTGCGAAGACGGATTCGAATTCAAGGAGTTTGGCAGCGGAAAGCCATGCTTGGCTTTTTTGCGGTGAACCGTGATATTTTCCTCCGTACTATTTGCCTGGTGGCGGTGACGATGTATTTCACTTCGGCAGGAGCCTCGCAAGGGAATACAGTATTGGCCGTGAACACGTTGCTGATGCAATTTTTCATTCTATTTTCTTATTTCACAGATGGATTTGCCTATGCGGGCGAAGCTCTTGTGGGAAAATATGTCGGGGCAAAAAACAGGATCGCTTTGAACAAGACGATCAAAGAATTATTTGCTTGGGGGTTAGGTATCGCCTTGTTTTTCACTTGCCTGTATGGTTTCGGGGAACATTTTTTCATCCGGTTTTTGACAAACGAGCCAGAAGTGATAAGGGTAGCTCGTGATTATTCGTTGTGGGTTTGCGCCATTCCGTTGATGAGCATTTCCGCTTTTGTTTGGGATGGTGTATATATTGGAGCCACGGCAACCCGCCAAATGTTGCTGTCGATGTTTTTGGCGGCGGCAGTTTTTTTCATTGCCTATATCAGTCTGAGGACTGCCTTTGGCAACCATGCTTTGTGGCTGGCCTTCATATTATATCTGTTCTCCAGGGGCTTATTCCAAACGGCATTGGCCAAAAGCGTGTTGAATAAAAAGTGCAAATAGATTTGATTGTTAATTTTCAAAAAACAATTCTTTTTTTACGTTTTTTTCGATATTAAATCATTCTTAACAAGATTATGTTCTGGTGCTTGTACCTATCTTTGCCGAAAATTCGTGAACAATGAGGATGAGCAACACAGAAATAGAGGTGATTTTGGGTGATATAACCCAAATGCAAGCTGATGCCATTGTGAATGCAGCAAATAGTTCCTTGATGGGTGGCGGTGGCGTGGATGGTGCTATTCACCGGGCAGGAGGGAAATCCATATTGGAGGAATGTCGATTGATCGTAAACCGCCAAGGGAGATGCCCTGCCGGACAAGCGGTGGTTACAACAGCAGGAAACCTGCCAGCCCGTTTTGTGATCCACACCGTCGGGCCAATTTGGTTGGGTGGACAAGCAGGTGAAGCCGAAAAATTAGGCAATTGTTATCTCAACTCCTTGAAATTGGCCATAGAAAACGACTGCCGAACGATAGCATTTCCCAACATCAGTACCGGCGTCTATCGTTTCCCGAAGGAGGAAGCAGCTCTGGTGGCATTTGATGCCGTATCCACTTTTCTACGTTCGAACACGGATTTGGAAAAAATCATATTTGCCTGTTTTGATGCAGAAAATCACCAACTGACAAAGAAAAAATGGAATTGCTGACAAGAGTGAACTTGGCAACATTGTAATCCTAATTACTTGTTTACTCTCCAACCAATCAAACTATTAATAATCGTTTCAACACACTACAGCTTATGAATCCAATCATGACGCAGCATCCAGTGGACATAGCTGAGCATTTAACTTCGTTAGAAAAGAAAGAAAGATTCTTAACTTTCCTGATGTTGTCGGAGGCACAAAAAGCTGATGTTTTTCCTTATTTGGACAAAAATATCCAACACGAAATTATTGAAAATCTCGGAAGTAATGATACCAAGACGTTGATTAACAATCTCGCCCCGGATGACCGCACCTTGATTTTAATGGAATTTCCCGATTATATAATCAGGGAAATTATCAACATGCTCAACGAGGAAGAACGCAAAGAGGCTTTGAATCTTTTGGGATATGCACCCGATAGCATCGCCCGCTTGATGACACCTCACTACGTGCAGGCACGTCCGGAATGGACAGTCAAAAAAGTGTTTGAACACATCAAAAAATTTGGGCGAAAGGCCGAGACTCTCAATTTTGTGTATGTCGTTGACAGCCATAATGTGCTTATTGACGACTTGAGGATAGGTGAATTACTTCTTGCTGACGAAAACAAACTAATATCCGAACTGCAAGACAATAATTTTGTCTCGATCACCACCACCCAGACCGTTGAAGAGGGGCTTACCATATTTGACAAATACGAGCGTGAGGCTTTACCGATCATCACTGAAAACGGAACTTTAGTTGGGATCGTCACTTTTGACGACCTGCTCTCCCAAATCGAACAACGCGACACCGAAGACATGCAAAAATTTGGTGGTATGGAAGAACTGGATCTCTCCTACACCCAAACCAGCATGTTGGAATTGGTGAAAAAGCGTGCCGGATGGCTTACTTTGCTGTTCTTAGGAGAAATGCTGACGGCTTCGGCAATGGGCCATTTTGACACGGAGATAGAACATGCTGTGGTTTTGGCCCTGTTTTTGCCACTGATCATCTCTAGTGGAGGAAATTCGGGTTCACAGGCAGCCTCCTTGATTATCCGTGCAATGGCACTGAAAGAACTTGCATTGAAAGATTGGTGGTATGTGATGCGCAAAGAAATAATCTCCGGCTTGCTGTTGGGAACAATCCTAGGCGCCATTGGGTTTATCCGGATCTTGATATGGCAATTAGCCGGAATTTACGATTACGGCATTTACTGGATGTGGGTGGCAATGAGCGTCTCCGCATCCCTTGTGGTGATTGTGCTTTGGGGAACATTGTCCGGTTCACTGATTCCTTTCTTGCTGAGAAGAATCGGTCTTGACCCGGCAACGGCCTCCGCCCCGTTTGTGGCCACGCTGGTGGATGTTACCGGACTTATCATCTATTTTTCTATTTCAGCACTTTTCTTGGCTGGTAAGCTGTTGTAGGGAAAGCGATCGAGAGACCAAGTGGATCTTGTATTTTCGTTACTTGGTTGTTCAATATATATGTATTAATGATAAATTATTGAATTACTGGGTTTCTCGGTCACTCGGTCACTTATAAACATAAATTTGCATTCCCCAAACGGGTTTCAAGTACAAATTTTTTTCATCTAAAAATAATAAAGAGTATCTTTGAAAATCTTTTAATCGTAGCATTTTTGTATGAAGAAAGCCCCGTATTTGAAAACGCTTTATTTGCAGAAGCCGCTTGTTCTGATTCTGCTCATTGCAGCTGTTGCCACCTTACCTTGGCTGGGTATCTCGAATTTACTGACTGAAACAGAAGAGTTGGAATTTAGTGTAATTCAGTCTTTCCTGAAGACAGGGGATATATATCTCTTGAATACCTTTGAAGCCCATTCCACTCTTTCACGCGTTATCGTTGCTGGATTTGCTTATTTTTCCGGCGAAGTCACACCCTATATCCTGCGATTACCCTCCGCCTTGTCATTCATTGCGCTAATGGGATTTTGCTTCATGTTTTTTGCCCACAGGCGACCTGTTTTGGAGGCTTTCACTTCGGTGCTAATCCTGATTACAAGTTTTGGAATCTATTTTTCTTCGACCATTTTCAATGCCTATATCTTCCCTTCTTTTCTGATTGTGGGTGGGATTTTTGAGATGTACAGGTGGTTGGAAACAAGAAAAACTTGGAAATTGGTTACTACTTGGCTCTTTTGGGGAGCTGCTGTGTTTGAACTGGGCTGGCTTGTGCTGGTTGCACCCTTCATCTCTTTTTTGGTATATCTGTTGGTTCGCAAAAAGCCGGTAAAAGAAATATTGATCAACCCGTTGCTCATGGCAGTGCCGCCACTGTTGATCGGAACACTTCTGTTTTGGGTGCTACCGCATTCCGAAACCGAAACTTTCACGCAATGCAGGTCTTTGGCCAACGCAGAATGTTGGGACAGTTTCTCGTTTACAGGAAAAGTGGTGGCACCGTTGACTGGTTTTCTTCCCTGGACATTGCTGCTGCTGACTGCCTTGTTGAGTGTTCCATTTATTCGGAAATCGAAAGAAACTCACGCATACAATTACCCTCCGGTGTTGCCCTTGGATAAAGTGTCTCAATACAACCTATTGGCGGCGATTGTTCCATTGATCGGATTTCTGATATTGCCACCGTCTGTTTTGTCGGAAGTGTTCTTTGTTGTTTGCCTTCTGTTTACGGCCATATTCTTGTCCCGCCTCATTGTACATCTGTCGGACATGTATCCGCTGGTGGTTCGCATTTTTTCAATCGGAATCACAATCGCTTCATCCATCGTCTTGATTTTATCGATATTGGTTCTATTCAAGTGGAATTCATTCGCGTCAATTTTGGATCTGTTCCTGAATGAAAATTTGACAAATCACATAACGCCAAATCACAGTGGTGGAAACTTATTTATTGACCTCTTCCTATTGGCTGGATTATTTGTAGCAATTGTTGTAAATACCTCATTTTTATTCCGTCGAAAAAACCTGAAGGTACTAATGGCAACAGTAGGGATGATTTATGCTTTACAGTTGCTGGTTGCTATTGATATTTTGCCAGATCTTATTCAAAAATTGCACTTGTTGTGCCTGTAAAACGAATTTTGAAGTAAAAAACCAACAGGATACGGCCTGAAATTTCGGGCAATGATTTATTGAACAATCCATGTCGTTGAAAGGAAAACATATCATATTAGGAATTACCGGCAGCATTGCCGCCTACAAAGCTGCGGTTCTTACCCGTTTGTTAATCAAGGAAAGAGCTGAAGTTCAAATCGTGATAACGCCTGCCGGAAAAGAGTTTATAACTCCCGTTACGTTATCAGCTTTGACAGGAAAACCTGTTGTGAGCGAATTCTTCACTGCAAATGATGGCACTTGGCACAGCCACGTTGACTTGGGCCTTTGGGCCGACCTAATGCTTATCGCTCCGGCAACGGCTACCACGCTGGGAAAAATGGCGAATGGCATTGCTGACAATATGCTCATCACCACGTATCTATCGATGAAAGCTCCCATATTCATTGCTCCTGCGATGGATCTGGACATGTTTGCACACCCCTCCACCCAGCGGAATATTTCGATCCTCAAAAGCTATGGAAACAGCATTATAGAACCTGCTTCCGGGGAGCTGGCGAGCCATTTGATTGGCAAAGGAAGGATGGAAGAGCCGGAGGTGATTGTTGAAGTAGTCAAATCCTATTTTGAAAAAAAAAAATCGCTGAGCGGTAAAAAAATTTTGATTACCGCCGGTCCCACTTACGAAAAATTAGATCCTGTACGCTTTATTGGCAATTATTCTACGGGAAAAATGGGGTTTGCCCTTGCCGAAGAGTGCGCAGAGAGAGGCGCCGAGGTCATTCTTGTAGCTGGCCCTGTTACATTAAAAACAAGTCATCCGCAAATACATCGAATTGATGTAGAATCTGCCGAGGAAATGTATCAACAGGCTACAACAGCTTTCTCGTCTGTTGATGCGGCCATTCTCTGTGCAGCTGTCGCTGACTACCGTCCTGAAATCAAGAGCGAGACCAAAATCAAACGCCATGGCGATAATTTGAATTTAGCATTGGTTCCCAACAAAGACATTGCGGCAGAACTCGGCCGATTGAAATCGGACAAGCAGATGTTGGTAGGTTTTGCCCTAGAAACAGACAACGAGGAAGAAAATGCGAAGAAAAAAATAGAGAAAAAGAACCTGGATTACATCGTTCTCAATTCGCTGCGAAATCCGGGTGCAGGATTCAGAACGGATACCAACCAAGTGTTAATTATAGACAAAGAAGGAAATAGAAGCAGTTACGAATTGAAATTAAAAACAGCACTAGCAAGCGATATTATCGAACAAACGCTGTTGAAAAATAGATGATAATGCGCTTTTAGAAGCACATTTGGGTAAAGTTTTTTGGTAAGATGAAAAAAATAATCTCTTTGATTTTCAGTTCTTTATTAGCTGCAAATACTTTTGGACAGTATGCCGTTCCATTAAGAACACCCCTACTGCTGAGTGCAAATTTCACAGAATTCAGAGCAAACCATTTCCACAGTGGGGTTGACTTCAAAACAGGCGGAGCAGTAAATCTGCCCGTTTATTCGATCGAACAAGGCTACATCTCCCGCATTTTCGTTTCTCCAAGCGGTTATGGATTAGCCATATACATTGACCATCCCGATGGCAAAACCTCTGTTTATGGTCACTTAAGTCGTTTTACATCATCGATTCAGGAATATGTCCGCCAGAAACAATATGAACAAGAGAGCTATAAAATTGACATACAAGTGCCAAGAGGACTAATACCGATAAAGAAAGGAGAATTGATTGCATACAGCGGCAATTCAGGTTCTTCCGCTGGCCCTCACCTCCACTTTGAAATTCGTAACAGCAGGACGGAATTTCTAATCAACCCGCTTCTTTTTTATAAAGACGAAATAAAGGATTCGAAATCTCCCGAATTCCAAGCCCTTATGATATATCCGACATCCCTTTCCAGTGTTGTGAACAACAGCTCCTCTCCCACTCGCATTACCATCCCAAAAAATGGTGCGGGAAATCCGATTCCCTTCAAACAAGAAGTGGATGTGTGGGGAAAAATTGGCATAGGCTTGAAGGCATTAGACCGCATGAATGGAACCTACAATTCATATGGCGTGACGTACGTGAAGCTGGAAATGGATGGAACAGAAATCTTCAATTACGTAAATACTACCTACTCTTTTCTTGTGGGACGAATGTACAACAGCGTGATTGATTATCAAACATGGAGAGAGAAAAACGAGTTTTTCCTTAAATCATTTGTTGAGCCGGGTAATGCTTTCCCGTTCTACAAAACTGTCAACAACGGATACATCCAAATAGACGAGGAGCGTGATTATCATTTCCATTACACCATCCAAGATTTGCACGGAAACAAGTCAGAATATTCCTTTACCTTGAAAGGGAAAAAACAAGATGCTCCCGAAAGGAAAAAATCGCCCTATGTGTTTGCCTGGAATAAAGACAATGAATTCTCTAACAACGACGTTTCCCTTTCCATCCCGAAGGGAAATATCTACAACAACTTTTATTTTACGTTATTGGAAAACCCATCCACAACTTACCTGTCGAATATTTTCAGGATAAACAATTTCTATGTTCCGCTACACAGCTACTGCGATCTGCGAATCAAAGTGGAGAAAGACACGTTTACGAATAAATCTCAGTATGGGATTATGCAAATTTCAAGAAAGTCAAGAAGTTGGATCGGAGGAAAATACGAAAACGGTTTTGTCAAGGCAGGCATCAGGGACCTCGGGGATGAATTTGCCGTTTCTTACGACAACAAACCTCCGGTAATCGCACCATTGGCTCCCAATTTATGGGTGAAAAGAGGCATTATACGTATAAGCATCGCAGACAACTTGAGTGGCATTCAACTTGCAAAGGGAACAATCGACGGCAAATTTGCCCTTTTCGAAAACGACGTGAAATCACCTGTATATTCTTATCGAATCGATGGCGAGCGAATCGGGCGGAATCGCAAGCATGAACTCCATTTTGTGGCAAAAGATGCTTGTGGAAACACGTCTGAATATTCTTATCCGTTCTTCTACTGAGCCAACAGATCAAGGTCTGGATCCGATCCAAGGTAGTATTTTTTTCATAATTCCTTATTTCGAAATCTTAAAACTATTTTAGTTTCGGAAAGGTTGATTGAATTTCTTATTAAAAAATAGAATAACCCGATCGTTAAAAATGAAGGAGTGGAAGATTATTCCTCGATTGAGATCCCGTATTTGTATAATAAGCCGGGTAATCCCCTAAAAGAAAATTTAGCTTTTGCGATTGGATTTAGTTCGGGGTTTATGGCAAAATTGGAAGCTGAACGGAAGTCGGCTTTTTGTAAGTTTGTGTGGTCAAACAACGCTCCTTTCAGATCGGATTCGCTGAAATCGGCTTCCGTCAGATCCACCTCTGCAAAATCGGTTTCATGCAATTGGCAGCGATTGAAGATCGTTCTTTTCAGCTTCAATTTATAAAATGATGCATTATCCAACAAGCATTCGGCAAATGAAATGGACAGGCCAAAGCTATTGCATTCGGCAAAAATCAAACCAAGCATCTTGCAATTTTTGAACTGAACATTTTGAAAAGCAGTAGCTTGTATTTTTGCCAGGCTCAAATTGCAATTTGAAAATTTACAATCAATAAAGATGATCGAAGACAAGTCGGATCCTGCAAAGTCACATTGCTCAAAGACACACTCCTCGTATTGACCCGCTGCTAAAGATTTGTTTGTATAGTTTTCCTTTTCGAATGTTTCCGATTGAAAATACGGCATTATTATGTGTTTGATTTAAAGAAAAATACATTGATTAATTATTTATCTGTCGTCACAAGGTGTTTCAGGAATAGCCCTTCCGCCTTAGAGAGCCAACCTCTAAACGAATCACCGGGTGTGTAATCTTTTGCAAAATCAAGCAACATGCTTATGTCGAAAGATTTTCCTTCTATGCCAAGATTGGTGCTTGCGGCATCTCTTGCGTTCACTTCCTGTTCCACATGGGCAGGAATCATCATGACAGGTTTGTGCAAGTAGAAGGCTTCGCACACAGATTCGAATCCAGCGGTAGTGACATATGCCTTGCAGGATGCCATATATTGAAGGAACAATTCGTCATCCAGTGCATGAAACGTGAGTGTATCATCCACTTTTGTTTCTTTCCCGGCCTTTTTGTTGTCCCAAAAGAAATGTAGTTCGACTTCGGGATGACTTTTGTGCCAGTTTCTTACTTCGTCTTCAAAACCTTGGTTGAGAATGTATCCGAGAACAAAATTTCCCATTTCAGGAGTGATTGCCATCACTTCGCTGCGAAGCAATGGTGGAACAACCGCAATGTGTTCGCTCAAGGAGTCGGGCATCGGATAGAAGGAAAGGCCCAGTAATTTGGATGACCCAATGCAGCTAATTAATGTAATCAGCCGATAGAGAAGCATGCCCTCTTTGTCCCCTTTTGCAAACTGGTATTCGGGATGTCGGATTAAATATTGGTGAGCAATGCTGATGAAAGTCGTTTTGGGGTGAAATCGCAAGTAGGCAAGTCCGGCCAGCATTTCGTAAAAATTGATGACAACATCGGGAGATTGCTCCTTGATCTTCTGATTAATCGTTTCAAGACTTTGGTTGTAAATACGGATTCGTTTGGGATGAATATTATAAATAAAAGTTTTGAGTGCATGCACGTTTTTTTTGTTCTTCCGGAAAAGGAAAGAGGGCGTTTGATAAATTGAAACAGGAGCATGTATTTTCTCGAAAAAGAATTCGGGTATTTCCCGCACCTTGCTTTTTCCAACCAACACTTCCACCACCTCGTGCCCATTCCGGCGAAGCATATCAGAGAGCGATATGGCCTGTGTCAAATGGCCACGCCCGTCCCCTTGAACAATAAAGATATATCTCATAACAGTTCAATCATGTTTGAAAGGATAAAACTAAAAAAAAAGATAACAAGAAAAAAATCTTGCTACCATTTTCTCATTCACACGTTTATTTAAAATGCCAAACTAATGGTTTTTGTGATCTCGTTTTCTTCCTCTTCGCTGTCATCAAAGTCTGCTTCGTTGAATTCTTCCGGATTTGACGAAACATTTTCGGAAGGGTAAAAAACCACCTCCCAATTTCCGTCATAATCCTCAGTGAGAGCGGACAAAGATTCTACCCAATCACCCGAATTGAGGTAATGAATATCCTGGTAATAGCAATTTTCAGGATGATGGATATGTCCGCAAATAACTCCCTCGCATTTTTTCAGGCGAGCGATATCCACAATATGTTTCTCAAAATCACTAATGTAAGACACCGATGCCTTCACTTTATGCTTGATTTCTTTCGAAAGGGAATAATAAGGCAACCCTTTTTTGAGACGGCGGTTGTTGTATATCCGATTTATCCATAGAAGCAACGAATAGCCCACATCGCCAATTTGCGACAACCACCGGAAACGGGAGGTAACGCTGTCAAAGACATCTCCATGAAGCACATAGTAGCGTTTTTGACCGCTCATATGCACGTAATCGTTCACGATTTGGATATTCTGAAACTTCATAGGGATAATCCGGTTCAAGAAGTCGTCATGATTTCCCCTCAAATAAATTATTTTTGTATCGTGTTGCCTGTCAAGCAATAATTTGATAAATTTAGTGTGCCTCTTCTTCCATTTCACCTTCTTCCCTCTCACAAGGCTCCATCCGTCAATAATATCACCGCAAAGGATGAGCGTGTCGCACGTATTTTCCTTGAGAAACGTCGTCACCTCCTTCGCCTTCGACCATTTTGAACCCAAATGAATATCAGATACCACTATTGTTTTGTGATGTTTTACTAATGTCATAATTTTTCCTATTTGTCATTCATTTTCAATGGGCAAAGGAATTGACAAATTATTACGAATACGTGGCAAAAAGGTTAAATTGCAGAGAACCTTATCGCCAACTACAGTGTTTACAACCGATTACTGGAAAAAAGTTACTTAAGATCTGTCGGATTCTCGTAAAACAAGTGGCTTATTTCATTTTTCACCTCCAAAGCCATTATCAATAAGTCATATAAAATCATTTAAAATGGAGTAATTCGTTATGCAATAATAATATTTTCTGTACTTTTGATGAATTTTTGAAAAGTATTCCACATAAATAACATCAAATGAACAGCATGCAAAATAGCTCATCTCAGGAACTTACATTGGAGCAAATCCAAAATTTTAAAGGCACTTATCCCAAACAAATATGGTCATTGTTTTTTATAGAAATGTGGGAGCGTTTCTGTTTTTATGGAAACCGGGGCATGCTCACCGTTTTCATGGTGGATGTTTTGTTGATGTCAGGCAGGGAATCCAATTTAAGATACGGCGCAATCCAGGCGTTTGTATATGCCTTTACATTTATTGGGGGATTATTTGCCGATAAAATCTTAGGATTCCAGAAATCGCTGTTTTGGGGAGCCTTGCTCATGATTAGCGGTAGCGCTATTTTAGGCATCTCAGCCAAAGAGTTTTTTTATCCGGGCATGTGTTTGATCATCGTTGGCACAGGTTTCTTCAAGCCCAATATTTCTACCATGGTGGGCGAACTCTACAAGAAGGGAGACACAAGGCGCGACACCGGATTCAGTTTGTTTTATTCAGGAATAAACGTAGGGGCCCTTTTTGGTGGAGCGGTTTGCGTGTACGTAGGCAAATCGTATTCGTGGGACATTGCATTCTTGCTTTCAGGAATTTTTATTTTTATTGGATTAATTACGTTTCTGATCACCAAAAAGAATTTAGGTCCAATCGGGTTGCAGCCTGCTGCAATTAAAATCGACAAACATGGCAAGAAAAAAGAATGGGCTGTTTATGTAGGAACAATTCTTGTATTACCTTTTATTTATTTGATGATAACCAATACAGAATACACTGATATTTTCATGTATATCATCGGTCCTCTAACGCTCATATACCTGTTTTATGAAATGCGGACTTTTTCGTTAAATGAGAATAAAAAATTATTTGCCGCTCTGGTTTTCATCTTCTTTTCCATTGTTTTTTGGGCATTCTTTGAGCAGAGCGGAGGTTCGTTGAACCTGTTTGCAAAAGACAATCTGCACACGAATCTCGGTTTCTTCCACATCGATCCGAATGTTGTAAACAATTCCGCCAATTCAGTGTTTGTAGTCCTTTTTAGCCCGTTGTTAGGGTTGTTGTGGCTAAAGTTGGCCAAGAAAAAGGTTGAACCAAATGCAGTAATCAAATTTGGAATCGGATTCTTGTTTTTAGCCTTGTCTTTCTACACATTGTATTATACCAAATTCTTTATGGATAGCACGGGCAAGACATCTCTGGCAATCTTCACCTTGGCCTATTTTATTATGACATTTGGAGAACTTTGCCTATCTCCCATCGGATTGTCGTTGATGACCAAGCTTTCTCCCCAAAGATTGTGGGGCGTGATGATGGGATTGTGGTTTCTGGCAAGTGCTTACGGGCAATATTTTGCTGGCATATTGGGTGCAGGCATGTCCACACCCAACGACAAGGCTCCACTATCGGAAAAACTCATTGCTTACACTACGGGCTATCAGCAATTGGCAATCTACGCACTGATAGCTGGAGTTCTGCTGATTATCATATCCCCTTTGGTGAAAAAACTGATGCAGGAAGTGAAATAAAGGATAAGTAGAACAAACCTTTAAATCTATTATTTTATTATGTCTATCAAAAAAACACTCATTATGTCTTTTGGTATTTTGGCTGCCTCAAACATGCTTGCACAGACGGTTGTGCCTCTTTACGGGAAAGAAATACCAAATTCAATCGCCTCACCCAATGAGGAGAAATGGGTTGGCAGACCTGATGGAGACCAATGGGTGACAGGAGTAAGTATTCCAACGCTAACTGTCTTCACCGTTGAAAGCAAACAGGTGAAGGCCCCTGCAGTAATTATCTGTCCGGGAGGAGGATATGGTGGATTGTCGATGTCTAAGGAAGGATTTAAAGTGGCCAAGGAGCTGAACGAGCATGGGATCTCGGCCTTTGTGTTGAAATATCGGATGCCGAGCGACAAAACGATGAAAGACCGTAGCATCGGCCCTCTTCAGGATGCCCAACAAGCCATTTTTTTGGTCAAGGAAAATGCCGGAAAATGGGGAATTGATACAACAAAAATAGGAATTATGGGCTTTTCAGCAGGAGGTCATTTGGCTGCATTGGCAAGCACGCACTTCCAGCAGCCAAAAATCGACTCAAAGAAGGTGAGTGTAAGACCTGATTTTTCGATTCTAGTGTATCCCGTCATTAGCATGGAAGACAACTTGACCCATGCAGGTTCAAAAAGCAACTTAATTGGAAAAGATGCAAAAGAAGAAACCGTAAAATGGTTTTCAAGCGAAAAGAACATTACTCCAAATACGCCTTCTGCATTTTTGGTGCACGCGCAAGATGACGGGGCTGTGAATGTAAGAAACTCTTTGTATTATTACGAAGCCCTCACCGATAACAAAGTGCCATCGGAATTACTCATTTATCCAAATGGGGGCCACGGATTTGGCATGTGCAACAAAACCACCAAAGATCTGTGGCTTGACCACGCCATTCAGTGGTTGGAAGATTATATTTTCAAGAAGTAAACTTGTGAACGAGTAATTTTGCTCACTCGTCCACGTGCCTTCACCAGTTCTCTTGTTCACTTCAAATAATTCGCTTTGATTTTGACAACAGCTTCCACCAAGCGGTCGATTTCGTCTTTCGTGTTGTAGAAAGAGAACGATGGACGCACTGTAGCTTCGAGTCCAAAACGCCGCAACGAAGGTTGTGCGCAATGGTGTCCGGCACGTACTGCGATTCCCTCCTTGTCGAGCAATTGCCCGACTTCGGGAGTCGGGATAGCATCCAGGACAAACGAAACGACGCTGATCCGCTCTTTCGGATTTCCGATCAGGCGTAATCCGGGAATCTCACCCAAACGTTTGCGCGCATATTCAGTGAGTTCATGCTCGTATTTCTCAATGTTTGGCAAACCAATTTTGGTCACATAATCAAGTGCAACTCCCAGCCCTACGGCATCAGCCACATTGGGTGTCCCAGCTTCAAAACGGGCCGGTGGCGCATTGAATTGGGTTTCCTCGATGGTCACGTCTTTAATCATATTGCCGCCGCCTTGCCAAGGAGGAAGAATTTCGAGTACTTCTTTTTTACCATACACAACACCAATCCCATTGGGTGCATAAATTTTGTGACCCGAAAAAACAAAGAAATCACATCCCAAACTTTGCACATCCACTGGTGTGTGGGCAATAGATTGCGCCCCATCAATCACTACACGGGCATTGTAACGTTTGGCCAAATCAATCATAGCCTTCACTGGGGAAATAGTGCCGAAAGTGTTGTTGACCTGACCGATGGAAACCACCTTGGTGCGAGGACTCAACAGCCGTTCGTATTCTTCGAGAATCACATCTCCATTATCGTTGATCGGAATAGCAAGTAGCTTGGCTTTCTTTTCTTTCGCCAATTGTTGCCAGGGAACGATATTGGCGTGATGGTCGAGCGTGGAAACAATGATTTCATCCCCTTCCTGAATGTATTTCCAACCATAAGTCTGGGTAATCAGGTTGATTCCTTCCGTAGTGCCACGTACAAAAATAATTTCTTCCGAAGATGATGCGTTGATGTAATTCTTCACCTTGTCACGGGCCTTCTCATAGGCATCCGTAGAGCGTCCTGCCAAAGTATGGGCGGCACGGTGAATGTTCGAATTGTCGTTTTCGTAAAACTTTGCCACTTCATCGATCACCACTCGAGGTTTCTGAGTGGTAGCCGCATTGTCAAACCAAATGAGCGGCTTGCCATTGACACGTTGATGAAGAATAGGAAAATCCTTGCGGATAATTTCGGGACTGAACACCTGATGGGAAGCAGCTTTCGACAAATCTTGTTGATCGAAAAACTTTCCGGCAGAAGGATTCGATTCCACAAACCCGTTCTTGGCAGATTCACTGAGGTTATCTTGCCCGGGCACAGCCGAAACTACCTCTGGGAAAAATATATGCTTCAATTCGGGATTGAAAAAATTTCCGTTTTGAATAGCCGTGAAGGAATCAAACACGCTCGTCAGATTAATCTCATCATCGGGCGTAAAACCAGCACTATTGCTTCGAATTTCTTCTGTTGGAAGAATCCTTTCGGCGATCTGCCTGAGTTTTCCGATGTCGCTCAACTCTTGTGGAAGCGATTGCAGATTATATTCTTCAATCATAGTTTTATCTATTTATTTTACTTTTCAACAGAGTTACGGTTCTGGTAGTTGTGGTAAAACCCTACTTCTACATTGTCCAACACAGCTATTGCATCATCAGTGAGGGCGGCCAACGAGAAATATTTTGTGAGCAAATAAGATGCCACTCCAAACTTGTCGAGTCCCATCAAACGCGCAGAAAGGCTTGGTGCAATTTCTCCGGGTATGCCAGTTTGATGCAATCCCACAACGCCCTGCTCTTGTTCGCCCACCCGCACGAGGATGATTTCTGTGGTTCCCACTCCCCTATTGGTCAGGTATTGTCCCTTGATTTCAAGTTTATCGCTTGGAATAATGGGCACACCACGCCACAAGATGACAGGAGTACCAAACAAGTTGGTGGTCACGGGAGGCACACCGCGCCAAGTACATTCACGTTCGAAAGCAGCAATGGCTCTCGGATGGGCAATAAAGAAAGATGGATGTTTCCAAACCAATGACAACAATTCGTCCAAGTCGTCAGGAGTGGGCGAACCGTAGCGGGTACTGATGCGGTAACCGGGTTCAACACTGCTGAGCAAACCGAAATGGCGGTTGTTAATCAATTCCCATTCCTGACGTTCACGAACACTTTCGATGCTAAGACGCATCTGTTGTTCAACCTGGCTGAACGGATTGTTGTAAAGGTCTGAAACACGTGTATGCACACGCACAACTGTTTGCAAGGTGTTAAGAGAATATTCTCTTGGATTTTCCTCGTAGTCGATGTATGTTTCCGGGATAATGTTGTCTTCTTCGTGTCCCGAAACCAAGTCGATATGTTTTTCACCGTGGGTATTCACTGTGGCACGTAAGCGTAAGTGTTCGTCCACCGCTCTTTGGAATTCTTCACGAAAGTTAGGCACCAACTTAATGATGTTTTCCAACTCCGAGCTGCTCAAAATAAAGAATACGCTGTTGGTGACACTTCTTACGGTGACAGACGAAGCCTTATCCGAAAGAATATCGGCTTCTCCGAAATATTCTCCTTCAGCCAATAGAGCGATACGGAGATTTTCGCCGTGAGGCCCTTTGCTATAGATTTCAGCTTGTCCGCGAGCCACAACAAAGAAAATCTGGCTGTCTTTTCCTTCTTTTATCAGATACCCACCAAGAGGCACTTCCTTGATAATAAATTTCTCAGCCAATTTGTTGACAATCCGTTCCTCAATATGAGAAAACAGTGGAATTCGCCGGAAAGAAGCTGCGCTGAATGCCGGAATCCCATCAAAAAATTCGACATCAATCCGTTCTGCTTTCTTTAGTTCCACTTTGGTGCGGTTGACACGGTATGTTCCAGAATCCACTTGCACCCAAGGGAGAAGCTTGAGTAACAAACGGGGGGTGATCGAGCCCATCTGGGGCGGAGTCTTTGTAGTCGTTGCTAATTGCCTGGCAGTTCCAGTAGTCACACTACGCTGTAAATCGTTCTTAGCCATAATTGTGTATATTTTTTAAGTTCAAAATTATTGTTCTAATTTATTGGGCAGGATTTGCAGAATAATAGAATTAAAATAAATTCATGCCGAAATCTTTTCTATTTTTGAATGGTCACCTTGTAGGTAGGTCCCTCTACCTGCGATACGTCCAATACATTGTATCCTTGTTCTGTGGAAGTTCTTGGAACGTTTTCAAGTGGTTCTCCTTCCAAAAGAAGCACTTCAAGAATATCACCTTTACTCAGTTTTGCTAATTCTATCTTTGTCTTAACAAACGTGATAGGACAATGGTCTTTGGTTATGTCTAATTGATATGTTGCCATGAGAAATTAAATTTTTGTTGAATATTTGTCTAAAAGAATTCGAATAAATAGGCAAACAGTTACCGAGCCGCTATGCCCATTTCATCGAAAATAGTATGTATTTCTAATCAGGATGAATGATTCGGTAAATCGATATTCCCTGAAAAGGAATCAGTATCACCCATCACTTATCATTTATCATTCATCAAATAAACAGCGTCTGGCCATCATCCGCTAGCTTCAAAAACGTAGCTACGCCAAGCACATCTTTCACTTCGGGAATAAAGTCTTCCCGCTTAAGCCCTAAAATGTGCATTGCCATTTCGCAGGCATACAAATTAACTCCGAGCACTTTGGCATATTCCACCAATTCCTCCAGTGTAGCCACATTGTTCTTACGCATGAGCGAACGAAATATCTTCGGGCTGATTCCCCAAAAATTGAACCGGCTCACGGGAGCTACTTTCAAGCCTCCCATTAGGAATCCGAAAGCCTTAGTGAGTGGTGATTTTCCAAGAAAGCTTCTTCCTTGCTTTTCTTTGATGGCATCCAATCCCCAAAAAGTGAAAAAGATATTCACTTCGTAACCCACAGCCGCAGCACCTGTTGCCAAGGTGAAGACAGCCGTCAATTTATCGAAATCGCCGCTGAAACTGATAATAGAAAGTTTTTTTTCCATGATTATTTTGTTGGATCAAAAAGTGGAGTAGATAAATACCTTTCGCCTGTGTCGGGCAACACCACAACGATGCGTTTTCCCTTGTTTTCGACACGTTTGGCCAATTGAATAGCAGCATAAACAGCTGCACCAGAAGAGATACCAACCAAAAGCCCTTCTTCCAAGGCCAAATGGCGGCTAGTTTCAAAAGCATCTTCGTTTTTCACCTTGAAGATTTCGTCCACCACGCTTGCGTCGTATGTGCCGGGAACAAATCCAGGACCAATGCCTTGGATTTTGTGAGGACCCGATTTCCCGCCCGAAAGCACAGGCGAATCATAGGGCTCCACTGCCACAATTTTTATATCGGGATTCTTTTGTTTCAACACTTCTCCAACCCCCGAAACTGTTCCTCCTGTTCCAACTCCTGCCACAAAAACGTCCACGTTTCCATCCGTGTCGTTCCAAATTTCCAGAGCTGTTGTTTCACGGTGTATCTGCGGATTGGCGGGATTTTGAAATTGCTGGAGAATGACAGCGTTCGGAATAGATTCTTTCAGCTCCTCGGCCTTACGAATAGCACCACGCATACCTTCGTAACCAGGGGTCAACTCCAGCTCCGCACCCAATGCCTTCAACAAACTGCGACGCTCAAGGCTCATCGTATCAGGCATCGTCAAAATGATGCGGTAACCTTTTGCCGCTGCTACCAAAGCCAAAGCAATTCCCGTGTTTCCACTTGTAGGCTCGATGATGACACTGTTTTTCTTCAGAATATTTTTGCTTTCGGCATCCTCGATAAGTGCCAAGCCGATTCGGTCTTTGACACTCCTGCCGGGATTGAAATATTCTAACTTTGCAATGATTTCAGCTTGCAATTTGAATTTCTTCTCAATGTCCACGAGTTGCAACAAAGGAGTTCCTCCGATCAATTGTGTTATTGAATTAAAAACTTTTGCCATAGTTTGTAGTTTTTTTTTGACAAAGTAATTATAAATGATAGTTTCTATAAATACCATATAAATGGTATATTTAGAAAAGCGTTTTTCAGCGAATGGCTTTAACACAAAAAAAACTATATATTCGAAACATAAAGAAGGTGTAAAATTGTGCCTCGCACATAAGCGATGAAACAACAAAGATAAATGATTCAGCTATTTAGAACGAAAAAACGACATGAATGCACTCCCTACTTTTAATATTTTTTGGGTTGCCTCTGAAATGAGCCGGAAATCAAGATAATATAAATTTTTGGCCTTGCACTCATTGATGAAATGCAAGGCCAAGACAGAAAAAGACAGTAAAATATTTTCTAAGATACTTTTTTATTCATTTAGCACTTTTTCCAAATGTGCCAAATATAATTGATGATAGGCCTCAATCCTTTCGGGTGTTGCCGCTTTTTCCATGTCGTGGAAATGAAATCCGGGAATATTCCCCATTCCTACGAAAACGTTCATGCGATGGAAACCATACATCACGCCATTGTCCACCGACGTTTGGTTGAAGAATTCGCCTTCCAATGTGAACGCTGTGTCGGGTGCGTTCCACGAGGTTGTCAGCATGTATTTTTTGCCATGCATCAATCCTCCCTTGCCATAATTGATGGCCGGATTCTTCCGCGAACGCCCATCGCTGACATACATTCCGTTGTTATATCCCGCATTGAACACCTCATCGATGTATTGCTTCAACCGGAATGGAACTTGAAACCACCAAATAGGTGTATGGTAAACAATGATGTCGGCCCATTTGAAGTTCTCGACTTCCTGCTCGGGCACAAATTCATCGTTGATATCGGTGATGCTGTATTCGAAACCGTTTTTATCAAGAAATTCCTTCGTCCAACTTGTAATCGTTTTATTGAACTCGCCCCCTGAGTGCGCAAATTTTTGCCCTCCGTTGATAATAAATACCTTTTTCATAATCTTTTCTCCGCTTTTTTATAGATACGCTACAAAATTAGGACATTTAGCTATATAATAAAAATAGTTTAAGTTGTATATTTGTATCACTAAAATAATAGATATGCAACTCGATTTGGAATGGTTCCGCACTTTTAAAATGATTTACGAAACGGGAACGCTTTCTGCCGCGGCCAAAGAGCTATTCATTTCGCAGCCGGGCGTGAGCCTGCACCTCAATTCCTTGGAAGCCTACACAGGCTACAAACTTTTCGAGCGGTCGTCCCGTAAAATGATACCAACGGAAAAAGGGAAAATCCTTTACAACTTCATCGTGGATCCCATTACCAAGCTGGAATCGGTGGAAAGCCTTTTCCGAAAACGCACCGTAGGAGAACGCCACACAATTAGCGTAGGAATGTGTTTCGAAACATTTCAATACACTTTGGAAGAACATATTGCGAGCCTGCCTTTCAACCTGATTATCAAGTTCGGCGAATATCCCCAGATGCAACAAGATTTGGAGAATGGAATGCTGGACTTGATTGTGACACCACAAAAAGGGTTACAGAAGAATCTCGAATACACCCCTTTTTCAAAAGAAAGAATCGTTTTGGTGGCCGGTTCACTCACTGAAACAGAATCTTTGGAGGCATTGCTTGCTGCGCAGAAATACAAGGAATCAAAGGATTTGCTCAAACAAGCCTTGTGGTACAGCACGGCAGCCGACATGGAACACCTGAAGAATTTTTGGCAGAAGAATTTCAACGAGCATCCCGATTTCTCGCCCAATTACATCGTTCCAAACATCAGTTCCATCATCCGTTGCCTGAGCAACAGCACGGGTTTTTCGATTGTACCCAATTTCCTTTGCAATGAAGCCATCGCCTCCGGCAAAATCAAACTGATGTGGGAAGGGTGCAACCCGTTGGAGAATACACTCTATTTTGGGACGCGCAAAAAGACACTCTATGAGGAAGAGATAAATCAACTAAAAAACATTTTCAGGCAAAAATGGGAAGATATTGCATGTTAGAAAGACGATGCGTGGATCGTCTCCACCGTGCTGTTTGATGGGTTATTCACCCTTTTTTCATGGTCAGGGCAACCCGTTTCCGCTCCATATCCACCGACAACACTTTTACTTCCACATGCTGGTGGAGCGACACCACTTCGTTGGGATCGGACACAAAGCGGTCGGCCAATTCGGAAATGTGCACCAATCCATTTTCTTTGATGCCTATATCCACAAAACAACCGAAATTGGTCACATTGGTCACTATTCCGGGCAACAATTGCCCTGGTTTCAGGTCGGCAATCGTTTTTACCGATTGGTCGAAAGTCAGCACCTCGATTGCTTTCCGCGGATCGCGTCCCGGCTTGTCCAATTCGTCCATAATATCGGTAAGCGTGGGCAAGCCCACTTTGGCATTGACATACTTTTCTAGTTGAATGTTTTTCTTTACATTCTTGTCTTTAATAAGTTCTTCTACAGAGCAATTCAAGTCTTTTGCAAAAGACTCCACCACTCCGTAACTTTCGGGATGCACAGCCGTTCCGTCCAACGGATTTTTTGCATCGGGAATACGCAAGAATCCAGCTGATTGCTCAAACGATTTGGCACCCATCCGAGGCACCTTGAGCAAATCGCGGCGCGAACGGAAAGCACCATTCTCTGCACGATAATCCACGATATTCTGTGCCAAAGTAGCACCAAGTCCTGAAATGTATGTCAACAGGTGGCGGCTTGCCGTATTCAGGTTGACACCCACCGAGTTCACACAGCTTTCCACTGTCAGGTCGAGCGTTTTCTTTAGCTTTGCCTGATCCACATCGTGTTGATACTGCCCCACCCCAATGGATTTAGGATCGATCTTCACCAATTCGGCCAACGGATCCATCAAGCGACGACCAATCGAAACCGCCCCACGCACCGTGACATCATAATCGGGAAATTCTTCACGGGCGATTTTCGAAGCCGAATAGATGGAAGCACCGTTTTCACTCACCACAAACACCTGAACCACTTTTTCATAACGGATATTGGTAATGAATTGCTCCGTCTCACGGCTTGCCGTGCCATTACCGATGGCAATCGCATCAATTTTATACGTGGTCACCAACTTGGAAATCTTCGCCGCCGCCTTTCCTGTTTCGTGTTGCGGTGCATGCGGATATATGGTTTCGTTGTGCAGCAAATTTCCTTGTTCGTCCAAACAAACCAACTTGCAACCCGTGCGATAACCCGGATCTATTCCCAACACACGCTTCTGTCCCAAAGGAGCCGAGAGCAACAACTGGCGGACATTGGTCGAAAACACGCGGATGGCTTCTTCATCGGCCTTTTCCTTGGCAGCAGCCAATGTTTCGGTTTCTATAGAAGGTTTAATAAGTCGTTTGTAAGCATCCTTCACTGCATCGGCCACGCAATCGGCAGCTTCGTTGTCGGCTTTCACAAATCGTTTTTGGAGACGCTCCACTGCCTCCTCCTCTTCGGGAGCGACATTCACCCGGAGAATCCCTTCCGCTTCGGCACGCAGAATAGCAAGCAAACGATGCGAAGAAATACGGGACAGAGGTTCTTCCCAATCGAAATAATCACGGTATTTGTCACCTTCCGCTTCTTTTCCTTTCACCAATTTGGTGGACAGTTTGGCTTGCCGTTGAAACAAGTTGCGCACCGTGTTTCGGGCCGGCTCGCTTTCGCTCACCCATTCGGCAATAATATCGCAGGCTCCGGCAATCGCCTCCTTGGTATCTTTCACTGCATCATTCAGAAAGGAATAAGCTTTGTTTTCTACATCCAGATTGGATTGCGACATTATCAGTTTGGCCAAAGGCTCCAACCCTTTTTCCTTCGCAATGGAGGCGCGGGTTTTCCGTTTGGGTTTATAAGGCAGATAAATATCTTCGAGTTCGGTTAGGTTGAGCGTTTTTTGAATGCGGGAACGAAGTTCTTCGGTCAATTGCCCTTGCTCTTCGATGGAAGCCAAAATGCTCGTTTTGCGTTTGTCCAATTCAATGAACTTCTCGTTTTGTTCTTGGATAGATGCAATCTGCACCTCGTCCAATCCGCCAGTGGCCTCCTTTCGGTAACGGCTGATAAAAGGAATGGTTGCTCCACCGTCAAGCAAAGCGATGGTCTGAATTATTTGTTGCTCGCGTACACCGAGCGATTGAGCGATAAGGTTGGAAATATTCATACAGGGAATGCTAAAAAATCAAATTCAATGTCATATAATTTCACCGCAAAGATAAGGGCAAATACCGAAAAAAGAGAAAAATCATTTCACAGCTTAAACGACAGGATGGATAAAATACCATAAAAAGGCAATCCACATAAACCATAGATGAGAAGCTGAAAATACCCGCAAAGTTTGCTGAAATACGATCTAAGTAGTGCGCCTAAATATATTGCCATATTTTTTTTTAATGCAAAGCCACTAAGCCGCAAAGGCATATTTTACTTACCGAATCAGTGTAGGGCATACCTGCCGATTGAATTATTTGCAAAAAAGCGTTGTGTCTTTGTGTCTTAGCGTTTAGATTTTTTATACGATTTATACGACAACAAATTTAATAGATAGATTCAACGCAAATTCAGGCAAATATTCCATCGGCATCCCACTTGCTTGAATGACGTTGGCTGGCTTCATCCAATTTTACCAATATTTGCGTACTTTTGCCATTCAAAATTTGCGCATAGGGATGGGGAATATGAAATATCATTTGGCGGCTGCGGCAACGTCTGCCATTTGGGGAACCACGCTGGTTTCTTCAAAAATCTTACTGCAAGCAGGAATGTCGCCGGCTGAGATTCTGCTTTGCCGGCTCGTTCTGGCGTATATTTTTCTTTGGATACTCTATCCGAAAACGCACCGGCCTAAATCGCTGCATGACGAAGTGGTGTTTCTTTTGGGCGGCTTGTTTGGCGGAACAATTTATTTTCTGGCCGAAAATACCGCTTTGGTCTATACGCAGGCCACCAATGTCGGTCTGATTTGTGCCACAGTTCCCCTTGTCACTGCGCTGATGTCGCATTTCATACTCAAGGAAAAGCACCTCTACTTTCGTTTTCTGACCGGTAGTGCGGTGGCTTTTCTCGGCGTTCTCTTGGTTATCCTCAACGGTCGTTTTGTGTTGAAATTAAATCCGTTGGGCGATTTCCTCACCTTGGTGGCGGTACTTTCCTGGGCGGCTTATTGCATTTGCCTCAAGTTCTTGAAACATCCTTACAGCTCCTTGTTTATCACCCGGAAAATCTTTTTCTATTGCATCTTCACCTTGCTTCCTTACTTCGCCTTTCACCCTTTCCAATTCCCGCTGCACGATCTTTTGAAAGTAGAAGTCTGTACCAATCTGCTCTTCTTGGGATTGGTCGCTTCCTCTCTGTGTTTCCTTGTGTGGACGATGGCCATCAAAAACATCGGCGTGGTCGCCACCAACAACTACATCTACTTTATGCCGATCGTTACCATTCTCACTGCCCATATTTTCATTGGCGAACACATCACCTTGTTTGTGGTGGTGGGTGCATTGCTCATAATCGGCGGTTTGTGGTGGAGCAACACCAAGAGCAAGAGAAAATTGCGCGGATAGGGAGACGGCAAATCTTTAGCGAATCGCCATATATTTTCTGCAAAACTAAACAGACCGCCGCTGTGGATTGTTTGTATTGGCATATGGATTACATTGCGTTTAAAGGACTGATAAAATCGGTAAATCTTTGGTGTGAATTGTGCAACCGTCGTTCGGCGGAAGCGGAAGAGCTCTTTCTTAGCTCCATCGATAATCTCAATAAATTCAGGGGACTGGAAGTTTTTCGGGGCAAGCTCCTTGAATCCACCGCTTCGGATGCGGAAAAATTTGCTCGTGAAGCCTTGCTGGTGCTCCAAAAATTGATGGACTCGCTCGAAAACAATCACTACCATGGGGATTTGGAAATCAAAATAGCTTATTCAACGTTGAAATCGGATATAAGTGGTGCTTTGAGTGAAGTGCATCAATTCTTGCAGAATATAAATGATCGGTAAGGACCAAAAGTGTCCCGCAGTAAGCCAAAGGTCTGACGCAGTAAACTAAAAGTCTTATACAGTTGGAGTATTTACGCAACTCTGTCTCATCTACATTATCTGGATTTGAAACAGATAAAGAATCCCCTTGACAGCTTAAATATTTAGGTAAACACATTGCTATTGAAATCATTTATAATAAATTTACAAACCCAATACAAATTCACTTAGAACAAACAATCTAATATTTTCTGTATGAGAAACAATATTCAAATATTAATTTTTCGTAAATGGCTAACATGCGATGATATAGCTATTTTGCCAAATATACATAAGGCGGCTGTAAGGGAAACTCTGTTTCTATTACAGGAATTGAGTTTCTCGTAGGGAGATGTTCGGGGTTATTTTAGGAAAAACAGACAAACAAATGAACTACAAGAAATTTAGACCTATAATTAATCCTGAAAATGGAGAAATTATGACAGGCATTTGCAAATTAAAACCATAAATTTTGCAAAATGAAAAGATTAGACTTTACGAAGACAGACAATAGACTTCAGGAGACAATTCAAATGGACATTCAATAATTGAAGAAATATGATTTTAGAAGTAGCTATATTAAACGTAAAACCTGGACAAGAAAAGCAATTTGAAATCGACTTTGCCATAGCCGGACAATTTATCAGTTCAATAAAGGGGTATGTGAAACATTCGCTGAGCCACTGTATAGAGCAGAAGAATAAATATATTCTACTTGTGGACTGGGAAAATTTAGAAGACCATGTGGTTGGGTTTAGACAATCGACTCAATACTTAGAATGGAAAAAGCTTTTACATCATTACTATGACCCATTTCCAACAGTCGAACACTATGAATTGACGATTGGAAATAAAAACAACCCATAGCACACGCCTGATAACAGCCATGTATATCGAATCAGAGATTTTGCGCCCTTTGTTTTTTCTTTTTCGAGCCTGAAAATGATGCCGCAGGTGATATCAACACTGAACGACTTGGCACTCCATCCGCCAGGGGATAAAGACTTGTATTTTTATTCTAAACCCCATGTGTTTATGAATATAAATACATTATTTCGTGCTTATGGTTAGGATATAGCTACCTTATACGAACCTTATAGCTACCATAGAGCTACCCTATACGGAAAAACAAGGATGTATATGAAAAAATATACAAGTATGGGCTTGTGGATATGCAATAAAAGGAACAAGGAGGGGCATCGTTTTCGTATCCTGCATGCGATGCCTCAAATCATTATAGGGTGAGTTCAACAGATGTAACGGAAACTACTACATGTAAATTGAACACAGTCTTTACGGAGTAGCACAGAGTCCCACGGAGTAAATAAAGAATCCCTTGTATCGATCCTCTCGCCTCGTCGGGCGTGATTTAGCTCCGCTGATTTTCAAATGCAATCACACTCTATTAACTATTCGAAAGCAACGTTCGGCGGAGCCAATTTTGATCCACGATTAGACTTTTTTATGTACAGTAGGTCAAAAATGTTATACAATAGATCAAAGGTCTTGTACAGTTGGTCAAAAATGTTGTACAGTAGATCAAAGTTCTCGTACAGTAGATCAAAGTTCTCGTACAGTAGGTCAAAGTTCTTGTACAGTAGGCCAAAGTTCTTGTACAGTAGGCCAAAAATGTTGTACAGTAGATCAAAAATGTTGTACAGTAGATCAAAAGTCTCCCGCAGTAAGCCAAAGTGACATCGCAGTAGGCCAAAGGGCTACCGGAGTAGATCAAAGGTCTGGCGCAGTAAGCCAAAGGTCTGACGCAGTAGGCTAAAAGTCTTATACAGTTGGAGTATTTACGTAACCCTGTCTCATCTATTGTTTTTTTGAAATTTTCCGTTAATTGTATTCCCGAGAGGGAAATAACCAAGTTCTTGCATTATCTGGATTTGAAACAGATAAAGAATCCCCTCGACAACTTAAATATTTAACGAGAGTACGATCTTAGAATTATGTTTTTCGCTATCCTGGATATGGTTGAGGAGAATTATCCTATTTCCCATATCCAACCATGCCACATAGTGGCATCCTCTTAATAACCCTGTGCGCAAGCGCAGGGAAAGGAATCCGGGGTTGATCCTAAGCCACGTCAGTGGCGACATTGTTCGGGAACATCGAAGCCGAACCGCATCATCCCCTCCAAGAGAGTTGTCGCCGCTATGGCGGCTTCCGTTTTCAGGCGACCTACATTCTACCCTGCGCTCACGCACAGGGCAAGGAAGGTTGTCGCCGCCAAGCGGCTTGCTGTGAGAGAATATTCTTGGCGAAACGCCCCTCTCGTTATAGCCTTTAGATCGAACTCACGTTATTTAGGAAAAATGAAACAACTCCCTGTAGCTTCTTTGTTCCATGCTAAACGAAAACTAAACCTCCCCTGATCTTCTCTCATTGGCATTACATGATATCCTGAAATAGCTGTGATCATTTATGAATTTTATACAAGTTGTATCTTTGGATAAAGGGGCTTCAAAGTTTAGAATTGAGCATCTATGGAAAGTTTTTTTCTTGCTTATGTCACTGAATGTGTGTCTTCTGGTGTAGAATAGGTTGGTTTGAATTGTGTCTTAAATAAAATGATTCTGATTAGTGAAATATTTTTAACAAAAGATGTATTTAATAAAAAGGAATAAATATATTTGCAAAATGGATGGTCGGTTCTGATTTCTTTCTGTGTAAAGGGGATTTTAGAATAGATGCTTCCAGGGAGAAGAATGGTGATGGGAGTGGGAGCTAGTCGCTTTTCTGATAAGGTGGGTACTATTCACAAAGTCCGTTAGGCTATTTTAGGTTCAAAAAAGAACGGAAATTTACACACAGATTCTCTCGAAAGGGTTTGAACAGATAAAAAGCCCTTTGGATAAACTGAAAATTAATTAGGTGTGACTTTGTGATTCAAAAAAATAGAAAACAATAACCCAAGCTTTAACAAGTTGGGTATGCGAACTTCTTTGAAAATTGGCTTATTTTGCATGTAATAGAATATCAACTATGTAGTAAAAAAAAAGTCACACTTACAGTAAATATATGCGAACTATTACTTCGCATACACAACTGAGAGTTCGCATATATAGGTGTTATGGGGCAAGTGTAAAAAATAAAGACACATACTAAATGACAGCAAATTCATTTAAAATCAACAGTAAATGGCAAAGAAAATTCATTACAACGATTTTTAATAAAGCCAAGAATAAAGAGAAATCTTTTTCAAGGATAGCGTTTGAAAATCTCAATTTAATAAATGAGAAAAATGATGTTTTACCTCAATACTTGTTTAAATACTATTCACCAACTTCACAAAACATTTTAGACATACAGAATCAGAAAGTATGGTTATCTAATCCAAAATCTTTCAATGACCCTTTTGATTGTAATATTGGCTATGACAATGAGAAATTTAACAAAGATATGCTTCTACAATTTATTTCAGAGAATGGATGTGTAGAAGAAAAAATAAATTGAACGGATTTACAGTTGAAGAAAAGTGGCGAATATATAATAGTCGTTTAGGGATGAGTTTTGGATATTTCAATAGGAAAGAAGAATATTCTACAGCAAAAATTTTAATATTGCATTTAAAATCTGATAAATTCCAAAGTATTGTATATGACTATTTAAATGAGAAAGAGACTAAGTTAGATACGAAAATTTCAAAACTTAGAGATGTTGATATCAGAGTAACGTGCTTCTCAAAATTTGATAAATACGATGAATTCTTCAAACAAATTGTAATGTGGTCACACTATGCAGACAATCATAAAGGATTCTGTGTTGAGTACGACCTTGAACTACTAAAAAAAGATATTCAATTTTCATTAGAGGACTATGAGTTCTACTCTAAAAAATCAGAATATTTATTAGAAAAAAATGCGGCATTGATTAAAGCTGGTTTATTTCCGGTTGAATACACATGTAATAGAATAAATATACCTATTACAAAACTTAAGAAACTTGAATTTGATTCTCAGGGAAATCAGAGTAATAAATGCAATATTAATGAATTAATTTATAAGACATTCATTGTAAAATCGGCTAATTGGAATTATGAAAAGGAATGGAGACTAATTGTTGACGGTAAAATGAGCAATTTCTTTGATAACAAACTTCCATTTCCATATGCAAAAAAAATCTATTTGGGTTGTAAAGCAAATACAGAATTGATAGACTCATTAATCGAAATAGGAAAAAGAATTGGTGTTGAAGTTGTCTTTTTGAAAATGGATTCTAAAAAATTTATTTTAGAAGAGTCAAGTACTCCAGACCACTACTTTATGAGAGAGTTAAAACAAAATAGAAATCCATTTGACTAGTTATCAAATACCTAGCCCATAACACACGCCTCTATGTTCATTAGCTTCCTGACATGCACTCAGCAGGTTTTGCTCCCGCATTAGCTTGGCTGATTTTCAATTCACCTTGTCGT